>PXRJ01000038.1 GCA_003021705.1 Halobacteriales archaeon QS_3_64_16
CCCGCCGTCATCCTCGCCTTTTTTTCAGTATCCGATATCGTATCCGTGGTCTTCTGGCTCGAGAGAAGGCGATCGCCCCGAATCGATGAACGGAGGCCTCGTTCTATCGAGTGAGTGTTCGTGCGCCGGTTTCCTCGTCCTGAGTGGCCTCTCGCCATCGGGAACACCAGTCGGGCATGTCGATACCGCGGGACTCCTCGATCGGGAAGAGCCGCCGTCGATGCCAGGTGAGAAAGAAGGACCGAGGAATCCTAAAGTCAGCTCCGTCCCGATGGAGTCCAACGCTGGCCCCATCGATACCGGTCACCTGATAGCACTCCCGTCGATGGCGATCACAGAGGACGTCCCCTTCCCGGAGGTCTGCGAGTTCGTCCGGGACTGCTACCGCTCGGAACTGCCCCTCTTTCTCCCTCCCGTTCATGATCTATGACTACGCGTAGTCCGAGATAAATTTCTCTACTAGATAGTTATACTATACCTCCGGGTGCGTGTTGATTCATAACTGGGGACGTTCGTTTCTCTCATAGCCCCCCGTCCTACCGAGAGGGGAAGATCGACGATCGAGGGGGCCACCGAACCGCCGGAGACCGGACGCGATCCGGTCGAGGCGACGGTATCGTCTATGGCGTATCTCGATCGAGGAAGCGAAACGGGACAGCAGTGGAGTACCAGTAGGGAACATCCCCGTAACTACCGGGTATCGGGGCCATCAGCCGTCGCTGTCGTGATCAGTTCCGGTTCGATGGCGGATGGCCTCCGAGTCACACGCCGGGCACAGCAGCCGGGTCTTTGCCCACGTTCGGGCCTCGGATCGAGGGAAGGTTGCACCACAGTCACCACACTCCATTTTAGCCTTCGTCTCGATGTTGGGCTCGACACTCTGGCGGGGTAACTGGTAGTCGTTCGGGTCTCCCGTCATGCAGTGGGAGGGTATCGGCGGGAGAGGATGAGTATGGTGGTCGGTCACTCGAGGCAAGGACGCCGAGAGACAGCGATACCTTCAGGAGGTCATTGGTCCGACTTCCGTCGTGATCGGGGTTGTACCGGCCGCCGGCAGGGGAACGCGACTGGGGCCGCTGACCGACGACCGACCGAAAGGATTGGTCGAGGTGGGCGGGAAGCCGTTGCTCGCCCACGCCTTCGAGACGCTGATCGCGAGCGACGTCAGCGAGGTAGTGGTCGTCGTCGGCTACCGAGCCGGACAGATTCTCGAATACTTCGGCGAGTCCTTCCAAGGCCGGCCGATTACCTACGTCTACCAGCGCGAGCGACTGGGACTGGGTCACGCCGTGCTCCAGGCCGCGCCACACGTTGATGGCCCGTTCGTCGTTCTGAATGGCGACAACGTACTCGCAGGCGATCTACGGGGCGCGATCGAACGGGTGGGTGAGGCGGGAGTCGACGCCGCCATAGCAGTAGAGCAGGTCGATCCTGAGACGGCACGGGAAACGGGCGTCGTCTCGGTCGCGGAGGAAGTGGATGGCGGGCAGGTGATCGATGTCGTCGAGAAGCCCACGGAACCGCCATCGACGCTCGCGACGACGGGCTGTTACGTGCTGCCCGAAGAGGTATTCGCCGCAATGGGACTCTGCCGGCCCTCCAATCGCGGCGAGTACGAGTTACCCGATGCGATCGGCATGTTGGTACGTGCAGGGGCGCGGGTCGAGGCGATCGAGTTGGGCTGTGAGCGGGTGAATGTAAACACCTCCGAAGACATAGAGCGAGCCGAGAAGGTTCTGGACGGTCGGTAAACTGGGTGGCTAATTCGAGGGCGGGCCGTACCTGTGGCTCGTCGGTAGTCGAATCGGAGTTAAGTGGCTGGGGAAGGATCGGCCCTCGAAGGTGGGCCAACACGGATTTGAACCGTGGACTTCCCGGTTATCAGCCGAGCGCTCTACCTGACTGAGCCACTGGCCCAGGTAGGCGCACGACGGAGAGCAAAAGCAGAGAGGGGCCGACGCTAATCCTCGACATTGTAGTCCTCGCGATCGACATCGTAGGTGTCTCCATCGCTGCTTCGGTCCTCGGGGTCGGGAAAACCACCGGTGTAGGCCGTTCCGGCGTACAGGCCCCCAGTCCGGGCGTTGACGTAGGGCCGAACGACGAAGCGCTTGGTCGCGACGCGGATCGGATACCGGCTCGGAGGAATCACCAGGATCAATCCTACTAGGTCGGTCACCAAGCCAGGGGTGAGCAGGAAGGCCCCGGCGGCGATGAGCAAGCCCCCATCCAGCAGTTCGTCGGCCGGGAGTTGGCCTTGCCCGAGTTTGTTCTGGATCTTCCGGGCGGTGTGTCTGCCCTCCGCACGGACGAGCAACAGGCCGATCAGCCCCGTGAGGACGACGAGCACGACCGTCGGGAGCGCTCCCAGACGGGTCGCGATAAACACTAACAGCACGATGTCGAACAGCGGGATGAGAAGGAGCAACCCGATGATCCGGAGCAACATACCCCGCCTACTCGGCCACGCCTCAAAACGTTTTAGCCTCGGGCGAAAGGGCGCCGCCGCTGGGCGGGAAAGAGCGCGGAGAACGCGAGCGCGCACACGAAGCGGTAGCTCGGAATCTGGACATCAGTCGGCGGCCGGGACCGGCTCGCCGTCGCCGTCCAGCTCCCCGCGTAGCGTTCCGAGGGTCGCGACCCGTTCGGCGTGAGCGTTGTGCTGGTGGATCGATTCGTCGTTCGACTGTTCCATACGGATCACTGCCTCGTCCGAAAGCACCTCGAGCCGGGCGACACAGCCCGCGGCCATGTCCCGCACACAGTCCTCGACGAACTTCGCGTTCGCATGGGAGCGATGGGTCATGTAATCTTCGTCGGGGCGTTTCGCGAGATTGTAGATCCGGGCGCTCATTGCCTCGCGGGCGATGTCGATTACGTCGAGCAGGTCGATCTCCGGCTCGCCCTCGCTCTCGACAGTGAGGGTGGCGTGACCGCGCTGGGCGTGGCCCGACTGGGGTACTTCCTCCAGAAAGCGCTCGACGACCCCCTCTTCAACGCCTAACTCCAGTAACGTCTCTCGTGCGCGCGAAGCGGACATTCCCTGGGAGCATGGACAGACCGTCATCCCGGTCACTTCCGCGCCGATCTCCTCGGTGGTGCCCTTCTCGGTGGCCGTCGCACCCGCCTTGACCGTAACGGTGTGCTGGGTCGGCCGCTCGGTCGCCGGGGTCCGTTCGTCGAGTACGAGATCGGCGTCCATGCTGACCTCCGCGCGGGAGGTATACTCGTGTTTCTCGAGCAATCGTTCGGCGACGTCGCCACAGACGTCCTCAGTTCGGTAGGCCGGCTCGCGGACGGCGGCCTCGATCGTCTCGTCGATCACCTCCATATTCCGACTCATGTCCGCGCCCTTGCGCCAGCCGGGCAGATCGACGTAAACCGAAAAGGTCGCCATCAATACGACCGGGCAGTCCCCGCTGCGCGACAACGAGAGTCGTTTCTCGACGTCGGTGACCCCGACGCGATTCAACCCTACCGTCACGTCCGGACGCGAGGCCTGTACGTCCGGCAACCCGTGGCTCATTACACAATAGTTAGGTTCGGGGTTCGTTATGGGTTTCGACCCACGCCGGGTCGCCGTTCGATCGGTCACTGCCAAACCGGGTCACTGCCTGACCGAATCGTCGCCCGAACCCCCTGTGCGACCTGCGATCGGAATCGGATCCCGGCGAGAATTGATTAGCGATGGCGAGACGATCGGGGGGTATGAAGCGATTCGTCCGGGGCGATCGTCGGTGAGCGACGATCCCGAGCGGTCGGCACCGGACGATCGGTCGGAGACCGACCGGCCGGCGGACTCGACGGGAAACGTGGGTGAGGGCGGCCGAAACGACCAGGACACCCGAGACGCCCAAGACGAGCACGACGACCGAGACGACGGGGAGAGGAGAGACAGTGAGGACGAAGCGGATGGCGACGACGATGCTACGAGCGGTCAGCGTGAGTCGGGAGAGCTGTTCGAAGAGGACTTCGCCAGCGCGTTCGAGACCGGCGGTGGGGCAGGTGGCTCGGGAAGCGCCGGAAGCGGGGACGATCCCGCGGAATTCGAGAGTGGAGAGGAGTTCGATTCGGCTATCCCGCGGATCGATCTCGGCATCGAGGGATTGGATGCGATGGTCCGTGGCGGCATCCCGGAGCGATCGCTGATCGCGGTGATCGGCAGCGCCGGCACGGGAAAGACCACGGTGGGACTCGAGTTCCTCCAGCAGGCACTTCGCAACGACGAGAAAGCGATTTTCATCGCTCTCGAGGAGAGCCGCGGGGCGGTGCTCGATACCGCCGCGGAGAAAGGCTGGGCGTTCGAGCGATACTGCGAGGAGGAACGGCTCGCGGTCGTCGACATGGACCCGATCGAGATGGCGAGAAGCCTCCGGGGGATCCGCAGCGAACTCCCCCGGCTGATCGCCGAGTTCGGTGCATCGAGAGTCGTGCTCGATTCGGTCTCACTGCTCGAGACGATGTACGACGATCCCGCAAAGCGCCGGACGGAGATCTTCGCGTTCGCACGAAGCCTAAAGGAAGCGGGCGTCACCACGCTGCTCACGAGCGAGGCCGCGACCGAGAGCGCGTACGCTTCCCGGTATGGCATCGTCGAGTACCTCACCGACGCCGTGTTCGTCCTCCAGTACGTCCGGCCCTCCGACTTTCAGGAAACTCGCCTCGCCGTCGAGATCCAGAAGATACGCAATGCCGATCACTCCCGGGAGACCAAACCATACGAGATCACGAACAAGGGGGTCGACGTCCACCGGCAGGCGAATTTCTTCTAGGGACCCTTTGCGCTGCGCTCGTTCGGTGCGCTGACGCGCACCTTACTCGCTCGGCAAAATCTCCACCAAAAGCACTCCTCGCTCCTGTCGCGCTCGTTGCACTCGCGCGGTGGTCGCTCGTCGGCCCGCTCCTTCACTCCCTCCGGTCGTTCAGTCGCGGGGGACCGCTCGCTCGCCTCTGGCTCACTCGCGGATACTGGGACACCACAGAGCGGTCGATAGCAGGTCAGTCAGTAGGCGACGAGGACCGCCGGGTCCGGCATGGCGGTCGGCGCGCCTTCATACCAGTCGTACGTCTCGGTGGTGTAGCCCGGTTCCTCCAGCGCGTCAGCGATCGTCTCTTCGTCGAAGAGCGTGAGGGTATGGGTGTCGACGAAGTGCTTCTCGCCGATGAACACGAGCGCGTCCATCCGAGCTCGGTTAGCGCTCCCGTGTCGGCACTGATAGAGCCGGGCACAGTCCCGATCGGCTGCCGACGAGACTTGGAGCGCTGGGCTGTCCATTGCCGGGAAGTCACCGACGTCGAGAACTAAAATACTCTCCTCGGCGAGGGCGTCGGTCAGTGCGGCCAGCGCGTCGGCCAACTGATCGGGTTCGAGGTAGTTCAGAACGGTGTAAGGTGCCCACACGAGGTCGAAAGTCGGGGACTCGTCGGCGTCGAACGCTGAGACGAGATCCGGCAGTCCGCCGCGGACAAAGGTTCCAGCCGATCGCTCGCGCGCCCGGTCGAGCATCGCCGGGTTCGGATCGACGCCCGTGACCTCGAAGCCCTGCTCGCCGAGAACGGCGCTGTGCTGACCGGTCCCACAGCCGACGAGAAGCGCTCGGTTCCCGTCGTTGCCGTGCGCGTTGAACCGATCGATCGCGAAGGCTACCTCGCTCTCGTAGTCCTTCGTCGCGTAGAGAGCGTCGTAAACGTCGGGTCGGTCGTAGAGCGCCTGTTCCATATGTCGAGTAGCGAATCGCTGGCGACAAAAATTCGCGGTCGAAAGGAGAGAGCGTCGGTCAGTCGGTATTCGACAGGTAATCGAGCCGTGTTCGTAGCTATGGCTGGATAGTAGTGGAAAGTATCGACCAGTCGCCGACTGTCGGCCCTCGTTTCGACTTCACGGCCCGAATTCTCATTTCGGCACTGCCGACGAACGACACGTCTTTAGCAGTGAGATTGGCGAGCGATCGAACCAGTCGAATTGGGCTTAACTACTACATTTCCCAACCGTTCGTCGAAGTATGAACACACGGTTTCAGGTTCTGGAGACGATCGGGCTCACCGTCGTATTGGTCATAGCTATCGTCGTCGGCATTGCACTCACTACCGCGATAGAAGGAGAGGTCAACTGGCTTCTCGTTCTCGGAGCTACAGTCGGAGCCCTCGGATCGTGGTCAGGAGCGCGCGAGAAGGCCATCGATCGGTGCAAGAAACGCCAGAAGGGGGATGGGAGCGATTAGAACGGCAGATAACGGTCGTACAGATCGTCGATCGCCTCGTTGTACTCCTCGCCGCGCTGTGAGCCCCAAGGGTTCCGGGAAAAATAATACATGCTGGCGAGGATCACGCCGATGGTAACGCTGAGCTGTGGCGCGAGTGCCCCGACCACGAATGACGACAGGCCGGCGATCAGTCCCGAGACGAGCACGTCTACCAGCTGGTGTGTGGCGGACATACCCCGCATTCGAACGACGGCTACTAAGACTGTGCTTTCACCGTAGCTGGACAGAGGCGAGGATCGATTTCCCCCTCGTGCTGAAACCACACATAGCATCCGCGAGCGAGCGATAGTGAGCGAGCGGTTCACCGGGACCGAGTGCCATCAGGCACGAGGGAGCGGCCTTTTTAGTCCAGGTTTTTGCTGAGCCCGCAGCGAGTGCGAGCGGAGCGAGCGCGAGCGAGGACCTCAGCAAAAAAGTGAGTGCCTAGGGGAAGATCAGAACTGTTGCGCTATCAGTCTCGAGCACGGCGACCTCCTCGCCGCCCGCGCGGGGTTCCTCTTGTACTTCGATCGCTTCGCTATCGAGGACGACGACCTCGCCGTTTGTATCGAGCTCGATCTCGTCCTCGTGTTCGAGTTGGCGCTTGAGATCGCCGGGATCGCTGTCTTCGAGCGCGCTGACGACCGCGCCCGCCCGGTCGCGGAACTCCGGCCCGATCACGCTGTGATCGGGCTCGACATCCACGGGAACGAGCTCGACGTTCGGCCGGCCGGCCTCGACGTAGATCGGCGCGCCGACGGTCTCGCTCAGATCGTAGGTGTCGAGATGGTCGGTCCCCTCGGGGTAGATCTCGATGCGTTCGAGGTCGGCGTTGAGCGCGCGGCCGGTCTCGGACTTCCAGGCCCGGACCTCGCTCGCGACCGCGGCGATCAGCGCCCCGCGCTGTTGTGCGTCCTCATCGTGGGCGTCGAGCGCGGGCCAAACAGTGGCGTGGACGCTGCCCTCGGTGCCTGGCAAGTGGCTGTAGGCCTCCTCGGCTAAGAACGGCGCGAAGGGCGCAAGCATCCTCAAGGAAGCTTCCAGCACGGTCGCGAGCGCGTGGCGGGCGGCGTCGCGTTCACCGGGCCGGCCCTCGTAGAGCCGGCCTTTAATCAACTCGACGTAGTCGTCGGCCAGGTCGTGCCAGACGAACTCTCGAAGTTCTCTGAGCGCCCGATCGAACCGGTAGTCGTCCATGTCCCGGGCGACCTCGCTCGCGACCTGGGAGCACCGCGAGAGAATCCAGCGGTCGGCGTCCCGGTAGGCCGGGTCCTCGACTGCGAGGTCTTCCTCCAGGTGGTCGGTTGCGAAACGTGTGATGTTCCAGGTTTTGGTCAGAAAGCGGGCAGCACTCGTCACTTCCTTGGGCTGGAACTGGATATCGCTACCGGGCTGGCCCCCCAGTGCGATCGCCTGCCGGAAGGCATCCGCGGAGTGCTTCTCGACCACTTCTTCCGGTTGGACGAAGTTGTCTCGGGATTTGGACATCTTGTTGCCGTCCTCGCCGAAGACCATCCCGTGGATTAACGCCTCTTCCCAGGGGACCTGATCTTCCAACGCAGCGGTCCGCAGCAGGGTGTAAAACGCCCACGTGCGGATGATGTCGTGGCCCTGGGGACGCAGCGAGACTGGACTAAAGGACTCCTCGGGCCACCCCGAGACGAAAAGGGGCGAGATCGACGAATCCATCCAGGTGTCCATCACGTCGGTCTCGCCTGCCCAGTCACTCGCCCCACACTCCGGACACGAGTCTATTTCCGGGTCCTCCTCGGTCGGTTCGACGGGTAGGTCCTCCGAATCGGCGACGTGGACGTGCCCGCACTCCGCACAGAACCAGGCAGGGATCGGCGTCGCGAACACCCGCTGGCGGCTGATTACCCAGTCCCACTCCATGCCATCGGCCCAGTCCTCCAAGCGGCTGTAGGCGTGTGCGGGGATCCACTCGACGTCCTGTGCTTTGTCAAGGATCTCCTCGGTGTCGACCCGGACGAACCACTGTTCCTTGCTGAGGATCTCGATAGGCGTATCACACCGCCAGCACGCGCCGACGGACTGTTCGACCGGCTCTTCGTCGTCGAGGTGGCCCGACTTCTGGAGCTCGGTGGCGATCCGTTCTTTGGCCTCGCCGATCTCCAGCCCGCCGAACTCAGCTACGTCTTCGGTGAGACGACCGTCCTCGGTGAAGACCTGTCGGAGCGGGAGGTCGTACTCCTGCCACCAACTCACGTCCTGTTTGTCGCCGAACGTACAGATCATTACCGCGCCGGTCCCGAAGTCGGGATCGACCTCACTATCGGCGAGGATCTCGACGTCCTGGCCGAACAGCGGGACTTCGACCGTCTCGCCGGCCCGCCCGTCGTAGCGGTCGTCCTCGGGATGGACGGCGATCGCCACGCAGGCGGCCATGAGTTCCGGCCGGGTGGTCGCGATCTCGATCCCGTCTTCGGCGTCGGTGTCAGTATCGGCGTCCTCGCCGGCTCCGGGGAAGGAAACGTAGTACAGCGCCCCGCCGCGGTCGATCGCTTCGACTTCGGCATCGGCGATCGCCGTCTCGCAGCGCGGACACCAGTTGACGGGGTGTTCGTCGCGGTAGACGTAGTCGTCCTCGGCCATTGCGGCAAAGGAACGCTGGGTCCGGCCCCAGTACTCCGGATCCATTGTCCGGAACTCCGCCGACCAGTCCTGGGAGAGGCCCAACTCGTCCATGGTTGCTTTCATCGAGTCGATCTGGGTCTCGGTGTGGGAAGTACACCACTCGCGGAACTGCTCGCGGGAGACATCGGTCCGGTGAGTATCCTTGTTCTCCTCGACTTTGACCTCGGTCGGAAGCCCGTGACAGTCCCAGCCCTGCGGGAAGAGGACGTTTTCGCCCTGGAGGCGGTGGTACCGAGCGGCGAAATCCATGTAACACCAGCCCAAGGCATTGCCGATGTGGAAATCGCCGGTCGGGTAGGGTGGCGGCGTATCGATCACGTAGTCGGGCCGATCGCTCTCCGGAGGTGTGTCGGCTGCGTCGATGTCGTCGGCTTCCTCGCGGTCCTCTTCGGAACCCTCGCCGGATCGTTCGTATCGATAGAGGTCGCTGCCGGCCCACTGGTCGCGCCACTTCGGTTCGATAGCGTCGGGATCGTAGGTCTCTGGGATCTCGGTCATCTGTAGGAGTCGTCGCTGTCCGCTGTCGGTACCGCGCGTCAGAAGCGGGAACGTAGCTACGGATGTACTACCACGGACGCGACGCGCATACCTGTTGCCAGTGGACGTGTGTTGATAAAGGTTGTCGGTCCACGCCTCGTCTCGACCTCATCCATCCGCTTTCGTTCCTTTCCGTCCCCTCCCGTTCTCCCTTCTGTCCTCGTCGATCCGGGGGGCCGCCGGCCGCGCCGAGCAGTATCGAGTCCGGTGGCGATCGAGGCAGGAGTTTGTATTCCGTAGAGAACTATCCGGATATGGATCGAGACGATGGGAGTCGACGGTTCCGATACCCGAGCTTCGGACCGATCTGCCCCGCCTGCATCGACATCGGCGGCGATGTCCGACGCGGGACCGTTGTACAACGAGACACTGACCGACGCGCTGCCGTCGGTCGTCTTCGTGCTCGACGACGAGGGTATCGTTCGGCTGTGGAACCGAGCGGCCGAGGAGTTCACCGGAACGGCTCGCGAGGACGTCCTCGGCACAGCGACAGTGAGTGCGGCCTTCTACCAGGACGATCGGCGGGCGAAGACGCTCGCGGACAAAGTAGTCGAAGCGCCCGAGTGGGCCGATGAGGTCTTCGGCGTAGAGCGCTCGACGGAGGTGTCCTACACCCGCTACGAGGATTCCAGTACGATGTTGAACGCGAAGGGCGAGGAAGTTCACATCGACTTCACTGCCGCCTATCTACGAGGACGACGAGTTCGTCGGCGTCGCCGAGATGGTCGAGGACTGCTCGGAACAACGCACGATGAAAGGGCTCGTGAGCGAGGTGAACGAGACGCTTTCGGCACTGGGCTCGGGTCAGTTATCGGCCCGGGCGAGCTTCGAGGACCCCAGGAACACGCTCGACGCGGATCGAGTAAGCATCGTCACTCACGTCAACGAAGCCGCATCGAACCTGGAGGAAACCTACTCACAAGTCGAACGGGAAACGGAGGTATTGGTCGGCCAGACCGACGAGATCACCGAGCTAGCGAGCGAGATCGAATCGCTCACCGACGATCAGTACGAGGACCTCGATCAGGTGGTCGGCAAGATGGAGCAGTTCAGCGCGACGATGGAGGAGGTCGCCGCCACCGCCCAGCAGGTCACTACCGCCGCCGAACAGGCTCGAAGCGCGGCCACGGCGGGCCAGCACTCCGGCAAGCGCGCGAGCGAAACGGTCGAGTAGACCGTTGATGCGGGCGAGGCGCTCGTCTCCCAGGTGAACGCCCTCGAATCCCGGATCGAGGGAATCGTCGACGTGGTCGACATCATCGACGAAGTCGCCGATCAGACGAACCTGCTCGCGCTGAACGCCTCGATCGAAGCCGCCCGCGCGGGCGAAGCCGGTGCTGGCTTCGCGGTGGTTGCCGACGAAGTAAAGAGTCTCGCCGAGGAGACCCAGGAACACACCGACAGGGTCGGCGGGCAGATAACGGCTGCTCAGGAGGAGATGGCCGAAACCGTCGAGGCCGTCGAGACCTCGAACGACCGAATCGAAGCGACGAGCGGGGAGATCGACGATATGCTCGGATCGTTAGGTGAGATCACGGCGGCCGTCGAGGAAGCTGCCGACGGAATCGAGACGGTCGCGGAGGCGAACGACGACCAGGCCGAAACCGTCGAGGAAGTCACGGCACTCACCGAAGGTGCCGCGGACGACGCCAGTGAGGTTCGGGGGATCGTCGAGGAGATCGCGACGAACGCGGACGAGCAACAAGAGGTGGTGACCGGACTCGCCGACCACGTCGGCGACCTCGACGGGAGTACCTCGACCTAACGTACCGACGCGGGGACCGGATACCGAAACACCGAGGAGGGCGAAGAGGACGACGTTCGGGGGTCACGGCGAGTGCACCGAGAAGCGTCAGCGTGTTCGACGTCGGTGTGTTCGAACAGGAGAATCGCAATCACCTAGTCACCTTCGGCCATATCCCGGTCCATGCAACTGGGCGTAGTGGGGTTAGGGCGGATGGGGCGGATCGTCGTCGAACGCGTACTCGGAGCCGGCCACGACGTCGTCGCCTTCGATGTCGATGCACAAGCGCGCGGAACTGCGGCCGAGGCGGGAGCGACGCCCGTCGACTCGCTCGCTGCGTTCGATCGGGAACTGAGCGACGAAAAGCGGATCTGGCTCATGGTGCCGGCTGGCGAAGCGGTCGATGCTGCGCTCTCCGATCTCGAAAGCGATCTCGACAGGGAGGACGTCGTCGTCGATGGCGGGAACTCCCATTTCGCCGACTCGGTCCGCCGAGCTGAGAGCACTCCAGCAGCCTACCTCGACTGCGGGACCTCGGGGGGACCGGCAGCCGCCGAGGCGGGTTTTTCGCTCATGGTCGGCGGGCCCGCCTGGGCTTACGAGGCCATGGAACCGGTCTTCGAAGCTGTAGCGACCGGCCCGGCAGGCCACGAGCGCATGGGACCCTCTGGTGCGGGCCACTACGTCAAGACGATCCACAATGGCGTCGAGTACGCGCTGATGCAGGCCTACGGCGAGGGTTTCGACCTGTTATCCAATGGTCGGTACGACCTCGATCTCGAAGCCGTTGCCCGCACCTGGAATCACGGCGCGGTGATCCGCTCGTGGCTGCTCGAGCTCTGCGAGGAGGCTTTCCGCGAGGAAGGGAGTGACTTGGGCACCGTCGCCGATCGGGTCGCGGGCGGCTCGACCGGCCGTTGGACGGTAGAAGAAGCTCTGAAGCAGGAAGTGCCAATGCCGCTGATCCAGGCCGCACTCGCCGAACGCTACGCGAGTCGCGTCCCGGACGAAGGACGTTTCTCTCGACGGCTCGTCAACCGACTGCGATACGGCTTCGGCCGTCACGAGGTCGCGCGCCGGGAGTGATCGAACCGTCGAACGCAAACGATCACGACCGTCGTTTGCGAGACAGTGATCGGTCCTGTGGCGACCAAGTAACGAGCGGCGGGGCCGGAGACATTTCACCGTCGTCGGAGACCGGTTCTCGACACTGCTCTCGACGAGGGCGACGGACACGTCTTCGGGCCGAATACCTGGTCGTCCCCGAACGGTTCGACGATGGGAGTGGAAAGCGCGTTCGTGCTTCGACGATCACTCGAGGTCGCCTGCGGGTATTCGCCGTCTCCGGTATCCGGTCAGGAGGCGATCAGGACAACGCTGATCGCGGCTAGACCGACGCCGAGTGCATTCTTCGCTGTGAGCGGTTCGTCGAAGAAGACGATTCCTAAGATCGCTCCGCCGACGATGAACATCCCATAGACGGGGACGATGACGCTCACCGGCCCCGTCGCCAGCGCTCGGAAGTATGACGACGGCCGCCGTGAGCGCGAGACCGGCCGCGTACGCGTACAGCGCCGGTCCGCTCGTATACGACCCGAAGCTCCACTCGCTGGTCACAGCGGTAGCTCCGACGGCTACTATCGCTACGATCACCACCGAAACGGTCATGACGGTGAAACCCGGCAGGCGTTCCATCGCGAGCTTCGCGAAAAGGAACACGAAAGAGTAGCTGACCATCGCGACTACCGTCCAGAAGAGATAGTTCATGCTCGCGAGTCGGGTCACGCTCCCATGTATGCTGGCTCCCTCCGTCGCTCGTGAGCGTGGTCTCTGTAAACGACAGGTAATTGTACGGCGATTTCGTAGCCCGCGTATGGTCGAGGCGTTCGGATTCGGGCTCGGGGTGGCGTTCACGCTCATCGTCGTCGTACTACACTTCGCGAAGGGCACTGGGCGAACGATCCCCAACGACATCTCCCAGGACGTCCTCGAGCGGCGCGCCGAGACGGTTCCCGAGACCGACTTCCCCGAGCCGATGAACCGGGCGATCGGCGGCGGGGCTGCTCCTGCCGGCGCGGTCGGTGCGGGGGAGGGAGCTGGCGAACTCGAAGAGGGCGAAGCCGAGGAGGAAGGTGCCACGAGTCCCGCGGAGATCCCAGACGACGAAGCAGACACCTTCGAGATCGAATACGAGAAGGAAGGCGAGACCCTCGAGGTTCCCGAGAACCAGACCCTGCTCGAGGCCGGCGAGGAGCAGGGCTGGGACCTACCGTATGCCTGTCGGCAGGGCCAGTGTATCTCCTGTGGCGGCCAGGTCACCAGCGGCGGGAACTCAGAGGACTACCTCGTGCACGACGGCAACGAGATGCTCGGCGAGGAGGAACTATCGGACGGCTATACGCTCACGTGTGTTGCCTACCCGACCTCGGATCTCACGCTCGCGAGCGGCGAGAGTCCCTGAGCGGCAGAACGACGAAGAAGGTCCATTCTTCGGCCTCACTTCAGCTTCAGAATCGATCGACTCGTTCGTCGCTTCACAGGTTCACAATCGTTAACCGAGTCGCTCGAATAGGGAAGACGAGGGCGTGTAGCTCAGTGGACAGAGTTCTTGGTTCCGGACCAAGACGTCGCGGGTTCAAATCCCGTCGCGCCCGCTTTCGTTGTCCTGGTCCGAGAGCACGAGCGATCACGTCACACCGGAGCGATGGCTAGCCGGACAGCAACCTCGCGTCCTTCAGCACCGAAGAGTAACTACTGTGCAGTGCGAAGAACCGACAATGGATCAGTGTGAACTCTGTGATCGCACGATCGAGACGACCGAACACCACCTGATCCCGAAAAACCGGAAGGAAAGTCCCACCGCTCGTCTCTGTCAGCCCTGCCACAAGCAAGTTCATGCGACATTCACGAATCACGAACCAAACAGGAGTTTTACACCGTAGAACGACTCCGGGAGGCAAAGCGGCTCCAGTCATTTCTCTCATGGATCAGGACAACCGAGAAGACCGGTATCCAGGTCAACGAGAGCGACCGCGTCCGGAACTGGCGGGAGTGATCGGAACCGAGGGCTCGCGGTCGCCCAATAGGGCCCAGCGCGGACTCGGGAAGTGCCCTTACCTGATAGCGCGACGCGGCGAAACCGACGGTCCTTACCCGCCGGAAGGCGACGAACGGGTAAATGTTGATTCTCGGCGACGCCCACGCGGACGACCCCGCCAACCGGCAGGCACTCCTGCATGCGTACGACGCGGCCGAGGAGACTTGCGCGCTCCAAGCCGGCGATCTCATGTACTACGATCTGCCCTACCGGACCTACTTCGTCGCCGGCAACAACGAGGACTTCGACGTGATCGACGCGCTCAGGCGCGGCGATAGCTCGCTTACCGACGAGGACCGACCTTACCTGCTGGCGAGCACGGTAGCGGAGATCGAAGGACTCCGGGTGGCCGGCCTCTCAGGGAACTACGCGCCGACGCGCTACGAGAAGAGCAGAGAGGAACTCCGTGGCGATCGACGCCGGCACTTCACCCACGAGGACGTCGAGCGAGCCCGTTCGCTCACCGACATCGACGTCTTCCTGGCCCACGAAGCGCCCCACGGACTGATCAGTAACGCCGACTACGAAGTCGGGAACCGGTACGTCGATACGATCATCGAGGAGCTCTCGCCCGCACTCTGTCTCGTCGGCCACCACCACCGCCACGCCGAGAGTGTAATCGGGGGGACCCAGGTGATATCACTGGCACCGGTCTGGGAGTCCTATTACCGTCTCGAGCCCGCGGCACTCTCGCTCGAACGCTACAAGACGCCAGCGGCGTCGGCCTGAGAATCGGGGCGGTCGGGATACGCGGCGTCGAACGCGAGTGAGAGTGTGTCGGCCGGTCCGGTCGTTCCGACCGGTCGGATGGTTCGGCTATCGCGTCGATCACGCGTCGGGTTTCAGACCCGTGGTCAGTCGCCGGGGCCGAGTCCGTGGTCGGTCCGTCGCGTCTGTCGATCGGCGAGCGTCGCCCAGAGGTAGCCACCGAGTTCGACGAGCACCGTCGTCGCGAGCCAGACGCCGACTGCCACTGCGGCGACGGCGGGCGAGTCGCTTGGATCGATAACGTCGAGCGTCCCGTGGAACCAAAAGAGGTTCGTCGAAAAGAGATCGTAGAGCACGTCGAACCGCTCGGCGTAGGTGGGTGCCACCAGCTCCAGATCCGGGATCATCGCCCAGATACCACTTGCCATGATCGCCGTTCCCTTCAGTCGGGAGCGGGGGGCGAGGACGCCGAGAACGAGCGTCGCGGCGGCAGCGCCGACGGCGAAGTGAGCGATTGCAAAGGACATCGAAGGGCTCCAACGAACCCTACTACGCGTCGAAGGGGTTTAGGTAGCGTGGGGGACCTGTCACCTCTTAGCATCCATCTCCATCCATCCTTACCAGCCGTCTCCGCCACCCTCTCGATCCCCGTGGAACCGCCGTCCGCCGACCGACGACCGTTCTACTCGATCTGCTCGCGGTACTCGGCCGCGGAGAGCAGTTCCTCGGATTCGGCGTCGTCGGCGGGCTCGAGTTCTACCATCCAACCCTCGCCGTAGGGGTCGGTGTTGAGGAGTTCGGGGGCATCCAGCAGGGCGTCGTTGGTCGCCGTCACCGCACCCGAGATCGGGGCGTAGAGATCCGAGACCGCTTTGATGGATTCAACGACGCCGAACTCCTCGTCGGCCCGTAGCTCCTCGCCGACCGCGGGGAGCTCGACGAAGACCACGTCGCCGAGTTCGTCCTGGGCGAAGTCACTGATTCCCACGCGTACCGACCCGTCCTCGCGGTGGGCCCACTCGTGGGTCTCTAGGTACCGCCTGTCTTCGGGTACGTCGAAGCTCATGGCTCGCTCCTCGCCCTACGTATCGATAAAAGGGGGCGTTTCGACCCGGACGCGCTTCGCCTCGCCACGGATCACCACGGCGGTCTCCCCGTCGGTCTCGCTCGCAGCGTTCTCGGCGTAGTCGGCTGGCAGGTAGCCGAGTCCGATCGGTCGTTCGAGGGAAGGGCTCATCGTCCCGCTGGTCACGGTTCCGATCTCGCTGCCTTCTCCATCGACGATCGGGTAGCCGTGCCGGGGAACCCCGCGATCGAGCAGCGAGAAGCCGGTAAGACGTTCTTCGGGGCCGATCTCGGCGATCGCTTCGAGTGCGTCCCGCCCGAGGAAGTCGCTGTCGAGCGAAACGGCGAAGCCGATCCCGGCCGTGTAGGGATCCCTGGGATCGGTCTCGGGATCGAAGTCCTGGCCAGAGAGCAAGAGCCCGGCCTCGATCCGGAGGGTATCGCGCGCGCCGAGCCCGCAGGGCTGGCAGTCGAATTCCTCCCATATCGACTCGGCGTCGGCGGTAGGACAGAGGAGTTCGAAGCCGTCCTCGCCGGTATAGCCGGTACGCGCGAGGAGGCAGTCCACCCCGGCGACGGCCGCGGCGGTCACCGAAAAGCGGCCGAGATTGCGGACGGCCGTCCCCTCTCCATCGCCGGTGTCAGTGACGGTCGCGGCGAGGTCCTCGGCGTCGGGCCCTTGGATGGCGAACATCGCCCAATCGGTCGTCGTGTTCTCGATTGCGGCGTCTACGTCCCACTCCTGGCGGTAGGTGCGCCAGCGCTCGGCCATCTCTTCGTCGTGGCCGACGTTCGGGATAAATAGGACCCGCTCGTCGTCGAGCCGGTAGGTGATGGTGTCGTCGAGCATCGTCCCATCCGAATCGGTGATCGCACCGTAACCCGCGCGGCCGGGTTCGATCGCACCCACCTCGTTCGTCACCAATCGATCGGTGAGCGCCACGGCGTCCGGTCCGGTCACTTCGATCTGACCCATGTGCGAGACATCGAACTTCCCGACGGACTCGCGGACGCGTTCGTGTTCCGTGTTGATCGAGTCGAACTGGACGGGCATCTCCCAGCCGCCGAATTCGGTGAGTTTGGCCTCCCGATCGGTGTGGGCGTCGTACAGCGGTGGTTTCCGAGCGGTCATAGCTCCTTCCTCTCCTCGGAGCACCTAATGGTTTGCTCGACTGGGGCGTTCGGTGGAGACTGTGTGTGCTGTGTAGTCGCATCCGCGAGCACGGTCGTTCCCGTTCGCTCGTGGTTCAAGACAGCTATGCCGTCTTGTCATCACGAAACGGCTTCGCCGTTTTGAACGACTCCGCTCGCTCAGTCGAACCACTCGCAAAAATCTGCACCAAAAGCCGCTCCCTCACCACCTTTGGTGACTCGATCACGCGATCGAGTGTGATCAGAGAGTGGGAGATGCGCGAGTCGAGCGGGCGGACGGGAGGTCGTACTCGCGCGGCTGCGATGGGTCGATTACTCGCTTGCTTACGACTTCGAGAGGCCGTACCGGCCGGACTCGACCCACTCCGATTTACTCCAACCACACTCGGGGCATTGGTCGTCGTTCCAGTCGAATTCGGTACTGCAGCGCTGACAGAGGTTCATGTCCGGCTCTTTTCCCTCGGCTAAGCGCGCTCCGTCCTCCTCGGGGTTCTCCTGGGACATCGCCCTGACGTTCGCCGGCCGTGCTAATAAATACCGATGGGGAGGCGGCCAGGGGATTCCAGCTGCGAGCGGGACCGTCGGCTCCGCTACGAGGACCGGCGCTCGTACTCTCCGGTCGGCTCTTACCGTCCGGGACCTTCGAGGGCCTACGACTTCACTCGAGGAAAGGGGTGTTTCTGCCGAGCGACTGAGCGACCGAACAAACGAACGAGAGGCAGACGAAACGCGAGAATCGCCTTCGCAACTACCAAATAGCCGCCTGGCGAAACCGAGATAAGTACATGGCCAGGCCAGAGGTTCTCGACGGGATCAAGCAGGCCGAACGTGAGGCAGAAGAGATCCGCGAGGAAGCACGGGCGGATCGGGACGAACGCATCGAGAAAGCCGCGGAACGCGCCGAGGAGATCCGCGAGGAAGCCCAGCAAGAAGCCGACGACAGCGAAGAAAAGCGGATGGCAGAAGCCCGCGAGGAGATCGAAGCCGAGCGCGAGCGAGCGTTGCAGGAAGGCGAGGACGAGCGCCAGGCACTACTCTCCCGCGCGGACGATCGGCGCGAGGACGTGGTCGCCTACGTCGTCGACCGGTTCGTCGAGAGAGTGGAGGGAATCGATGCTCAGACCTGAGCGGATGAGCCGGGTGTCGGTCGCCGGCTCCCGGCGCGTTCGCGAGGAGGTGATCGAGACGGTACACGACCTGCATCTGTTGCATCTCTCGGGGTACGACGGCTCCTGGGAGGGCTTCGAGCCGGGCGACCCGATCGAGGGGGCCGACGACTCCTCCCAGCAGCTTGTGACGATCCGCTCGCTTCAGAGCATCCTCGACGTCGATAGCGAGGACGCCGGACCGGCCCGGATCGTCGACCCGGAGGAGTCAAAACGTGAACTCGAGGCCGTTCGCACGCGGGTCAACGACCTGGACGATCGCCGAGACGATCTCGAAGACGATCTCCAGGAAATCGACGAGCGCCTCGGAACGATGGAGACGCTCGCCTCGCTGGGGATCGATCTCGATCTGCTCGGCGGCTACGAGACCATCGATACCCGCGTCGGCGAAGGCGACGCCGAGGCGGTCTCACGGGCACTCGAAGACAGCGAGGATGTCACGTCCTACCAAGTGTTTTCCGGCGAGAACGATCGCATCGTCGCCGCCTTCGCCCGACCGACGGCCGACGCCGAGACCGGTGATCCCTTCGAGAAGACACTCGTCGGCGTCGAGTTCACGCCGATCACGGTACCCGACGCGGAAGGCAGCCCCGAGGAGGTCGCCGCCGAACTCCGGGAACGTCGCCAGCAGGTCGAAGCCGATCTGGAGGAAGTAGAAGAAAGCCTCCGGACGGTCCGCGAGGAGGACGGTGGCTTTCTGCTCGCGACCGAAGAGCACCTCGCGATTGACGTCCAGAAACGCGAGGTCCCGCTCTCGTTTGCGACCACCGAGAACGCCTTCGTCGCGGAGGGGTGGATTCCGACCGAGCGGCGCGATGATCTCGAGGCTGCCCTCGAACAGGCCGTCGGCGATCATATTGAGTTCGACGAACTCGAACGCGCCTCGTATGACGGCGATGGCGGAGTGCGCGATCGCACGCCGGTCGAGGGCGGCGCGGGCGAGGCGGGCGAGCCGACCGCCGCCGACGGTGGCAGCGAGGAAGTACGGACCGACGGCGGTCCGAGTCGGACGGAGAGCTCCGGGCACGGAGGCGGCTCCCAGCACGGCTCCGCGGATAACCAGCCGGCCGGTGAAGACGAGGAACTGCGGGCCGATGGGGGAGTCAGCGAGCAGGACGAACGGCCGATGGCGAGCCGGCCGCCAGTCGTTCAGGACAACCCCGGTTCGGCGAAACCGTTCGAGACACTCGTTCGCGTTCTCAACCGACCGCAGTACTCCGAGTTCGACCCGACCTTCCTGGTTTTCCTCACCTTCCCGCTCTTTTTCGGCTTCATGATCGGGGATGTCGGCTATGGTCTACTGTACCTCGGGATCGGCTACCTGGTCTACTCGCGATACGACGGCGCGATCGGCGCGCTCGGGGCGATCGCGCTGTGGTCCGGTGCGTTCACGGCGGTCTTCGGCGTGTTGTATGGCGAGATATTCGGCCTACACACGATCGGGACGGTACTCTGGGGCGGCCATCCCCCCATCGAGAAGGGCCTCTCGCCCGCGACGGTTCAATGGGCACAGCTCTGGCTCGTGGTGAGCCTTCTGGCTGGGCTACTGCACGTCACCGCAGGCTACGTGCTCGGGTTCGCAAAGGAACTCCGGCACGGCCTCAAGGACGCACTGCTCGAGAGCGGTTCGTGGGCGATTCTGATGCTCGGCGTCTGGGGCTGGATTCTCAGCCGAGCGCTCGAAGCATCGAAACCGGAGTTCCTCTTCGCCGTCTTCAGCGGTGAACCGTTCCCCTTCGGTTTCAGCGGCCTCCCGGAGAGCGTCGGCTGGGCAGCGCTTCTGCTCGGAGTCGTTGTCGGGTTGCCACTGATGGTCTATGGCGAGGTCGAACACCTCGGGAACATCGGAATCATCGCGGGCGTACTTGAGAGCCTCAACGTGCTCGTAAACGTCTTGTCGTATGCCCGGATCGCCGCGGTACTGCTCGCGAAGGCGGGCATGGCCTTCGTCGTAAACCTGCTTTTCTTCGGGGCCTACCAGGAGAACGGCGAGTTCCACTTCCTGTTGACTCACGGTCCCGAGTACGTCGCCGAACTCGGTCCCGAGGCCGAGCTCATGTTCCCCGGCCTGATCCACCTGGGCGTTATCGGCGTGCTCGTCGGCCTCGTCGTCGTCGTGGTCGGCCACGCCCTGGTACTCGTTCTCGGAATCACGAGTGCCGGCCTGCAGGCCGTACGACTCGAATACGTCGAGTTCTTCCAGAAGTTCTACGAGGGCGGCGGCGATCAGTATGAACCCTTCGGCTACGACCGTCGACACACCGCCGAGGAGTAGGGTCGTTCGTCGCTGCGTAGGACAGAGTTGCGACCCGCTTTTCGTTCGCTCGATGGTCACCGATGATAGCCTCGGTCCGAACCCGTCCTGTCAACGGATCAGTCACGATCGTCCGAATCCGTAACGCTCAAAAACAGGGCTGTGAGGCTGGATACGCCGAAGTTTTTGGGAAGCTTTAAGAAGCCAGTGTGAGGAAATACGCCCGTTCGGCAATGAGCGAACGATGTCAGTGGAGCGCTGAATAACACACCATGTTCGAGTTGATCGCCGCATTCGTCAGTGTCGTATTGCAAGGGGGCGGACCGGCCGTCCCGCCGACAGCCGGTGCCGCCATCGCCGTTGGACTCGCCGCGCTCGGTGCGGGGATCGCGGAGCGAGGGATCGGGGCCGCAGCCGTCGGGGCGACCGCCGAGGACGACGACATGTTCGGTCGTGGGCTGATCCTGACGGTGCTGCCGGAGACGCTCGTCATCCTCGCACTGGTCACCATCTTCGTGGTCTAACGCGACCGACTCGTCTTTTCACCATGAGTTTAGACACCGTCGCGGAGGACATCAAAGAAGAGGCACGCGAAGACGCCGAGGAGATCCGTGCGGAAGGCGACCGGCGCGCCGAGGAGATCACCAGCGAGGCCGAATCCGACGCCGAGGCAATCGTCTCCGAGCGCGAGGACGAAATCGAACGACGGATCACCCAGGAGCGCGAGCGGACGCTATCGAGTGCCACTCTCGAAGCGAAACAGAAACGACTCGAAGCCCGTCGCGACGTCCTGCAGGAGGTACGGGCGGACGCACGCGAAGAGGTCGCTGCCATCGACGGCGACACCCGCGCCGATCTCACGCGGACGCTGCTCGCCGACGCCGCCACGGAGTTCGGCGAGCGCGAGGTCGAGATCTACGGCCGTGCCGAGGACGAGGGCCTCATCGAGGAGATCGTGGCTGAGTACGACGAGTACGAGAACTACGAGTACGCCGGGGAGTTCGACTGTCTCGGCGGCGTGGTCGCCGAGAGCGAGGCTTCTCGTGTGCGCGTGAACAACACCTTCGATTCGGTGTTCGCCGACATCTGGGACGACGAACTGAAGCAGGTGAGCGACCGGCTGTTCGAGAACGGTGAGGCTGCCGGGACCGAAACCGGAACTAGGACCGTCGAGAGCACAGACGGGGACACCGGATGAGTACCGCGTCGTCGTCTTCGAGTTCGAACTACGAGTACGTCACCGCACGAGTACGCTCGCGGAAGGCCAAACTCTTCGACGAGGACGACTACCGGCAACTGACCCGGATGGGGACGGGCGAGATCGCCCGCTTCATGGAGGAATCGGAGTACGAAGAAGAGATGAACGACTTAGGCGCGCGGTACTCGGGGGTCGATCTCATCGAGTTCGCCCTGAACCGGAACCGGGCGAAACACTTCGAGGACCTCTTGCGCTGGGCAGAAGGCCCGTTGTACGACTACGTTGCCCGGTATCTCCGACGCTTCGATGCCTGGAACGTAAAGACCGTGATCCGGGGACTGTCCTCGGAGGCCGACCGCGAGGACATTGAGGCCGACCTCGTTCGTACAGGCGAGTTCTCCGGCTCGCTCACCGACCGACTGCTCGAAGCGGGTTCGATCGAGGAGGTAGTCGAGGTACTCGATCACACCGCCTTTGGGCCGGCGCTCGAAGACGCGCTCGACGACTACGAGGAAAGCGGTCAGCTCGTCCCCATAGAGAACGCCGTCGACCGGGCGTACTACGAGTCCCTACTCGAGAACATGCCCGCGGAGACCGATCGGGCGACGAGCCTTTACATCGAGTTCCTCCGCGCGGAGATCGACTTCCGTAACGTCAGGAACGCCCTGCGGCTCGCCCGGAGCGGGGCATCGGTCGACGTGGGTGAATACTTCATCGGCGGCGGGCGGCTCTTCTCGGCCGAGGAGATCGACGGCCTCGCCGGGAACACGAACGAACTGATCGCCCGGCTCCGCGATAGCGTCTACGGCGAGCGTCTCGCAGGCCCGCTCGACGACTTAGAGAACGCCGAGAGCCTGATCGGCTTCGAGCGCGCGCTCGAAGAAGTGTTGTTGGCCTACTCGAACCGGCTCTCACAGTTGTATCCGCTGTCGGTCTGTCCGGTCTTTTCGTACGTCCTCGCGAAGGAACGCGAGGTACGGAACGTCCGGGCGATCGCCCGTGGCCGCGAGGCCGGCCTCGACGCAGAGGAAATCGAAAACGAGCTGGTGGTACTGTGAGCGCCCCTCGTCGCTCCCGCTCGCCTACCCTCCGACCGGGCGCAGCCGCGAGTGTCGTTCGGACGGCCCGCCCGATCACTGAGATGACCGCCGCTTCTATGAACGTCCGGAACCGTATGGAGAACCGATGAGCCGTGAAGTGGCCGTTATCGGCAGTCCGGAGTTCACGACGGGCTTTCGTCTCGCCGGAGTACGAAAATTCGAGAACGTCCCGGCCGAGAAGAAAGACGAAGAGCTCGACGATGCCGTGACGCGTACCTTCGAGGACGAGGAGGTCGGCATCGTCGTGCTCAAAGACGAGGATATGGAGTACCTCTCGCGGCGAGTTCGCGAGCGCGCGGAGACGAGCGTCGAACCCACCCTCGTCACCCTCGGCGGGGGCGCGGGCAGCGGCGGGCTGCGCGAGCAGATCAAACGCGCCATCGGAATCGACCTGATGGACGAGTGATCGCGGCGACCGCGAACCACATCGACATCGATCCCGGCGACCGGCTCGACAAACGGTCGGCCGCCCGACGCGAGTATCGGCGACCTGAACGACGAACGACAGACGACGGACGACGACCAACACATAACACATGAGTCAAGCAGTAGATTCCGAAACCGAATCCGAGGCGGTGATCCGCAGCGTCAGCGGCCCCGTCGCCACGGCGACCGGCCTCGACGCGAAGATGAACGACGTGGTCTATGTCGGCGATGAAGGCCTGATGGGCGAGGTGATCGAGATCGAAGGTGATGTCACCACCGTCCAGGTCTACGAGGAGACGTCGAATGTCTCGCCCGGCGAACCCGTCCGGAACACGGGCAGTCCCCTCTCGGTGGATCTGGGGCCCGGAATGTTGTACTCGATCTACGATGGGGTCCAGCGACCCCTTACGGTTCTCGAAGAGCAGATGGGGGCTTTCCTCGATCGGGGCGTCGACGCGCCGGGCATCGACATGGAAGACACCTGGGACTTTTCGCCGACCGTCGAGGAAGGCGAGACGGTCGAGTCGGGCGATATCATCGGGACTGTCCCGGAGACCGAAAGCATCGAACACCGCGTGATGGTCCCGCCCGACGCCGAGGACGGGGAAGTAACGAGCATCGCAGAGGGCGAGTACACCGTCGAGGAGACGGTCTGTGAACTCGATTCCGGTGTCGAAATATCGATGCATCAGGAGTGGCCCGTGCGCGAAGCGCGGCCCACCGTCGATAAGAACACCCCGACGACCCCTTTGGTGACCGGTCAGCGCATTCAGGATGGATTGTTCCCGATCGCGAAGGGCGGGACGGCGGCGATCCCCGGCCCCTTCGGCTCAGGGAAAACCGTCACCCAACAGCAGCTCGCGAAGTGGGCCGACGCCGACATCGTCGTCTACATCGGCTGTGGAGAGCGGGGCAACGAGATGACCGAGGTCATCGAGGACTTCCCCGAACTCGACGACCCCCAGACCGGCAAACCGCTGATGGCCCGGACCTGCCTGATCGCCAATACCTCGAATATGCCCGTCGCCGCGCGGGAATCGTGTGTGTATACGGGCATCACGATCGCGGAGTTCTACCGCGATATGGGCTATGACGTCGCGCTCATGGCCGATTCGACCTCCCGATGGGCCGAAGCCATGCGCGAGATCAGTTCGAGATTGGAGGAGATGCCCGGCGAGGAGGGCTATCCGGCCTACCTGGCCGCTCGGCTCTCGCAGTTCTACGAGCGAGCGGGCAATTTCGAGAACATCAACGGTACGGACGGCTCGATCTCGGTGGTCGGTGCGGTCTTGCCGCCCGGGGGTGATTTCTCCGAGCCAGTAACGCAAAACACACTGCGGATCGTCAAGACCTTCTGGGCGCTTGATGCCGACCTGGCCGAACGGCGGCACTTCCCGGCGATCAACTGGGACGAGTCATATTCGCTCTATCGCGATCAGTTAGATCCCTGGTTCCAGGAGAACGTCGCGGAGGACTGGCCGGAGGTCCGCCAGTGGGCGATCGACACCCTGGACGAGGAGAGCGAACTCCAGGAGATCGTCCAGCTCGTCGGCAAGGACGCCCTACCGGACGACCAGCAGCTCACCTTAGAGGTCGCTCGCTACCTTCGAGAAGCGTTCCTCCAGCAGAACGCCTTGCACGACGTCGATACGTACTGCGAACCCGAGAAGACGTACCGGATCATGCAGGCGATTCAGACGTTCAACGACGAGGCCTTCGAAGCGCTGGAAGCCGGCGTGCCGGTCGAAGAGATCCAGTCGATCGACGCCGCTCCCCGATTGAACCGGATCGCGACGACCGAGGAGTACGAGGAGTTCACCGAAGACGTCGAGACGGATATCGAAGAGCAGCTCCGGGCGAAGTACTAACTGAGCTACCGAGAGAGACACACGACAATGAAAGAATACCAGACCATTTCCGAGATCAGCGGCCCCCTCGTGTTCGTCGAGATCGACGAGCCGGTGGGCTACGACGAGATCGTCGAGATCGAGACGCCCGAGGGCGACCAGCTACGCGGCCAGGTGCTCGAGTCCTCCGAGGACTTCTGTGCTATCCAGGTCTTCGAGGGCACCGGCGGAATCGATCGCAACGCTTCGGTCCGCTTCCTCGGCGAGACCCTCAAGATGCCCGTCACCGAGGACCTGCTCGGGCGGGTGCTCGACGGCTCGGGTAACCCGATCGATGGCGGCCCCGAGATCGTCCCCGACGAGCGTCAAGACATCGTCGGCGCGGCGATCAACCCATACTCCCGGGAGTACCCCGAGGAGTTCATCCAGACCGGCGTGAGTGCTATCGACGGCATGAACACCCTGGTACGAGGGCAGAAACTGCCAATCTTTTCCGGATCGGGACTGCCCCACAACGATCTGGCGCTTCAGATCGCCCGGCAGGCGACTGTTCCGGAAGAAGCCAGCGAGGAGGGTGAAAACGGTGAGGACGACGAGGGAAGCGAGTTCGCGGTGATCTTCGCGGCGATGGGGATCACCGCCGAGGAATCGAACGAGTTCCTCGAGGACTTCGAGCGCACAGGTGCATTGGAACGCTCGGTCGTCTTCGCGAATCTCGCGGACGACCCGGCCGTCGAACGCCAGATCACGCCCCGGCTCGCGCTCACGACCGCCGAGTATCTCGCCTTCGAGAAGAACTATCACGTACTCGTGATCCTCACGGACATGACGAACTACTGTGAGGCCCTGCGCCAGATCGGGGCCGCCCGCGAGGAGGTGCCCGGCCGGCGTGGCTATCCGGGCTACATGTATACTGACCTCGCTCAACTCTACGAGCGAGCGGGCCGGATCGAGGGCGTCGAGGGCTCGGTGACCCAGATCCCGATCCTCACGATGCCCGGCGACGACGACACCCACCCGATCCCCGACCTCACCGGGTATATTACCGAAGGCCAGATCTACATCGATCGCGACCTCAATTCCCAAGGGGTTCAGCCGCCGATCAACGTCCTGCCGAGCCTCTCGCGGCTGATGGACGACGGCATCGGCGAGGGCCTCACCAGGGAGGATCACGGCGATCTCTCCGACCAGATCTATGCGGCCTACGCGGAGGGAGAGGACCTCCGTGATCTCGTGAACATCGTCGGCCGCGAGGCCCTGGACGAGCGCGATAACACCTACCTGGACTTCGCCGACCGATTCGAGTCGGAGTTCGTCGACCAGGGCTTCGAGACCAACCGGGAGATCACCGAAACCTTGGATCTCGGCTGGGAGCTGATCTCGATGCTTGATACGGCCTACCTCAATCGCATCGACGAGGAGCTGATCGAGAAGTACTACCGCCAGGACGTCTCGGCGGACGACGCGGAGGACGAAGCAAGCGAGGACAGCGAGACCGCCGAAGCCGCCGACTGACACACACCATCGCTTCTTCCCGTTCGTCGTCTTTTCGTCTCTTTCGCCCCGGTTTCTCGGCGATTCGAACCCGGTCAGTACGCCTCGTTCCCTACAGCCGGTTGGCCTGTTTTTCCTGGTCCTGAAGCCCCGAGCGAGACCCGCTCCGACCGCCAGCGCTCGGGCCGTAGCGCGGATCTGATATCGACGACTGGCGAGCCATCGAGGACTTCCGGTGCTCGCCATAACCGTAGTGGGAGTCGAACGATCGCTCGTACTGTCGATCGTTCGGCAAGTACACTGATACTTCCCCCCGGGGTAACGGCGACCTATGGGACCCACAGATCGACCGAACGTCTTCGTTCTCAGTGCCGACTCGCTCCGAGCGAACGCCTTCGCCTCCCTGATGGGTGACGTTCCCGGGCTGATCGACGGTGTTGCCTTCACGAACGCGGTCTCGACGGCCAACGCGACGGGTAGCTCGATGCCCAGTCTGGTCGGCGGCGTCTACAGCGAGACGGTCCACGCGGCAACCTGGGCGCTCAAGTTCGGCGAGTCGAGCCCGCCCGACAGCGAGAGCACCGGTCGTTCGCCCGCACGCGCCCGACTCCGGCAGGCTTCCTCGAACAGGCGGGCGAGTTCGCGGGCGTTTCGCTGCCGGGAGCGACCGGCGTGAGCCGAACTTCCGAGATCGATGGTGTGGTACTGATCGGCGGTCACCTCGCCAGCGGGCCGGAACGCGATCCAGGCGGCCGGTCGTGGCTTGCGTACGTTCTCGAGGGCGGTCCGCGTTCCGAGCGGGTACCCGAAACAGAGGCGCTGGGCGATCGCGAGCCGATCGTACGCCCGGTCGGGGGTCCCTGCATCGGCGGCGACCCGCAGCTCCCGGGAGAGACAGACCCCCTCCTCGTGCGTGCCGATATAGATCGGCAGGCGGCCGAGCGCGTCGGTGATCACGGTCGTCGCGTTACTACGCTCGTCGAGGAAGACAGCGACGAACTCCCCGTCGATCCCGGCGAGGCGGCTCGGTGCCCAGGCGGGGGGCGGCCCCTCGGCGTCGCCTCGCTCCCGGATCGAGCGCCCGAGCCGATCGAGGAAATCTTGGAGTTCCGCCTCGGAGCGGTCGTAGACGTAGCCATCGAGCACGCAGGCCATTCCAGGGACGTCGATCGGCACGCACCGGACGGGATAGCTCGGGTACGCGCTCGCTGCGATAGTAACGGTTCCGTCGTCGCTCTCGGTGAGGATCGACGTTCGATACCGCTTGTCGTGCTCGACCGTCCCACAGGCTCTCTCCAGGCGATCGCTCCCGTCTCCCCGTTCGTCCGTTAGGACGCTCACCCCTGGCATGCAACCTAAGAGGGGCAGGGACGCCGGCAAAGCTCTTACGGGGAGCGAGGTAGTCATGGCCGCCACGACCCTCACTCGCCGACGGCTAGGTCGGTCCAGACGAGGCGGTGGTCCGAGGCGGTCTCGACGGCGTCGAGCAGGCCCTCACTCGCCGTCTCGGCGGTGGGCCAGACGACATCGGACTCTTCGACGTCGAGGTCCGGCGAGGGCAACACGTAATCGAGCGTCAGGCCGTCCTCGATCGTCGCGGTCTCCGCTCCGGCTTCGGCCCCGCCCGGACTCCTCGGCAAGGGCTGGCCGTTGAAGGCTTCGTTATCGAGTAAGTATTCGTTCGCGGCCTCTAAGCTCTCCTCGTCGCCCGGAGCGGCGTTCATATCGCCCATAAGCACGTAGGACGGCTCATCCTCCAGTCCACCGTAGTAGCCCGCGTCGTCGTAGATATACTCCTCACCGACGACGTAGTCGGCCAGCAGGCGGATCTCGTCGTGGGTCCGCTTCCCATTGAAGTTCGCCGGCCCGTCGAATACCGGGGGTGTCGGGTGGGCGAGCAAAGCGTGTACGGTCCGGTCGCCGATCTCGATCGGGACATCGGCGTGGGTTTTCGAGGAGAGGCGAAAGGCCCTGGCTTCGGCGTCGTTGAGGCGGCGTTCGGCCTCGGGGTCGCGGACGACTAGGCTGTCTGGCATATCGGCCCACCGGAAGGTTCGAAAGGTCCTGATCGATCGGCCGTCGATCGGTTCCTTCGAGAGGATCGCCAGTGCGTACTGGCCGGGATACTCCCCGTAGCCGAAGGCGTCGTTGCCATACGCTCGGTCGCCGGGCGTCACGTCCGCGTCGCCATTGTTGTCGAGGTCGTAGCCGCTGTGGACCCCCGTGTTGCTCCGCGGGACGAAGGCGTGCTCGTACTCGATCCCCTCTAAATCCGGGTCCTGGGGATCGTTCAGGTAGTTCTCGGCAAAGGCCCGGGCGTTCGAGCGGTCGGTCGGGACAGGTCGGTAGGAGTTCTCCTGGAAGTTGTTGACGATCTCGTTCAGAACCAGGACGTCCGGGCGGACCTCCTGGAGAACCCGGGCGGCCGCCTCCGCTTGCTCGTCGCCGGCGGACTGGACCTGTTCGGTAGTGAGGTCCCTGATGTTGTACGTCCCGAAGCGGATCGTCTCCGGCGGTCGGTTCTCATTCCCGTTTTTCTCACCGTCGTTCCCCTCCCCCTCGTCGGCCGCCGCCTCCTCGGTTCCACCGGCCGCGGTCGTCCCGGACAACCCGGCGACGGTCGCGGCGGTGCCGAGAAGCGAGAGATATCGTCGTCGAGTCGAATCGAGTGTCATGCGACCGATGGCTCGAAACGCGCTGGATTAAACCCATCGACGGAGCATATTCCGGGGTTTCCCTGTAGTGTATCGGCGTCCGTTCGCTACCGGGCGAGGGCCGTTGCCTACCGTACTCGTTCAGTCCCCGTCGTTCCGGTAAGGACGGTCACGAAGCGCGGCCGTTCGATCCGTGAGGGTCCCGGGACCCATGTGGCGCTCGGCGACGTCGCGGAACGCCGCTGTGAGCGGTTCGTGGCCGACGATCGCGAAGCCCGCAAACACCGTCAGGAAGCCAGCGACCGTCAGCGGCGAGATCGACTCGCCGAGGAATACCCACCCGCCCAGGGTCGCGACGACCGGGACGGCATAGAAGGCCAGGTTCGCCCGGATCGCACCCGCAGCGTCGAGCAGCCCGAAGTACGCGATGTACGCGAACACGCCCGAGAGTACGCTTACCGACGCGAGTGCGACGATCGCGGTCGGCGTCCACTCGACGGCTCCGGGATTCTCGCCGGCAGCGACGCTGAGTGCATGACAGAGCAGCGCCGCGAGCGGGAGGGCCCATGCAGTACGGACCGTACTCGCCATGTCCCCGTTGGCCCATCGGATGGATACGCTGCCCAACGCGGCGCTTATGGCCCCGGCGAGCAAGATCCCCTGGCCGATGCCGATCGTCTCCAGGAGGTTCGTCGGGTCGAGACCGACGACGAGCGAGACGCCGACGAACGCAACGCCCATTCCGACCGCACCGATACGAGAGAGGCGTTCGTCGACGAGCAGCACGGCCGCAAAGGCCGGAGTGAGAACCGGATTCAGGCTGAATACTATCGATGCGACTGCACTCGTCGTATATCCCTGGCCGACGAACAACAACGCGTTCGCGAGCCCGATTGCGAGTACGCCTGCTGCCGCGATGCCGGCGAGGTCGCGTCTCGTCCGGGGAATCCACTGTTCGCGGGGAAAGCGGAACAGGACGTAGGCGAACAACAGTACCGTTGCGATGTCGAAACGGAACGCGACGAACAACAGCGGCGGCACGTACTCCAGGCCGGCCTTCGCGGCGACGAACGTCCCGCCGAAGAACAACGCGGTCGCGGCGAACAGCCCGATCAGTCGGCGCCGAGACACTCAGCGACGCTCCCCGGTGCGGCAAGTACCGCTCCGGTAGCCCATCGACTGCCAACCGACTCCGCTCCGATCGAAACGAGTGAAAAGACGAGTCATCCTATAGTCGTCTATCGGATCGGCACGAACTTAAGATCGTTCGGAAAACGAGTCACTGAACGAAACCCCACGACGCCGTGATCGGCGACCGGACCTCGAAGTGCTTTCAGGGCACGAAACCCCTTTGAGCGATCGTGGCCGAGAGGTAATATGGACGAGGCGCTCGACGAGGTCGAATTCCTCGCGCTCTCGGCGAACCGGGTAGCGGTGCTCCGCGCGCTCGCCGATCGCCCCCACACGCGGAGTGAACTCGTCGCCTCGACGAACGCCTCACAGCCGACGCTCGGGCGGATACTGCGGGACTTCCGGGATCGTCGGTGGACCGAACGAACGAGTGAAGGGTACGTTGCGACGGCGACGGGTGAGTTGGTCGCCGAAGGGATCGGCGAGTTACTCGTGACGATCGAGACCGATCGGACGCTGCGGCCGATCATGGACTGGCTACCAACGACGGCGATGGATTTCGACCTCAGACACCTACGGGAGGCAACGATTACCGCGCCGAGTCGGACGCGTCCGGACGCGCCGCTGCAACGCGCGCTCGACCTCCTGGACGAAGCAACGTCGGTTCGGATCTGTTCACATACCTTCAACGAGCGGAGTTTGACGACGGTCCATGACCGCGTCGTCGAGGGGAACGGAACCTTCGCGGGTGTGCTCTCACGGGCAGCGATCGACGCGCTCGTCGCCGATCCCACGCTGCGGGTTCTTCTGGGAGAGTTGCTCGCGGCGAGCGGGGCGACGATCCGCGTCTACGAGGACGGGGAGATCCCGGTCGCAGTGGCGATCACCGACGATCGGGTCCACCTCATGTTGCGTGACGACGCCGGCATTCTAGAGGCGACGGTCGATTCCGACGATCCGGTGGTCCTGTCCTGGGCGGCGGCAACCCACGAGCGGTACTGGGCGGACGCGACGGCACTCGACCCCGGTGCGCTGGGAGACGAGTAGCCAACCGTCGTGCGAACAACCGAGTGATGATCGTTACACGCCAGGAGAGAGTGCCCGGTATCGGTGAGATGGGGAACGAAACACCGTGTAGGAAAGCCGAGGCGAACGGAGCGGTCGGAGCGAAGCCGGCCGGACAGGAGGGAGTGAGGGTGCTCGACGGGACGGGACAGCCGGCTATAGTTCCTGTTCGGTCGGTCGGATGAGGATCTCGTTGACGTCGACGTGGGCGGGTTGGGTCACCGCATAGAGAATCGAGCGGGCGATATCCTCGCCAGTCAGTGGCGCCATCGACTCCATCATTCCCTGGATCCCGTCTTGTTGGTCGTCAGAGGGAATGTGCTCGGGGAGTTCGGTATCGACCGCGCCGGGTTCGATCAGCGTGGTGCGGATCGCGTCCTCGCCGGTGACCTCCTGGCGCAGCGCCTCGGTGAAGCCGTTGACGCCGAACTTGGTGGCGTTATACGCACTCGATCCGGGAATCGCCTTTCGGCCGGCGACCGAGGAGAGGTTGACGATGTGGCCTTCGCCCTGCTCTTGCATGATCGGCAGGGCGGCATGGGTCGCGTTCATGAGTCCAAGCAGGTTGACCTCGGCCATCTGCCGGAAGTTCTCGGGACTGGCCTCGTCGACCCGTTCGAGCAGCATCACACCTGCATTGTTCACGAGGATATCGAGCCGGCCGAGCTCCTCGTGGGTGGTTTCGATCATGTTCTCGACCTGGTCTTCGTCGGTGACGTCGGTCGGCACGACGAGGGCGTCGCCACCCTCGCTTTCGATGCGGTCGGCGAGGGCCTCGAGGTCGTCCTCGCGCCGGGCGGCCAGTGCGACGCTTGCGCCGTTGGCGGCGAGCGCTTCGGCGGTGGCTTCGCCGATGCCCGAGGAGGCACCGGTAACGAGTGCGACCTGATCGGTGAGTTCGTTCGGAGTAACGCTCATACCAATTGGCACAGAGGGGCCTAAGGTGAATGGCCATTGGGTTAGGCGACCCCTCTTCCTACTGCATCATCGACCATCGGTGACACGTTATCCCGACCCGGACCAAGCTGGAAGGAGGGACGCCGGACCGATCTACCGATCACAAAGGACTATGCCACTGGACCGAATAGTTGCGGGCAAGAATGGCTCAGGACGTCAAACCCACGCGCAAGGAACTGATGGAGATCGACGACCGGATCGAGCTCTCCGAGCGCGGGCACGACACCCTAGAACAGAAGCGCGACGGGCTGATCATGGAGTTCATGGACATCTTAGATCAGGCCAAGGACGTCCGCGAGCAGGTCGACGAGAACTACGAGGAAGCCCAGCGGAAGCTGAACATGGCCCGGGCGATGGAAGGGGATATCGCGGTTCGCGGGGCTGCCTCGGCCCTCGAAACGCATCCTGCGATCACGATCCAGTCCAAAAACATCATGGGCGTCGTCGTCCCCCAGATCGAGTCCTCGCAGGTGAAAAAGAGCCTCGATCAGCGCGGCTACGGCGTCATGGGGACCAGTGCGCGCATCGACGAGGCCGCGGATGCCTACGAGGAGTTGCTCGAATCGATCATCCTCGCCGCCGAGGTCGAGACCGCCATGAAGGAGATGCTAGAGGAGATCGAGACCACCAAACGCCGGGTGAACGCTCTGGAGTTCAAGCTCCTGCCTGAACTGAACGAGGCCAAGGAGTACATCGAACAGAAATTGGAAGAACAGGAACGCGAGGAGATCTTCCGGCTGAAGAAGATCAAGGCCAAAAAGGAAGAAGAGGAGAGCGCAGCCCGCGAACAGGAACCTGAGAGCACCGAACCGGCGACCGAGGAACCCCTGCCGGCCGACGACTGAGGACTTCGAAGCGTCGAGAGTATCGGGAGCGTCGCCGAAACTGCCGCTTTCCCCGCGTCTTACGCCTCCGTTTCCTCTCGACTCGAGTCGGTGGCTGCTTCGAAAGGCGACAGCCCGATTCTCGCCCGATAGCCGTTCCAGTAGTCAGTATGCGCTAGCGACAGATCTTCGCTACCCGATGCCCGAATAGAAGAGAACTACATAGAGGAACTGGACGACGATCGGGCCCGACAGCTCTGTTCAGTCACAGAGAACGAGACTCTTGGAACGACGCGCTGCCGGGATCGCTCGTAGGAACCTCCTTACGATCGCTCAGCTACCTCCGTCGTCGCCGCTACCGTGCTGAATCGCTCGCTGCCACACCGTCCACACTCGGTCGTCCCCATGAGAATCGGTTCGTCGTCGTTCCCCCTTCGAAGCACCTGTGGTCGGCCACACTCAGCACACAGCGCTACCCTGCTGTTCGAGCCGTCGTCCTCGATCGCGACCATATCCAGTACGGCACTCGCCTCATGTGTCAGTGTACTGGGTGCATGCGGAAAGGGACTTTATCCGGGTCGGAGAGCGAACGTCCATCATCGATCAGTGGTAAAACAACGACGCTCGCACCGTACCTCGCTAGCGGCGTCGGCTGTCCTCAGCGGGTCACTGTTTCCGGGGGACTATTGTATTGTTACTCCTGTCAGGATTCTCGCTCACTGGTCGCGGCGGGGCGGGCGCTCGCTTATTTGCTTAGGACTTTCCCGAAGTGATCGCGGTTGTTCGCGACCCACCGATAGCCCTTCTCGCGCCGGTTCGCGTGGCCCGGTAGCTTCCGGAGGAGAGGCACGAGGTCGGCCGGCGCGAGGTCGGTTCGCGCGAAGGCTTCCTCCATCGCCTCGCCACAGGAGTAGACCCGCCGATCGGTGAGCAGGTGGGCACACTGCTCGTAGTCGGCGGGCAGTCGGGCCCGCTGGTCGGCCGTCAGTTCGCTGAAACCCACTAACTCGACCTCGTCGTGGCGGGCAACGAACGCCGCGGACCAGGTACAGAAGCCACAGTCGTCGTCGTACACGAGTCGTGGTGGTTCCATATCGGTACTACGCTGCCGAGGGACAAAAGCGCCCGCCGTTCGACCGCCGATCGGGCCCGTCGGCAGTCTCGATACGACCCTCCAGAAAGACACGGTGGGAACACGATGCAGGGTGGCTGCCGTCGAGGGAGTTCGGACGGGGAAGCGAAACGGCGAGGAAGGGAAAAGTCGGTGAGGAAGAGAAGGGAGAGCCGCGAAGACAGGTGGCCACGAAGCGCGAGCGAAGGAGAGCCGACCGGCACCAGTAGTCGAGGGGAGGCGTCGAACGGATCGAGGGGAGACGATCAGCCCGAGCGATCGACATCGAGTTCGTCCTTCAGATCGCCGAGTTCGTCCGCGTCGGCGAGTTCACGGAGGCGATCACGGAGGTGGGCCTTGCAGACGCCGACCTTGATGCCGTTCTTCTCGACGGCGAAGGCGGCCTCGCGCTCGCAGTAGTGGCAGTACATACCCGCTCTGGGGGCCGAGTCCGTTTGAGTGCTACGACCTCGACAATCGCGTCTGACAGTTGCCAGGACGTCGATACGAAGAACCAGGCCCACGTGGATACGGTAGCAGTCACACCGTCGTCGGAATCGCTCGTCGAGACTAGCCACTCCGTTCGATCTTGTTCGTTCGACGAAACACCTATGTTCGATTACTCGATTTGTGAATCGAACCACGATGGACGGGACGATCACGATCTGTTCCTGGAACGTTCAGGGTGAGATCGGTGCCTCGAAGGGAAGAATCGAGCAGCAACTGAACTTTCTGCGAACTCACACCCTGGATGTAGACGTCTTCCTGTTCCAGGCGGTGAACTACGAGCGCGTCGATGAGGACGAGTGGGGCGGCCAACTGGGGGCGTTCCTCCGATACTTCGAGTCCGAACGGGACTTCGATTGCGTTCACACAGGAGACTGGGCTCGGGAACTCTCCCAGTCGACGATACAACCACAACAGAGCATCGATACCCCGCATAACCGCTGTACCCTCACTGCCAGCCGATAGCCGCTCGAGCGAACGCCACTTTCTCTCCGCAACAGCGGGAACGGCTATCCGAACAAGCTCACCTACTACGACACCAACTTCCCCGAGAAGATACTGGTCTCCACTCTCGCCCTCGGGGATACCGATTCGTTCGACGCGGACGAAGTGACGCTGTGGAACGTCGGGATCATCAACGGGTCGAACTGGCACGAGGAGAAGGTGAAGATGGCCGAAACCGTCTACGCCCGATTGGACTTACATACCGAGAAGGTCGGCACACCAGTGGTGTTGGCGGGTGATTTCAACGCTCCCAAGCGAGAGACCCAAAGTGGGATCGTCCCACACGAGGGCGGCGGGCTACAGTATCGCCACTACCTGTTCTACGGAGCGCCGTATTTCTTCGCGGACGGGGGCGAGAAACGGGAGTTCCTCTTTCGGGACCGCTGGAAGCGAGCCGAGCGCAGCCTCTTCGACCCGGCGGTCGGCGGGTGGGGGATGGTAGACGCCTACTGGGATGCAACCGAGGGTGTGAAACGACCCAGCACGGAGGACTACACCCACGTCGTTCACACCGGCGATCCCTCCCACAAGCGCCTCGATCACGTCCTCGTCTCCGGGCATTTCGATACGAACCGCTGTACGATATGGAAGGGCGAGGTCGACTCGATCGACGGGCTGGGAGCGAGCGATCACGCTCCGGTCGTCGCCGAACTCGCCGGCCCCGAAGGAGTCTCCGAGTAACGAGAGGCGTCTCCTCGAGTTACGTCACTGCTGGGGGCCTTTAGGATCGCGACAATCGCTCCGCGAAGGGTTCGTACTGTGTAGCCGAGGGTCCGGCCCGCCCGAGTTCCTGGTCGTGTGCGTCGCTACCGCCAGTTACGAGCAGATCGTACTCCTCGATCGCGCGATCGAGGAGTGCTTCGTCGACCGCCCGGCCGTAGGGGTAGTAGCGCTCGACGGCATCGATACCCAGCTCCTCACAGCGTTCGAGGGCGCGTTCGGGCTCGCGATACCGAAAGGGGTGGGCGAGCGAGACCACCCCACAGGCCCCGGTGAGGAGTTCGACGCCGGTCTCGATCGCCGGGAGATCGCGGGCGACGTAACACGGACAGCCCTCGCCGATGAGGTGCTCGAAGGCCCCTCTGTAGTCGTAGTTCGCCTCGCTGTCGGCGATCGCGCGGGCGACGTGTGGCCGGCCGACGTTCCCGTCGATAGCGATATCGAGATCGACGCCAAGACGCTTCTCGACACGCTCGACGATGTGCCGCCCGCGCTCGGCCCGGTCTCGACCCAGGCGATCGAGTTCGCGGGCCAGTTGGGGCGTCCGCCGGACACCGTAGCCTAAGAGGTCGATCGACTCGAAGCCGGCGTCGACCCGCAGTTCGATCCCCCGGATCACCGTCAGCCCCTCCTCGCCGCTTCCTCCGCTATCGGTGCCGACCTGCTCGCCGTCGCCGAAGTCAGGTTCGCTTTCGGCGTCGCCATCGCTCTCGGGGTCGCCTCTAAGACCGCGCTCGCTACCGAGGCGGGTGATCGGCGCGTCGAGCGCGGGATGAAGACAGTCGTGATCGGTGATCGCGACGCTATCGAGGCCGGCCGCTCGGGCCGCCGCGCGAACCTCCGGGAATTCCATCGTGCCGTCCGAGGCGGTCGTGTGAACGTGGAGGTCCGCGACGATCATGTGAGAAGAAAACGGGGTCGGAAAGCAAACCTCTTCCGTCACGGCCGTCCGCGAGCGGTAGTGTTTCCTTTAGCAGTTCTACCGGAAAGCTCCGACAGGAGACCGTTCCGGAGGCCCCCAGGCGCTCGACAGCTGTGACTCGCTGTCGTTCGAAAGACGCTTCGCGCCTTTCGTGATCTCGCTCGCCGAGCGGGGGGTCGGCTTCGCTGACCTCCGAAAACGTGGTCGTTCCAGGGACCTTCGGCCTCTTTCGAACCACGGCGAAGCCGCCACGCACCCGGCCCCTTCCAGTCCCGCCCGATGGAGCCTGTGGCGGCCTTCGGCGCTTAACTAAACACCACTCCGCGAACGGGATCGAACGCACCTCGCCCTTCTCTTGGCCGCCGATCGGCGCGTGCTGCGGCCGACCCGCCCTATGAAGCGGGTCGAACCGCGTGGGTGGAACGGACGCTCAATGATGGCAGGCAAGAACAGAGCGGCGGCCGGAGCGAACCCGAAGTTCACTCGCCTTCTCACAAACGACTAAACCACTGGCGGGCTAACTCCATCGTGTGGATCACCAGTTCCTCAACTACTGCCTCGAGTGCGAGTGGACCGCGAGCACCGATGGGTACACCCGCGGGGAACTCTCGCGGCTCGCGGTCGATCACGCCTGTTCGACCGGCCACGACATCGCCGGAGAGCGTCACGACGACGATCGCGACGGTCCGGATCGACTGCCCGACCGGGAGGAACGGGGAGAAGGAGACCCAGAAAAAGGGTCACGACCGACGGAGGCCAGTCCGGAACCTTCGGCGCGCCAGTCCCCTCGTCGGCGGCGCGTCTACAGTCTGAGCGACGAGTTCCGTACCGATAGGGACGGTCACGAGGACGGCAGGACTGCAAACGGCGACGGGGCCGGAGGCGAGGACTCCGTCAATAGCGGGCGCTGAAGGAGCGAACGAGCAAGCTGAGAGGTAAGCGAACGAACGACGAGAAGCGAGACGAACGGGCGCAAGCAGTCGGCCGCGAGTGGGGTGGTGGACGTGTAGACACTCGATCGGTGGGATCGAGGCCGGGTGCGTGGGATCAGGACACACGTATCCACTCGCGAGCGACCGCCAGCGTATACACCGCAACAGGAAGTAGTTCCCGTTGCACACCGAGATATGTAAGTCCAATGTATAGACGTTCGGGGTGCATTTGAACTCCCTTTGCACTCTCTTCCTCCCCTCGCGCATCGACGGCCGGGACACCGGTGAGGCTGTCCCGATCCCCTACTTTCGCACTCGTGAACCGCGTCCGCCCCGGTACCAATCAGGACACCCCCATCGGCACTCGTGAGGATTCGCGTGACAGTGCCTGCCGAGGAGACCCGACATCGGCCCGCCCGCTTGTCTACCGGTCGGGACGAGCGGGTATCGATTCGCTCCCGGCTACCGCTACGGGAAAGTACGCTCGATGCGTCCGCTCCGGAGACGTTCCGGTCCGCCTACCGCTTCGATCGACCGTCTCCTCCGCCGTTTTCATCTCTCCCACTTCCCTCGTCCCCATCGTTTCTCTCCTCCCCCTCGTTCCCCTCGTTTCGCCTGGGTCGTTCGAGATCGTCGATACCGGTCTCGGAGAGGTAGTTCCCCAGCGCGCGATTGAGCCGGCGGGTGTAGGCCTGCCGGGAGATATCGAGGCGATCGGCGAGTTCCGACAGCGAGATCTCTCTCGGCACCGCGAAGTACCCCGCGTCGAACGCGAGGGTCAGTGCCTCGCGTTGCTTATCCGTCAGGCCGTAGGGATCCTCGTTCTCGGCCGGGTCGTGGGTGAGCCGGCGAACGTCGAACTCGACGCCGTGTTCGTTACATCGGTGTTGGAAGCGAGTCAGGGCCTCGTGGTCGAGCGCCCGGAGACGGATCGTCCAGGTGTCGGTGCCGGTCCGGGCGAACCCATGCTCGACGATCAGGTCGCCCTCGGCCAGCGCGTCCAGGAAGCCGTCGATCGCTTCGGTCCATTCGAGCCGATAGAGGGTTCGGTCGGCCGCCTCGTCGATCCGGTCGAACGCGGCGATCCGGCCGTCGTTCTCGACGCCGCGCTCGAACCGATCGCGATCGTCGGTGGCGTCGGTGTCCACCCAGCAGAGGGGAACTGGGCGGCCCTCGACCGGGACGAACTCCGCCAGTTCGATCCGGGCATCGGTACCCGCGAAGATTTGCCCGAGGTCGAAGGCCGCGCTCGGGACCTCGATCGTGGCGAGGACGGTCACAGTTTCATCCTTCCCCCCTCCGCTTTCCCCTCGGTTCTCGACTCCGGTGCTACCGATGCGGTCGGTTCACTGATCTCATTGTTCTCGTTCATCTCCACTCTCACCGTCCGTTCCGCCCGTTCCATCGTGGCTTCCCGCGCGGTTCTCCGCGCTATCTAAGTTCTCGCCCTCCCGATCCAGGCCGGCAGCAAGCAGGCGACGGCCGATGATCGTGAGGCCGTTCCCGACGCTGTCGCTCCAGATCGCCGTCTCGCTCACAGAATTCCCGGAACTAAGCGAACTGAGCAGTACCCTCCCGCGATCGACGAGCAGGAGCCGCCCGATCCGCTCGTCTTCCTTTTCCGTCTGGGGCTGGAGCCACTCCAGTTCGGATTCGAAGACTTCGACCTCGGGGACGGTCGCTTGCACTTCCTTGTAGGTCCCTTCCGAGAGTGCGCCGACGTAGACCGTCACTCCACGTTCGGTGGCCACGCGTAACCGATCGAGCAGTCGTTTCGGCGTTAGCTCCGTCTCGTCGTCACCGTCGAGGACGAACACGATCTCCTCCTCGGCGCTGTCGATGAACCCGATGGCGCGACTCGTAATCGCCTCCTCCCCGCTCGTCGTCCAGACGTTCGCCCCGCTCTCGAGGCTCTCCTCGCCGACCGGCTCGATCGCTTCGAGGGACTCCCGGAGCGAATCGAAGCGCTCGTCGAACTCCCGCCGGAGCAAAGCGATGGCCTCATCGATCGGGATCGCGCGGAATCGCTGGGGCGTCGAGTGCTGGACGTCGACCAACCCGTAGGACTGGAGCTGGTCGACGGCATCGTACACGCGGGTGCGCGGGACATCTGCGATCTCGCTGACCTCCTTCGCGCTGCCCTGTGGGATCCGCGTCAGTGCCACGAACGACCGCGCTTCGTACTCCTTGAGGCCGAGCTCGCGCAGGATCTCGATCGGCTCGGACTGGTCCGGTTCATTACTCATCGTAGCTCCCCTACCGACGTCGCTGCCGGTCGTCGGAGCTACATATGCTTTGGGGTCGTATAATACCCCAGGTTTGTCACTACTACAGGGACGACACGTAAAACAGTTAGTGACTCGCCGACTCACGGATACGATCGTGCTCGTTTTCGGGTTCGAGCGATCCGCTAGCCGGTAATCGATTCCGGTCCCTGGTGGTTGTTTACTTTCCTCACGGACGGTCCGCGATAGTTGACCCGAATCGTCACAAAACGCTCAAAGGCGTGGCGTACGTACCGCTGATCCGAGTGCATCGTGGAACTATCGATCATCGTCCGCCCGGTCGTTCGCCGGTTCGAGGCCGCCAGCGAGCGACTCCGAAGGCCATGAGACTTGTCCATCGACGTTCGGACACGTCCCGTCACGATCGGCCCGCTCCGCACGAGACACACTGGCGACCGATGTCGCCGGGAGCGCCCGGCGGGAGGCGAGCATGAGTGAGGACCTAACCGACGAGATCCACGCCGACGCGATTGCACGGCTCCAGAAGCTCGGGATGACCGAGTACGCCGCCCGGATCTACGTCGCCCTGTTGCGATTAGGCTCGGGCACCGCCCGCGAGATCGCCGAAACCACGAGCGTCCCTCGTACTCGAGTCTACGACGCCGTCGAGGTCCTCCAGGAACGGGGCTTCGTCGAGGTCTCCTACGGATCGCCGAAGGTCTTTCGGCCCGTCTCCCGGGAGACCGCGACCCGGCAGTTCCAGCTCGAATACGACGAGACCATCGACGAACTCACCGATACCTTGGCGGCGCTCGAACCGACCGACGCGACCCACGAACAGACCGGTGTCTGGACCGTGAGCGGTCGGGAGGCGGTTACTGACCGGGTACTGGAGTTCATCGGGGAGGCAGACACCGAGGTCGTCTACATGTCCGTCGAGAGGCTACTGACCGACGAGATCATTGGTGAACTCGCCGCCGCCGCCGACCGGGACGTTGCGATCCAGTTAGCGGGTATCTCCGCGGCGACGCGTCAGGAAATCGAAGCCGAAATTCCCGACGCCGAGACCTTCGAGACCCTCTGGGAGTGGTCCGATACGACGGCCGGCCGGCTGGTCATGGTCGATCGCGAGACGATACTGGTGAGCGTGCTCGCGGACGACGGCTCCTCGGAAGAGACCGCGGTCTGGGGCAGCGGCGAGCACAACAGCCTCGTCGTCGTCCTGAAGGCGGTGTTCACCTGGCGCATCAACCACGCCCACCGTTTCGAAGACGGCGGGTGATCGTCGCCTGCTCCACCCACCTCGTTCACCGAATCGCCACGCCGCTCCGGATAGTGGCATATACACCTGTGTTCTCATCGCGTCGGCAGTGACGAGGCGAGGATAGCTCGTCCGCTTCGGCGGGGAGGAAGATCGATTCCATCCGCTATCATCACGGCTGGGTACTGTTTTCACTCGAAGGGTTACGATCGCCACTGCTCCCCTGTCGACCACTGATCACCGGCGAACGTCGTCCGTCGCGTTCGTCCCCGTGTTCGTCTCCACCCATCCTTTACTCGACGAGTCACAAAGGTATAACCGGTGGACGAACGCGAAACGACCTATGCTGGCGCGAATCGCTCGTCCTCGCGTTCGAGGAGGGCTACTTCGACGTGCCCAGCGGAACCTCACTGTCGGAACTGGCCGGCCCTCCTCGATATCTCCCGGCAGGCCTATACCCGGCGGCTCGACCGCGCGCTGGGGAACTACCTCTCGAGTACGGGCATCGAAGCCCTCTAGCGATGACCACCGGACGAGAACCCTGCTCCGTTCGTCCCGGTCGTAATCGATCGCGGTTACGCCGAGGGGGCCTGACCGAAGGAGTGTTCACGCTGGAGGCCCTCTTTTCGGTGATGAGTACTCAACGTACCGAGGCGCTCGACGTCGAGCGGCTCCGCGAGGACTTCCCGATCTTGGACCGGGAGGTCGGCGGCGACATCGAAACGCCCGGCGCGAGCCCAGAGGACGACACGCCGCTGGTCTACCTCGATAACGGTGCAACGAGCCAGACCCCCGAGCGGGTGATCGACGCCATCAGTACGTACTACCGCGAGTACAACTCCAATGTCCACCGCGGCGTTCATCACCTCTCCCAGGAGGCCTCGATCGCCTACGAGGCCGCCCACGAGCGCCTCGCCGACTTTATCGGCGCGAACGGAGCCGAGGAGATCGTCTTCACGAAAAACACCACCGAAGCGATGAACCTGATCGCGTACTCCTGGGGCCTAGAGGAACTCGGCCCGGGCGACGAAGTGGTGCTGACCGAGATGGAACACCACGCCTCGCTGGTGACCTGGCAGCAGATCGCGAAGAAGACCGGCGCGGACGTGAGATACATCGCCATCGACGACGAGGGCCGCCTCGATATGGATCACGCCCGCGAGCTGATCGGTGAGGACACCGAGATGGTCTCGGTAGTACATATCTCGAACGTTCTCGGGACGATCAACCCGATCGCCGAACTCGCGGATCTCGCCCACGCATACGACAGCTACGTCTTCGCCGACGGCGCTCAAGCCGTACCGAACCGACCGGTCGACGTCGGGGAACTGGGCGCGGACTTCTATGCCTTCTCCGGCCACAAGATGTGTGGGCCGACCGGCATCGGCGTGCTCTACGGGCGCGAGGAACTCTTCGAGGCTATCGACCCGTTCCTCTTCGGCGGTGAAATGATCCGGAAGGTCGACTTCGAGGACGCGACCTGGAACGAGCTGCCCTGGAAGTTCGAGGCCGGCACGCCCCCGATCGCCGAGGGCATCGCGCTGGCGGAAGCGACCGACTACATCGACGAGATCGGTATGGAGGCCATCCAGCGCCACGAGACCGACCTCGCCGACTACGCGATGACGGAGTTAGAGGAATTCGACGACATCGAGATCTACGGCCCGCCGCGAGGCGAGGACCGCTCGGGGGTCGTCTCGTTCAACTTGGAAGGGGTACACGCCCACGATCTCGCGAGCATCATGAACGACGACGCCGTCGCGATCCGCGCGGGCGATCACTGCACCCAGCCCTTACACGAAAAGCTCGGGACCGCGGCCTCCGCGCGGGCTTCCTTCTATCTCTACAACACGAAAGAAGAAGTCGATACCCTCGTCGAAGCGATCGATTCCGCGCGCCAACTGTTTGCCTGAAGAGGGTCGGCCATCGCGGGCTCCGCTTCGATCGTGATCGGTCCTCAATTCCAGGTCCTCTCGACTCCGTGCCACCGAAGCCGTGTTTCCCTCGATTCCTGTCTCCAGAATCGATCCGCGCGTCGATACGGTTCTTACTGGCGTCGGCTACGCTTTTGTGATACTGATCGCGGGCTGGCTGCTCGGGTTTTCGATCACTTCCGGTCGATCGCTGCTTGGAAGCCCCGTCCCGGTACTCGTCCCCGCGCTGCTCGGCACGGCGCTGATCGGCGGTCTCGTCGCGGTGCTGGCGGGGGTCGGGCTTCGGTCGCCGCCGCTCGTCCTGCTTGCCGGTTCGGGAGCGATGCTCTACGCCGAGGCGGCGTCGCTCCGCCCGGCGGCCGCCTCGCTGTTAGGTATGTGGCCGACACTAGCTGCACTCGTGATCGCAATCGGCGGGATCGAATACGGGCCGCGCCGGAATCGGCATCCATCGGTCCGACGATCGGCGAGCACCGAGCGGGCGCTTCTCGGCGGGGCGATCGCTGCTTGCCTCGTTCTCGCTGCCTTCTCGCTTCGCGGTGCCGGGCCGCTTGCCGTACTCTTCGCGACCGGATCGGTGTTTTCGCTGCGGGCTCTCGAGGCCGTCCTCTCGACGTTCGGGCCGCCCGCGTTGCTCATCTGGCTGTCGATGTCGCTCCTGTTGGGCTATGGTCTGCTTACGCCGCTTCTCTCGATCCCGGCGGTCGGGGCGTTGCTCGCCAATCCACTGGGGTTCGCGTTCTCGCTGTTCGCGGCAGCGAGTCCCTTGCTATTTGTCGTCGTCCTCGTGCTCGGTGCCGGCGAGTACGCGCTGCGGGCGCGCTCCTCGTCGTTTCGCCCGCGATCGCTCGTCGGATAACCCTCGCCTGAGGGCTCGTCGGCTGCCATCGGTGAACGGCCCCGGAATCCTTTTGCGGCGTGCTCGACTATTATAGTGTACTATGAGCATGGGATCAGACATGTATCGCCAGCAGATCCTCGATCACTACAAGAACCCTCGTAATTACGGCGAGCTCGACGACCCCAGCTTCACCCACGTCGGCGAGAACCCGATGTGTGGCGACGCACTCAGGGTCGACATCAAGCTCGCCGACGACGACGAGACTATCGAAGGGGTTTCGTTCAAGGGCGACGGCTGTGCGATCAGCCAAGCCGCCGCGAGCATGTTTTCGGGCGAACTCCGGGGCAAAACGCTCGAAGACCTCGATGCAATGGATCGAGACGACGTGATCGACCTCTTAGGCGTGGACATCAGCCCCGTGCGGGTGAAGTGTGCTGTTCTCGCCGAGAAAATCGCCCAGGACGGCGCGTCGATCTACCGCGGCGAGAAAGAGGAGATGGAGAAAACGACCACCGAAGAGTAGGCCCCTTCACTTGGTCCGTTTCCGGCGATGTTACTCTCCTGTTTCTGGTCACTATGGGGTAGCATCCGCGAGCACGGTCGTTCCCATTCGCTCGCGCTGCTCGCTCATCTCTCACTCCCTGCTCACACTCGCTCACTCCGTTCGCTCGCGTGAACGAACCGCAGGGAGCGAGCGGTTCCCCACGACCGAGCGAGCCGTAAGCGAGTGAGGGAGTGGCTCTTTTTTGATGCAGATTTTTTGGCCGAGCGGGTCGCTTCGCGACCCCGAGGCTAAAAAAGGTGCGAGGTAAGGCGCTCTCGCAGGCTCTCGCGCCCGTCGCCCAGCGTGAGGTAGTAGGCCGCGCCGCCGTCCTCGTAGTAGTTCTCGACGCGGCGTTCGGTCTCGAAGCCCAGATGCTCGTAGAACCGGATGGCGTCCTCGTTGGTCGAGCGGGCGTGACAGGTCACCGTCTCGTGTTCTTCGGCAGCGGCCCCGACCAGATCCGCGCCGAAGCCCTCGCCTCTGAACTCTTCGGCGACCGCGAGAAAGAGGAGGTAGCCGTCCCGGCGAACCGCGGCGAACCCGATGATCTCCTCGTCGGCGGGGCGAACGAGCAGGTTGACCGTCGAGCGCCGGTAGGCGTTCGTAAAAAAGCCCTTGCGCTGTTTGAGCACGTCGTCGTTGCGGCGGATCCGCTCTTTGAGATCCCAGGCTTCCGCGACCAGCTCGTCGTCGCCCGAACCGACGACGCGCCGTTCGACGTTGACGCTCACTACCACGGCGTACTCCGTACTGCGATATAATTCCATCGCCTACCGACACTGTAGCCGGCGCTCCGCTGTCCTGCTCACTCGTTGGTCTCCTGTTCGACTCGTCTCGGTGCTCGCTCGCCGATCAACCCTTAGTTCCGAAGCCCATCGAGGTCGGTCGCCGGACAATCGAAACCGTCAGCCCGAAGCCGCCGCCGCTTCTACCCGATATATGCGCGACCCCTCACTGCTCTCGATGACGTGGCGCGACGTACTCTTTGCCCACTGGCCGGTCGCGCCATCGGTCGTCGAGGAGAAACTCCCGCCGGGGCTCACCGTCGATACCCACGACGGCCAGGCCTGGCTCGGGGTCGTCGCCTTCCGAATGGACCCGATCAAACCCCGTTACTCGCCGCTCGGGCTCACCTTCGGCGAGTGTAACCTCCGGACCTACGTCACCCCCGCCGACGCCACCGAAGTGGACGCCGATCCCGATACCGACCTCGAGGGGAACGTCGACGCCGGTTCCGAGTCAGACCCCAACCCCGGCCCGGGGATCTACTTCTTCAATCTCGACGCGAGCGACCGTCTCAGCGTTACCCTCGCTCGTCGGCTGTTCGATCTCCCCTACTACACTGCTCGAATGGACATCTCCCGGCGGGGCGAGGAGGTCCGCTTTCACAGCCGGCGCACCCATTCCGGTGTGCCCCTGAACCGCTTCGCGGCGACCTACCGGCCGACCGGCGAGCCCTTCCGTGCGGAGGCGGGCTCGATCGAGGCCTTCCTCGCCGAGCGCTACCGTTTTTACACCGCTGCCGGGGACGGGCTCGCAGTCGGCGAGATCGAGCACGACCCCTGGCAGCTACAGCCCGCGGCAGCGACCATCGAGACGAACACCTGCTTCGAGGCCAACGGCTTCGATCGACCCGAGGGCGAGCCCTTGCTTCACTACAGTAGAACCCTTCCCGTCTCGGCGGGTCGCCTCCGGCGGTGTTGAGTTCGGTACTTAGTATGAATCCCTACCGACGCACTCTCGGGTCCCGATCGACCATCTCACAGCCGGGAGCCGACCGATGAACCTCGACCCGCGCTCGATCCCCTACCGCGCCGCGGAGCGACTCTTCCGGTTCGGCTGGCCGCTCCTCTTTCTCGCGGTCTCGGGGACGCCGGGGATCGGCCCGCTCGGACCACTCGCGGTTCTCGCCATCGCGATCGGCGGCGTGCTCTTGTTACTTGGCTGGCAGGCCGCGGTCTACCGGCGCTTTTCCTACGAAGTGAGTGCCGATACCCTCGACATCCACTCGGGCGTGCTCTCCCGGCGCGAGCGCGAGATCCCCCTCCATCGCATCCAGAACGTCGATACCAGCCGAAATATCTTCCAGCGAGCGCTCGGCATCGTCGACGTGAGCGTCGAGACCGCCGGTGGGGGCAGCACCGAAGCCCGCCTGCGCTACCTGAGCGTCGAAGGCGCTCGCACGCTCCGCGAGGACCTCCGCCGACGCAACTCGGAACAAGAGAGCGGAACTGAGACGGCGGGTGAAGAGCCCGAGGCCGACCGGGCTCCGACCGAGCTGTTCGCGATCGAGTCCGGCGAACTCGCGCTGTTGGGACTAACCGCGATCGACCTTCGGCTACTGTCGCTCGCGACGGTCGCCCTCCCAGTTCTCGTCCCTTCGTTCGCGAGCATGGCAGGACCCGATGGCGTGCCGGTCGGTCCGATGGGCGCGCTCGTCCTCGCGCCGGTAAGCGCGGCCGTCTTCGTTCTCCTCACGGGGCTCGTGAGCGGCGCGTCGACGGGCTCTAATTACTACCGCTTTCGCCTGCTGGGTGCCAACGGGGATCTCCGGTACGAACGCGGGTTATTACGGCGGAGCGAGGGGACGATCCCGGTGGATAAAATCCAGGCGCTCGCGATCGAGGAGACCGTCCTGGCACGGCTCTTTGGCTACGCGACGCTGGCGGTCGAGACGGCGGGCTACACCCCTGGCCAGGGGCCGAGCGGCGGCTCCCAGGCCGCAGTGCCGCTTGCGACCCGCGAGCGCTGTCTCGCCCTCGCCCGGTCGATCGAACCCGTCTCGATGCCCGAGTTCGATCGCCCACCCGAGCGCGCCCGGCGTCGCTACGCGATCCGCTACGGCCTGGTCGTTGCCCTGCTCACCAGTCTCGCGTGGGGAATCATGCAGGTTCTCGACGTCACCTTCCCCTGGTATAGCGTGCTCGCTCTCTTCGGCGTCGTGCCAGTCGCCGCCCACCTGAAGTGGGTCAACCGGGGGTATGCACTGACGGAGGGCTACGTCCTCACGCGCAACGGCTTTTTCACCCGGACGACGACGGTCGTTCCCGACTACCGGGTCCAGACCGTCGCCGAGACCCGAACGATATTCCAGCGCCGCCGGTCGCTCGCGACCGTCACCGTCGATACCGCCGGGGCGGGCGGCTCGCGGGTCGCCCGCGCGGTCGATATCGACGCCGCGAGTGCTGCCGGACTGCGCGAAACCGTCGCCGACCGCCTCCAACGGGCGCTCACCGCCCGCCGCGGTGAGGGGGCCGGCCATACCGACCGCGCCGATCGGTCCGACCGCGACGTGACGCCGCCCCATCCACTGGCCAGTGATCTGACGACCGCCGAGAGCTCTCCAGGTGCGGAGAACGACGAGTATACGGCGACACCGAGGGACGGCAAGGGCGAGGATGGGGACGAGACAGCCAACCGCGATGGGGATGCGAGCGCGAACGACGAAAATAGGGAGGAGACCTGAAACGAGGAGTAATAACGTTTCTCACGGCACCAACCGAGTCAGAGAAGGGTGATTCGGTAGCCGGCGCGTAGCCCCTGCTCGCTGGACCTGCTGCGATCGCCGAGTCCGGCTTTTCCGTTCGCTCGAACGCTACTCGTCGACGATCTCTTCGGAGCCCTCGTCCGAGCGCAGTAGTTCAGGCGTCCCGAAGGGAAGTTTCCCGGTCGCGAGGTAGTGGACGACAGTGAGTACTCCGAGGAGGAGCCCGAGGTTTCTGATCCAGTTCGCTTTGCTCATACCTGCCTCGAAGGTCGGGGCGATCTTAATTCCGGCGACAGGTCTCGATTAGAGCGGTTCCTCGCCTTCGATGATCCGCTCGGCGCGTTCGACGAGCGCCGGGACTCGTTCTTCCATCTTCGGGTACATCGGGTCGTCCGAATTCCCCTCCAGGTAGCGCCGGAAGAACATCTCACCCAGTGCGCCTAGCTTGTAGACCGCGAGCGCGCGGTAGAACGTCTCGTCGGTGAACTCGATGCCCGCTCGCTGTTCGTAGCGATCGACCAACTCCTGTCGGCTGGGATAGCCCTCCCGCTCCATGAACGTCGCGGTGAGTTCGGGGATCGAGGGCTCGGGGTCGCCCGCGTCGCGCCAATACGAAAGCATCCATCCCAGGTCCGCACGGGGATCACCGAGCGTCGAGAGCTCCCAGTCGAAGACGCTCACCAGCTTCGGAGGGGTGCTGGAGGCGTACATCACGTTATCGAGCTTGTAATCGCCGTGAACGAGTGTGTGGGGATACTCGCTCGGGCAGTTCGCGTCGAGCCACTCGCTGACGTCCTCTAACCTGGGCAAGTCGCGTTCCTCAGTGGTGAGTTCCATCGCCCAGTCGTACTGCTTGCCCCAGCGCTCGACCTGACGTTCGGTGTAGCCCTCCGGGTAACCGAACTCACCCAGCCCCACCGCCTCATAGTCGACAGCGTGGATCTCACAGAGCGCGTCGATGAGTTCCTCGCCGATCGCCTGGCGGCTTTCGGAGTTAGCGAACCGGTCGGCTTCCGATTCCCGGAGGACGGTGCCCTCGACCCGCTCCATCACGTAGAAATCGGAGTTCATGACGCTCTGGTCCTCCGAGCCCAGTACCGTTGCCGGGACGCGGGCGTCGGTTCCCTGGAGGGCGTCGATCACCCGGTACTCTCGGAGGACGTCGTGGGCGGTCTCTGCGATCTCGCCCGGCGGTGGCCGGCGGACGACGAGTTCCCGATCGCCCCACGTGACGAAGAGGGTCTCGTTCGAGTGACCCTCTTGGTGGTGGCGGACGTCGTACTCGTTCACGGAGCCGAGTTCGGCTTCGAGATACTCCGCTAAGATTTCCTCGTCGACGAGGCGTGCGAAGTACTCGCCGTCCTCCCGGGTCTCATCGTGGCCGTCTCGGGTTCCGGTGTCGGTGTCCCTACTCATGTGCGCCGGGTTCGCCGCCGGCCCATAACATCCTTCGGGTCGTTCGCTTTCGGTGGTGGTCACGAGTTCGCCTCACCGTCGCGCCAACTCCCGCTCGTCCCGTGGCTTTAGGACCTCGTGTGTGCAATGCCGAGACATGGAGTACAACGACTCCGAGACGGCCCGCGAATTGGCCGAGCGCGCACGTGCGTTCATGGACGAGGACATCGCCGACCTGCGCGGCGAGGCTCGCGAGCGCGACCTCTATGCACCCCAAATCTCCGAGGAACACGGCGGCATGGGACAGGACTTCCGGGACGTTCTGCCGCTGTTCGAACAGGCCGGCCGGTCGCTGCTCGGCGCGCCCGCGATGCGCGTTGATGCCCCCGACGAAGGAAACATGCACACCTTCGAACTCGTCGGCACCGACGCCCAAAAACAGGAGTACCTCAACCCGCTGGTCGCCGGGGAGATCTCTTCTGGCTTTTCGATGACCGAACCGCTTCAAGGAGGTGGCTCGGACCCGAAGATGCTCCAGACGACTGCGGAGAAAGACGGCGACGAGTGGGTTATCAACGGGCACAAATGGTGGACCACCCAGGGCTCGGCCGCCGACGTCCTGTTGGTGATGGCTCGCACGAACCAGGAGGCCCACCCCTATTCGGGCTGTTCGTTTTTCCTCGTATCGCCGGATATGGACGGCGTCGAGATCGTCCGGGACATCCCTCACGTCGGGCCCTCGATGGTAGGTGAAGGTCACGCCGAGATCAAATATGATAACGTACGGGTCCCCGAAGAGAACCTCCTGGGCGAGCGCGACCAGGGCTTCCAGCACGCTCAACAGCGCCTCGGACCCGCGCGCCTGACTCACTGTATGCGCTTCACCGGGATGGCCACCCGCGCGCTCGAGATCACAAAGGCCTACCTGGACGAACGCGAGGGCTTCGACTCCCCGCTCTCGGAGAAACAGGCCCTTCGCTACGAGATCGCCGAGGCCGAAACCCGGCTGCACGCCGTGCGGACGATGGTCAGGGACGCCGCCGATAAGATCGCGGCGGGCGAGGAAGCCCGAATCGAGGTCGGGATGTCGAAGGTCTTCGCCGCGAACGTCACCCAAGGGGCGATCGACACCGCCTTGCAGTTCTGTGGGGCGAACGGCATCGGCCGGGATCTGCCGATCGCCGACTTCTACGAGGCGGTCAGGGCCTTCCGGATCGTCGACGGCGCGGACGAAGTCCACAAGCGCGTGATCGCCCGGGACGCCTTCGAGGACCTGGACGAAGCGGAGCTAGAGGCCATCACCCGCTACGACGAGTAGTTCGGTATCCGCAGCCGAACGCCGATCGCGCCGCGACCGTCCCGGCTGACCGGCCGATCGATCAGTCCCCCTGCGCCGTCGAGATCGACGTTCCATACTCCCCGCAGGTCGCTTCGAGGTCGATGCGTTCGGCCTGCCACTCGCCCGAACCGACCGGCAGGCAGTTATGGATGGTCTCGCCGTTACACTCCGGACACTCGATGAGTACCTCCAACTCCGCCCAGTCGTGTCGCCGACCGGGCGCGCCGAACCCGAGCGCGACGACCCGCTCTTCGCTTTCGTTCGTGCCCTTCTGGAACTCCCCCGGCGCGATACGGATCGCCTCGCTCTCGCCGACCGTGATTCGCTTCGGGTCCCGCCCGATCTGGAAGGTCGCCGTCCCGCTCAAAACGTAGAACACCTCCTCCTGGTCGCCGTGACGGTGGCGCAGTCCGCCCGAGAACGCCTCGCCGGGCTCTAACTCGTAGTACACTAACCCGAAATCCGTCGTTCCCAGCCCTTCCGAGACCGACCGCCGGACGCTGTTGACGCCCATCGGGTGCTCGACGTGATCGAGGTCTCCGATCGTGATCTTTTCCATACGAGTGCCCCTTCCGGCCGGGTGATAAATCGTGGTGTTCGTGATCATCCCTCTGTCGATCGAGGGTGGCCGAGGAGCTTTGCTTCTCGCAGCCCGTCCGGATACGTGAACGCGACCGACACCGACGACGCCGAGAGCGTGAACGAAGAGACGATCCGATCGCTCGCCCGGGCGATCCGCGGGGCCGACTCGACGGTCGCGCTGACCGGCGCGGGGGTTTCGACGGCCTCGGGCGTCCCCGACTTCCGGGGCTCAGGTGGTGTCTGGAAGTGCCACGACCCGCGGGATTTTCACCTCGCTCGCTTCGAGCGCGATCCGGCCGGCTTCTGGACCGATCGCCTCGCCCTGTTCGAGACTATGTACGGCGATCGCGAGATCGAGCCCAACGCCGCCCACGAGGCGCTCGCCCGGCTCGAATCGGTGGGCGAACTCGACGCACTCGTGACACAGAACACGGATGGTCTCCACGGGGACGCCGGCTCCGAGAACGTAATCGAGCTACACGGCAACGGCAGCCGCGTGGTCTGTCGAGCGTGTGGGGAGCGTACCGACGCCGATGTTGCCCGCGAGCGGGTTCGGGAAGGCCATACCCCGCCGCGCTGTTCGTGTGGCGGGCTCTACAAGCCCGACGTCGTGCTCTTCGGCGAGGACCTCCCTGAAGGTGCCCGTTCCCGCTCGCAGGCACTCGCCGACAACGTTGACGTCTTCCTCGTCGCTGGCTCCTCGCTCACCGTCGAACCGGCTGCCTCCCTCCCGCGACGGGCCGCCGACAGCGGGGCGACGCTTTCGATCGTTAACCTCGACCCGACCTCAGTATCCGATCGGGCGCCCTACGATCTTCGAGCCGACCTCATCGACGCGCTCCCGCGGGTGACCGAGGCGGTGCTTGAGGAGAACTGATCGCCGGACGACCGAGTCCGACGACCCGATCCCGGCGGTAGGCTTTTGCGCCGGGTCGGCCTGGGTTCGCCTGCCATGGACTACAGTGTCACACACGTCGAGGACGTCCCGGTCACGGATCTCTCTGCGATCGATGCGATCCCACCGGATCACGACATCCGCGCGATCGGCGACGCCTTGGATCTCGAAGAGACGAACGTCAGCGTCTGGTACTTCGAGCCGGGCGAGGAGATCGGCTACCACGCTCACTCCGAGCAGGAGGAGTTGTATTACGTCCTCGAAGGGGAGTTCTCGCTCAAGCTCGGTCGTTCAGGTGAAGAAGAGATAGTCGAAGCCGGTCCGGGGACCGTCTTCGCGGCTGGACCCAAGATCGGCCACGGGCATCGCTACACCGGCGACGACGTAGGAGTAGTACTCGCGATCGGCGCGCCGCCGGTCGAGGACCCCGGCCTCGACCCACACGACGTGGAGGAGTGATAAGGCCCTTTGGCGATTGAGGATAGCGGGAAAACAGTCGGCACCGATTTGCTCATCGGCGTAGTTGCTTTCGGGGATCGGTCAGCCGATCGATCGTCGGCTCAGTCCGCTCCGGCCTCGACCGCCTCCGCCTCGCCGCCGGCGTAGGTCGCGTTCAGGTGTTCCAAGATGCGCTCGGACTCGGCCATTGTAATGCCTCGTTCGTCGTCGATCAGGACCGGGACGCCGCGCTGGCCCGAGACCTCCTTTACCTCGTCGCGTTCGGAGTGCAGCCCTTCGACCCAGACGCTGTCGTACTCGACGCCGAGTTCGTCCATGCGCTCGTGGACGCGTTCACAGAACGGACACCCTTCGAGTTCGTAGAGCGTGATGCTCATACCCTAACGAGGCACGCCAGTACTAAAAGCGTGTTCCGCCCGCTGACGCGATCGCCACCGGGACTTTTGTTACCCGACCGCCCATCACAGGCCATGCCACCGACCGACGGCGAGATCGCCCCCGATTTCGAGGCGCTGCTCTGTGACGGCGAGACCTTCCGGCCGACCTCTCTCGCGGGCCTTCTCGACGACGAGGCTGGCTGTGTGCTGGTCTTTTTCGGTTTTACCGGCAGTGCGATCGCGGAGAACTGGTGGAAGCGCTACGACCGGGCCGGCTGGGGGGGGTTCGAGGTTCCAGTGGTGGGGATCAGCCGGGACGGTCCCTACGCACAGAACGCTTTCTTACGGAGGATTTCGAGCCCGTTTCGCTTCTGCAGCGACGTCGACGGCGAGGTCGCTGCGAGCTACGACCTACTGGCCGAGCGACGGGGGATGGCCGGAGTTCACACCGCTCGTCGGGCGATCTTCGTCCTCAACGGCGAGCGGGCGATCGCTCACGCCTGGGTCGCCGACGACTGGATCTCTCCCGTACCGATCGAGGGGATCGAAACCGCCGTCGCAGCCCTCGGGAACTGAGGGTGGCCCGTCCGGCTACTCGTTCTCTCCGTCTCTCTGGGCGGTCGTGTCCCGATCGATGAACGTCGGCGAGCGTCGTCGCTACGTGCTCGTTTCGGCGTCGGTGCCGGTTTCGGTTTCGGTCGTCGCGTCCGCTCCCGTAGCCAGTCGTTCCCAGAGCACGACCACCGAAGGGGTGACGATCAGTGCCGTTAGGTAGGAGTAGACGACGGTGAGTGCGATCAACAGGCCGAACTGGCCCAGTACGGGAAAGATCGCGAGCACCAACACTCCGATGCCCGAGGCGGTCGTGAGCATGCTGCCCGTGAGCGCGCCGCCGGTGCCGATCACCGTGCGATCGAGCGCGACGAAGACGTCGCCGGTCAGTTCGTACTCGTCGGTAAAGCGATGTACGACGTGAACTGAATAATCGATCCCGAGTCCGAGTGCGATCGCTAAGATCGTCGCCGTGAGCGCGTTGAACGGGATCGAAAACAGGCGCATCGACCCCGCGAGCAGTGCGACGGCCACTACGATCGGCACGAGGTTCACCAGGCCAAGTGAGGCTCGCCCCTCGAGGACGTAGTAAACGAGTACTAGGAACAGTGCCGTCGCCCCTAGCGCGACGACGAGGCTCCGGATGGCCGAGGCCAGTATCGTATCGGAGATCTCCCGGAACACTACCGTACTGCCCGTCGCCGTCGCCTCCAAGCGGTAGCGATCGGCTACCTCGCGGGCGTCGTCGGTGATCACATCCTGTGCGGCGCTCGCTTTTACTGTATACACTACTTGCGTGCTCGAATAGTCCTCGGTGATGTACTCCAGTGCCTGGCTGCGATAGGGTGAGTCGAGCAACGCGTCGTAGATCTGCTTCAGGTTATCGTCGGGCACGCCGTCGTCATCGATATCGTTTCGCTCGACTAACCGTCGGAATTCGGGCGAGGTGGCCGCGTAGTCGTCGATCACGGTGATGATGCTCTGGGTCTCGGCGCGGCGACCCTCGCTCACGAAGGAATCGGGCGGGTCGCGATTGGCGCGCTGGATCGATTCGAGCGCAGTGTCTTTCGTGAGCGAGCCCCGCGCGTAGATCGTGATCGTATCGTCCTCGGCGGACGCGAAGTTCTCCTCTAAGAAGTTCGTGGTCTCGGTCACCGTGTACTCACTCGGCGCGAAGGGTTCGGGCAGCGCTTCGAGGTAGTCGGGCACGTCCTCGGGGGGTAGAAAGTCCTCCTGGGAGAAGGAAGTCCCGACGCCCGTGGCGTAATACGAGGAGCCGACAGTGAGCAGCACGATCGTGACGAGGAACAGGTAGGGCGCTTTCCGGGCGATCACGACGCCGACGGGAAGCACTCGCGAGAGCACCGAGCCCTCCGAACCGAGGGGCTGCTCGCCGAAACGGGGGATCCCGATCCGATCGCTGCGCTCGTCGAGGTAGACCTTCGCCGCCGGCAGGAAGATCCCGAAGATCAGGAAGGTGAAAACGATCCCGACCGCAGCGACGAAGCCGAAATCCCGGATCGGCGGGAGCTCGCTCACGCCGTTCGCAGCGAAGCCTAAGACTGTGGTGCCCGTCACGATGAAGAAGGCGACGAGCAACTGGTCGGTCGCGACCCGCATGGCGGGCTGTATCGCCAGCCCCTCGATCCGCTCCTCGCGATAGCGATTGATCGCGTGGATGCCGAAGTCGATTCCCACTGCCAGTAGTAATGGCGGCACCGCGATCAGGAGCTGTGAGAAGGCGATTCCGGCGATACCCAGAAAGCCGAACGTCCAGATTATCGCCATCCCGAGCGCGATAACTCCCAGTAGCAAGTCAAGTGGATCGCGATAGGAAAAGATCAGGAAGGCGAGGATCAGCAGTACTGCGGCGGGCGTGACGATCAGCAACGAATCGCCGACGACATTGGAGTTCTCCGCGGCGACGATCCCCGAGCCGAAGACCGTGATGTCCGAATCGACGCTGCTCACGATCGACTGGGCTCGGGTCTGGATCGGGGTGAGCGGACTCGTCCCACCCTGGCCCGCCGCGGTCGAGATTCCTCCTAAGACGTCGTGTTCGACGACCGCGATGGTCGCCGACGCCGAGGCGGCCTCGCGATTGAAATCGTCACTGACGATCCCGCTAAAGCCTTCGCTCCCGGCTGCTTGCTTCACGGCCGCGTCGATCTCCGCGGGGGTCGCTTTCTCGATCGCGTCGATCTGTGCTTCGGTGGTCCTCGCGTTCGGCTCTATGGTTCGGGCGACGGTCGCCGCGGCGCTAGATGTCGAGACCACCCGGAGGCCCTCGGCCTCTTGCAGGCGCTGTTGGGCCTCTAACATCGCGAGCAGCTCGTCTTTCGCGAGGACGTTGGGACCGCGCTGGATGAGCTGGGTGGTACCGTTGGTCGTCTCGAAGGGCGGGGAGAACTCCTGGTTTACCTCCTCGAGAGCGTCTTGGGCCGGGCTGTCCTCAGTGAACTGGCTCGTCCCCGCGGCCGTCGAGATGTTTCCGAGTCCCACGCCGAAGAGCACCGTCACGAGCAGGAAAGCGACGATCACCGTCCGCGGGCGCTCGGTGATCCACCGATCGATCCGATCGATGATCGCCTGGTAATCGAAGCGCGCCCGCCTGCTGTCGTCCTCGGGATCACCATCGCCATCGCTCCCGCCGCCGTCGCTGCAAACGTCGGTACCACTAGCGCTCTCGCTTTCGCTCGAGTCGCCGAACTCGAAGCCCGACCCGTCCTCGCTCACGTCCGGTCCCTGCTTCCAGTCCTCGGAGCCCGATCACCGAATCGATCTGCACGTACTTTACTCACGGTTCGTCGTTGTTCTTTGTGAGATGGTACCGGCATTTGAGGGCTCCGATACCCCCGCTGGTAGCGACCCTGCTCCGGTAGCAGCTGGGCGCGACCGTTCGGATCGGCCAGTAACCAGCACTCGGCGCTCGACCCTCGATCGGGGGATCGAATTTATGTTCCGACCGAGTCCAGCTGAGCTATGCGCCTCGGGGCACTCCTCCCGCATCTCGGCGACACCGATCCGATCGAACTGGCGACCGACGCCGAGGGGTGGGGCTACGATTCGGTCTGGCTCGGCGAACTCTGGGGGCGAAACTCGGTCGTCACGCTCACCGAGATCGCCTGCCACACCGAGGAGATCGGGATCGGAACCGCCATCACGAACGTCTACTCGCGCTCGCCGGCCACCCTCGCGATGACCGCCGCGACGCTCGACGACGCGGCCGACGGCCGGTTCACCCTCGGGGTCGGCACGAGCACCGAGAAGGCGATCGAGGACCTGCACGGGATGGACTTCGCCCGACCCGTCAGGCGCGCACACGAGGCCATCGAGTTGCTCCAGCGCTTCACCAGCGGCGAGTCCGATCGAGTACGCTACGACGGCGAGATCTTTAGCGTCGCTGACTTCCCGCCGATCGAGGCAGACGTCCCGATCTATCACGCCGCGCTCGGGCCGGCTAACAGACGTGTGGTCGGCCGGCTCTGTGATGGCTGGCTCCCCCACAACGTGCCCTTCCTCGATCTGGACGATGCCTTCGAGGGGATCGCCACGGCCGCCCGCGAGCGCGGCCGCGATCCCGAGGCGATCACCGTCGCACCCTACGTCCCCGCCGCGGCATCGGAGGATCCGGACGAAGCCGAGCGGGCGGTCCGAGGCCACGTCGCCTATTACGTCGGCAGCGCCGCTGGTTACCGGAACGCCGTCGGGTCGCGATTCCCCGAGGCGAGCGAGGCGATCGCGAGCGCCTGGAACCAGGGCGACCGAGAGGCGGCCGCCGAGGCGGTCACCGAGGAGATGGTCGCTGCCTTGGGGGTCTGTGGCACGCCCGCGGAGGCACGCGCCCAGCTCGAAGCCCTCTACGAGGAGACGATAGTTGACTACCCGCTCGTGATCGTCCCCCAACAGGCCGCCGACGACCTCGCCGCGGGGACTCTCGAAGCGCTCGCCCCACTTGCGACCGAGGGCTAATCGGCCGCCCTACGATCCCCCGTCGAGACCGACGATCTCCAGTAGGTCGCGCAGGTCCGCAACCCGGTAGTCGACGACTCCATCCGGATCGCGAGCCGACGTTCGCCCGTTCTCGCTGCCGGTGCTATCGGTCCCACCGCTCTCGGCGTCGCCATCGGCCCCGTCGGTCTCGGCTTCGGGTCCGGTCGCCGCGCTCCCGCCGAAGGCCACGGTTCGAAGCCCGGCCCAGGAGCCCCCATGCATGTCGTTGTGGTACCGATCGCCGATCATCACCGATCTACCAGGACTGACCCCGGCGCTGCCGATGGCCGTCGCGAAGACCGCCGGGTCGGGTTTCGTCCGGCCGACCGCCTCGGAGGTCGTCATCCCATTGAAGTACTCGAGCAGGGAGAAGCCGCCGAGGATGCGTTCTGCCTCCCGGGTGTCGATGTCGCTGATCAGCCCCAGGTAGATCTCCTCCGAGAGCGCTTCGAGGGTCTCTCTAACACCGTCGACCGGCCGGAGACACTCCCCGGTCGCTTTTTCGAAGACCGGCCGCCACTCCGCTTCGGGGACGGGGGCACCGACCGCGGCCTCGATCGCCCGGTCGTAGCCCGCGGCGGCAGAACGGAACTCCGTGCCCCGGCGCTCGCGGAAGTGCTCGCCCAGGACCGCCCGCCAGGTCTGTAGCGCGCGCTCCTCGTCGAGATCGTATTGCTTGGCTAGTTCGGCGACGAACCGGCGGTGGCCCTCCCGGACCGACCCGAGATCGAGCACCACCCCGCCGATATCGAAGAAGACGGCCTCGGCGTCGTCGATCATACCCGGCCTATCGACGCCCGCGACAAGAGCGTTCCTACCCGCTCTCGTACCCACCCATCGTCCGATCGATCTCGGAGCGGTGACCGTGATCGAGATCGAACGCCAGACCCCGGTCGCTTCCGCCAGCGCCCTTCGCTCGTCTCGAGCGCTCCTCGAAGCCGATCGGCGAGCGCTCGACCGGACGGCCCGGGTGGGTGCGTGCCTCTCGCTCGTCGCCGCCGTCTCCCTCCTCGGTTCTTCGACGGCGATCGAAGCCGGACGATCCGGAAGCGCAATCGGTAGAAACCCGTGGCCGATCGTCCCCGCTCGGATCGGGAGAGCGGCCCGTCTCCCTTCACCCGCTGCGTTCGATAGGCGCTCGCCAGCCGATCGAGGCGCGCTACGAGGACTCGTACCGTCGCCGGTCGGACCTCGAGGCTCGACCACGCGAAGACGATGCCGGCGGTGGCGACGAGGCGGCCGAGCACCGAGACCCACAGCAGCGCCGAGATCCCCCGGTCGGCGAGCAGGGCGGCCAGCGCGCCCCCGAGGCCGATCCCCGCCCCACCGGCGAGCAACGCCACTGCGAGCAGCCACCGCCAATGGCGCTCACAGCGCCCTTCGCGACCGTTCATAGTTTCAAACCCTATTAGCACGTAATAAATACTCGTCAGACGGGGTGAAATTAATAGTCGATGACGGTCACCGACTGGGAGGAGTGCTGGTCGGCGGCGAGCGAGGTGATTTGAACGTGGCCGAACGCGTCGGGATCGGCCGATAGAACGGAAGAGCGATGAGAGGAGTCGTTCCAGTAGGATCGGGTGAACCGACCGACCGATTCGGTCGCCGAGTGGAACACCTCGCCTACTCCACCGATGCCGGCCGGTAGCGCTGGACGCCCGCCTCAGTGGTCGAGCGCCGGGCCCGGTCGGTCGCCTCCAAGCGGGCGAGTGCCGAAACGACTTCGGGCAGGCGGTAGGCGAACTCCCGTTCGTCCTCGACACGTTCGCGGGCGAGCTCGGCCGCGGTCGTCCCGTTCTCAGGATCGAGCCGGCTCGCTACGCCTTCGGTGAGGCGGCGCAGACTTCGGCGATCGCGATCGATCGTCTCCTGGTGCTCCTCGTGTACCGGGCCGTGGCCCGGGAAGGCTCGATCGATCGAGCGTGCCCCTAGCCGATCGAGCGTCCGCTCGAAAGCCGGTAGGCTCTGCTCGACCCCGCGATCGAGCCCGATGTGCAATAGAACTGGTCGGAACGGTTCGAGGACGGTATCACCGGCGAAAAGCACTCGCTCGCCCTCGATCGTCGTCTCGAAACAGTGATGGTCGGCTTGATGGCCCGGCGTCGGTATCGTCTCGAACTCGAGTTCGCCGACGGTAACCGAGTCGCTTCCGTCCTCGCCGACCCATCGGTCGACGGCCGCGGGTGGGAGTAGCCGTCGGCTGCGTTCCAGGGAGTCGCGTGCCATCCCGATTGCCCCGTCGCGCTCCGCTCCTCCCAGACCGGCGGCCGTCGCGTTCGCTTCGACCTGTCGCTCGAGATCGTCCGGCTCGCGCGCGAGGCGCTCGCGGACGCCGACCGGGGCGTACACCGTCGGGTCCGCGCGCTCGATCACCCTCGGGACCTGACCGACGTGATCGACGTGGGGGTGGGTGACCAGGAGATGGGCTACGTCGGCGAGGTCGTAGCCGGCGGTATCGAGTGCTTCCTCCAGTCGATCGCCGGCGCGCTCGCCGGTCATCCCCGCGTCGATCAGGGTCAACTCGGGAGTCTCAAGCAGGTAGGCCGCGACGTGGCCGGGCGGCCAGTCGACGTCGAACTCGATGCGGTGGACGTCATCGATACCGATTCCGGTAGTCACGCTCCGATCGGCTCCTATCGGATCCGCGTCGTCCATCTACCGACACGAAGCGACCGCGCGCCGATAAGCGTTGAGAAGCGTCGCTACTGTCGGCATCGAGTTCGACGGAGCTTCGATCGGGGAACGCCTATAATGCAGTAGTATCGACATAAACGCTGTATTGGCTTTCTACTGGCCGGAATGAAACGTGTAATTATACCTACCGAATCGGGACGGTGGGTATGGTCCGACGACGACAGGTCATTCGGGCGGTCGGTGCCGCCGGTCTCTCGCTTGCGGCCGGCTGTACGGACTCGAACTCCGGTAGCGCGAGGACGCCCGAGGCGAGAACCGAACGGACGCGGACGACACCGCCCAGACAGACAGCGGGAACCGAACGCCGGACAACGACGGAATCGGAGACGACCACCGAGGAAACCGACGAAACGACGACCGGCACGCCCGAAGACGGCGAGGAGCGCTTTATCGCCGCCGAGGACGTCCGCACCGGGTCGATACCGCTGCGGAAACTGCCCTACGAGCAGTGGCCGCGCCACGACGTCGGCCACTGCAGCCGCTCGGTCGCGGAGGTCTCCGAGCTGGCGAACGTCTCCTTGCAGAACGAGAGCGACTCCGACAGCTACGATCCGCTCAACACGGCCAAGAATATCAACGACATCGTGCGGTGTTACAGCGTCGAGGGAGTCGAGGGCTACCGGAAGAAAGCCGACCGGATGATCGAGGCACTCCTCGAGACGTCCGTCCGGCGAGCAGGAGCAGCTTACGTCTCCTATACCTTCTATTACGACTGGCACGGCGAGTTCCCGCTCATCCCGCCGATCTACTCCGGGATGGCCCAGGGAGTGCTGCTCTCGCCGCTGAGCCGGCTCTATCGACTGACCGGCGAGCAGCGGTACGCCGATCTCGCTCATCTCGTCTTCCGGTCGTTCGATCGCCCACGAGGGACGCTCGCGTCCGAGTACGTCGACGAACCGTGGACGACGATGGTCGATTCGACGGGGTACTATTGGATCGAAGGTATCCCCCTGGACCCGCCCGGCCACGTTCTGAACGAGAAGAACGCGGCGATCGAAGGCTTATACGAGTACTGGCGCGTCTTCGAGACGCCCCAGAGCGAACTGTTACTCACTGCCGCGCTGAAGACGGTAAAGGATCACACCGACGACTACCGGGTGCCCGAGGAGTTGAGTTGGTACTGTCTCGGCCACGACGTACGGACTCCGCCCCGCTATCACGACCTGCATATCAGGCAGTTCGAGAACTTCTATCGGATGACCGGCGACCGGGCGTTCGAGCGGGCCGCCGCGCGATACAGGCGCGACCAGAAGGCGGCCGGCGTGAGGACGACCGACGAGAAGTAAGCTCTCGACTATCAGTTCTCGCTCAACAGGAGCTCAATCGAACCGGGCCCTGCCTCGGGCCGCTCGGTGACGTACGCTTATACCCTGGGCACTCGATCGAGGAGTCGAACGATGCTAGTCGATAGAACACGACCGAGCGGACCCCAGAGGGAGAGGGCGTGAGCAGCGATCGATTCAGCGTGGCCGGCCAGACGGTGATGATCACCGGCGCGTCGGGTGGTATCGGCCGGGAAATCGCCGAACGCTTCGCAAGCGAGGGCGCGAACGTCGCGATCTGCTCGCGCTCGGCCGAGGATGTCGAGCGGGTCGCTGATGGGATCAACGACCGCGCGGACGAAGCGGCAGGCGGCGAAGGCACCGGCGAACGCGGCCGGGCGATCGCGCTCGAGTGTGACGTCACTGACCGGGAGGCAGTCGAGACCTTCGTCGAGGGGGTAGTAGAGGAGTTCGGCACGATCGACTGTCTCATCAACAACGCCGGAGCGAGTTTCATGTCCTCTTTCGACGATATCTCTCAGAATGGCTGGGAGACGATCGTCGACATCAACCTGCATGGCACCTATCGCTGCACGCAGGCCGCCGGTCCCTACCTCCGGGAGAGCGAGGCAGAAGGCGAGGAAGGTAGGGAGGAGGACGACGGAGACGGTGATAGCGATGGGAACGGTGGCAGGCAAGCCGGGAGCGGTGGAACGGTGATCAACCTCGCGAGCGTCGCGGGCCAGGCCGGTTCGCCCTACATGAGTCACTACGGCGCGGCGAAAGCCGGCATCGTCAATCTCACGACGACGCTGTCCTACGAGTGGGCCGAGGAGAACGTCCGGGTGAACTGCATCGCCCCCGGCTTCGTCGCCACCCCCGGCGTCGAGAGCCAGATGGGCGTCAGTGCCGGCGAGATCGATCGAGGGAAAGTCGCCCGCCGGATCGGCACGAGCGAGGAGATCGCCGATATCGCCCAGTTCCTCGCCTCGCCGGCCTCCTCGTATCTCGTCGGCGAGACGATCACCGCCCAGGGCGTGCCCCGAATCGAGGAATCCCCTGACCTATGAGCCACGACAGCACGGAGGAAGGAGCCGCCGATGCCAGGGCCACCGGGTTCGACGCTGACCGCGAGATCCACCTGCCGGTAGCCGCCCAGGAAAGCGTCGGCGCGATCGTCGAGATCGCCCAGCGAGCCGAACGCGCGGGCTACGAGCGCGCCTGGATGCCGGAAACCTGGGGCCGGGACGCCATCACGGTTCTCGCGAGCATCGCCCACGGGACGAGCGAGATCGGACTGGGCACCTCGATTGCGCCGGTCTATTCGCGCTCGCCGACCCTCGTGGGCCAGACCGCCGCCACCCTGCAAGAGGTCTCGGAGGGGCGATTCCGCCTCGGACTCGGGCCCTCCGGCCCGGCAGTGATCGAGAACTGGCACGGCGTCGAGTTCGGCAATCCCTTGCGTCGAACCCGCGAGTACGTCGATATCACTCGGCAGGTGCTTGCGGGCGAGCGGGTGACCTACGACGGCGAGTACTTCGAGTTGGAGGGCTTTCGACTCCGGAGCGATCCACCCGAGCGGCCCCCGGAGATCGACGTCACGGGGATGGGACCGAAAGCGGTCGAATTAGCAGGACGATTCGCCGATGGCTGGCATGCGATACTCCTCACACACGATGGGTTCGACGAACGGATCGCCGACCTCCGCCGGGGCGTGGAGTTAGGCAATCGTGACCCGGCCGATGTGCGGAGTACCTGGGCGCTGACCTGCTGTGCGCTCGAGGACGGCGAGCGCGCCCGCCGGCTCGTTCGTGGGCACCTCGCCTTCTACGTCGGGGCGATGGGTGACTACTATCGTGAATCGCTCGCGCGTCAGGGCCACGCCGAGACCGCCGAGGCGATCACGGAGCACTGGCAGTCGGGTGAGCGCGAGGCGGCGGTAGCGGCGATTTCCGACGAGTTACTCGACGATCTCGCCGTCGCTGGTACGCCTGACCGAGCTCGCAAACTGCTCTCGGAGTTCGGGGCCATCGAGGGTGTCGACGCGCTTGCGGTATCGTTCCCCCGGGAAGCGGGGAGTGAAGAGATCGAGGCGACGATCGACGCGCTCGCGCCCGAGACCTGATCGCGGTACGCTCGCTTCGCTTCCGGTCGAATCTCGTTTTTCACCATCTCTCACCGTCTCTTGCCGTCCTGGCCGTCTCAACCGGGCCGGCATCCTTCGCTACCGCAGGGCGGCCGGGTCGATTACATTTCGTCCTTCCGTCCAGCCGGTATGGACAGCGAACGGGCGTTTCTCCTCGCGGTCGTTCTCGGGGTCGCCGCGCTGGCAGCGTTGTTCGTGCTACCCTATCTCCAGTACGTCCTGCTCGCGATACTACTGGCTGCCTCGATCCTCAGTCTCAGCGGGTTCGACGATCAGTGGGCTTTTCGAGTATTATTTCCCGACCGGGACGCCCTCTCGGCGACGTATGAGTTCTGTCGCGATCGGAATCCCACTTTCGATCTGCGACAGGTCTACGAAGTCTCGAATTCCTCCCAGCGGGGCCACTTCGGGCTCACCGACGAGCGACACGAGGCCCTCGTCGCCGGCCTCGAGTGTGGCTACTTCGACGTCCCCCGCCGGGCAACGATGGACGATCTGCCGACCTCGAGATCTCCAGACAGGCCGTCTCCGAACGGCTCAGGCGGGGCCATCACCGCCTCATCGAGAGTGCACTCGTCATCGGGCGGGCCGACACCGACCCCTCGAGGATCGGCGGCTTCGGACCGGCGGGTCCGATCAGCAGGGTCCGAGCAGCCGTCGTTCGATCGTCCCGAAAACGGGCGGAATCGGCAGGTCGATCTCGGTCAGCGACTCTCGCGCCAGAGCCGCCGCGAGTGAGCGAGTGCCTCCTGCAAGCGCGAGTCCGCCTCCTCGCTGTCGGGTTCGTCGAGTTCGACCCGCCCCGCCGCGACGACGTTGACAACGACGCCGAACAGAAGCACGATCCCGCCGAAATACAGCCAGGTCACGAGTAAGATGACGCCGCCGATGACGCCATACGCTTGGTACTGGCTCGCCGTCGCCACGTAGAGCCCGAACAAGGCCTCGAGGCTCGCCCAGCCGATCGCCGCGACGACCGCGCCGGGCAGCACTTCTCGGACGGTGACGTCGACGTTCGGGAAGAGGTAGTACATCGGAAAGAAGATCGCCGTCAGTCCGGCGAGCAGTGCCAGCGGGCTCAACAGCCCAATATAGGGAACGCCATCGAGAAGCGCGAAAAGTACCCCCGTCGCCGTCACCACCGCAAGCGCCAGCCCGATCGCGACCAGTACCAGTGTACCTTTCTGGAGGTCGTCGAGCAACGATCGCTCCGCACTCGTCCCGTAGATCCGCGCGAAGGCGATGTTCATGGCGCGAGACCCCCGCAGCGCGCTCCAGAGCAGTATCGCGAGCCCCACTACCGAAGCACCGACCTCGCCCGCACCTCCCGAAAGTGCGCCGGCGATCAGCTCCTGGCCCTGGGGGGTGAGATACGCCTCGGCGATGTCGGCGGCGTTTTCGGCCAGTGCCTCGCCGCCGATCGTCGAGAACACCACGAGTAGCAGTAGCAACAGCGGTAGCAGCGAGACGAACGCGTAGTACGCGATGCTCGCGGCCATGAAGGCGAGCTCCGAGTGAGTGCTCACCTGGAGTACCGTCCGCCCGAACCGGACGGGAGCCCTGGCTCCTCCTCCCATGGTCATCGTTGCCGAATCGCCGAGCGGGGCCGACGAGAGGGTTTCGGTCGCTCTCGTCGTGATCCTCCGGGCAAATCTCGCGCACGCCGTCCTTCAGCAAGGCTTCTCCCATTCCGTTGACTCTACTCGACACTCCCTCGTTTGCACTGGGTATCGGAGTCGAGGCACTCGATTCCCCTGTTGGCCGCCCCCGACACCCAAATCTATTACTGTCGGCTCCGAGTCGGTCACCCCATGTCACAGTGGACCGAACGCCGCCCGTCCGAGGACTTCTACCGGGTGCTCTCGCCCGACGGCTCGATCGAGGGCGAGCCACCGGACATCTCAGCCGAGGAGATGGTAGACCTGTATCGCTCGATCGTCCGCACACGAATCTTCGAGGACAAGGCGCTCTCGCTCCAGCGCCGCGGCGAACTCTCGATCGCCGCCCGCTCCCGGGGTGAAGAAGCCGTCGCGATCGGCTCGGCCGCGGCGCTCGAGCCCGACGATTGGTGTTTTCCCTCCTACCGCCAGACCGGCGCGCTCGCCCACTGGGAAGCCCCGATGGACCGAGCGGTAGCGGGGCTCATGGGCACCGAACCCGAAACCATCGACGAGCACCTCCCGGTCGAGGATCCCCCCGAAGTGAACTTCACGCCGACCTACGTCCCGCTCGCGGTCAACGTCACCAATGCGGTTGGCTCGGCGATGGCCGATCGGTTCAACGATCGCGATACGGTTACCCTCTCGTATATCGGTGACGGCTCGACGAGTCAGGGCGATTTCCACGAGGCGCTGAATTTCGCCGGGGTGTACGACGCCCCCGCGGTCACCGTGATCCAGAACAACCAGTGGGCCATCTCGGTGCCGGCCCACCAACAGACCGCGAGCGAGACTTACGCACAGAAGGGCGAGGCCCACGGCGTGCCCCACGAGCGGGTCGACGGTAACGACGTCTTCGCGGTCTACGAGAAGACGAGAGAAGCCACCGAGCGCGCCCGGGCGGGCGAGGGACCGGGATTGATCGAGTGTGTCACCTACCGGATGGTCGAACACAACACCGCCGACGAACCGAGCGTCTACCGGAACGAAGAGGAACAGGAGTACTGGGCCGAGCGCGACCCGCTCGATCGCCTCGAGACCTATCTGCGCGAGGAAGGCCACCTCAACGAGGAGACCATCGAGGGAATCGAAGAGGAAGCGAGCGAAGACGTCAATGGGGCGGTCCGCCGGGCGCGGGAGGTGCCGACCTCCGATCCCGAGCGGATGTTCGACCATCACCTGCATACCCAGTCCTGGACTGAACGCCATCAACGCGGCGAACTCCGGGCGGAACTCGAAGGCAGGAATCCATTCACCGACTTCGACGGCACTGGCCTCGCCGAGAAGGACAGTAGCCGAACGGATGGAATAGATGGGGGTGAGGGACGGTGAGTCGCACCGACGCGGCCGGGAGCCCGGAGTCGACCAGCGAGATGAACATCGTCACGGCCGTCAAAGAGACCCTCGGACAAGAGATGCGCCGCGACGAGCGCGTCCGGCTATTAGGGTATGACGTCGGACCCATTGGGGGAGTCTACCGTGCGACCGAAGGCCTGCATGAAGAATTCGGCCCCGAACGGGTGATCGATACGCCGCTGTCGGAAAACGGTATTCTGGGGACGGCGGTCGGTATGGCGATGCGCGGCGAGCGCGTGGTCGTCGAAATCCAGTTCATGGGATTCTTTTATCCCGCCTTCGGCCAGTTCATGTACACGCTTACCAAGATGTACGAGCGCTCGGGCGGGCAACTGGAAGTTCCGCTCACGATCCGGCTGCCCTACAGCGGCGGGATCAAAGCGAGCGAGTATCACTCCGAGTCCACCGAGACGTACCTCGCGCATACTCCCGGCGTGCGGGTCGTCTGTCCGAGTACCCCCTACGAGACCAAGGGGGTACTCGCCGCGAGCATCCGGGACCCGGACCCGGTGATCGTCATGGAACCGAAGAGCCAGTACCGGAGCGCCCGCGAGCCGGTTCCCGAAGAGGAATACACGCTCTCGATCGACGACGCCCGGATCGTCCGCGAAGGGTCCGATCTCACCCTGCTCACTTGGGGCGCGATGGTGCCCCACGCCGGGACCGCCGCCGAACGGGTCGACGCGGACGTCGAGATCGTCGATCTGCGTACTCTATCACCACTGGACATCGAGACGATCCTCGAGTCGGTGCGAAAGACCGGCCGGTGTGTGATTCTGCATGAAGCCAGACGAACCCTGGGACTCGGTGCGGAGCTCTCGGCGCTCCTCAACGAGTACGCCCTCGATCGGCTCCACGCCCCGGTGAAACGAGCCACGGGCTACGACGTCCACATGCCCGGCCACACCATCGAGGAGCAGTACCTGCCGGACGCGGAGCGCGCCCAGTACGCGATCGAGGCGGTGATGAACTATGAGTTCTGATCTCTCCGAGCGACCTTCCGACCGATCCGAGACGCATCGAGACCGAACGAATGAGTGGACCACGGATCAAGAGCCCGGCGCTCACCCAGTGGAGGGGTCCGCATGAGTGCGACCGTCACCTACGAGTTCCGCCTACCCGACCCCGGCGAGGGCCTCACCGAAGCCGAGATCGACGCTTGGTACGTCGAAATGGGCGAGGAGATCGAGGAAGACGCCCAGCTCTGTGAGGTCGAAACCGACAAAGCGCTCGTCGAGATCCCAGCGCCCTGTACGGGCACCGTCACCGAACTCCGGGCCGACCCGGGCGAGGTGGTCGCCGTCGGAGAGGTGATCGCAACCTTCGAGACCGACGATCCACCGGAACGCGCCCCGGCCGAAGGCAGTACGCCACAGGACGATCCGACGCTTGGCCCCTCGACCAACAGCGAGACTAGCGAAAGCGACGAAAGCGAGAAAACCGCTGATCCAGGGACTTCGGAGGTCGATACCGGCACCGGCGTCGAGGCAAATACGCCGGCGACGGTGGGCGCGGAGGAAAGCAACCGAGCGGGAGCGACGGGAGGCTGGACGGATCCGGCGGCCGGGACCGAAGCCGGCAGCGATGCAGGACGAGTGTTCGCCGCGCCGAGCACGAGGAGATACGCCCGCGAGCAGGGCGTCTCGCTCGGCGCAGTAGAGGGCTCGGGCCCCAACGGTCGCGTGCTCCGCGAGGACGTCGACTCCCACCTCGAGTCCTCGGTGGCTGCCTCGGCACCGCCGGCCTCGCCATCGGCGGGCTCGGCCGACTCGGGAGGGACAGCAGCTACCGACAGCGAGACGACTGCACGGCCACCGACCGACGAGGGGTCAACGGCCACGGAAGGTCGCGAGACTCGACGACCGCTGCGCGGCCTCCGAGGAAAGATCGCCGAGAACATGGTTCGCTCGAAGCGAACGATCCCCCACGTTACCTCCGGGTTCGAGTGCGACGCGGGCGAACTCGTTTCCCTCAAAGAGCGTCTCGACGCGCGATACGACCAGCACATCACCTACACGCCGATCCTCGCAAAGGCAGTGGTGCCCGGTCTGAAGGAGTTCCCGCTGGTCAACGCGAGCGTCGACGACGAGAGCGAGGAGATAATCGAGAAGAACTACTACAACGTCGGCGTCGCGGTCCACACCGAGTCCGGGCTACTGGTCCCGGTCGTGAAAGACATCGATCGCAAGTCGATAATCGAAATTGCCGCGGAGCTAGAGGATCTCGTCCACCAGGCCCGCGAGCGCACGATCGACGCCGCGGATCTCCAGGGGGGGACCTTCACGATCACGAACGTCGGCTCGCATGGCGAACATGGCAGCTTCGGCACGCCGATTATCAATCACCCCGAGGCGGCGATCATGGGCGTCGGCGCGATCGAGGACAAGCCCGTCGCCGTGAGCGAATCGGACTTCGAAGTGCGAAAGCGCCTCGGGCTTACCCTCTCCTATGACCACCGGATCATCGATGGCGTCACCGCGAGCGGGTTCGCCGAACACGTCATCGAGGGGATCGAGGATCCCGACGTACTCCTCTCACGCCTGTAAAGTCGAGAGGGGTAGGACCGGTTGCCAGTTACCGAGCCGGAAGGAACGACGCGACCACTCGGAAACTCGGAGACCTGGAGGATGTCTTCGATCGAAATACCTAGGGGTCGTGTGCAGTCGTCGCGATGGGCGAATCCGTAGTGTTATTGGGGGAAGACTCGTATACACGAGTAATGGGAGTCCTCGAAAACAAGGCGCGAGCGCGCCTGTTCTACAAGTACCTCTCGAAGGTCTACGACCGGATCAACCCCTTCATCTGGAACGAGGAGATGCGCGCCGAAGCCCTCGAAATGCTCGATATCAGTGAGGGCGATCGCGTGCTCGACGTGGGCTGTGGCACCGGCTTTGGGACCGAGGGGTTGCTCGAGCACACTAGAGACGTCCACGGTCTCGATCAGAGCCCCCACCAGCTCGAACACGCCTGGCGGAAGTTCGGCAAGCACGGCGACGTCCGCTTTTACTTCGGGGACGCCGAGTGCCTGCCCTTCGCCGAGAACACCTTCGACGTCGTCTGGTCCTCGGGTTCGATCGAGTACTGGCCCGATCCGATCGCGGCGCTGCGGGAATGCAAGCGGATCACGAAACCCGGCGGCGAGGTGCTGATCGTTGGGCCGAACCATCCGAACTCGACGGTCGCCGGGGCACTCGCGGACGCGATGATGCTCTTTTACGACGAGAGCGAAGCCGACCGGATGTTCGCCGCAGCCGGCTTCGAAGAGGTTACGCACCGGACGATGGGACCCTCCTATAGCCCCGAGATCGCCATCACGACCGTCGCGCGCGTCCCGGGGGACGACGGTGGGGACGAAGACGGCGGCGAGGAAAAGGGACGAAGAGAGGGGAACGAACGCGAGGCGACCGCGGCGCAGTAACCGATCTCGATCCGGTTTCGGCCACGCTACGTGCCGGAAGGAACTCGGGATGCCGGCCACCCGGGGAAAAACCGGCGATACGTCAGAAAAAGATCCGAGAGGTCGCGCAATCGGCGATCGCGGTCGGCTGCACCGATCAGTTCTCTTCAGCTTCGAAATCGAGCGACGCGGAGTTGATACAGTAGCGCTTGCCGGTCGGGTCCGGGCCGTCGTCGAAGACGTGGCCCAGATGGCCCCCACAGGTCCCACAGAGCACTTCGATGCGCTCCATGCCGTGGCTTCGATCGACCTCGGTCTCGACGTTCGACTCGCTGGCCGGCGCGAAGAAACTCGGCCACCCGGTTCCCGAGCCGAACTTCGTCTCCGAGTCGAACAGTTCGGTGCCACAGCCCGCACAGGTGAACTGGCCCTCCTCTTCGATGTCGAGCAAGTCGCCGCTGAAGCTCGGCTCGGTTCCGCTCTCGCGGAGAATTCGGTACTCCTCCTCGCTGAGTACCTCCTTCCATTCCGCTTCGGTCTGGGGTAATGATTCGCCTTCGGTTTGTGCCATATAGCCTGTTGGCGACGAAAACATATATATCCGTCTCCGGGGCTCGACACCGGATTTAACCTGCCGACGGACGACTCTGAGGCAATGATCGACCTCGAGAGCGCCTACGGCGAGGAACTCCGCGAGCTGGCCGAGGAGCTGTGTCGCTTCGATACGACCGGCGGGAACGAGCGCCTGGCACAGGAGTACTTCCGCGATCGACTTCGCGAGTACGGCTTCGAGACCTACACCTGGACCGGGGACGCCGAGGCTCTCGCGGCCCACCGATCCTTCCCATCGGCGGCGGAGTTAGTCGACCTCTCGATCGAAGAGCGGCCGAGCGTCGCGGGCGTGCTCGAGTTCGGTGATCCCGATCGCGGCCGGACGCTCGTCCTCAATGGCCATATGGACGTCGTACCGGTGACCCCCGAGCACTGGAGCGGTGCTCCCTTCGAGCCGCGGTGGACCGAGAAGGGCGATCGACTCACCGCCCGCGGTGCTGCGGACATGAAAAGCCAACTCGCGGCCTGCCTGTTCGCGGCCCGCTGTGTCGCCGAGGAAGCCGGCGAGGCTGCGGGCGGCGACGACGGGAGTGAGGATGGTACGGGTGGGAACGCCGAAAAGGGCGTGAGCGATCTCGACGGTCGGATCGTCGTCGAGAGCGTCGCCGGCGAGGAACAGGGAGGGGTCGGGGCGGCCGCCGCGGCAATGGAAAACCCCTATCCCTTCGAGCGCGACGCCGCGATCGTCGCCGAACCTACCGACCTGCGGGTCGTGACGGCTATCGAGGGCTGTCTGATGGGGCAGGTCTCGATCGAGGGCCGGTCGGCACACGCCGCACGACGATGGGCGGGCAAGTCGGTACTGCCGCTCTTCGAGCGGGTTCGCCAGGCGTTCTGTGACCTCGAAACCGAGCGCAGCGAGCGGGTCTCCCACCCGCTCTACGAGCGCTTCGAGACGCCCTGGCCGATCGTCATCGGCCGCGTCGAAGCGGGATCCTGGGCGTCTAACGTCCCGGGTACGCTCACAGCGGACGTGCGCGTCGGCGTCGCCCCGGGCGAGTCGGTCGACGACGTCGAAGCCGAGTGTCGAGCGCGCCTCGCCGGGATAGCGAACGACGACGAGGCTGGCGAGGGCGACGCTGGTACCGACGTTGCCGGTGCCACTGTCGGTGCCGATGCCGGTGAGAGGGACGGGGGCGACGGGCGGGCGATCGGCTTCGAGCGCTTCGGGATTCAATTCGATTCGGCGGAGATCGACGCCGAGGAACCGATCGTCGGGAGCCTCCGCGAGGCGATGGCGGCCGCCGACCTCGAGGACACCCATCCGACGGGCGAAACCTACGGTGCCGACGCCCGTTTCTATACGGACGCCGGGATCCCGTCAGTCGTCTTCGGACCGGGCCGAATCGAGCAAGCCCACTTCCCCGACGAGTCGATCCGCTGGCCCGACGTGCTTCTGGCCGGAGAGGTCCTCGCCGAGACGGCACGACGGTACCTCTCGGCCGGAACGTAACGTCGAGCGGCCGCGATGATCGATCGATGGACCCTTGGCCGATCGGACCGTTCCGAGGCGGCCGGCCGGTCGGCTACGCCGGACGGCGCACGGGCGACAGGCGAGGCCGACGGCCTGCTCCCGGTCGCTCGTTGCCTCGAAGCGGCGGCACAAGCGACGATCGGGTCCCCCGAGGGACCGGTTCGGAACCGACGTATTAGATACGACTAGTGTAACTCTTAACCTCAATGAATTCGTATCCAGTTATTTCATGGTTACTGGAGCCTTCTTTCGGCTCACCGTTCTGTTCGCCCTCATCACAGGCACGGCCGCGGGGATACTCTCGTTGCTGACTTGGGAGATCTTCCGCCAGTCGCCCTTTGGCCGGGCGATATTCCTTCTCTCGGGGGTGCTTTCGGCCTTCACGATCTATCACGTCGTGCTCGTGATTTGGGAAATGAATACGGTGCTTGACCAAGTGTTAAAAAGCGTCGTGTTCACCGGCGTGGCAGTTTTCGTTTGGGTAATGGTTCGCTACCAGCGCCGGCTCCGACCCCACACCGGGGCTCGGGACTGACTGATGGAGAACGGAGCGTTCCTCGCTTATAACGCGGTGATGAGCCTGCTGATCGTCGCTGGCGTTACGCTTCTCGCCCGCGGGGAACGCTTCGCCGCCGGCTACCGTCGGTTCCTGACGGTAATGATCGCCGGCGTGCTCGTGTTCGCTACCGACCCGGTGTTCGATTTCTTCCTTCCCTCGGTCGTTCACGTTGTTCACGGGTTCGCGGCGCTGCTCGTCGTCTATAGCCTCTATGACCCGATTCACAACGACCTCCGGCGCGAGGAGTGGGCCGCCCTTCTCCTGCGGAACCCGACCGACGCTCGCCGGCCGGCCGAATGGATGACCGCGCTCGACGACGAGATCCTAGAGGTGTTTCGCTCCTCGGAACTGGTCCTTACCCCCGCGGTCGTCGCATACAACATCGGTTACAGTCGTGAGGCGGTGAACCGCAGGCTCGGCGAACTCGAAGAACGGGAGTTCGTCGAGCGAATCGAACGCGGCAGATACCGCCTCACCGTTCGCGGCGAAGCCTACCTCCGCGGGGAGCCAGGGCCACCCGGTGAAAACCCGCCCGAGCGACCCGGATAGCGGTCCGATCACTAATCGATGATCGTCGCGCTCGTTGACTGAGCCCCCATTTCGGACGTCAATCACTAATTAATATCGGATTCCAAATGACCCATTGTTTAATTACTAGTAGTGCTAATGTTCGCCCCGTGAGCATTTGAATCGAACTCGGCGCGGAGCGTTCCGGCTTCGGACAACACCGTGGTCGGTCGCCACAGGATCGGGACTCGACGAGGTGATAAAGCGTGAGCATTTCAGAATTCATCACAACGACCACCCCCCGGCCGAAGCAGCTCGTTCTCTCGGGATCATTACCGTCCGATCGCGCGGTAGAGACCATCAGGGACTTCCTCGATATCCCTTCCTATCGTGTCGTCCAGGCCGCCGAGCATCCAGCGATCCCCATCGGTCGGAACCGGGCGACGTTAGAGCCCGCCGACTCGATCGTTAGCGTCTATCGGGAGTCCGAACGTCTTCTCACCGTCGATGTCGAGAGGCTCCGAACCGCAGTAACGAGCGAAGCGGAGGTAATACACACGAGCGGGGAGGGGAGCGGTCCGACGGCGCTGATCGAACGTATCGGCGAGAACACGTTCGAAACGGCCAACGGAACGCAGCTGATCGTCGCTTCACGGCTGATCGAGCGGAAGGCACACCGGGTTGGGGGGGAGTTACACGCCTGTTTCCAGCGGCTCTCCAGGCTGGGCGGAGACCTCCGGACGCTCGCACAGTACAACCTGCTCGCGAGCACCGGAACGGTAGTACACGTCTATGGCTTGGAAGATCATTCCCTCGAGCGTCTCGAAGACGCGACCGTCCATGGCGGGCGGAGTGAGGAACTCGAATCGAGCTGGCTGGTCGCGTACTCCGAGGACCCGACCCGCGAGGACGCCGACGCCGGTGCGCTCCTCGCACAGGAGAACAATCCTGGGACGTACGCCGGGTACTGGACGTTCGACCCGGCAGCCGTCGCCGATGTCATCGGGTACATGACCGATTCCTATTAGCCCAGTCCCGAGCCAGCGGTTCTACTGCCTCCGAACAGGAGGGCTGCCGGCGTCCACGCTGTGAGGAGTCGATGGCTGCTCAACCGCTTCGGTGTTCCTGTAGTGCTTCCTCGACAGTGAGTTCGCCACGGGCGACCCGGCGGGCCAGTGCCTCGTCGATGGTCCGATCGCCGCCGCTTGCCTCGCGCGAGCGGCGTTTGATCGTCTCGATCTCGCCGGCGGTCGGTTCGATCTCCCGCGTTTCGATCCGCTCGCCGGACAGCCGGGCGATGTTCGCGGCCGCGAGCACGTCGCCCATCCCGCGCGCGCCACTGCCGAGAGAGGGGGTCGTGCCTGTCTCGTCCACGAGTTCGACGGTGAGGTCTTCCAAATCGTCGACGATCGACGCGCCCCGGAGCCGAGCACCGTCGCCGATTCTCACCAGCGGATCGCTTGCGTCGCTGGCCTCGCGCTCGATGATCGTGGCGGCCTCCGTGAGCGGGACCTGGAAGGCCGCAACGACGATCCCACCGGTACAGACGGCGATGCCTGGCTGCTCGCCGGGATCGACGCCGATGATCGTCCGCCCGTTGCCCTCCCGTGAGATCGCGAGGGCCTCCTCGACCGCCCCTCGGGGATCGTCGGGATCGACGACTACCACCCCACTGTCGAGGCCACCCGGATCGTCGCTCGTCGCGGCGTCGGCAGCGTGATCCGCGTCGGAACCGGGAGGAGAGGTGGCGTCGCCGTCGGCGCGGGGAGCGGTATCGAGATCGTCGTCGGGCGCGGTCAGTACTACCTGTGTCTCCTCGGGCAGCTCCCCGTCGGGTTCGACCGTCGTGAACGAAACCCCGCGCTCGCGAAGCTCGGCGAGGAGGTCGTGATAGACCTCGAAGTTCTCCGTCGCGACGACGATCACGGGCGCGCTACGAGCACGGACGGCCTAAGTTCGTCGCCCGACCGCTCGTCTTCCGGTTCCGGGCCGATCGATCGGAGCCGACCGACGCCGACCGGTCGAGGGCGATCGTCGTCGCCAATAGACGACCGACGACCGGCGTGTTTTTGTCACGGGGCGCGTAGATCGGCTTGTGAGCGAGGCGCTTTCGACCGGCTGGGCGGCCCATACACTTGGGTAACGACTCCGCGGGCGAGCCCACCGCCCAGTAGCTCGT
>PXRJ01000039.1 GCA_003021705.1 Halobacteriales archaeon QS_3_64_16
CTGCCAGTCTTCGGTCTCGGTCAGCCGGTCGGCCCCACGTCCCGCGCCAACGAAGTTCGGGATTCGGCCGTGTGGCGGGTAGGGAAAGCGTGCCTCGCCGGCGTCCTCCAATTCGTCCCAGACTCGCTCCCGGAGCGACTGCTTATCCACGTCCATAGCCAGCATCGACGTGCTCGGGACCTGAAAGCGGCTACGAACAGCTGATGAGGAGCCTCGATCGGGGGCCGTGGCTGCCGATACAGTGCCCGGGAGACCCAGCTATAAGTCGGTGGCTGGCGTGATGTAGGTATGAAGATCTACACCAAGCGGGGCGACACGGGCGAGACGGATCTCAGAGGCCCCCATCGGGTCTCGAAGGGCAGTCCGCGGATCGAAGCGTATGGCACTGCCGACGAGGTAAATGCACTTGTGGGGCGAGTCCGGCCGACCGGCGAGGCCGACGTCGACGACCAGCTCCGCGAGATCCAAAACCACCTCCATGTGATCCAAGCCGACCTCGCGAACCCCGACCCCGATGCCGACGACCCGCAGATGCGCCCGGAGTACGTCAGGCAGTTAGAGGAATGGATAGACGCCTACGACGAGGAGTTAGAACCCCTCCAGTCGTTTATTCTACCGGGAGGTGGCGACGCGGGCGCGCGCTTGCACCACGCCCGGGCGGTCTGTCGGCGTGCCGAACGCCGGACGGTCGTTCTCGGCGAGGAGGAAGCGATCAACGAGCACGCGATTACCTACCTGAACCGGCTCTCCGATGCGCTATTCGTATTCGCTCGAGTAATCAACCAGCGCAAGGACATCGACGAGGAGAACCCGACGTACTGAGATACGAGGACGATCCGCGCGACGGAAACCGTTAAGTTCGGTCACCGGGAAATCAGAACTACCGGGTCGGTGATCTAGTCCGGTTATGATACCTCCTTCACACGGAGGAAGCCGGCGGTTCAAATCCGCCCCGACCCATGAGAGCTCTTCTCTGGAACCGATTACCGTTCGGCTTCGTCGACACTCCGACCGTCGCCGACTTCACGAACCTGTCCAAGATCCGTCTGCCACTGTGAGCCGGTGGCGGTCCGCACGACTAGCGAAGCCGGCACGGACCAGTCCTTCTCGCCCTTGGTGAAAATAACCAACAGGATTTCTTCGAGCGAGACGACACTGGCGTACTGCCGTACCTGCCGTAGGTCGGACGGTTGGACGTACAAGAGGTACTCCGCACCGCGATCGTCTCGCCCTTGTCGTACGCCCGAAGGCCATCGATCTCGATCGGTTCGGAGCGCGTCTTGACAACCTCGCCTCTTTCCTCGCCGGCCCCGGTTGCACCGAATGCCATGCTCGTACCTCGTTGCCGCCGGATTTAATTATGCTCTATAAAGCTGACTAAAATAATGCATTAATCCGTTTCGGTGGCGACCGATAGCCCACTACCTCGGCTGGTCCTGGTTCGAGCGTGCCCCGTGAGATCGCTCGGAAGGGAGGCCGCTTTCCGTCGCTACCCAGGGTGAGGAGGTCCTCTCGACATGTCAGGGACGGTTCGCCGACGACGAAACTCTCTGACTTACTTGCATCGGATGAACCTCACGGTACTTCGACTCTTTCGGCGACGACCTACCGGATGGGAGCCACGGCAAGCCAACGGAGAGCTAACGGACGAACGAGCAAGCGAGGTGATGGGATCGAACGGCGAGCGAAGCGAGTCGTCCGGTTCGAAACGAGACACCTCTTCCTCCCCGGCGCGAATACCACGGGTTATAGTCAGTCAGGAGTCTCAGTGTGATCAGAGTGTCGATCGAATGAACAGAGGAATACTATACTTCGCGAAAGGGGATACCTTCGTCGGGGAAGCTACGCTGTCCGCTCGACAGGTCCGGCGAGTAATGCCGGAGGTTTCGATAGCGATCGTCGCCGATCGCGAACCGGACGCCGACTGTTTCGACGAGGTCATCCTCGATACGAGCGCGTTCGCAAAGCGAAACAAACCACAGGCGATGGCGCGAACCCCATACGACCGGACGATATACCTCGATACGGACACCTACGTTCAGGAACCGATCGGCGAGCTGTTCGATCTCCTGGACGAGTTCGAGTTCGCCGTACGGCGGAACCGGGACGAGAGCCACATCCCTACTGACCGGAGCGACGATCCCAATGCCGACGTTCCGGACGCGTTTCCGGAGTTCAATTCGGGGGTGATTCCCTACCGAAGGAGTCCTGCGGTCACCGACCTCCTCGAGGCGTGGGAGCGCCAATGTCTCCCGGATCACGAGTCCGATCAGCGGGCGCTCCGGCCGGCACTGTACCACAGCTCGGTCGAATTCACCGCGCTTCCCAATCGCTATAACTGCATCTATCGGAACGCCAACGTCGTCAACAAACGCATCAAGATCTTTCACGGTCCGCTCGTCGATCGGCACAAGGACCGGATCGAGCTCCGTGAAGCGCTCCGGAAGCTGAACGCATCCGAGGCGTGCAGGATCTATTACACGTACGGGAACACCCTCTTCGTGAACCCCTCGCCGATTGCCCTGGCGAAACCCTGGTATCGTGCGCTACAACTACGCGATCTCGTATTCAACCGTGGCCTTCGCGAGACCGCGAGTCTCGTTCTCGGTGCGGTATCCGAATCCCTCGGCTCCGGTTGAGTCACAACGAGCAGGACGTGGCCTGCCGGCCGAACGACATCGATTCCGATTCGCCGATGCTCTGTAGGACGCTATAGGGAGACCGAAACAGGAGAATGGGAAAGGTGCCGCCCGGGGAGTGTGACCAGCCAGGGGTCAATGCCGTCAGCGACCCGACCGGACGGCATCGACGACTGACCTCCCGATCGGACTTGAACTCTCGGCGAAGCTCGGCTCACTGCCGGGACAGCACGGGAACCGTCTCCTGGGTGTAGACAAGCCTCCCGGTCGGTTCGGTGATCAAGCGCGCTTGGCTCTCGTATCCGGTAGACTGAATAGGAGCGCGACCACGGAACGACGCGAGGGCCCTTAGCTCAGTCTGGTGAGAGCGCTCGGCTCATACTGGCATCGTGCCGACCGGACCGCTCCGGGTGCCATGGGTCACCGGGTGGTCGTTGGTTCGAATCCGACAGGGCCCATTGAACCGCGCCGCGGAGCGGCGCGTGTGAGATGGTGTCCGGGAGGGTTCGAATCAGGGAGTGAAGCGAACGAAGTGAGCGGAACGACCGTGGTTCGAATCCGACAGGGCCCATCGCACCTTTTTCCTGGCATCCTCGCTCACCCGCTCCCTTCGGTCGCTTGTTCACTGCGGGGCCAGCAAAAATCTGCACAGTCGCGGCAAAGCCGTTCCCTGCTCTCGTTCGCTAACGCTTACGAGAACACCGAAAACGCGCGCTCGCCCCTCCAGTGCTCGCTTGCGCTGAACCGCTCGCTCCCTACGGTCGCTCGCGGATGCAATCCCCAGCCAGTAGCAGGATTCGAATCAGGGAGAGTATCGAGTAAGGCGAGCGGAACCGGTCGGTCACCAGTTCTGAAAAGAGGCTCAGACGGCATCGTCGGACTCGCTCTCGATGGCGAGGCGGCGAAGCCGTTCGCGCAGTGCGTCCGCCCGCTCGGGTGACAGTCCGGGAATCGTGACGTCCGCGCCCCGGGAACCCGCAGTATAGACGACGACGCTCGCGAGGCCAACCGTCCGCTCGATGGGCCCACGCTGGGAGTCGACGTGCTGGACGCGGACGAACGGCACTACCGAAGTGACGTGGGTGAGCACGCCCCGCTCGAGGTAGACAGCGTCCTCCTCCAGTTCGAAGCGCCAGCGCCGGTAGCGCAATAGGGCACCGACAACGCCGATTGCGAAGAGAAGGGCGAAGACGCCGACGCCGGGCCAGACGCCGACATCGAACAGGAGCAAACCGGCCGCCGCGACCCCGCCGCCGAGCATCGAGGCGGTGAGCAGCGAGCCGACGAGCCAGACGATCCTGACCTTCGAGTCGAGCGACTCCATGCCTCGAGGAGGGCCAGCCGGATTATAAGACCGATCATCGACCACGGCCACTCGGCTACCGACCCCGGTCGTCGATGGTCAGTTCAGGGATATGGATATCGGTATACGGTGCGGATCGACGGTAGAAGTGGGGAAGATTCAGGCGTCGATCGGCACGGGTTCGTCGCGCTCGGCGGCCGCGTAGATCGCTTCCAAGGCACGCATGTCGAAGAGGCCGTGCTCGCCGTCGGGATGGGGACTCTCGCCCCGCAGCACGCGGTCGGCGAAGTAATCGAACTCCTCGACCATCTGATCGACCGGCTTGACGGCGAGGGTCGTTCGAGCGCCGTCGCGTTCGAGCACGAGTTCGCGGCTGTCACCGGAGTGGAAGGCGTTTCGCATGCTCAGGCTCCCCTCGGTGCCGATCACGGCGAAGCGATCGTCCTTGAAGGCGTTCTGGCTCGCTGCACACGAGGCGACGGCCCCCTCGGGAAACTCGAGCAGGAAGCTCGCGCGTTCGTCGGGAACCGCCTCGAATCCTTCGCTCGCCGAGGACATCGAGGCGTGTGCGCGCACGGGATCGCTATCGAGGACGAACCGGGCGGTATTGAGCGGGTAGATCCCCAGGTCCATCACGCTCGTACCATAGCCCGACAGATCCGGATCGAGACGCCACTGGTCGGGGTCGGAGAACATATCGAGCAGGCGCTGGCTCATCCGGCCCCGGATCTCGACGACCTCGCCGACGAAGTCCTCTCGGACTAACTCGCGCATCCGCCGGACGATCGGTTCGGTGTGCATCCGGTAGGCGATCATGAGCGTCGTGTTCTGCGTGGTGTCGAGCATCTCCGCGGCGCGCTCGGCCCTGTCGGCCATGGGCTTCTCACAGAGGATCGCCTTCCCTAACTCCGCGGCGGTCTCGGCGTACTGGGGATGTAGCGCGTTCGGCGTCGCGATGTAGACCCCATCGTAGGCCTCGCTCACGGCCCCGTCGTGGAACTGCTCGTAGGTGATGGCTTCCTCGATCGTCGGGTGGCCCTCGGCGGCGTCTGCTGCCTTTTCGGTCGAGCTGCTGACCGCGACCGTCGTCTCACACAGCCCGGAGGCCTCGACGGCGGGGATCGCCCGGTCACGTGTCCACCAGCCGATCCCGATCATCGCGATCCGAACCGGTCCGTCCCCCGCGTCGGCCTGCTGCCAGTCCCGCTCCGTGAGCCCATCGATGTCCTCGGCGGTAATCATGATACGATCGGGAGTACTCGACCGTGAATAAATACGTTGATCCGACCGTCCCTCGATTCGACGTGGTCGACTCCCGAGGACTCCCAACCGAACGCTCCTCGGCGAGCGTCGGAACCGTTTATACTGATCGCGTGAGCAGAGACCGAGGCATGGACACCACGGATCTCGAAGTGGCACTCGCCGACGCCGGGTTCTCGCCCTATCAGGTCGCGGCCTACCTCGCCGTACTCGAACGGGGGTCGGGAACGGCCACCGAAATCGCCGCGGCGAGCGAGGTGCCCGATCCCCGGATCTACGACGTACTAGACGCTCTCGAAGCGGCGGGCTACGTCGAGACCTACGAACAGGGATCACTTCACGCTCGTGCGCACGACCCGACGGCGGTGCTTTCGGATCTGCGCGGGCGGGCCGAGCGCTTCGAGAACGCGGCCGCCGAGATCGAAGAGCGCTGGGAGCGCCCCGCACCGGCGATCGAGAACCACGACGCGAGCATCGTCTCCCGCTTCGAGACGGTTCTGGATGGTGCCCGCCGCGCGATCGAGGACGCGACCGACCAGGTACAGCTCTCGGCGACGCCCGAACAGTTCGGAGCTCTCCGGGCCGCCCTCGAAGGCGCGCGCGAGTCCGGGGCAAACGTACGGCTATCGCTGAACACGGATCCCCGAGATACCGACGCGCTGCCCGACGCCGACGCGCTCGCGGCGACCTGCACCGAGGCCCGGCACCGGACGCTTCCCGCGCCCTTCCTGGCGATCGTCGACCGGACGGTGGCGTGTTTCGCGCCCCACCCCGAGGCGGCCGACCGCTATGGAGTGCTCGTCGCGGACGGCACGCACGCCTACGTCTTCCACTGGTATTTCCTCTCCTGTCTCTGGGAGGCCTTCGAGACCGTCTACGACGGGCGCAGCGAGACGCCCCCGATCGAGTACGTTGACGTCCGACAGTGTATCCGGGAAATCGAAGCCCCGCTGAACGACGGGGCAACGATCCACGCAAGCGTCGAGGGCACCGACACCGCTACCGGCGACCCGCTTACCCTCGCCGGCCGGATCACCGGGGTCCGCTACGCAGGCGAACCCACCGAGACGGGAGCCACGCCGCTGGTGCGCCTGGCCGGCCGGGCGACGATCCTTCTCGATGCCGATCCCGGTACGGACGGCGAGACCCACGAGATCGGCGGATGGGGCGCGATCGTCGAACCGATCGAGGCGACCCGGATCACGATCGAGCGGATCGAACGAGCCGGGTAGGCCGACGACCGATCGCCGCTAATGGCCTTTACTACACCCGTTGTATGATCATTAGGTATAAATAGCGGAGCTGTGTGGTAACTGTAGTGATGGACGACGACAGTTCACACGACCGTCCCGGCCGCAGCGTCTCTCGACGGCGATTCGTCCAGGCAGCGGGTGCCTCGGGGATCACAGCCAGCCTCTCGGGGTGTCTATACGGCGGCGGAGGCGGTGGAGGCGGCGGAGGTAGTGGTGGTAACGGCGGCAGTGCGAGTGGTACCGTTCAGTGGGGCTTCGACCCGACCCAGGCCAACGAGAACGGCGACGCGATCACACAGCTATTCTACGACAACGGGCTCTCGGAGGACATCGATCTCCAGTTGGTTCCGGGTAATACCGACACCGGCCAGCGCCAACAGAAGTACAACCAGTTGCTGAACGCCGGTCAGTCCCAGCCCGATATGTTCCTGATGGACAGCGGGTGGACGATCCCGTTCGTCCAACGCCAGCAGTTACTCAATCTCACCCAGGAACTCCCTCAGAGCGTCGTCCAGAACGTCAATAACAACTACTTCCAGCCGGCGGTCGAAACCGCGAAATCCCCCGGCCAGGAGGACCTCTTCGGCGTACCGCTTTTCCCGGATTTCCCGGCGATGCACTACCGGAAGGACCTCGCGAAGCAAGCCGGGTACGCGCCCGACGAGGAGAACTGGGCGACCAGCCCGATGACCTGGAAACGGTTCTCGGAGATCACCGCCGACGTCGCTCAACAGAGCGACTTGGAGATGGGCTTTACCTTCCAGTTCGACGTCTACGAGGGTCTATCCTGTTGTGATTTCAACGAGTTCATGACGAGCTGGGGTGGGGCCTACTTCGGGGGCCGGGAGAACCTCTTCGGGCCGATCGGCGAGCGACCCGTAACCGTAGACGAACAGCCCGTTGTCGACACGCTGCGGATGCTCCGGTCGTTCATCTACGGGCCAGGGGACTCTCAGGCGCTCGATGGCTACCAACAGATCTCGCCGACGGACGTGCTCTCCTGGACCGAGGAGACCTCCCGAGCGCCCTTCGCCAGCGGCCGGGCGTTCGCGATGCGCAACTGGCCGTACGCGATCCCGCTGACGATCAACAACGCCGATTGGGCGACCCCCGATACCTACGGCCTGATGCCCCTGCCCTACGCGGTCGAAGACCAGGCACAAGGCGTCGGTGGTTCGACCGCGGCGCTCGGGGGCTGGCACATGACGGTCAACCCGAACGCGGAGAACCTACAGGCCGCACTCGAGGTCATCGAGGTCGCGACCAAAGACGAGGTCGCACTGGGCCTATGGGAGATCTCGGCATGGCTCCCGCCCAAACCCGATCTCTACGACGCGGAGGCAGCGCGAAGCGTCGAACCGACCGGCCAGTACCTAGATACGCTCCGGTTCGCCGGCGAGAGCGCGATCGCCCGGCCGGTCACCGTTGCCTGGCCCGACCAGTCGACCCAGATCGCCCAGTCGGCAAACGCCGTGGCCTCCCAGAACAAGGCCCCCCAGCCGGCGATGAACCAACTCGCCAGCCGGCTCGAGGAGACCGAGAGCAATGTCTCGGGATGACCGAAAGGATCGACGGCACCGATAGACAGATCATGACACGAAATCCGCGGGACGACCGGATCGAGGGGGGCCATAGCTAATGGGAACAGAGGGAAGCACCGTAAAGGGAAGCCGGCGTTCGGGTCCCTATCGGGCAGCGACGCGCTGGTTGGAGGGATTGAGCGAGACCCAGTTCGCGTACTTCCTACTGACGCCGGTTTTCGTTATCCTCGGAGCCATTGCGCTTTGGCCCCTCTTAGAGACCTTCTGGACGTCCCTACACGCCGATAGCCTGACGGGGGCCTCCCGGGTCGGCGAGTTCATCGGCGTCGGGAACTACGTCGAGTTACTCAGTGGGGAGGCGAACCTGGTCCGGCCCTTCTTCGACCTGAGTCAGCCGTTCCAGAGTGCGATCACGGTGACGTTCATTTTCACCGTCGTGAGCGTTCTCTTCGAGACGCTTATCGGGCTCGGCCAGGCCTTGGTACTCGATCAGGACTTCCGCGGGCGGCGGTGGGCACGGGTCGCGATCATCCTGCCCTGGGCGGTGCCGATCGTCATCCAGGGGATGATCTTCTATCTGATGTTCCTGCCGTCGGTGGGCTTTGCCTCCGCGCCCCTACAGGACATCGGCTTCTTCCCGGCCCAGCCCCTGATCAGCAGTTCGGCGTCGATGTTCATCGTTATCGTCGCCGACGTCTGGAAGACCTCAGCCTTCATGGCCTTGCTCATCCTCGCCGGCCTCCAGAGCGTCGATCGGAGCCTATACGACGTCGCGCGGGTCTCGGGCGCGTCGAAGTGGCAGCAGTTCAGACTGATCACGTTTCCGATCATCCTGCCCACAGTGTTAGTCGCGATGCTCTTTCGCACCATCGAGGCCGCACGGATCTACGGGTTGATCGAGACGGTGACGAGCTGTTCGAACGTGCCGTCGCTGTCGTGTATGGTCGTCGAGACGCTGTTTTCCTCCGGCCAGTACGCCATGGCCGCGACGATCGCGTTCGTCACCGCGGCACTGATCGGGATCTTCGTCTCGGTCTACCTCGTCCAGTACGCACGGGAGGGACTCTAATATGGCAACCGAAACCGGACAATCGAACGAGAGCGAGGCGAGCAGCGAGGGAGCGTTCAACCGATGGGTCAACGGCGCGATCGCCGACCCCTCGAAGATCTATCGGGGGCTGTTTTACGTCGCGACGATCTTTTTCGTCGTGACGACGCTCTTTCCCTTCTATTACCTGCTGGTCATCGCACTCACACCGACCGAAGCCATCTTCCAGATGGGACTCGTTCCCAAGGGATTCAACTGGCAGGCGTTCGTCGAGGTGTTCCAGGCGGTGCCGTTCCACTTCTACATGCTCAATAGCTTCATCCTCGCGGTCGGCACTACCCTGATAGTACTAGTGATCGCCAGTCTCGCGGGCTACGTCTTCGGCCGGCTGGAGTTCCCCGGCCGACAGCCGCTCATGTTGCTGGTGCTCGCGGTGGCGTACTTCCCACCGGCGGCGTTTTTCGTGCCGCTATTCCAGCTGTTTTCGGGGCAGGTCTTCCCGTGGCTGAACGTGCTCAACACGCCGGGGGCGCTGGTACCTCCCTACACCGCACTCTACATGCCACTCGCGATCTTCATTCTCACTACCTTCTACCAGCAGATCCCACAGGGTCTAGAGGACGCCGCGCGGGTCGAGGGTACCACTCGGTTGGGGGCACTCTTCAGAGTGATCATTCCCCTATCCGCGCCGGGCGTCGCGACCGCGGCGGTGTTGACATTCATCGGGGTATACAACGAGTTCTTCTTCTCGTTTTTGATGATCACCTCGGGGGAGTACACCAACTGGGCGACGATCGTCTACGGCATCCTCAACTACCAGACCCAGTACACGACGCTGTATAACCTGATGGCGGCGGCGTCGATCATCGGCGTGTTGCCGATCGCGATACTGGTCGTAATCGCCCAGGAGAAGATCGTCAGCGGCCTGACCGCCGGTGCGTTGAAGGAGTAACAACGAGGCAATCCACTATGGCACGAGTTACACTCGAGGAAGTCACGAAACGCTACGAGGACGTCACCGCCGTCGAGAACATGAACTTAGCGATCGAGGACGGCGAGTTCGTCACGCTCGTCGGGCCCTCGGGCTGTGGGAAGTCGACGACCATGGAGATGGTCGCTGGCCTCACCATGCCCACCGAGGGGACGATCAACATCGGCGATCGGGAGGTCACGAACCTCCCGCCGAAGGATCGGGGCATCGCGATGGTGTTTCAAAACATCGCGCTGTTTCCCCACATGGACGTCTACGACAACATCTCCTTCGGCCTGCGCTTGCGGAAGATGGACAAAGCCGAGATCGACGACCGCGTCGAGCACGCCGCGGACGTCGTCCAGATGAAGGGGATGCTCGATCGGATGCCCGACGAGATGTCCGGCGGCCAGCGCCAGCGGGTCGCGATCGCCCGAGCGATCGTCCGTGAACCGGACGTCTTCCTCATGGACGAGCCACTGGCGAATCTGGATGCTCAGCTCAAAGTCCACATGCGAACCGAGCTCCAGCGCTTACACGACCAACTCGACACGACGATCATCTACGTGACCCACGACCAAGAAGAGGCGATGACGATGTCCGATCGGATCGCAGTCATCAACGGCGGCAATCTCCAGCAGATCGCCCCGCCGCTGACGTGTTACAACGAGCCGGCGAACCTCTTCGTCGCCGGCTTCATCGGCTCGCCGGGCATGAACTTCTTCGAGGGGACGATTACCGAAGGAGGCTTCGAGTCGGACTTCTTCGAGGTCGAACTCGATCCAGCGTCGATGGGCGTGAGCGCAGGCGAGGACGTCACGCTGGGGATCCGCCCCGAGGACGTCTACCTCGCCGAAGAGAGTTCCTCGCTGACTCAACCCACCGAGCAGATCGAGGCGACGACCGACGTGCTCGAGCCGATGGGCAAGGAGATCCTCGTCTACCTCCTGCTGGGCGAGGACGTAGACATCGATCTCGACGACCCGAGTTCGGGCAGCCAGTTGCTGATGAGCGTCGACCCCTCCGCGGACGTCGAGAGCGACCAGACCATAGAGGTAGTGCTCGACCGTCGGAAGGTCAGTCTCTTCGAGACCGACACGAGCGATGCGATCCAGCACGGGCTGGTCGAACCTGCACAGGCTGGGACCGACGGCGCGACCGGTGCGGAAGCAGAGACCGACGACTGAGAGGTCACTCGCCCCGGTGTTTTTAGTGTCGAGAGCGAGGAGATCGGTAGCATGGTCACGGAGCTAGGGTGGCTGTACATTGGCGGCAGCCTGCTGCTCTTTTTCTTCTGGGTGTACGGCATCGTCTCGTTCGTCCTCGATATCAAAAACAAGTTCATCCCGGGTATCCGCCAGTACCGCCGCGGGCGACGCCGGCTCAAAGAGGAGCAAGAAGAGGAAGAGGAACGCGAGGAACGGGAACGACAGCTCTACTGAGTGAGAGCTACCGACAGCCCCAAACGCCCCAAAACCCGATAAGTCCGACAAGCGATACCAGCGAGCCGGACGACAGCAGGGCTCGGAGCGATAGTACATCGAAGGCCGAAGACTCAAACCGGTTGGTGGCACAGGTTTTTATACTAATGCTCCTCCTCCAAGCCCAAGCTCACGCGTCGATGGGTGGGATCGAGATTACCGCCAGACTACTGGCCGGTCTCGCGCTCATCCTCACGAACGGCTTTTTCGTCGCCATCGAGTTCGGGCTGACCCGCGCTCGCCAGTACTCCGAGGAGGAGTTCATGGAAGCGGGGCTCGAACGAGCCTGGAACATGACCGACCGGCTGGAGATCTACCTGACGAGCTGTCAGGTCGGGATCACCGCCTCGAGTATCGCCGTCGGGATCGTCGCCGAGCCGGCGCTCGCGGCGCTGTTCACCCCGATATTCGGTGGCACGTTCTTAGCGTCGGTGGGGGCAGGTGCGATACTCGCTTTCCTGATCATCAATCTCCTGCATCTCACTCACGGCGAGCAGACCCCGACGTATCTCGGCGTCGAGCGCTCGAAACAGGTCTGTCGGTACGGCGCAACACCCCTCTATTACTTCGCGAAGTCGATCTCGCCGCTCATCAAGTTCGGCGACTGGGTGGCGAAGGCGACGCTCGGCCTGTTCGGCATCGAGATGACCGGTGCGTGGCAGGAGGCCGAGGCCGACGTCATCGAGACGCGGGGCAATCTCCACAAGGAACTGAGCTCGGTGCTCGACGAGAGCGGCCTCCCCAATGAACGCCGCCAGGAAGTGATGAACGCCTTGGTCGTCGGCGACGTCCCGATTCGGGGGATCATGGTGCCCAGAGAGGAGATCATTACGCTCTCGACGACCGATTCGGTCGCGGAGATCCGGGAAACGATCACGGAGTACCCTCACTCGCGGTTCCCGCTGGTCGGCGAGAGCCTAGAGGACTTCCGTGGGATCGTCTACCTGCCCTCGATCGTCAACCGCTTCGAAGCCCTCACCGACGGCGAGATCGACATCGAGGATCTGGCCACCTCGCCGATGACACTGCCCGCCCACGAGGAAGTGAGCGACGCGATCGACCGGTTCCAGGCCGAACACCAGGAACTCGCCTTCGTCGAAAGCGAAGCGGGAGACGTGGTCGGCTTGCTTACCGCGACCGACGCCTTCGAGGAGGTAATGGGCGAACTTGAGGACCCGATGGACGAGATCACGGGCAGCGGACGGTCGGAACACCGTCCACCGGAACCGGGACTCGACCCACAGGGCGAACCGACCTAACCGGTGGCCCGAAGTCCGACCGTACGACCCCGACCGATCGAACCCGGGTGACCCGGAGGTTTATTCACCGGCTCGTAGAAGCCAGCAGCATGGATATCGGCGTACTCACCGTCCCGCTCGGCGACCGGTCGCTCGAGGAAACGCTGTCGTATCTCGCGGATCTGGGCGTCGGCGCGGTCGAACTCGGCTGTGGAGGGTTTCCGGGCGAGGACCACCTCCCGCGCGAGGCACATCTCGACAGCGAAGGGAAACAAGACGAACTACGGGAACTGCTCGACGAACACGAGCTCCGGGTGTCGGCGCTCGCGACACACAACAACCCGCTGCATCCCGACGCCGGGCGAGCGACCGAGGCCGACACCGAGCTTCGGGAGGCGATAACGCTAGCTTCCGAACTGGGCGTCGATACCGTCACGTGCTTTTCGGGGCTGCCGGGTGGCGGGCCCGGGGAGTCGGTGCCGAACTGGATCACCGCCCCCTGGCCGAGCGAACACCGGGGGGCCCACGAGTACCAGTGGAAGCGAGCGATCGAGTACTGGAGCGATCTCGCTGCTCACGCCGAGCGGGAGGGCGTCGATATAGCGATCGAGATGCATCCGAACATGCTGGTGTACGAACCCACAGGCATGGTTCGGCTGCGCGAGGAAACGAACGGGCGGATCGGCGCGAACTTCGATCCCTCCCATCTCTACTGGCAGGGCATCGATATCCCGGCGGCGATCCGCTACCTGGGCGAGCACGAGGCGATCCATCACTGCCACGCGAAGGACACTGGTTTGTATGAGGACGAGGCCCGCGTGAAGGGCTATCTAGATACGACGCCCTATACCGAGGAAGCCGATCGGTCCTGGCTCTTCCGGTCGGTGGGCTACGGCCATGGCGAAGCCCACTGGAAAGAGGTGGTCTCGACGCTGCGGATGGTCGGCTACGACGATGTTCTTTCGATCGAACACGAGGACTCACTCACGAGCGCACGCGAGGGCTTGGAGAAGGCAATCGACGTACTCGACCGCGCGGTCTTCGAGACGACGCCCGGTAACGCGTACTGGGCGGAGTGATCTCTCATGAGTGACAGGCACGACACGAGCGATACCGACGACGAGGACGGCGAGACGACTCTCTCGGTCGGGATGCTCGGCTACCGGTTCATGGGCTACGCACACGCGAACGCTCTCGCCCGCCTCCCGATGTTCTTTCCCAACGCACCTGCCGTCTCACGGGAGGTACTGATCGGCCAGGACGAGGACGCTCTCGACGCTGCGGCCGACCGGCTGGGGTTCTCTCGTACCGCAACCGACTGGGAGGAGGCGATCGAAGCGGTCGATGTCCTCTACAATCTCGGGCCGAATCACTTGCACGCGGAGCCTTCGATCGCTGCACTGGAGGCCGGGACGAACGTGTTCTGCGAGAAACCCCTCGCACGGACGATAGAGGAAGCCGAGCGGATGCGCGCGGCCGCACGCGACTCGGCAGCGCTCGCCGCCTGTGGGTTCAACTACCGGTTCGTCCCTGCGATCCAGTACGCAAAGGAGTTGATTGCGGCAGGCGAACTCGGCGAGATCCACCACGTGCGAGGGCAATACCTCCAAGACGGCTGGGCCGATCCGGACGTGCCTTGGAGCTGGCGGCTGTCCGAGGACCTCGCGGGCAGCGGCGCGCTCGGCGACCTGGGTGCCCACACGATCGACCTCGTGCGATTTCTCGCTGGTTATCAGGTCGGCAAAGTCGAGCGGGTGAGCGGCCACTTGGGGACCTTCGTCGAGGAGCGCCCGGTCGATGGCGGCGGCGGCGAGAGCAACGAAACGACCGACACCGGCGGCGACGGTGCTGGTACCGAGGCCCGACCGGTGACCGTCGACGACGCCTACAGCGCCCAACTCGCCTTCGAGAGCGGGGCGATGGGCACGGTCGAAGCCTCCCGATTCGCGACCGGGCACAAGAACGACCACGCGATCGCGATCCACGGTTCGAAAGGAAGCCTGACGTTCTCGCTCGAACGGCTGAACGAACTCGAAGTCCTGCGGGAGGGCAATCGTGGCTACGAGACGGTCTCGGTCACCGACGAGGCCGACCCATACGTGGAGGCGTGGTGGCCGCCGGGCCACGTGATCGGCTGGGAGCATACCTTCGTTCACGAGAACAGCGAGTTCCTCTCGGCCGTCGCCGAGGGCAGTGCGTTCCGCCCCTCTTTCGACGACGGCTACGAAGTACAGCAAGTACTGGGCGCGATCGAACGCAGCGATGAGCGCGGCGAGTGGGTGTCGATCGAGTGACCCGGGCCGGTGTCGGTGCCGCTGCTGACCGCTACGACACGACCCCTATAGTCGCTCGCGCTCGGGGAGCGTATCGAGGTAGGCGAGGCGCCACCGCCTGACTTCCAGGGAGGCGATCGTGAGGACCGCCAACACTGCGAGCATCGCGATGCCGATAGCCGGCGGGACGAGCAACTCCGCGAGCGTCTCTACGGCCATAGCTCTCCTTCGTTTCTCCTGGGTATAGGCACGAGCCACCCGCGGCGAAAGTGAACGTGGACGCGAGCCCCCCTCTCGCCTCGGAACTGGAACCAGGATCGAGGTCGCGAAGACGAGCGACCAGCAGTTCTTTTGCCGCGCGAAGCGAGGCGATGCCATGACACAGGACCCCGAAGTCCTCGTCGTTGGCGAGACGCTGATCGACTTCCTGCCGAGCGAACCGGGACCGCTACCTGCCGTCGAGAGCTTCAGCCGGCGAGCCGGCGGCGCGGCCGCGAACGTTGCGATCTGTCTTTCACGCCTCGACGCCGCGCCGTCATTCTTGAGTAACGTTGCGGCCGATGGCTTCGGGGACTTCCTGGTCGAGACCCTCGTTTCGAACGGCGTTTCTTCGGAACTACTGACCCGCGACCCTTCCCATGAGACGACGCTCGCGTTCGTCACGCATGACGCTGCGGGCGATCGATCCTTTAGCTTTCACGGCACCGACACCGCCGATGGCTACCTCGATTCGAGCGTCGTTTCAGACGCGACTCTCGAAGGGCTCTCCTGGGTCTGTATCGACGCGCCGGTCGCACTCGCCGCGCCGAACTCGCGAGGAGCGATCGTCGATCTCTGTGAGCGGGCCCGCGAACGCGATTGTTCGGTCGCCTTCGACCCGAACACCCGTCGTGACCGCTGGTCCGACGATGAGACCTTCTTCGAGAGCCTCGATCGGCTGCTCTCGCTGACGGATATCTGCAAGACCTCGGCCGATGATCTCCGGGGAACACCTTTCGCCGCCGAGCGCGCCGTGGAACTCGCCCGGAATGTCCAGAGGGCCGGCCCTCACACCGTTTTCATCACTGAGGGGGCGGGCGGCGCGAGCGTTTACAGTGCCGAGCGCGCACCCTGGGGGGCTGGCTCACACACCCACGCGGGCTACGACGTTTCGGTGGCCGACACCACCGGGGCAGGCGACGCCTTCCTGGGGGGAGTCCTCGCGGCGCTCCTCGCGAAGGAGGACCCAGAAGAGGTACTCGAGTTCGCCACCGGGGTCGCCGCACTCACTACCACGGAGATGGGCGCGATCAGCGCACTACCCGATCGAGAGGCAGTACGCACGCTTCGCGAATCGGCCTGAACGGGCCGCTGTGGACTAGCTGGTATGGCCGAGTCGAGGTGATCGATGGGAGAGCGCCACGAGAGGCGGGGCTTTTCACTCGGGCCGACGATCGAGCAAGCGTGACCGAAATGGACTACACGACCTTAGGTTCGACCGGACTCGAAGTATCGAGGCTCTGTCTGGGCTGTATGAACTTCGGTAGCGAGGAACCGTGGATGCTAGACAACCGCGAGGAAAGCAAAGCCGTGATCGAACGGGCGATAGACCAGGGGATCAACTTCTTCGACACCGCGAACGTCTACTCCCGGGGCGAGAGCGAAGCAATCCTCGGCGAAGCTCTAGCGGGCCGACGAGAGGAGTCCGTGATCGCAACGAAGGTCCACGGCCGAATGCGCGAGGGCCCCAATGGCCAGGGACTCTCCCGGCGGCATGTCTTGGAGCAAGCCGAGGCGAGCTTAGGTCGGCTGGGGACCGAGTACATCGACCTCTATCAGATCCATCGCTGGGACGACTCGACGCCGATCACCGAGACCCTCAGCGCGCTCGATACGCTGGTGGGAGAGGGGAGAGTCAGGTACGTCGGCGCGAGCACGATGCCCGCCTGGAAGTTCGCCAAAGCGCTCTACGAGGCGGATCTCGACAATCGTGAGCGATTCGTCTCGATGCAGTGTGAGTACAATCTTCTCGATCGCCACGAGGAACAGAACGTCCTCCCGCTCTGTCGCGACCAGGACATCGGGGTGATCCCCTGGAGCCCGCTGGCCGGAGGCTTTCTCGCCGACAAGTACGATCGTGAGGAAGAACCCGAGGACGGCCGGGCGGCCACCGACGACCGTACCAGGGGCCGCTTTACTGAGGAGAACTGGGCAGTCCTCGATGTCGTTCGCGACCTCGCCGCGGAGAAAGACGTCTCGCCCGTCGAACTCTCGATCGCGTGGCTACTGCACAAACCGATGGTCGACGCGCCGATCATCGGCCCGCGGACGATCGAGCAGCTCGACGGGACGGTCGGCGCGCTCGACGTCTCGCTTACGGACGAGGAGGTAGAACGCCTCGAAGCCCCCAAAGACCCGGTCTGGTCGCGAGCGATCGGCGACGTCTAAACAACTCGAACGCACGAGAGCGGTTACAGCGGCGAGCGCGGTGCTCGCAGCCGGTAGGACTCGAGGAGCAGCGAAATTACGCCCCGGGAATCACGCCGGCGATGAACCACCAGCGGGTGCCCGAACTGCTCTCTTCCTGTTTGTGCTGTGCCTTCGATTGGTCGTTCGGATGCTGCCATCCCATATTCATCTATAGGATTTACTCGAACTTGAATAGTTCGATTCAATGAGATACCGTCAGAACCTCTAACACATCTTCGGGAGTTCTCAGCCTGTCTTTCAGCGCTCGAAACGACCGCATTCGACGACAATAGTTATCACGGACCGGAATCCGACGTTCAAGTAACAACACGTCCACATTTAAGTAATGTAACATACCGCCGCACTGCCCGCTTCACGTGGCGTGTTCCGACGGACGGTCGGCCTCCGATCGAGAATCGCCCTGCGGGTAGTTCGGGAGCGGGCGGCGAGAAGAGGGGACCGACGAGCCGGATTACTCGGTGTCGGGCGGGGGGAAGGGTTGGACGTCGATGCCCTCCTCGGTCTCTTTGAGGTACAGTGCCGAGTTGACGAGGCCGATGTGGCTGAAGGCCTCTGGGGGAAGTTCCCGAGCAGTCGGCCCGTCTCAGGGTCTACCTCCTCGGAGAGCAGCCCCAGCGGGCTGGCGTGCTCCAAAATCGAATCGAAGAGTTCGCGGGCCTCTTCGAGCCGACCCGACAGCGCGAGGGCGTCGACCAGCCAGAACGAACAGAGCAGAAAGGCTCCTTCTTCGCCGGGCAGGCCGTCGTCGGCCCGGTATCGGTAGACCAGTCCCTCCTCGGTCGTCAGGTGAGTTCGGATCGCCTCGATCGTCCCCTGAGTGCGCCGGTCGTCCCACCCGATGAAACCGCTCATCGGAAGCAATAGTCCCGTGGTGTCGAGCGCGTCGCCTTCGAAAGTCTGGGTGAAACTCCCCTGCTCGCCGATCGATTCATCGAAACCCCGTTCGATGGTGGTCTCGCCGATCTCTTCACGGACCGACCGCCGACGTTCTTCGGGCGCGTCGAAGCCACCCTTCTCGGCGAGAGCGAGCGCGCGATCGAGCGCGACCCAACACATCACCTTCGAGTGGACGACGTGGCTCGGCTCGCCCCTGATTTCCCAGATCCCCGCGTCGGTTTCCTCCCAGTTCTCATAGACGAACTCGACGATCTGCCGGACCGCTGCCCAGTCCTCGGCCGAGAGCTCCTGATCGGACCAGGCGTATTGATAGATCGCAAGCACCAGTTCGCCGTAGACGTCGAGTTGGAGCTGGCCGGCAGCCTCGTTGCCGATCCGGACGGGACTCGATTCTTCGTAGCTCTCGAAGTGTTCTAACTCCTCCTCTTCTTCGAGGGTCGTGTTATGCTCTAAGACGTACATCGGCTTGATCTCGGCGGGATCGGACGCGCGACTGAGCTCGAGGAAGCGATCGAGGTAGGCCGTCGCCTCCTCGGTATGCCCGAGATTGGTCAGCGCCTGGACAGTGAAAGCACCGTCCCGAATTCAGCTATATCGGTAATCCCAGTTACGAACGCCGCCGATCTCCTCGGGGAGTGAGGTCGTCGGCGCGGCGGCGATCGCGCCGGTATCCCGGTAGGCGAGTAACTTGAGCACGAGCTCTGCGCGCACCACTTCGTCGTGGGCGTAGCCGCCGAAGGGATAGTCCGCCTCTGTACCGTCGCAGTCGTGTGTCCAGTCGCGCCAGAACTCGATGGTGCGCTCTAACATCTCCTCACATCCATCCGAACTGGTCGGGGCCTGCATACCGTACTGGAGACAGAACCACTCGGTGTCGTCGGCCTCGACCGTATGGGTCGCCTGAGCGTCGTTCGTATCGATCGCGAAGTCGATCTCGGCGGGCGTCGAGAGGAAGACTTTCTCGTTCTCCCCGTCGCCGAACAGCCCGGCCGAAACCGGATCGATCACCGTCTCCGCGCGGGCGTACTCGAAGCGCGGGGCGTACTCGATCTCGAGTTCGACGCCCCCCTCGGTGCAGGTGACCTGCCGGTAGAGCGCGCGCACCTCCGGTTCCTCGGTCGTGTCCTCGACGAGCAGGGGCATGAAGTCGGTGACCCGTACCGTCCCCAGGCCGTCTCGAAGGTCGTCTGAAGAACGTTCGTGCGCTCGGCGTAGCGCTGGCTCGCCTCGTGGCGTTCAGTGGTGTGATCGAGAAGTGTTCCCCCCGCCTCGTTGTCGAGGATCGCGGCGAAGAGACTGGAGGACTCCAGTGTGGACAGTGGGCACCAGTCGATCGAGCCGTCCGTACCGACGAGCGCGCGGGTCTCTATCAGAACGGAGCTGTTGCACGAGAACAGCGACGTCGACGTCACGATGGTCCAACTGCCCGGCGTCAACACTCCTCAGTTCGAGCACTGCCGGGGCCATCTCGACGAACACCCTCAACCCGTGCCCCCGATCTACCAGCCCGAGACCACGGCGAATGGGATCCACTGGGCGGCCTACAACGATCGCCGGGAGCTCTACGTCGGCCGGCCGACCCTAAAGACGATCTGGGGAAACAAGATCGCCCCCTAGCTGGTCGATCGCTATCTCGCGCGCACGGCCTACAGCGGCCAGTTCGCCGATATGGAGTATGATCCCGACCGGCCGGACAACTTGTATGATCCCGTCTCTGGCGACCCGGGAGCACACGACCCCTTCGACGCCGAAGCGATCCCGGTCAGCCGCCAGTTACAGTTCGCGAAACACCGCCGTGAGGTCGGCGTACTCGCCGCCCTCCTCATCGCGCTGGTCGCGACACTTCTGGGGGGGCCCGGGGGCGACGGCGGCAGCCCGACCGACGCGGACGAGTCCTCCAGGAACGGCAGTGCCGAATGAGGGGCGCTGCTACCGTCCGGGCGCTCTACGGCGCACTCATCCTGGTGGCCGCGAAGGGTCTGACCCGGAAGGCCACCGGCAAAGAATCGCGTGTAGCAGCGACGGTCACTCGCGTGCTCGGCGTGCGACACCTGCTGCAAGCACTCACCCTCGGTCGAACTCGATCGCGCGGGCTCTTAGCCGTCGGTATGGCCATCGACCTCCTGCATGGACTCAGTATGCTCGCTCTCGCCGCATTCAGTAGCACCTGCCGGCGAGCGACGCTTCTCGACGCGACGGTAGCCGGCACGTGGGTAGTGAGTGGCTGGCGAGCCATCCGGCGAGTGTGAGGCCGACACCGTGTGCGACCATCGACCGATAGGTGAGTGCCCGAGGGAAGCGCTGGGACCGGGCTGACCGCCGGAACGATCCGAACGCACGCTTTCTATGAAGGCGTGTCTTTTTGAGAGTCGCCCGTATCACCTGCACACGTCGCGGGACGGAAGCGGCGGCTTCCCCGCCGACGACGAGGCCGATCCCCTCAATCCGATGGACTACGAGGACGGCGGAAACGACGGCGAGGGGAGCTGAGATCCGCGAGCGACGGCTGGCGATCGGATCCGAAGGACGATCGAACGCGCGCGGACGAACCACACGAACACGGAAACGAGTACACGATCATGGCCAAGGAATTCAGATACGACGAGGACGGAGAGACGATCAGCGTCCGGGCCGAGAGCGACGACGAGGTTATAGAACGGGCCCGAGAGGAACTCGATTCCCGGGGAGTCCCGCTCCTCGAGGAGGATATTCGCGAGCACGTCGAGGTGATCCCCTCGCCGCGGCGGATCAAATCGGGCGAGGACGGCGTCTTCGACGAGCAGCGACGGGAATGTGGCCGCGCGGCTGCCGCCGTCGTCGAGAGCGGGATGACCGTCGGGCTGGGAACGGGGAGTACGACCGCCTGGGCGGTCGCGGAGGTCGGCCGGAAGGTACGGGACGATGAACTAGAGGACATCCGGGCCGTGGCGACGTCGCTTCAGTCCTACGAACTCGCGAAAGAAGCGAAGATCCCGATCGTCGACCTCGATCAAGTAGCCGAAATCGACGTGGCGATCGACGGCGCGGATCGCTACGATCCGGAACGTCCTCACGTCGTGAAGGGCGGCGGGGCCTCCCACGCCCGCGAGAAGCTCATCGACACGATAGCGGACCGACTCGTGATCACGACCGATGCGGAGAAAGCCCAGTCACCACTCTCCTATCCGGTCCCGCTGTCGGTGCTGCCGGCCGCCCGCGAGGTCGCAAAGGAGTGGGTGCGCGAACTGAGTGGTGACCCCGATCTCCGGTACGGCCAGGCCAAAGACGGCCCGCTTTTCACCGCGAACGGCAATCTCGTGCTCGATTGTGATTTCGGCGACATTGAGGATATCGACAGCCTCGCCGGCGAGCTGTCGGCAATCCCCGCTGCCCAGGAACACGGCCTGTTCGTCGATTTGGTGGACGAGATCTACGTCGGCAGCGATGACGGCGTCGAGACGATCACGTTCTAAGGCGATCGGCGACCGAGTACGATCGAACACGTTGTCGAACGTCTTCGAGCATCGCGGTCGTCCTCGCTTCAGTATCGAAAGCGCCCTCGATCGGCTCGGCTACGGTTAGATGTTAGATCGCCGTCCAGCCGCCGTCGACGTAGAGCAATTCGCCGGTGATGTACTCCGCCTCCTCGCTCGCGAGATAGAGATACGAGCCGTCTAAGTCCTCGGGAAAACCCGCACGGCCGAGCGGAACGGGTTTGATGAAGCCGGTCTCACCCTCATCACCACCGCTCCCGCCGGCGGCTTGCTGGGCTTCCTCCGACCAGCCCTCGGTGAACTCGGTGGCGATCTGGCCGGGCGCGACGGCGTTGACCCGGATGCCATACTCGGCGAGTTCGAGCGCCGCACCTCGAGTAATCATCTTGATCGCGCCCTTCGTCGAGTCATAGGGCACCTGGCCGTGTTGGGCGTCCTTGGAGCTGATCGAGGCGGTATTGACGATCGGGCCCGGCTCGCCGCGATCGATCATGTCCTGGGCCGCCACCTGCGTGCCGAAAAATACCCCTTTGGCGTTGACCTGGTACAACGCCTCGAAGTCCTCGGGGTCGATGTCGAGAAACGGCCCGGAGTTTTGTATCCCGGCGTTGTTCACCATCACGTCAACCCCACCGAACTCCCGGACTCCCTCGACGACCGACTCGAGGTCTCCCCGGTCGGAGACATCGGTCCGCACGTACTCGGCCTGCCCACCTTCCTCCTCGATGACCTCGTGAGTCGGCAGCTCCTCGTCCTCGGCTTTGGGCTCCTCGCGCTGGTCGGCATTGATGACGTGTGCGCCGGCCTCCCCGAAGCGCCGAGCGATCGCCCGCCCGATGCCGCTGCTCGCGCCGGTGACGATCACCGTCTCGTCCTCGAAGTCATACGTTATGCGTCCCATGACGGCACGATATGGGAGCGAAGCGCCGATAAAACTGCACCTTGAGGGATGGAGCCCAGCGGCCGACATCGACCGCTCGTCGTCCGCCGCTGCTATTGCTCGTCCGTAGCCCTGCCACCCAGGAGTATAACCGATCGCGCCCGAATCACGGGTATGGACGTCACGATCTACTTCGATATCGACGGAACGCTACTCCATCGCGCGGACCACGACGACGACATCACCGGCGCGGCCGACGCTTTCGACCTCTCGATCGACGAAGCGGCGATCTCGCTGTACAAGGGCCTCGTCGACCAGTACTTCCAGCGCAACGCTGCGGACCCCTATCGACAGGGGATCGAACACTGGGCCGAACACCACGGCTTCGACGTCGATCCCGAGGCCGTTACCGAGGAGCTCAAGCGAACCCAGATCGAAGACACCCGGACGAAAGACGGCCTTCGGGACACGCTCGACGCGATCGACGACCGGGCGACCCTCGGGATACTTACGAATGGCGCGGGCGACATGCAACGGGAGAAACTCGATCGCCACGACCTCTCTCACTTCTTCGAGACGGCGCTGATCTCCGGGGAGACTGACTCGGTGAAACCGCGCGATGGCTTCTTCGAGGCCGCGAAAGATCGTCTGCCGGCCGACCGGCACGTCTACGTCGGCGACCGGATCGGCACCGACATCGTCCCCGCATGCGAGAACGACTTCCTGGCAGTGCTCGTCGGCGATCGTTCGCCCCCGGCCGACCGTACCGTCGAGTCGGTGAGTCAACTGTCGGCGGGACCGCTCGTCGAGAGTAGCGATAGCGACTAGCGATTGGACCGCCTTGGTTACCCTTCCGGTCGCTCGGGCCCGCGATCGTCGAGTCGCCCGCGGCGCGGGTCCGCGACGATCCGCTCGTCGGCGTCGAACAGCGCACTACAGTCCGGACACCGGTAGTCGACGTCCATCGTTCGTGCCCGCTCGATGCGTTTCGAGACACATACTGGACACGCCCTCGGTTCCGGCCGGCCGCTTTTCCCCTGTGAAGTGACCCCCATCCTACTCGTACTACGTTACGAGCTATCATATACCTTTGCCAGGCACTAATAGGCCTGCAGTCTAGCAACTTCGGACGTGGTAGGGTTATCGATCCCGAATTTTGTACTGGCCCTTCGGGAGAGGGTTTCGTGACCGTCGAGATCGTCGTCCTCGGTGCGGGCTACGATGGCGCTGCTGCGATCGATAGTCTGGAATCGGAACTGGGCGAGAACGAGGACGTCTCGCTCACCTGGGTCTCGAAAGAACTCCCTCCGACGGGCCACAAACGACCCGCCTACCGATCGATCGCTTCGTCCTCGCCGGTGAACACGGCGAGGTCCCGACGGCTCGGCAGTGCCTCAACGTCACCCGAGACCGTGGTCGCGAAGGCTCCGACCGCACACGCCCGCTTCGTGGATTCGACGAGATTCATACCCTCTAGTTGGCCCGAGAGGAAGCCGGCGACGAACCCATCGCCCGCGCCGATCGGATCGACGACCCGCTCGACTGCGTAGGGCGGGACTTCCTCGGCGACCCCGCTCCCGCCCGCGACGTACGCCCCCTCCTCGCCCCTGGTGACGACCGCTACTTGTGCACCTAAAGCAAGGCACTCCTTGGCGATCTCGGCGGGGTCGGTTGTCTCGAACAGTAACTCACCCTCGTCGGTTCCCGGAAAGACGACGTCGCTTTCGGCGATCAGGTTCGTCAGCACCGAACGCATCCGGCTCTCCGAATCCCAGAGTTTCCGCCGGACGTTCGGATCGAACGTGATCCTCGCGTCTCCCTCCCCGGCGATCGAAATCGCTCTCTCGACCGTCTCGTGGCAGGATTCGCTTAGCGCGGGCGTGATGCCGGTGAAGTGGAGATAGTTCGCTTCGGCGAGCGAGTTGCGGGGGAGATCGGCGGGCGTCATGGCGCTGGCCGCCGAGCCCTGCCGGTAGTAATACACCGACGTCTCGCCCAGTGCAGCGCGTTCTTTGAACATGAGGCCGGTTGGGCGCTCGGGGTCCGTCTGTACAGTCGAGACGTCGACGCCCTCGCCGCGGACGAACGATTTCACGTAGTCGCCGTGGGGGTCGTCGCCGAGCGCGGAGAACCACCCTACGTCGTGATCGAGGCGCGCGAGGCCGATCGCGACGTTGCTCTCCGCACCGCCGAGCTGTTTTCTGAACTCGGTGAGGTACTTCATCGGGCCGGATCGAGCAGGATTCAACAGGACCATCGTCTCGCCGAGGGTGAGGACGTCCGGTGGCATTCTTCGTGGGTCGATGGCCGGTCGTCGTAGGCGTTT
>PXRJ01000040.1 GCA_003021705.1 Halobacteriales archaeon QS_3_64_16
GAGAGGAGGTCTTCGGCCTCGTCGATGACCTCGATGAGGTCATCCAGGTCGTCTTGGGCTTCTTCGAGCGGCCCCTCTTGATCGCCCTGGATAGTCCCGAGGATGTTCTCGAGGTCGGTCTCCGCACGCGTCATCAGCCTCGCCGCGTCGGCAAGGTCGCCGTCGTCCTCGCTTCCGGTTTCACCCCCGTTCTCGCTGCCCGCCGAACCCTCGGAGTCACCGTCGTCCGCTGCTTCGGAGTCCGTTCGGTCCTCCTCGGTTCTGCCGAGCCGTTCGCGAAGACGGGCACTGGCATCGGAGAGTTCACTGACGTCGGCCGCGTCCGAATCGCTCACGATCGATCACCCCCTTCTTTCAGGTGGACTTCGAGCACGGCGTTGTGATAGGACGCGGCGGCGAGTTCGGGGTCCGTGAGGTCATGGGAGACGCGTTCTGCGATCGCCGCCTCGGTGCCGACGAGCAGATCGCCGTTCTGACTCGAGATGCCCGCCGAGAGCTCCTCGGGATCGATCTCGGGGACGTCGACGGCGATTATCGCTTCGGTGCCGTCCTCGTCGTAGCGGACGTGGGTCGGGTGGTCGGTGCCGACCGAGTCGGTCGTGCCGTCGAGACCAGTGCCGGCGTCGATGCCGGCACCGACACCGGTAGCGCCGTCGGAAGGACCGATCCGCCGACGGTCGTCGTCGGTGATGTCGTCAATGGTGCCGACGCCAATCGAGAACTCGTGACCGATGCGCCCGCGCCCGATATCAGTACTCCCGCTACCGGCCGCTCCCGTGCTCGAATCGACATCGGCCTCGACGAGCGTCTCGAGTGCGCTGCGTAGCAGCGAGGCCAGCCCCCCGCTCTCGTCGTTCTCGCTCGTGGCACCGGTCTCACTGTCGGTCGCGTCCTCGGCGTCCTCGGGATCGTTCGTGGTATCGTCCGTGTCGGTCGTGTCGTCTCGGGTCATTATCGTTTCACCTCGACCTGTCCGCTCAAGTTCTCGCGGGCCTGTTCGGCGACCTCGAGTTCGAGTTCGAGTTCCTCGCGGCGCTGTCGGTACTCCTCCTCGGATCGCTCGCCGATCTCGTAGAGCAACTGGTTTTCCTTGATGTCGTCCTGGATCGCTTCGAGGTCGTAGGCTTCCTGGATCGCCGTCGATCGGAGCACCCGCGCGAGCGAGAGCCAAGGGTTGATCAGAAGGTCGTCGAGAATGAACGTCATTGATCCACCCCGATCTCCAAATCGACGAAGTTGTAGGGGGCCCAAGGACCTGTGTACCGGACGATCGTCGACTCGCCGTACTCGGCCTCGATAGCCTCGATCGCGTCGTCGAACTCTTCTTGGTGGTCGTGATCGACCAGATAGGAGCGATTCACCACGAGTCGGTCGCTGAACCGGCCGTTCTCCGCTTCCTCTACGCTCACGTCCGTGAGGCGCGCAGCGACGTCTTCGCGTACTGCCTCCTCGTCGATGGTCGCTCCCTCCTCGGCGACGAGCTTGAGTCCCATCTCGACGGTTCCCTCGATGTCCCGCAGTGTCCGGGAGAGGACGCTTCGAGAGCCCCGGAGGACGTTTTTCAGCGGGCCGGCTCCTTTGAAGACCATCCCGAAGCGCATCGGAACGACCGTTCGGCCGCCCTTCGAGTCCATGATCTCCCCGAGTACTTCGTCGTGTGCTCGGAGGTTCGCGTCGCTCTGTTCGGGTTCGAGCGCGTCGATATCCGAGACCACGGCCGAGAGCGTCCGGTGATCGACCGTGTACGCCCGGTCAGCGCCGTTGACACCGTCGACGTCGAACTCGACGTCCTCCTGGTCGATGATGCCGTACGTATAGAGGTGGTTTGCGGTCATGATCTGGTGAACGCCTCGGCGGCGAGCGGCTGGCCATCAGCCGAGTCGTATCTGCTGATAAGGTAAGAAGCGAACGGTTAAGAGTTTGCTGCCGGCGACCGCGCGCTACCGGATCTCCGGTGGCTTGCCGCTGCGGGGAGAAAGTATAATACGAGTGGTTACCCAAGTGGCATGCAATGTCAGCATCCAGCGGGAGACCGGAAACGCAGAACTTAGTCGAGATCATTGACCGCATTCTCGATAAGGGCCTCGTGATCGACGTTTGGGCGCGCGTGTCGGTCGTCGGCATCGAGATCCTCACCGTCGAGGCACGCGTCGTCGTCGCCTCGGTCGATACGTTCCTGCACTACGCGAAGAACATATCAGCACTGGAGATGGCGAGCCAGTCCGGCGAGCTCGAAGACCTCCAGAACCTCGAGTTCGGCACGTCGCCGCTGGTCCAGCCGGCAGCCCAGCGCCCCGACCCACAGATCGAAGACGAGCGACGCGACGACGTCGAGGCAGCCGAAGCCGAACAATAAAGCCAGTCGTATAAGTTCCCCCCCGTCTTCTTCCCGTATTATGAGAGTAGATACCAAAGACGAACCTGGGTCCGGACCGCGAACAAGGGCCGGAGCTGGGGTCGGGATCGAGCCGAACGACGCGGGAAGTAGCGGGAGAGACCCAGTCGTCGCCGATCGGGTCGGGACCGCGCTGCCGGACCAGGGCGAGGGGTAGGGATGGCAGCGATCGATCCAAGCGAGCTGACGGTCAGCGAGCTGCGAGAGGAGATCGAGGACCTCAACGACCCGGAGGAACTCCGGGCGATTCGCGACGTCGAAGCGGACGGCGACGACCGCAAGAGCGCGAAGGAGGCGATCGAGCGACGTATCACACAGTGTGAAAGCGAGACCGGAGAGGAGTCCAACGGCGACGATGGTGAATCTACTGCCACGGACGACGATACCGACGGCGAGTCGGTCACCGAGGAACTCGGCGAGCAGTTAGAGGACTTCGAAGACGCCGACGAGGAGAGCAGTACAGTCGAGTCGACCGAAGCGAGCGAGGAAGGGCCAGCCACCGGCTCCGATGACGAGGACGGAACGACAGATACCATGAGTGAAGCCGAAACACCACAGAACGAATCCGCGGCCGAGGGCGAGAGCACGGACGAAACTGACACGTCGAGCGAGGGCGACGCGTCGCTCATCGACGTGCGAGACACCGTTTTGAACACCGCGGCGGACCTGATCGGTCGCCGGCTCGATGGCATCTCGGGGATCCAGCGCACTGACGAGGGCTGGTCGGCGATCGTCAACGTGATCGAGCGCCGATCGGTACCCGACACTCAGGACATCCTCGGTCGCTACGAAATGACGCTCGATTCGAACGGCGAGATCGTCGGCTATCACCGTCTCAACCGGTATCGCCGCGGCGACACTACGCAGGAAGAATGGGAGTAACGCTTCCCGGATCGGTCTCGCCCCAACGGACGACGCGGAAGGAACTCAGTCCTCGGACTCGGCAGTCGTACTAGACGACCCGAGGGCCTGTCCGTCCTGACTGCGAACGACGTGGCCGTATTTGAGCAGGCCGACGAAGATCGCCCCGCCGACCGCGCTGCCGAGTACCGTCGTGAGCAGGAACGTCAGGTAGCTTCCAATAGGAACGCCGCCGACGAACGCTCCCATGAGAATCTTGACGTTGCCGGCGATCGGATGTGGGAGATGGGCAATGCCGATGCCGGTAGTGACGAGCACAATGAAAAGGCCCGGGCATCGTCGCTCTCGGCGGCTTCGACGAGCCAGGCCAGCAGTCCCATGAGCCAGCCGGTGAGGATCGACCCGACGAACAGCACCCACGGTGGGTGTGTCGTGATCAGCTTCGAGAGCCCGGTAAAGGCCGCGGGCTGGACGACCCCGAGCGCCGGGCCGATCGTGACGGCGAAAGCGGCGAACAGGCCACTGCCAAGCAGGTTGCCGACACAGACGAGTACCCAGAGTCGCCCGAGATCGGGGAGGGAGGAGCGCCGGTCGAGCACTAAGAGCGCAGCGAGGGTCGTGTGCTCGGTGAAGAGCTCCGAGCGACCGAGGACCACGAACACGTAGCCCGTTGAGTACGCCAGCGCGATGAGGAACTCCCGGGTCGGTTCGGCGTACACTCCAGTTGTAAAGGTCCAGACGATCGCCGTTAGGAACAGTCCGGTACCCATCTCCAGGCCCGCGCTGAGCGCGGAGAGGAACAACCCGTCGGAGGGCCGCTCGAGTTCGGTGAGTCCCTCCTCGATGGTTCGGTTCAGGATGGTCTCGTAGGACGAAGAGGTCGTCAGCTCGTTCTCGTCGGCCTCTGGTGTGCTCACGAGAGGATCACGTTCGAGTGGATCGACGAACGATCTCGTGGTCGACAGTCCCTCGGCACGCGCCTGCAGGCGTGATCGCGGGTAGCTGGAGCTGACCGGATACGACGAGGGGACAGGACCGACGAGGGAGAAGGAGGCTGATGGAAGCGAGATGAGCGGCGATCGGTAGCCTGATACCGCCCGACGGCACACTCCCGGCGTGTATCGGCCCGGCCACATCGGCGTATCGCTCGTAGTGTACGCGCCGTTCGGGTACACCCTGCTCGCCGGTGGGCGGGGTGGGCTCGCGGTGATCGGCGGCGCGCTCCTCGTCGCACTGGCGATGATACCGGATATCGACATGCGGGTTCCGGGAGCAACCCATCGTGGGGCCAGTCACACACTACTGTGTGCGCTCTGTGTCGGGACCGGCCTCGGGGCAATCGGTTGGGCGCTCGCGGACGCGATCGGCGGTGTTGGCGCGACGCTCGAAGAAGGGGTCGTCCTCCGCGTGGCCACCGTCTCGGCGATCGAACTCGGTGTGTTTGGATTTCTCCTCGGCGTGCTCGTGGTCTGTTCGCATCTACTGGCCGACGTACTGACGCCGATGGGGATCGCGCCGTTCTGGCCGCTCTCCTCGAAGCGGTACTCGCTCGACGTCGCGAACGCCGCGAACCCGATCGCAAACGTCCTGTTGCTCGGACTCGGCGTGCTGGCGACGGTCGGGGTGCTCTGGATCGTCAAGCCCGGCGGTTGAGACCCCTCTCCCTCGAACGATCGCTGGATCTCTCGGTAGGAACCTCGCCGAGGTAGCGGTCGGGGCGGGAAACGAGACAAACCCTTTAGCGTCGAGTGCTCTATGATCCGGTAATGGTACTCGATAACCTCGGCAGTTCGCTCCGGGGCACCCTGGACAAGCTCCAGGGCAAGTCCCGGCTCACCGAAGAAGACGTCAACGAGGTGGTCAAGGAGATCCAGCGATCGCTGCTCCAGGCCGACGTCGAAGTCGATCTGGTGATGGAGCTCTCGGATAACATCGAAGAGCGCGCCCTGAAGGAAGACCCGCCGGGCGGGACCTCCGCGCGCGATCACGTCCTCCGGATCGTCTACGAGGAGATGGTCGCGCTTGTCGGCGACTCGACCGACCTCCCCTTAGAGTCCCAGACCGTCCTCTTAGCAGGCCTACAGGGGTCGGGGAAGACGACGACCGCCGCGAAGATCGCCTGGTGGTTCTCGAAGAAGGGCCTGCGCCCGGCGGTGATCCAGACCGACACGTTCCGGCCCGGTGCCTACGAACAGGCAAAGGAGATGTGCGAACGCGCGGAAGTCACCTTCTATGGCGATCCCGACGCCGAGGACCCGGTCGCGATCGCCCGCGAGGGGATGGACGCCACCGAGGAAGCCGACGTCCACATCGTCGACACGGCCGGGCGGCACGGCTTGGAGGAGGTGTTGATCGAGGAGATCGAGGCGATCGAACGGGAAGTGAACCCTGACAACAACCTGCTGGTACTGGACGCGGCGATCGGGCAAGGGGCGAAAGAACAGGCCCGCCAGTTCGACGACGCCATCGGCATCGACGGCGTGACGATCACGAAACTCGACGGCACGGCAAAAGGTGGCGGGGCGCTGACGGCCGTGAACGAGACCGACTCGACGATCGCCTTTTTAGGAACTGGCGAAACAGTCCAAGACGTCGAGCGCTTCGAACCCAGTGGCTTCATTTCCAGATTACTGGGAATGGGCGACCTCCAGCAGCTGGCCGAGCGCGTCGAGCGGGCGATGGCCGACACAGGAACGGAAGAGGAGGACTGGGACCCCGAGGACATGCTGTCGGGCCAGTTCACCCTGAAGGACATGCGCAAGCAGATGCAGGCGATGAACAAGATGGGGCCGCTCGATCAGGTGATGGACATGATTCCCGGGCTGGGCGGCGGGATCAAAGACCAGTTGCCCGACGACGCGATGGACGTCACCCAGGATCGCCTGCGGGTCTTCGAGATCGTCATGGACTCGATGACCGACCAGGAGTTAGAGAATCCCCGCTCGGTGGGTGCGAGCCAGGTAAGAAGAATCGCCCGCGGGGCGGGCACAACCGAAGAACGAGTGCGGGAGCTGCTCGAACAACACCAAATGATGGAACGTACCCTCAATCAGTTCCAGGGGATGGGCGATGCGGACATGCAGCGGATGATGAAACAGATGGAACAGGGCGGGGGCGACATGGGCGAGATGGGCAATATGGGCGGCGGTGGCGGTCCCTTCGGCTGATCGGGGTTACCGCGCTATAGTGTCGATCGGCCGCTCACGTACTCGCCTCGTTAGTCGGTTCGTCGGATGGATCGAGGGGCAGATCGACCGCTATCGTATCGTACTACACCTGGGGTTCAGTCGGTTCGCCGGGGCCGTGGCTCACGAGGTCGATCATGTCGAGTTCTTCGAGTTCCTGGAGGTTCCGATGGGGCTATCGGACGCCTCGATCGACGAACCGGCCGTCTCTCGGATGCTGCTCGGGTTCTCGCGAACGATCGCCCGAAGCAACTGGAGGCTCGTCGGCCTCGTGACGAGATTCGAGTCCTCCATTCGACGGAAGGTTACCTCGAAGTATGGCTCCGTGGACTTGCCCCGGTCGAGCCCTCGGAGCCGCTCCTCGACCTGCGTTTCGTCGCCGCACTTGAAGCGGACGTGGAGTGCGCGCTCGCCGTTCGTGAGATCGATTTCAGTTCCAGGGTTCGCCATTGTCGAGTACTTCCTGTCGAATTGTTTATATAGTCTTCACACGCCGGAGGAATCGACGGGTTCGATCGCCTCGCCGACGCGCTTGTGGTGAAGCGGTGCGCCCAGATGATCCGGGTAGTTGTCGTACCGGAAGATCGTCCCTTCGTCGTCGGTCCCCTCGTCCGGCTCGTCCTGCCAGTAGTTCATGCTGTAGCGTACTCCATCGGGACACCGCTCCGAAACAGGGACGGCGTACGCTTTGGCCCAAGTGTAGGTCTCGCCGAAGTTCTCCCTCTCGCGAAGGATCGACTCGGCCCCACCCTCGTCGTCCGCTGCCATCGCGTAGACTATCGCAGCGCCGTGTTTCAGCTGTTGCTACAGTGAACTACGGTCACCCGTAGCAACGGTCGCGTGGCTACCACCCGAAGTTCGAGGGGATTGGAACTGAACGGCTTTTACTTCCTGGGGAGCGTCCTTCGCGCATGACGATCCGCGAGGTCGCCGTCGGGGCCTACCGGGAGGCGTTGCCGATCCTCGCGGCGAGCGCCGCCGGTGGGCTGTTCGCCGGGTTCGTGCTGGGCGGGATGGACGCCGAACTACAGCGGATCGAAGGGCTGCTCGTGCTCGTCCCTGCCTTGCTCGCGACCCGGGGGAACGTCTATGGCTCGCTCGGCGCGCGGCTGGGCTCGGCGCTCCACCAGGGACTGATCGAACCCCGGATAACGCTCGGTAACGAGCGGCTCCGGGCCGCGGCGGCGGCCGCGGTGGCGAGTGGACTACTCGTGAGTACGTTGGCAGCGATCATGGCGTTTGCGTTGCTCGTTACCCTTGGGCGGTCGGTCGCGCCGGTCTGGATGCTCGTCGGGGTCGCGCTGATCTCGGGGCTGATCGGCGGCGGGGTGCTCGTGACGACGGTCGTGACGGTGGTCCTCGTGGGGTATCGACGCGGGCTCAACCCCGATACGCTCGCGGGCCCGGTCGTGACGACGACCGGCGACGTGGTCGGGATGGCGACGCTTCTGGTCGCCGCCCGGATCGTGCTTGCGGCCGGGGGTGGCTAAGGGACGGTGAGAACGGAGAGCACCGACGGGATGTCGGCAGGAACGACGATAGCGAGGCGGGTTGTGCGGACGAGAACGATCGGAGGCCCGCGATGAGCGCCGGGACCCGCTGGTCGGTTCGAGGAATCGTTCGCGCGACGCTGCCGGTACTCGTGGCACTGACGGCGCTCGAACTCGCGAGCGGCCTGATACTGGGAACGATTCAGTCGACCCTACTGCAATATCCATCGCTGCTCGTGCTCGTCCCAGTGACGATCGGCACCGCGGGCAATCTCGGGAGTATTCTCGCCGCGCGGCTCTCGACGGCCTTTCACTTAGGGACGCTTCAGTTCGGCCGCGACGACACTCTGGTAGGAAACGCCGTCGCGACCGTCGGACTCGCAGCCACGGTCTTTCCGATCCTCGGGGCCGGTGCGTGGGCACTCACGGCGGCGGTCGGCGAGGCAGGGCTCCCGGTCTCGACGGTGGTAATCGTCTCACTGGCGAGTGGACTCCTCCTCGCGGGGCTCGCGATCACGGTGTCGATCGCGGCGACGTACGCGGCCTACCGGCTAGGGCTCGATCCCGACGACGTGGTGATCCCGGTGGTGACGAACGTCTGTGACGTGCTCGGCGTGCTCGTGCTCTTCGGCGTCGTCCAGGTGATCGTTTGATCGGCTACGATGCTACTCGAGGCTCTCGAACCGCGACCACCCGGGCGGAGGACAGCAACGGTGTGAGACCGTCCTTTCTCCCATCCCGCGATCGCGAACACGCGAACGATCGATCGGAGTGTGAGGGTTCATTCCGGACGCCGGCACTAACAGGAAAGCGGGTGACAGGGACCCCCGGTTCAGAACGAGCCCTCGCCGAGTCGTTCGAGCACGGTCGCTCGCCCGGTGTGATCGTTCGCATCGAAGTCCTCGATACGGAGCCGAACCCGGGTATCGAGGAGGTCTTCGCCTCCGTTCCCGTCCCCGGTATCGAGATGCAGGATCGTATCGCCGATCCGAGCGACCTGACCGCGGCCGTCGCGGCCAGTGACGAACGCGGCGATCTCCTGGCCGGGTTCGAACTCGGGAGTACTCGACCGGAACGACCAACCTTTGAGGAAGGCGTCCAGGCGGCTCATACCCGGGCCACCTCCTTAGCCTCGCGGTCGGAGGTGTACTCGAGCCCGAAGCCGGTCGCTGCGGCGACGATGAAGACGAAAAAGAGCAGCCACCCCTGGAAGACGAACGGCCAGACCTGTGCCGGGTTGACGATCATCGCCTGGGTGAACCACTCGTACTCCCCGGGGAGTGTCAACATCGCTGCATAGCCCGCGAGGACGCCTCCGCCCCACGGAAAGATGTAGCCGAGCGCCGAGGTGTTCGCGTCGAGGATGTTCGCCCGGCGATAACCGTTGATGTTGAAGCGCTCGCCCATCCGGGCGATGTAGGGGCCGATGGCGATCTCGGCGGCGGTGTTGATCGTGATCATCGCGTTGACCCCGGCCGTACCGAAGACCATCGTCAGCTCCGCGCGCCGGAGGCTCGTCGCGAAGGATCCGAGCAGCCAGTCCTGTAAGGTGTCGAACGCGCCGCCACGGATCATGATCTGTGCACCGGCGACGATCAACAGGGTGAGAACGATCAGCGGGAAAAAGCCCACCGCGCCATCGTAGAGGCTGCCGCCGATGGCGGCATCGGCTCTCGGCACGACCTCGACGATCGGAAGGACCGAAAGCGATTGGGCGATGCCCGAGCTTTGGGGAGCCTGGAAGACGAGGACCGCACTCGCCGAGGCCAGCCCGAGCAGAAGGCTGAGGACGATCGTCACGATGAGGCCCCAGGAGATCGCCTCGACGATGTGGCGGCCTTGGACTGCAGTCCCGATGACGACGCCGATCGAGAGCAGGTGGACGAGCCCCAACGGCTGGCTGTTCTCGACGAGTAAAGTCTGGGCGTTCCCTCCGACGGCAAAGGGCGAGCCCATCGTGCCGCCGGCGAGCACGTAGAGGGCGAGGGCTGGGATCGCAGCGATGATCGCATACTTGAACCGGGAGGCAACGACCCCGCCGATGTCCGAATCCTGAGTCACGGCGCTGACGATCGTGGTGTCGGAGACGGGCGCTAAGTTGTCGCCGAAGACCGCCCCCGAGAGGATCGCTCCGAAGGTAAGCACTGGGCTCGCCCCGAGCAGGACGCCCACTGGGAAAAAGAGGGTGACGAAGGTTACTGCGGTCCCATAGCCAGTGCCGATACCCGTCGCGAGCAACGCGGCGAGAAGAAAGGTCGCCGCCGGGAACAGCGTCGCGCCGATACTCAGCGCGTCGGCCGCCCAGACGAGGCCGTCGACGAACCCGCCGGCCTGGAGGGTGTTGGCGAACATACCGGCCCACAGCCAGGCGACGACCGCCGTCGCGGCGACACGGCGGGTCATACCCTCGAAAATCGTATTGGCGTAGTTCTCCCAATCTCCCTTAACGAAGAGCATTCCGATGATCAGCCCGACGAGCATCGCGATCACCAATCCCGTGGTGTCCCCGATACCGAGAACGCCGCTCTGGAAGATCGCCCAGACCACGAAGACAAAAAGCGGGAGCGCGCTCATCCACTTTCCACCGTAAAACTCGATTTGCTCGCCGCTGCGTGCGCGTTCGGCCGCTTCGAGTTCGGCGTCCATCTCGGTCTCGCTCGATTCCCCTACCATGTCGTCCGAATCGGCGCTCATACGGATGGCACCATTACCGTGACGGATCGCTAGGGGACCATATAAAATATCAGGACGGGACTGATCGTCCGCGAACCGCCGTCGACTGCTCGATCGGACGCGGGGAACGAAGGCGGCTCTCGCAGTACGGTCGCCGATCGGTCGTGTTCTCGAATCGATGCTCTCGAAGCCCTCGAGCGAGCACGTATCGATCGGGCCGAAGCCGGTTCGGACGACGAAGGTCTAAACGCGCCCCCTACCGAGAAAGGGTATCGTGGTAGAGCGCTCTCGACCCGAGGCGGTCGGTGTCGCCGTTCTCGTCGTCTGTGTGCTGCTCGCCGGCTGTAGCGGCGGCGGGCCGTCGGGAACCGCGACCACCAGCGCCGCCGGAAACGACACGACACAGAGACGACCGGGAGAGAAACGACCGACACGGAGCCCGTAACCGAGGACGGTATTACGCCGCCAGCGGTGGGAACGTCACGCTCCGCGCTGGTGACCCGGGTCATCGACGGCGATACGATCGAAATCAGGTATTCGAACGGGACAACCGATACCGTTCGATTGCTCGGCGTCGACACGCCGGAGGTCTCGGGCGACGTCAGCCCCGAGGAGTTCGAGGGAATTCCCGACCCCGAGGCGGGTCGCGAACACCTTCAGGAGTGGGCCACCCGCGCGAGCGCGTTCGCCCGCGAGGAACTATCGGGAGCGCGAGTACAGGTCCTAACCGACCCGCAGGCCGATCGTCGCGGCCGCTACGGACGACTGCTCGCGTACGTCGTCCCGGATGAGGGAAATCGGACGGAAGGGGGGGAGGACGCGAGCGAGAACGAGGCGAGCGAAAGTAGTGAGGAGGACGGTTCGTTCAACGCCGCGTTGCTGCGGGAGGGGTACGCCCGGGTCTACGACAGTTCGTTCAGCGAGCGCGAGCGTTACGAAGCGCTCGAGGAAAGTGCTAAAGAACGGAACGTCGGGCTCTGGGGGTTCGACAGTGGAGCAACGAGCACGGAGGAGCCGAACTCGGGACTAGCGATCACACGCATCCAGGCTGATGCGCCCGGCGACGACAATGAGCGGCCGAACGGGGAGTACGTCGTCATCGAGAACCGGGGGGGTCGAAGCGATCGACCTCTCAGGCTGGCAGATCACCGACGAGGCCGGACACACCTACCTCCCGCCCGATGGTACGACGCTAGCTCCCGGCGCACGCCTCACCCTCTATAGCGGGCGAGGCGAGGACAGAGGCACCGAGTTGTACTGGGGGTCTACGGGTTCGATCTGGAACAACGGCGGCGATACCGTGACGATCCGGACCGAAAGCGGTAGCGTGGCCGTACGACGGTCCTACTCCGAGCCCGAAGCGGGGCGACTCGGCGCAGTGGTTTAAGTACGGGCCGTTCCTACAGAGGATAGACCATGGCGGACCAGACCAGCGACAGTTCGACGATGAGCCGCGACGAACTCGGGGAGTACCTGCGAGATCTCGCCGAGGAATTAGAGGGCGAAGGCGAGGCGAACGTCGCCGTCGGGAACAAGACGGTGACGCTCAACCCGGGCGCCGAGATCGACTGTGACGTCGAAGTCGACGAACGCTCGCCGATGGTCGGCAGCGACGTCGAGGAGATCGTCGTCGACATGAGCTGGCAACCACAGGGGTAGGCAATGGCGGAATGACCGACGAGGAGCCGATATCGAACGATCGAGTGAGAAGTCGGCCGATCGGAACTAACCGAGGAGAGTGACGGAGATGAGCAGATTACAACGGGTCTCGCTGCCGCCACGATTCGTCGACTGGTCGATATTTTTGCTGCTCGCGATCGAGCTGGCGAGCGGGTTGGTGAGCCTCACTACCGGACAGCCCGGCGGACAAGTGGTGTTCGTTCTGCACTCGGTCGTCGGTCTCGCCCTCTGTGTGCTCGTCTTCGAGAAACTCAGGCGGGTCCGTAAGCGCGTGAGCCGTCCCGACGCGTGGGATCGGGCGACCCCGGTATCGGTGCTGCTTGCGGTCGTGACCCTCGGGGCGCTCGGCTCGGGGATCGCCTGGGTTTTGGGCGGGAGCCTCGCGCTCGGTCCGTGGGGACTGCTTAATCTCCACATTGGGCTCGGCTTGCTTCTCGTCCTCGTCGTCGTAGTCCATCTCTATCACCGGTGGCGACCCCCGCAGCGAAGCGATTTCGAGGAGCGACGAACCGTCCTGTCGTACCTACTGCTAATCGGCGTTGGAGCGCTGATCTGGCGGTTTCAGACGGCTCTTAACGATCTATTAAACACCGCAGGAGCCGAACATCGATTTACTGGATCGCGCGAGGAGGGCACCGACGCGGGCAACGAGTTCCCGGTGACGAGCTGGGTAGCCGACGACCCTGACCCGATCGCGATCGAGGACTGGGAGCTTACGGTCACCGGCGAAGTAGGGCGAACACTCCTATTCGACTACGATGAGATCGCTGCCGAAGGAATCGGCGGTGGGGAAGTCGGCGACCGGCGAAACGAGAGCGAGGGAAGCAGCGACGATGGGCGGCTCCGGGCGACGCTCGATTGCACGAGCGGGTGGTACTCGGTGCATGACTGGCGCGGCGTGCGGGTCGGCGACCTACTGGAAGCCACCGGGACGGCCGAGAGCGCCCAGTGGATATCCTTCCGGTCGGTGACGGGCTATCGCTGGAGCCTCCCGATCGAGGAAGCCCGCGAGGCACTGCTGGCGACTCACGTCGGCGGGGAACGATTGACCCACGGACACGGCTTTCCCTTACGGCTCGTCGCGCCCGGCCGGCGGGGCTTTCAGTGGGTCAAGTGGGTAACCGAGATCGAAGTGCGCGAGCGGAAGGATCCCGGCCAGTGGCTCGCGGTGTTCGTGAGCGGGTTCGACGGCGGAAACAGGCAAGACTCCAATGGGTAATAGCTCAGGGTTCGATCGGTTCGCCCTCCTCGGTCGGCGGGGCGACGTGATCGACGTATTCCTCGAGGGAAGGATCCCGGACGTGGACGCGAACACTGATGTCACCGAGTTCGTCGGGCTCGCCGACGGCGAAGTTGACGACGCCCTGGAAGGCGGGCTGTTTCTTCAGGCGGAACTCGAAGGCCTCGCCGTCCCGTCCGTCGAAGAAGCGATTGCGAGCGGAATCGAGGATCTCCTGGCGGTAGAGATGCTCGGAGAAGTGATCGAGACTGTGGGTCCTCGCGAGGAGGCCCTCTCCTTCCCGTTCGATCTCGGCGTCCGGAAAGAGAGTGGTGATGGCGTCGATCACGCGGTCGGTTACTTCCGTTGCCAGCACCGGCGTCCGGATCTCCACGTCGACGCTATAGATCATGCGTAGTGAGCAGTGGTTCGGGACTCAAGAGCGTGTTCGGTCCGTGACGGCTTCGGGGCCCGCTCGGAGCACGGTCTCGATGCGCTCGCGGAAGGCCGCGAGCGAGTCGGTGTTCGAAATCGCGTGGTCCGCGCGGGCAATCGCGTCGTCCATACCGAAGCCCCGTTCGCGGGCGTCGCGCTCTTCGAGCGATTCGCCGCCGTCTTCGGTCGGTGTGTCCCGACCGCGGGTTGCGACGCGCTCGGCACGCACGTCGAAGGGCGCTTCGATCGAGAGAAGCGAGAAGGCCTCGCCGAATGCGTCCTCGAAGCGATCGACCTCCGTATCCGAGCGGATGCCGTCCACGAGGACCGAATTGGCGTCGGTTTCGGCGATCCGCTCCTCGAGGATCGGGAGCGAGCGCTCGGCGATCGCGCCGGGGCCCTGTTCCGCGCGCAGCGATTTGGCGACTTCCCCGTGGTGGGTCGCCGGGTCGAGACCGCGATCCCGGCACTCCGCGCGGATGACATCGCCCATCGTAACCACCGGAATCCCCAGCTCCCGAGCGACGGCGGCGGCTTCGCTCTTGCCGCTGCCTGGCAGCCCGACCGTCGCGATCACGCGCATTCGTTCGCTTCAGCGTACTCGGGAACGTTCTATAAGCCCTCCGTTCTGTGAGTTCCTCACTGGCGGGCGAGGGCGGACGCACACAAGAGAGGACCCCGGTCGTTTTTACTCGCGCGGGGCAAGAATACCGATAGGGCACGTAGCTCAGCCAGGATAGAGCGTCGGACTTCTATCCTCGATGCGAGCATGCGTCGGGGGAAGACATCCGACGGTCATGGGTTCGAATCCCATCGTGCCCGTGCACTTTTTTCCTGGCGTCCTCGCTCACTCCCCTCGGTCGTTCGCTGTGGGGCCAGCAAAAATCTCCACCAAAATAGCGCGTACTCCCTCCGGCACTCACTCCCTGCGGTCGTCTGCTCGCGGGCGAAGCCCGCTCGCATGGTCCGAGGGACCTCCGGTCCCTCGCTACTCGTGCCTCCCGTCCGTGCGCGCTACCGCTCGCTCGCCTCCGGCTCGCTCGCGGGACTGACACGAGTGCTAACCGAACGGCACCGCGCTCCGCAAAGCCTCAAACGGACACGATCCGAAGGAACCGTATGATACAGGAATCGGAGTCCATCGCCGTTACTGCCGTCGATCCGGATGCACGGCGATCCGCTCTGGAGACGCTGCTGGAGGAGTATCACGCCTGGCTCGCAAGCGAGGCCCAGGAGTGGGCGACCGAGCAGGAGTCGACGACAGCGGCACTACCGGAGGAGGGCTACGATCCGACGACGGAGGCAATCGAGGACGTCGAGACGCTCACCGATCCCGACGGGGACGTGCAGGGGTTTCTCGCTTCCTATGAAGGAGACGCTGTGGGCGTGGTGCTGCTGTACGGCGTGAGCAAGGAAATGGCCGAACTCAAGCGGCTCTACGTGCGTCCGACCTATCGAGAACACGGCATCGGGCGTGTGCTCTGTCGGGCGGTGATCGAGACGGCGGGGGAGCAGGAATATAGGAGAGTCGGGCTCACGACCCCGCCCTGGAGCGGGGGAGCACACGCGCTCTACGAGGACATGGAGTTCGCATACACCGATCCCTACCCCGAGACGAAACTACCCGAACACCTCCACGAGGACGCGCTGTTCATGCAGCGAGAACTCTCGTCGTGAACTGAGATAGGGCGAAGGTGGCGAGCCGGCGGCTATCGAGGCGTTGCACTCGAAAAATACGTGTGATCCAGTCGTGTGCGATCAGGCGCTCGCCGACGCACCGCCGCTCGCGTCCCCGCCGTAGGTCTCCTCGAGGTAGGCGACGATATCGTCACTCTCGGCCATCCCATCCACGTCGTGATCCTCGTCGATCAGCACCGGGACGCCGCGCTGGCCGCTGACCTCCGCGACTTCCTCGCGCTCGGATTTCGGCGAGGGAACCATGTGCGAGTCGTACTCCAGGCCGAGTTCGTCGAGCTTGTCGACGACCTTCGCACAGAACGGACAGCCATCGAGTTCGTACAGTTCTAGGTTCGACATCACCAGTGGTAGGTGATCGGGACTAAAGAGCCCAGCGGTGGTGTGTGCACTCCGCACGAACCCGATGGAGTACAGTCGGTGCGGGAGGAGGGGGGAAAGACGAGAAGCGATCGACGATCGGCGAGCGGCGCGATCAGCGTCCCGAGGACCCACCAATAGCGCGGGAGAGGCCGCTTCGAAGTCGGTGGCGATTATAGAGGAGTTCGCCCAGTCCCCACAGCAGCGCCAGCAGGCCGGCCCCGACGAGCGTGACGAACCCCCAGGGAGCCATCCAGACGGGTTTGATCCACTGGGAGATCCCTTCCCAGCGTTCGGCGAATTCGGTAACTGGTCCGCCGACGGGCGTCTCCCTAAAGGTGAGGGTCAGCCAGGTCGGAAAACTCCGATCCGCGCCTGGCCCAGCTCGCTTCTCGGCCCCGCCGGTGAGTTCGTAGGAGCCGGAGATCCCGAGGTCCTGCATGGTCGGCCCGCCGGCCTCGTCGCCGTAGGCGAGGCGTTCGGCGTCGTAGGGTGCCCAGGGGGCGAACAGCTCCCAGACGATCTCCCCGCGAGGGGTGACCTCGATTACGCGCTGGCCCAAGGTATCGACGATCAACGTGTTGCCATTGGGCAGGCGATCGGCGTCCCGTGGCCAGTTGAGTTGGCCCTCACCCACGGTCCAGACTCGCTCCCAGGAACCGTTCTCGCGAGCGTACTCGACGACCCGATCGTTCTCGCTGTCGGCGACGAGGATCGTCGGCGTGCCGTCCGGCCCTTCCAGGTAGGTCGGGTTGTGCTGTTCGTCGAGAACGGTGTGGTCGCCGTCCGCGCCGAGTCGCATGGTGATATTTTTTGTCGAGCGATTCACCGCGATCACCTGATCGAAGTTCCGCGGCGAGACGAGGAACTCGCCGGGAGCGATCTTATCGACGTCGTTGACGTGAGACCAGTCCTCGGTGTTCGAGACGCCGACGTCGGTGCTCGGCGGGTAGTGATTCGCGAACTCCCACTCCCAAGTGACTCGGTCGGTCGTGCGATTATAGATGTAGATCCGTTCGTCGCTTTCGGCTCCCGAGGAGTTCCGCAGGTTCGCGACGAGCAGCTCCTCGCCATTGATGAGATCGACGTCGTGGGTGTCGGTGATCGGGAGAACTTCGGTCCAGACTCGTTCACCAGTATCGGGGTTCAGCTCGTAGACGAAGGTCTTCCCGCGGGCGGTGTTCACGGCGAGCAGGTTGCCATTCGGGAGGGGATCGACGTCGTAGAACCAGGAGGCTCCTCTGGCCGAGCCATTATACACCCACTCGACCGACCCGCGGGGGCCAACGGCGACCAGTCGGGCTGGCTTTTTGGGATCGGCCTCGCCCTGGAAGTGAAAGCCCTGCATCGAAACGACGGTGGTGCCGTTCGCGGGCTGGTCGATCGTCCCAGCCCGGAGATTCGTGGGTTCGTAGGCCAGCGTGAGCCCGCTCGTCGTCACGAGCAGTCCCAAAATGACGACGGCGAGGAAGGCCCGAAGCAACCATCGCCGCGGGAGGTCCATATCGGGCGTTCGTCCGGGCAGTCGAAGGTCTTTCTATCGAGAACCCATGAAGGGAAACCGAGGGGGTGTGACACGACTGCGATAGCAGAGTCGAGATCTGTTGGCAGTGCGGTCCAGCATCGCACCCGCGAGCGACCGCAGGGAGAGAGCGGCTTTTTGGTGCAGATTTTTCGAGGAGCGGTGGGCGAGCGACTGAAAGGAGCGAGCGCACCCGACGAGAAAAAGGTGCTTCTTAGAGCTGACCTTGGAGTAGGCCGCTCGTCCGGACGAAGAAGTAAAGCACGAACGCCCCGGCGAGTAGCCACTGGCCCATCGAGACGCCCTCCCAATCACCCTGGGCAGCCTTGACGACGGGATAGGAGACGATGCCCGCGGCGATGCCATACGCGATCGAATAGGTGAATGGCATCACGAGGATCGTCATCCCCGCCGGAACGGCGTGTGTGAGGTCGTCCCAGTCGATATCGGTAATGTTTCGCATCATGAGCACGGCGACGACCACCAGAGCGATGTGGGAGGCATAGAGAGGGATCGCCGCCGCGAGCGGGACCGCGGCGAGCGAGAGGAGGAATAGCAGTCCGACGACGAGTGCGGTCAGTCCCGTACGGCCGCCCTCCTCGACACCAGTTGCGCTTTCGATGTAGGTCGTCACCGTCGAAGTGCCCAAAATCCCACCGACGGTCGTCCCGATCGCGTCGGCCATCAGCGGCCTATCGATGTCCGGGAGGTCACCCTCCTCGTCGAGAAAGCCCGCGATCTGGGAGACGCCGACCAGGGTGCCTGCGGTGTCGAAGAAATCGACGAAGAAGAAAGTGAAGACGATCAACGAGAACGTAAGCGCGTCAACGTTCGCCAATCCTTCTAGAAAAGCGCCGACCAGCGGCGTGATGTCATACGCCGCGAGGTCGTACTGTAAGGGAGCGTTCGCCGTGAGTGCCGCGGCGGCGAGGGTGGTCCCCTCGGGGGCTTGCTCGGCCGAGAAGGCGCTATAGCCCAGCCGGGAGGTGAGGTAGCCCGCTCCGGCGGTAGTGAGGATGCCGATGAGGATCGAGCCGCGAATCCCGCGGACGTAGAGCAAGAAGGTAAAGAAGAGGCCAAGTACCGAGAGGATCGCCACCGGATCGGAGGCGAAGACCGGATTGAACTGGAGGAAGGTCGTCGCATCACCGGCGACGACGCGCATCGCTTCTAATCCTATTATCGCGAGGAAGAGCCCGATGCCGGTGCCGACGGCGAACTTGACCGGTTCGGGGACCAGGGAGATGACGTACTCGCGAGCACCGATCGCAGTGAGCAGGATGAACAGGAGGCCTTCGACGACGACGGCGGCGAGTGCGGTCTGCCAGGGTACCCCGAGTGCGAGGACGACGGTAAACGCGAAGAAGGCATTGAGTCCAAGTCCGGGTGCCTGAGCGAAGGGGCGGTTGGCATACAGCGCCATCGTGAGCGTCGCGACCGCCGCGGAGAGAATCGTCACGACCGCGAGCATTCCGGTAAGCTGGGCCTCAGTGTGGCCGGGCACCGAGATCGCCGTCGCGAGGATCGCGGGATTGACCACGACGATGTAACTCATCGTGAGGAAGGTCGTCAGCCCGGCGAGAACCTCCCGCCGAACGGTCGTATCGTGGTCGTCGAGCGCGAACTGGTCAGCCAGTGCGTCTCCGAACCCCATCTGATGGTTCAGTCCAGACGCCTATCGATCTTAACCGTTTTCGTGTCGATTCGCTACACATTCGTGGTATCAAGGCACACGATCGGAGACGTTCGTTCAGTCGGCGTCGAGCAACTCCGAGGCGGTGAGCAGGGCGTCGAGTTCGACATCGTGCTCGGCGAGGGTCTCCCGAGCGCCCTCCTCGCGATCGACGACGACGAGGACCCGCGAGACGCGCGCGCCGGCTTCCCGGAGGGCTTCGACCGCATCGAGGGCGCTCTGTCCGGTGGTAGCGATGTCCTCGAAGACGACGACCTCCTCGCCTTCGGCTAACTTCCCTTCGATACGATTCGACGTTCCATACTCTTTGGCCGCTTTCCTGACGATAACGTAGGGGTTCTCGCTCAGGAGGCTCGTCGCCGCCACCAAGGGGACGGCTCCGAGTGCGACGCCGGCGAGTTTCGGTTCCTCGGCCTGCGCGGCGAAGGCCTCGGCGATGAGCGAGAGACACGTCGGGTCGGTCTCGAAGCGGTACTTATCGACGTAGTACTCGCTCGTCCCGCCATGCGACAGTTCGAACTCGCCGAAACGCACGGCATCGGCCGCCCGAAGCGCGTCGAGGAGTTCCTCGCGGTCCTGATCAGCCATCGAATCGATTCGAGCGGGCCGGAGCATAAGCGCGGTGGAAACCGACTCGACGTGAGGTCAGAGTTCCAAGGAACCCGGACTCCGGCAGTGGAACCGGCAGTCACATCCGCGAGCGAGCCGCCTTCGGCGGTGAGTGAGCGGCTTTTTGGCTTTTTGATGCAGATTTTTGGAGGAGCGGTCCCCACAGCGAGTCGGCGAAGCCGATGAGCGAGGAGACCCGACGACAAAAAGGTGCGTGTTAATCGTCGGTCGCAGTCGCGATCTCCTCCTCGTTGATTCTGACCGTTGCGTCTCGCGTCTCACCGAACCCGCCGCTGAGGACTCTGGTGAGTGCGTCCTCGACGCGTTCGTCTACCTCCTCGTAGCGATCGGGTTCGACCTCGATGACGAACCCCGTAGTGATGTTGGGTGCGGTCGGCAAGAAGAGTAGTTCGCGGCCGTCGTCGGTTTTCTGTCCGGTCTTGAACGCGGTCATGCGAAGTCCGTCCCAGACCTCGAGGCGAACGGGTTTTTGGAGATCGGCCGTTCCGGTGACGGCGGTTTCGACCGCCATCTTCGAGGCGTTATAGACCACCCGCAAGCCCGGAAGCTGGTTCATGATTCGATCGAGTTGTTCCTCGATCAAGCCCCCGATGGCAGTGCGCATCAGGTAACCGATCGAGAACACGAGCAACGCGAAGACGGCGAGTGCGGTCGGAACCCGCAGAACGGGATTGGGAACGTTCTCGATCAGCGGGAGGTTAGCGATGAACCCGAAGACGAACGCGATGACGTATAACGTCACGATGATCGGCGTGAGAACGACCAATCCGCTCGCTGCATCGCGCTTCCAGGTGTTCATCGCTTCACCATTGGATCGTACGCTAATCAGCTTTGTTCCCTTAGTGCTACCGTCGAATCGACCCCCGCCGAGTGGGTTCTCGGCCTCGATAGGGGCCTCGCGAGCCGGTCGCATCTGGCCGGGACGACTGGGCATACGGTCGGAACCGGGCGAGTCGGCCGTTGCCGCGAGGTCGTGCTACACTTCGGATTCGAAAACGGCACTCGCAGCCGAATCCGCCGTTTTATTGATAGCGGCGTGGGATTGGCGGTCGATGAGACGGATCCTTTCGATCGCCGCTCGGGCGTTCTGGGCGATGCTTCCTGCCTACGTTCCGAACAACGCTGCGGTGCTCGTCGGCGGCGGCCGGCCGATCGACGGCGGACGCACCTGGCGTTCGAAGCGCCTGCTCGGCGACGGGAAGACCTGGCGGGGCACCCTCGTTGGCACGGCCGCCGGGCTCGCGCTCGCGCTCCTGTTGAACCGGCTCGAGGCCTGGATCGCGGCAACGACCGATCGCTCCGTGCCCCGCTTCGGCCGTTCGGCGCTTACCCTCCCGTTCGGCGCGATGTGTGGGGATATGGCTGCTTCCTTCTACAAGCGCCGGAGCGGCCGGGATCGCGGCGCGCCGGTGCCTGGGCTCGATCAACTCGATTTCGTTCTCGGCGCGCTGTCGCTTACCGCAATCCTCTCGCCGACCTGGTTCCGGCGTGTGTTCCGCCTGCCGGTGGTACTCGCCGTGCTCGTGCTCACGCCACTGCTCCACATCGGGACGAACCTGCTTGCCTACCTCTTCGGACTCAAGAGCGAGCCGTACTGAACACCCACTTTTTTGCTGAGGTCCTCGCTCGTTCGCGCTGCTCACTCGCTGCGGGCTCAGCAAAAACCTGGACTAAAAACCGCTTGCGGGACGGCTACTTGCCTGCCGGTTGGTTCGCCTTTTGTCGCGCTACCGATGCCAGAAGACGAAGCGACGACTCAGCGACGGGCTTCCCTGAGCGCCGCGAGGGCCTCGGCGGCTTCCCGAGCGGCCAGCAGGTGCTCGCGTGTCCGTGAGAGGTCCTCGCTCCGCTCGGCTTCTTCAGACAGGCGAGTGAGCGTGCGCGAGAGCGAGGCCTGAGCTGCGGTGAGGTCACTGTCGCCGGAACTCGTATCCGCAGCGCCGCCGGTCCGCCCGCGATCGGGTTCGGCGGTCGAATCGGGCTCAGCACGCGGCGAGGGCGTGGCTGCGGTATCGGAAGCTTCGGTCGATTCGGGGGGAGAGGGCGTTCGGCGCTCGCGTGTCGGCTCCGGCTCGGACGGTTCGGGCGAGGCGTTGGATTCGGTTGGAGTCGACGACTGGGGATCGGTGCTCGTGCCGGGATCGCTGACTTCGATCCGAGTAGAGGAATCGGCCCCCGCTTCGGGGCCAGCCGTCGAATCCGGCCGGTCGGCATCGGCAGGGTCCACCTCCGGCTTCGCGGCCCCCGCTGTGGCTCCCTCGCCGCCGGCATCGTCGACCTCAACCTGACAGGTCGGACAGAAAGCCTGGCCCTCGTAGGTGAAGATCGGGCTGCTACAGGTATCGCAGTGCGTGTTCGTCATCGTCGCGCCCTGCAGTAAGAGATTACTCATACGCTCGGTGACCTCGCGTTTCTCCTCGTCAGCCGCGAACTGCTCGCGAAGCTTCTCGCGCTCGGCTTCCTTATCGAAATCGCTCATAGCGAGAGGTCAGGGTCGCAGTTCAAAAAAGCCCTGCGGGGCCGGTACCGACGGGCGAGCAGCGGTGAGACCGGCCCTCTATACTCTCGGGACGATCGTACGGGGGAGATCGTAACGAGGGATCGGGGAACGGAGCGGGGAACTCGTGATACGGCGAAGTTGCTTTCGACGGTCGTCGAGTCCGGACGGTGAAAAGTGGCCGTTTCGAAGCGCTTTAGCGCCCGTGTGAGTTGTGGCGTGACATGGCGAAAGTCAGCGTGGTCGGTGCGGCAGGGACGGTCGGCGCAGCGGCGGGCTACAATCTCGCGCTCCAGGACATCGCCGAGGAGATCGTCTTCGTCGATATTCCGGATAAAGAAGAGGAGGCGGTAGGCCAGGCGGCCGACGCGAACCACGGCGTGGCCTACGACGCGAACACGACGGTCCGACAGGGCACCTACGAAGACACCGCCGGCTCGGACGTCGTGATAATCACGGCGGGCATCCCGCGACAGGCCGGGCAGAGCCGGACGGATCTCGCCGAGGACAACGCCCCGATCATGGCCGACATCGAAGGGAGTCTCGCCGAACACACCGAGGAGTTCGTCTCGGTTACGACGTCGAACCCCGTCGACCTGCTGAATCGCCACCTCTACGAGGCGGGCGATCGCTCGCGCGAGCAGGTGATCGGCTTCGGCAACCGGCTCGATTCAGCCCGGTTCCGGTACGTGCTGGCGAGGCGCTTCGAGACAGAAGTTACAAATGTCGAGGCCTCGATCCTCGGCGAGCACGGCGACGCGCAGGTCCCCGTCTTCTCGAAGGTGCGAGTCGACGGCGGCGATCCGGACTTCTCCGAGGGGAAACGCGAGGAGATACTCGCTGAGCTCCAAAATAGCGCGATGGACGTCATCGAGCGCAAGGGCGCGACACAGTGGGGCCCGGCGACCGGTGTCGCCCATACCGTCGAGGCGATCCTGCGGGACACCGGCGCGGTGCTTCCCTCCTCGCTCGTCTTAGATGGGGAGTTCGGCTACGAGGACGTCGGCGTCGGCGTCCCGGTCAAACTCGGTTCCGAGGGGGCCGAGGAAGTAATCGAATGGGAACTAACCGAGTTCGAACGCGAGCAACTGGGCAGTGCGGTCGATAAGCTCGGCGACCAGTACGAGGACATCGAGTAGGTCGATCGCGACCGGGAGTGGCGCTTCGCCGACCGATCGCGACCGCGGATCGACCGTCGGCGACGGTCGACGACCGTCGGCAGTTCTTCGCTTCGGATGCTGAAGTAAAGAGGAAGGACGCGAACGGCGAAAAAGGACCCCATCTATCGGTCTCAGGGGACGAGTTGTTCGCCGTCGTCGTCGTAGACGGTGATCGCATCGACCGGACAGACGCGGGCGGCGAACTTCGCGTCGAGTTCCTCTTCGGCGGGTACGTCGGCGACGAACGTATCGGAGTCGGTTTCCTCGCTGTCGAGGAGGACTGCCTTCCCGGCGTCCTTGTCCTTCTCGAAGCCGTCCCATTCGGCGACACATTGGAACATCCCGATGCAGGTATCGCGGTCGAACTCGACTCGCATACCCGTACTGCGGGGCGCGAGCGGGAAAAGGGGTGGCGTCAGTCAATCGATCCGCGGTCGAACTCGTTCCGGCTGGGCTGGGTCGGGTCGGACGGCGAACTGACTACTCGCCGGGGTCGCCGGGCGTCACCGGCCGCCCTTTGATCGTGATCGACTGGCCGTCGACGAAGGAGGCAGCCGGGCTGGCGAGGAAACGCACGAGGTCGGCGACCTCGCTCGGCGCACCGACGTTCCGGTCGACGGTATCGCGATCCGGGTCCTCAACGCCCATCTTCTCTTTGACCTTCTCCGTCGCGACGTAGCCCGGCGCGACGGCGTTGACGCGAACGTCTTCTTCAGCCCACTCGGCGGCGAGCGTGCGCGTGAGTTCGATGATGCCGGCCTTCGCGGCACCGTAGGCCGACATCCCCGGGATGGCGTACTCGCCGGCCATGCTCGCGTTGTTGACGATCGCGCCGCCACCGTCGGTCAGCGCGTCGGCGAAGGCGTGCGTGACGTTATAGGTGCCGGTGAGATTCACGTCAAGCATTTCCTGCCACACCTCGGGGTCGGTCGCATCGAGCGTCGAGAGGTCACCGCCGCCACCCGCGTTATTCACGAGGATGTCGACGCCGCCGAACTCCTCAATGGTTGCCTCGGCGAGCGCTTCGGCGTCTTCGAGGTCAGTGACGTCACACTCGACCGGGAGCGCCGTCCCGGGAAGATCGGCGTCGTTCAGTTCCACGGCGACGGTCTCGACGTCGTCCTGCGTGCGCGAGCAGACGACGACATCCGCGCCGTCGGCGACGAAGGTCTCGGCTACCTCGCGACCGATACCGCTCGAGCCGCCGGTGATCACGGCCGTGCAGTCGGCGACGCTCGATCGGTCACGGATCGTCTCGGTCGAAGGGATCGAATCGTTCGTCATCGAAGGGCCAGTAGCGGCGTCGGCCGGAAAAGGGGGCGAGAACGCGGCACGCGCGACAGGCTTATCAACGAGATCGGAACTGATCGAACATCGCAAGGAACTCCCGAACACGGTGAAGCGACCGCCGGCTACGTAACTATTAATCCGGTTAAGTGAACAAGCAAGCTATGGAGGAATCCCCGAGGCGAGTCGTTCTCTACGGTGGGGTGCTCCCTGCGCTGACTATCGGCGCGGTCTATGGAGTCGCACCCGGGTACTTGATCGCACCGCTGCTCGTGGGAGTCGTCTTCAGCGCCGTCGCTGCCGGAGCACAACCGGTGGCGAACGTGGGAGACGTATTTCGATACAGCGTCGGCCTCCTCGTCTGGAGCGTTCTCGTGCTGGTGTTTTTCCCCGTCTTCCAGTGAGGAGTCCGTAGCTCACACTGTGTCTCTCGGACGTTTCACTTCCGGTCTGGGTGCGACAGTTTAAACCCCGAGACCGTCGAAACGGAACCAATGGACGTCTCGGAGCTGACGGACGTACCGGAATGGCTCCCCGCGGATCTCGAAGCAAGCGGCGTCGAGGAACTCTACCCACCCCAGGCCGAGGCGGTCGAGGCCGGCGTCACCGAAGGGCAAAGCGTCGTCGCGAGCGTGCCGACCGCCAGCGGCAAGACCCTCGTTGCGGAACTCGCGATGCTCGCGACGGTCACCCGGGGCGGCAAAGCCCTCTATATCGTTCCCCTGCGTGCGCTCGCAAGCGAAAAACAGCGGGAATTCGAGCGCTTCGAAGAACACGGACTCTCCGTGGGCGTCTCGACGGGCAACTACGAATCGGAGGAACGGTGGCTCGCGACCTGTGACGTGATCGTCGCCACCTCGGAGAAGGTCGACTCGCTGATCCGCAATGGCGCACCCTGGATCGACGAACTGTCCTGTGTGGTCGCCGACGAAGTTCACCTCGTCAACGATCCCTCGCGAGGGCCGACGCTGGAAGTGACGCTCGCGAAACTGCGGCGAACGAATCCCCGTATCCAGGTCGTGGCCCTGTCGGCGACGATCGGCAATCCCGAGGTGCTCGCCGAGTGGCTCGACGCCGAACTGATCGATTCCGAGTGGCGGCCGATCGACCTCCGGCGCGGGGTGCATTACGGGCAAGCAGTGCACTTAGAGGACGGCAGCCAGCGGGAGTTGAGCGTTCGATCGAATCAGCGCCAGACCACCGCGATCGTCGCCGACACCCTCGCAGAAGGCGGATCGACGCTCGTGTTCGTCAATTCTCGGCGAAACGCGGAGGCCGCCGCCCGCCGGCTCGCCGATGTCGTGAGCGAGGATCTCGCCGAGGACGAGCGCACTCGCTTGGAAGACCTCGCTGAGGAGATCCAGGACGTCTCCGATACCGAGACCTCCGAGGACTTAGCCGAAGCAGTTCGTCGGGGTGGAGCCTTTCACCACGCCGGTCTCGCAGGCGAACACCGGTCGCTCGTCGAGGACGCCTTCCGCGAGCGCGATCTCAAGGTGATCTGTGCGACCCCGACCCTGGCGGCGGGGGTCAACACCCCGAGTCGGCGCGTCGTGGTCAGGGACTGGCGGCGCTACGACGGGTCGGCCGGCGGGATGGCACCGCTCTCGACGCTCGAAGTTCACCAGATGTGTGGCCGTGCGGGCCGACCGGGCCTCGATCCCTACGGGGAAGCCCTGTTGCTTGCGAAGAGCAACGAGGAACTCGAGGAGCTATTTGACCGGTATATCTGGACCGAGCCCGAAGGGGTCCAATCGAAACTCGCCGCCGAGCCCGCGCTCCGCACCCACGTGCTCGCAACGGTGGCCTCGGGCTTTGCGGATTCACGGTCGGGTCTGCTCGCCTTTCTCGAACAGACGTTATATAGCACCCAGACGACCGAAAGCGGCCGTCTCGAGCGGGTCGCCGATACGGTACTCGAGTACCTCGAAGCGAACGACTTCCTGGAACGCGAAGGCGACGACCTCGAGGCGACCGACCTCGGCCATACGGTCTCGCGGCTCTATCTCGATCCGATGAGCGCCGCCGAGATCGTCGACGGCTTGGAGGCCTGCGAGCAACGGCCAACGGCGCTCGGACTCTACCAGCTCGTCTGCCGGACGCCGGATATGTACCAACTCTATTTGCGCTCCGGCGAGGACGAGACGTTCACCGAACTCGCCTACGAGCGCGAACCCGAGTTCCTGGGCCGGATGCCCAGTGAGTTCGAGCAGGGCTTCGAGGACTGGCTCGCGGCGCTGAAGACCGCGAAGCTACTGGAGGACTGGGCGAACGAACTCGAGGAAGACCGGATCACCGATCGCTACGGGATCGGGCCGGGGGACATCCGCGGGAAGGTCGACGCCGCCCAGTGGCTGCTCGGGGCCGCAGAGAGCCTCGCGAGCGAGGTCGGCCTTGGCTTTGGGCCCGCGATCCGGGAGGCCAGGCGGCGGGTCGAGGACGGGATCCGGAAGGAACTCATCGACCTCGCGGGCGTTCGTGGCGTGGGCCGCAAGCGTGCCCGGCGGCTGTACGACGCTGGGATCGAGGAACGATCGGAGCTACGCGAGGCCGAGAAATCGGTCGTGCTCGGCGCGCTTCGCGGGAGACGACAGACTGCCGAGAACGTACTCGAAAACGTCGGCCGGACCAACCCCTCAATGGAAGGGGTCGAGGCGGTGGAGGGGGCGACGAACGGCGGTTCCCCGGCGTCCGCCGAGTCGAGTGGTGCCAAGGCAGGCAGGGCCGGCGAGCGGGACGAGGAGGACCAATCAAACCTCAGGGATTTCTGATGGAACTAGTAGAGGGCGTCGGAGAGATCGAGGACGTCGATCGTCTGATCGAACAACTGGACGAGATCGGGCAGGAGCACGGCTGTGTGGTGACAGCCTTCGACGCACGCTACCTCACTGGCCGCGAACATCTCACCCGGGCGACCTCCCTCGCTGACCGGGCCTTCGAGCGGAGCGAGAACGTCGCGGACGCGCGCGCGATCGAAGTTCTGCTCTATGTTGCAGGTCGCCGGCAGATCGACCGAGCGCTGGAGATCGGCGTGTCGGCCGGCGAGGGACCGATCGTCGTCGCTATCGAACAGGGAAACAACGAGCGAAACGGCGGGAAATCGGGAGGAGACGATCGGGAGCAGGAAGGGGCGGCAGCCGTCGAACGGGCACTCGCACCGGACTTCGAGCATGGGGAGAAACTCGGAGAGTACGACGAGGCGCTCGTCCAGGACTTCTTCGAGATCTCCGAGCGGGAACTAGGGGCGACCGACGCCGGACTCGCGGAACTGGTCGTGGAACGCGTCGCGTTGCTCGACGTCGAGAAGTGAAGCGGTGGAGCGCGAGGAGGCCACGGCGATCAGGTGCGAAACCGGCCACGTTCGATAGAGCGGCACACGAGCTATGTCTACTGTCGGCTGTGGACACTACCGCACGGGGAGTGCTCGCGACCGACGGCCCCGTCGAGGCGCGACGGTGCTCTCAGGGTTTTCGTGACTGATGGTAGAGAATGGTTTTGGATGGTAGAGAGAGGTAAAGCTTATGTGCATCAGGCCAGTACGTGGTGATACAGATGACCGAGGACGACGAGAACGGTGCGATGTGGCCCCCGGCGATGTTCGCCCGGCAGTTCCAGGAGGCCGGCGAGAAGGCCGCCGAGCAGCAGGCCGACTTCCTCCGCCAGCTCTGGGACGCGAGCAACGGCTCGGGCATGGGCGAGATGGGGGGCATGGGCCTCCCGGGGCTCGCCGCCTCTTCGATGGGGACCGCGACGTTCAAGACGCGCGTCCAGAGCGGCGGACGCATCTCGATCCCCGACGCCGAGCGCGAGGCGCTCGACATCGAGGAAGGCGACATCGTCCAGACGGTCGTCGTTCCGGTCAAGCGAGACCGAGGTGACCAAGAATGAGTACGTACACCACACCAATCGACGCGATGTTCGAGACCCAGCGTAGCGCGATCAAACAGGGCCAGCAGGCCACGAAACAGACCCTCGAGTTCCAGCGGAACGCCAGCCGAATGGCGCTCTCGGGGCTGAAGAGCAGCGAGTCGGCCCAACGCCAGGGCGTCGAACTGCTCGAATCGGGCGCACACAGCTACCTGAGTGCCGTCGAGGCGATGACGCCCGGCGCGCAGGCAGGTACCGGCCAGCTCCGTCGGCAGACCGACGAGCTGTTCGGCCAGCTGAAGACGAGTCACGCCGACGTCTTCGCGACGCTGACCGAGGAAGCCGAACGTGGCGTCCGGTCCTACGACGAACTCACGGCGGAGTACCTCGACGCGATGGACGAGCAACTAGAGACGTTACTCGACGCCCACACGGATATCCAGTCCCAAGTCCTCAAGGCAACCGAGGGCTACGAGGACCGCTCCGAGGAATTCCAAGAGCGCTTCGAGGAGGCGATGGACGATCAGGTAGATCGTGCCGAGCAGTTCCAACAGCAACTCGAAGAGCAGTTCGAAACCCAGGTCGCACGGACCGAACAGTTCCAACAGCAACTCGAAGAGCAAGTCGAGCAGTTCCAGGCCCAACTCGACGAGCAGGCAGCCCAGCTCCAAGAGAACGTCCGAGCGTAGAGAAGCGCTAAAGTAGGGACGAACACCGACAAGCAATCTTTTTTACCGACGAACGACATCACAAGCGACACAAACAACATGAGCAACACGAGCAACACCGATCCCGAGACCGCAAGCGAGAACTGGACCGAGATGATGGAAGGCATGAACGACGCGATGTCGAAATCGATCGAGCAGAACATGCAGGCCCAAGCCGCGTTCATGGAGTCCTGGTCGAACGCCTTCGACGGCGCGTCGGGCGGAGCGGAGAGCGGCGAGGATATGGAAGCGGTGATGAGCGAGGGTATGGAGGGGTATGGCCGAGCCCAGGAGATCTGGATGGACGCCGCCGAGCGCATGGTCGAACGCGTCACCGACGCCGCCGAGGGCGAGGACGTCTCGATCACCGAGTTCCGGGACATCTGGCTCCAGAGCGCGAACGAGGCCTTCGGCGAGGTCATGAGCACGACCGCCTTCGCCGCGGGCACCGGCCAGACCGTCAGCCAGATGATGGAGCTCCAGCAGCAAGCCGACGACCTCACCCAGGAGACCTTAGAGCAACTGGGCTTCGCGACGAGCGAGGACGTAGAGGAGATCGGTGCGCGGCTGATCGAACTCGAACGCCGCCAGCACGACGTCTCGAAGAAACTCGACCGCGTGCTCGAAGAGCTGGACGGGGAGTGAGATAGCATGGCACGCAGCGACGACACCCCCCCGAATCCCTTCAATATCGCACTCAATAGCCAGCGCGAGAGCGCACAAGCGGTCGCCGACGCCGTCGAGAAGACGAGCGTCTCGCCCGAGCAGTTAGAGACGCTGATGAACGTTGAGGTCGGCCAGACGCCAAGCGAGGTCGTCTACACCGAGAACAAACTGGAGTTGCTCCACTACGAGAGCCAGACCGAGGAGCAACACGCAGTGCCGATCCTCATCGTCTACGCGCTGATCAACAAGCCGTTCATCCTCGATCTCCAGCCCGATCGGTCGGTGATCCGTCGCCTGCTCGAAGCGGGCCACGACGTCTACATGATCGACTGGAACGAGCCCTCCAAGCTCGATCAGTACCTCACGCTTGATGACTACGTGAATCGCTACATGGACAACTGCGTCGACGTCGTCCGCGAGCGCTCGGGCCAGGACGCGATCAACGTGCTCGGTTACTGTATGGGCGGGACGATGTCGACGATGTACGCGTCGCTCCACCCCGAGAAAGTGAGGAACCTCGGGCTCATGGCCGCCGGACTCTGTTTCGACGGAACCGGTGGCGTCTTGGAGGAGTGGGGCGACGAACAGTACTACTCGCCACGTGACGTCACCGAGACCTTCGGCAATGCCCCGGCGGAGATGTTAGACATGGGCTTCGCGCTGATGGACCCGGTCGCGAACTACGTCTCGAAGTACGTCCGGCTGTACGACAACATCGAGAACGACGACTTCGTCGAGAACTTCGGCCGGATGGAACGCTGGCTCTCGGAGGGTATCGACGTCGCCGGGGCAGCGTACGCCCAGTTCTTAGAGGACATCTACCAGGAGAACAAGTTGTACAACAACGAGTTATACCTGGACGGCAAACACATCGATCTGAACGAGATCGACATGCCGGTGCTCCAGATAATGGGCGAGTACGACCACCTCGTGCCCTCCGAGGCGTCGAAACCCTTCAACGATGTCATCGCGAGCGAGGACGTGACGACGCTCGAACAGTCGACCGGCCACATCGGCCTGTCGGTCTCTGGCAGTTCACACGCAGAACTCTGGCCGGAAGTCTGTGAGTGGTTCGCCGAGCGCTCGGCCGTCGAGGACGAACCCGAACCGGCCGAGATCGGGATCGACGACGCCGATGAGGACGTCGAGGAAGCCGTCGAGAGCCAGGAAGCCGCTACCGACGGCCCCACAGACGTCGATGGCGAGAGCACCAGCACTGACGGCGAAGCGGAAGCCGGCGACGCGCCGAAAGTCGATGTCGTGAACGGCATCGGCCCGACCTACGCCGATCGCCTGCGAGAGGCCGGTATTGAGACGGTCGCGGACCTGCGCGACACCGAGGCCGAAAGGGTCGCGGAAGTCGCGGAGGTCTCCGAGTCACGTGCGGGCGAGTGGATCGAACTCGTTAGCTAAGCGACAGTCGTTCCGAAGACCCCACAGCAAGGACGAGGAGAGGAGGGACGTCACTCGGTACGTGTTTTCTAGCGGCTTTATTTTCCCGGAGAGCGACGGCTCGGCCGTGAACAGGACATGCGCGTGAGCGTCATCGGCGGCGGAACGGTCGGGGCCGGGGAGAAACACTACGAGCAGGCCAAGCAAGTCGGGGAGTTACTGGCCGAGCGCGATCACACGGTGGTCTGTGGGGGCCGGGGCGGGGTCATGGAAGCGGTCTGTAAGGGCGCGAGCGAAGCCGGCGGCCGGTCGATCGGAATCCTGCCGGGGGCGGATCGATCGGCGGCGAACCCCTTCGTCACGATGGCGATCGCCACGGGGCTGGGAAACGCCCGGAACGCCCTCGTCGTCCTCAACGGCGATGGAGCCATCGCGATCGACGGGGCGACCGGCACGCTCTCGGAGATCAGCCACGCGCTCGATTTCGGCCGGCCGGTCGCCGGCCTCGATACCCACGAGATACGCGGCGTCGAAGCACTCGAGACGCCCGCGGAAGCCGTCTCCTACGTCGAAGCACACGCCTGAGCCCTGACAGCCGTTCGGACATCTACTGTCGGTTTCGATTCCTGGAACGGGTCGATACCAAGGGAATCCGGGCCCGTTTCCCATAGTCGACTCGGCATGGTTCGGTATCGGAAGCGACGACGCTTTTTATTAGAGAAGCCAGCACAGAGGGGAGAATGGTAACGAACGAGGAGGGCTGTACGGTCTGTCAGCACTCGATTCCGGGCGTTGTATCGGTCCTGAGCGGGAAGTACGCGATCGGGATCGTCTGTGCAGTCGGCGCTCACGGGACCTGTCGGTTCGGCGATCTGGAGGATCACTTCCCGAGTGCGAGCACGGCGACGCTCACCGATCGGCTCCAGGAACTAGTCGCCGTTGGCCTGTTAGATCGGACGCGATACCGGGAAGTCCCGCCGCGCGTCGAGTACGAACTGACTGCTGACGGCGCGGAGCTACGCGAGCGATGCGAGCCGCTTTTCGAGTGGGCGATCGGACGCCAACGGAGCTGAGCGACCGACACCGGCGATTCAGCGCGAGCGACCGTCGGCCGGCTGTTCGCGCGAGACGGTCTCGGAACGTGTGCCGATCGATAGCTCGATTCGAGTCTCACCCACCCGCTCGAGCGCCTGCAAGCCGATGGCTGTTAGGAGCAACGAGAGATATCCGACGGACCTAACGCGCCGAGGAGCGTTCTCGCGGGGAGTGAACTCGATGTCGAGTGCGAGCCCGTAGGCCCCCTGAGCGAGCCGGAGCAAGAATCGGGGAACGAGAACGTGGGCGATACCGAACGCTCCGAATCCGAGAAGTCCGAGCCGGCCCTCGGTCCGCGAGAAATCGACCTGCATACCGGGTGAAGGCGAGTCGAGCGCCTGTATCCCGTCGTTGCGGATCGGGTTGCCGGAAACTTGCGCTCGGGAGAGCGGGGGGCACTCGGTTTCCCAGCATCGTCTCGCCGGTCGGCATTGAGTGGTGCTCCGCTACTCGGTCGCCGGAGTCGACGGAGCAGCGTCGGTAAGACGAGCGAACCGGCTTCGATGTGTCCTAAAGCAGGTGTAATTATGGTCGTCGGCCACCGGAGAGGGTATGGCGAACGCCAACGGGAGCACCGAAGCGAACGGGGATCGGCGTCCTGAGAGTGACCGAACGGCCGGCCACCAACGGGATCTCGAGGACGTCCCCCGATTCGACCCGACACGCGATCGAGAGGAGAGGCGCCAGCGTGCCGACCGAGTTGCGAGCGAGGCGGTCGGCGGCGCGGCTTACGGTATCGGTATCGCGGTAGCGATCGTGCTCGCGTTCGCGGGCTACTGGGCGGTGCTCTCGGCCGTCGACTGGGACGTCCGGACGACCGCGCACGCGAACGCCCGGGAGTACGCCCAAGGCCGCGCCCGGTCAGGATCGGGTCGGAGTCGGTGATCGGACCGGTTCGGTCGATTCGGTATTTGGACACCCGTTATCTCGATATCTCGATGTCTCGATCCCTCGGTGTCTCAGTCGTCCGCGACGGCAGATTCGGGGGCTTCCTTCGCCTGTGTTCGCCAGAGCCTCGCATAATCGCCTTCGCTCGCCAGTAGTTCGGCGTGGGTGCCCGACTCGGTTATCTCCCCGTCGTCCATGACGACGATCCGGTCGGCGTCTCTGATCGTAGACAAGCGATGGGCGATGACGAAGGCAGTGCGATCCTCGATGAGCCGATCGACGCTCGCCTGGATGAGTGCCTCCGTCTCGGTGTCGACGTCACTAGTCGCCTCGTCGAA
>PXRJ01000041.1:0-13329 GCA_003021705.1 Halobacteriales archaeon QS_3_64_16
GGAGCGAGCGAGTACGACCGCCGAAGAGACGACATCGAGCGAAACCGGGCCGAGCACCGCTCGAAACCCCGACACCGGCCAATAGAGGCAACCTTTTGCGTGATCGGCACCAGTCTACCAGTACATGGACCCGGCTGCACTGCTCGATCTACTGGGCAACGAGAACCGCAGACGGATCCTTCGCCTGCTCGCCCGCAAGCCCTGTTATGTCACCGAGATCAGCGAGTATCTCGGGGTCAGCCCGAAAGCCGTCATCGATCACCTCCGCAAACTCGAGACCGCCGGTCTCATCGAGAGTCGCGTCGACGACCAGCGCCGCAAGTACTTCTCGATCGCTCGTAATCTTCGCTTGGAGGTGAACGTCTCTCCCTACGGGTTCGGGACGAAAAGCGCCTATCCGGCCAGTCGGACGCTCGATATGAGTCGGTGTCGATACCTCTCGATCGAACTCTCGAGTCCCGAGGACGTCGCGGAACTCGCCGACCTAGCTCGGGAGATCGAGCGCTTAGAGGAGCTATCGCGGGAGCTCTCGATGGCCCAGCGCTGGGTGCAGGGCCGGCTCACCGACGCGATGGACGCCGTCTCCGAACAGGTACGGGAGGGCGAGACCATCGGCACCAGAGACGAGAGTGAAGCCCGCTTTTATGCCGAGGTGCTCTCGGCGCTGGCCGGCGGTGCGGAATCCGTCGAGTCGATCGCCGAGCAGGTCGACGCCGCGCCGGATCTCGTCGCCAGCGCGCTCGATACCCTCTCGAACCGGGGGATCGCCGAGCGCGAGGACGGTCGCTGGCACCTCTCGGAGTGAACAGAAACGAGTCTCGAAAGGAGGCTGTGAGAGGCAATACACGTCAGGGCGATCCGGGACGCAAGTGAGTCAGCGAAACGCGGAGCGACGAGAATGGGTGGGGCCGATCAGATGTCCTGGGTGAGACCGACTCGGAGGTCGCGTCCGAAGTAATGCCCCACCAGCGCGACGAGCAGCCCCGTTCCGGCACCGATCACGCCGAACTGGAGGGCGAAATCACGGAACGCGGCGAGGAAGACGAACTGCGAGTTCGAGAGTAGGAGGCTCGCCACGGCCGCGCCGGCACCCGCAAGTCCCGTCTCGGTGTAGTGGCGGCCGTCGATTGCGAGACCGACGACGAACCCGGTGGCGAACACGGCGATCGCCCCGGCGACGGTACTCAAAAGCGGGATCGACCCACCCACCAACCCGCCGGCGACCGCGAGGACGAGTGCGAGAACGAACACCCGGAGCGAGAACAGTCCCGCTCGGCGCTCCCGGAACCGATTGCGAAGGCCGCCTCGCCCGCCTTCCGCCGACTGCGCGGGGGTCGATTCCGTTGACCGTGTGTCGACGTCGCCCTCGTCCTCTTTGGCTAGCAGACCATCGACATCGACGTCGGTCCAGGAAGTATCGGTTCCCGACTCGCGGTCGCGCGTGCGTTCCTCGCTCCGCTCGGCCATACACTGTATCGAGCGTGCGCGAACAAGGCCCTTTCCCCGGCGACACGCAACGCCAGCGAATCGAACCGGAATCGAGCAGCGACACGGAGACTTCACGCTACCGCTTGGTTGAAGTCGAGCGATCCGGTAGCGAGCGCATGGAATCAGCCACGGGATCGGAAAGAGGGCCGGAACCGGGCGATCGCGTGCGGGTCGAACGCGGGGCCGAGGCCTACGAAGGGGTCTTGCTTCCCTCCTCGACCCTGGAGTCGGTCGTCCTCAAACTCGACGGGGGGTACAACGTCGGCGTCTCGCGCGCGGACGCAGCGATCGAGGTCCTGATGTCCGGCAGTTACGACGTCGAAGGCGCACAGGACGTCACGGGCACCTCCGAGATCTCCTTCGAGGGGGATCTCCCGACGATTTCGCTCATCTCGACCGGCGGGACGATCGCCTCGACGATCGACTACCGGACCGGCGCGGTGACCGCCCAGTTCGACGCCGAGGACGTCCTACGGGCGGTGCCCGATCTCGCTGGCCGGGCGAACTACCGGGGCCGAGTAGTCGCGAACATCCTCTCGGAGAACGCCACGCCCGAGATCTGGAAGGAGTTGGCCCGCGCGGTCCACGAGGAGATCGAGCAGGGTGCCGATGGCGTCGTCGTGATGCACGGCACCGACACCATGGGCTTTTCGGCGGCCGCACTCGCCTTCATGCTCGATACTCCGGTCCCGATAGTATTTACTGGCAGCCAGCGCTCCGCGGACCGACCTTCATCGGACAACGTGATGAACGCCGTCTGTGCGGTCGAAGCCGCCAAAGCGGAGTGTGCGGAGGTGTTGGTCTGTATGCACGCGAGCGAATCGGACGATCGGTGCGCGCTCCACCGCGGGACGAGAGTGCGGAAAAATCACACCTCCCGGCGGGACGCCTTCGAAACGGTAGGCAGAGAGCCCCTCGGCGAAGTTACTTACGACGGCGGGGAGACGGACGTAAACTTCCGCTGGGCGTACGCCGAACGCGATAGTGAGACGTTGGCGATCGCCCCCGAATTAGAGACCGACGTCGAGCTACTGAAGTTCACCCCCGGCACCGGCGAAGCGCTACTCGAAGCCTGTGCGGGGAAGGCGGGACTCGTCCTCGAGGGCACAGGACTGGGCCACGTGCATACCGACTGGATCCCACGGGTCGCGGAGTTGATCGAGGACGGAACCACCGTCGTGATGACGAGCCAGTGTATCGACGGTCGGGTCTGCGATCGGGTCTACGATACGGGTCGGGACTTGCTCGAGGCCGGCGTGATCGAAGCCGAGGACACCCTACCCGGCGTCGCGAAGGTGAAGTTGATGTGGGCGCTCGCGAATAGCGAGGATCCCGAGGCGCTGATGGGCACCCCGATCGCCGGCGAGTGTACCGAGCGCTCGGTCCCCTGGGCGTGATCCGGATCGCTCTCGCTCACCGTGGCTTGTGGGAACGCCGGAGGACGGTCGAATGAGCGATCGCAGCGATGGCGACGATCGAATCAGGCAGGCCCGCCCGGAGGACTACGAGACGGTGGTCGCGTTCACCGAGAACACCTGGCCGGGCCGAGGCGAGGATTACATCCCCCGGATCTACCACGACTGGATCGCAAACGACGGCGAGGACCAGCGAACGTTCGTCATCGAGCACCAGGGAACTGTCGCCGGCATCTGTCAGGCCGTCGCCCTCACCGAGTACGAAGCCTGGGCCCAGGGGATGCGCGTCGATCCGGCCCATCGAGGAAAAGGGCTGAGCGGGCCGCTCAACGAGGCGCTGTTCGACTGGGCGGCCGCGAGGGGGGCTGCGGTCTGTCGGAACATGGTCTTCTCCTGGAACGCGGCGGGGCTGGGCGGGGCCCGGGCCGCGGGGTTCGAGCCCTGCACCGAGTTCCGGTGGGCCCACCCAGAACCGAACACCGAGACCGAACCCGACCTCACGGTTCGGGAGGATCCCGACGCCGCCTGGAGCTACTGGCAGCGAAGCGATGCCCGCGAGGAGCTCCGCGGACTCACGCTCGACAGCGGGGAATCCTGGGCACTCTCGGCACTGACACGGGCCGATCTCCACCGAGCGGCCGAGGAGCAACGAGTGTTTTCCGTCCACGATGGCGGTACCCGGGGACTGGCCTACCGGGTGCGCGAGTACGAGCGCGAGGTCAGGTCCAGCGAGGACGAGAACGACGGGAACGAAAGCGAGAGCGAGACCAACGACACCGATGACAGGGACGAATCGAACCCGGAGACTGAACGCTGGGCGGAGTACGGCATCGGGGCCTGGGCCGACGTCGAGAGTGCTCGGTCACTGTTTCGGGCGATCGCGGCCGACGCGGCGGCACTCGACGCGGATCGGACCCGGGTACTCCTCCCCGAGACGCCCCGGCACGTGAGCGATGCGGCGGTCTGTCGGGTCGAGACGAGCGCTGAGCCCGACTTCGTCCTCGAGATCGATCTCACCGACCGCATGGACTGAGCGGCCGGCCGCTCTCCAGGGAACGAGCTTCCGGAGCAAGAGCCGAAGGGGGAACCGACCGGTAGCCTAAGCAGGGTGGCGGGCACTGAGGAGTGAACCGGTTCAACCGCCACTCACGGGCGGGAACAGCGCGAGCTCGTCGCTTTCGTCGAGATCGGTCTCGAGACCCGCTGCGGTCACGAATGGATCCCGCCCGTTCCGCAGCAACTGAATGTGCTCGCGGAGTTCGCCCTCGTCGTCGAGGACTTCGGGTTCGAGATCGGGGCAGCGATCGAGCAGCGCGGAGAGCGCGTCGCCGACGGTCGCCCCCTGGGACACGTCGAGATCGACGTCGATACGACGGTCGCCGGCGGCTTCCGCGAGGTTCGCGAAGAGCTTCCACTGCATACCCGAAGCCGGGCCGCCGGTAGGAAAAACCCTTTCGCGGCGTCTCGAGAGCCTCGAACCCTTTCAGGCCACCCCGGACGGAGCGACTTATCCGGGCCGGCTAATAGCTGCCCGTATGGATCGGTGGGCACGACCGACGCTCGGCGGACGGACAGTGCTCCTGTTATCGGTTGCAGTGGCGCTCTCCTCGATCCTCACCAGCGTCCTCACTATCGGCCTCGCCGCGCCACCGGCGCTCATCGGCGAGGTCGTTCCCCCCACGATCAGACGGACGGCCGGCTTCTTGGGCGCGCTGGTCGGCTTTCTGGTCCTGCTCGCCGGTCTCGAGCTGCGCCGGGGCTTTCGGGCCGCGTGGTATGCGACGACGATTCTGATCGCGATCGCGGGCGCGATCGGTGCGATCCAGGCGAGTGGCTTCTCGCTGTCGACGGTAGTACTGGCACTGCTTGCACTTCCGGTACTTTTCTACAATCGGGACCGTTTCGACCGACCCGTCGATCTCTCGCCGACCCAACTCGCCGCACTGACGGCTTTGGCTGGGGCGCTCGTCTACAGCACGGTCGGTGCCTACGCGTTACACGCGGAGTTCAGCGGCGTCGATGGCTTCGTCGATGCGTTTTATTTCGCGGTCGTCACGGCCAGTACAGTGGGCTATGGCGACGTGACCGCGAGCCCGGATTCGGTCGCCGCGCGCCTGTTTACGACGTCGGTCGTCGTCGTGAGTTCGGCGAGTTTCGCGCTCGCGCTCGGGTCTCTTTCGGGGCCGGGGATCGAAGCGCGACTCACCAGCGCACTCGGGGATATGACTGACTCACAGCTCGAAGCGATGGACGAACACGTGATCGTCCTCGGGTACGGCGATCTCACCGAGGTGATCCTCGAGGAGTTGGGCGACCGGACGCCCTTCGTCGTTATCACGCCCGAGAGCCCGCCCGCCGAGTTGCGCGGAGCCGACCGGGACGTCCTCATCGGGACGCCCTCGGACGAGGATCCACTTCGGCGGGCGGGCATCGATCGCGCGCGGGCGGTGCTGGCTGCCACCGAGAGCGACGCGGAGGACGCCTTCTCGATTCTCACGGCCAGGGAACTCAAGCCCGACGTCCGGATCGTCGCGGCCGCGACCGACCGCGAGAACGTCTCGAAGCTGAAGCGTACCGGGGCCGATACGGTGATCAGCCCCGCGATGATCGGCGGCCGCCTGCTCGCCCGGTCGGGACTCGGCGAGCGCGGGAATGGAGGATCTCGCCGATGGCCTCGTTAGCGAGGACGAACCCTCCGACTAAGACCGGAGCCACGAGTCGGAAAGGCGAGCGCGATCGAACTCGCATCTACTGCTCGGTCGCCGGGACGCCTGCAACGGTCGTTCCCGGCGGGACGTCCTCGCTGACCAGAGAGTTCGCCGCGACTCGTGCGTCCGCGCCGACCACGACGCCCGGAAGGATCACTGCGCCGGCACCGATCATCGCGCGCTCGCCGATCGTGACCCTTCCGAGACGGTACTCCTCCTGGAGGAACTCGTGACAGAGTATCGTCGCGTCGTAGCCGACGATGGCGTCCTCGCCGACCGAGATCAACTCCGGCCAGAACACGTCGGACGTGGCTTCCAGTCCCCAGGAGACCCCTGAGCCGATAGTCGCTCCGAGCCGGCGGAGCAGCCAGTTCTTCAGCCGGAGACTCGGCGCGACTCGCACGAGCCAGACGACCAGGTAGTTCCGGACGACGAGCAGCGGCGAGCGCGCCTCGGTCCAGGCACGAAGGGAGTTTCCCGGTCCGGGCGTCGGGTAGGTTCGCGTCCGGTCGTGACGGCTCTGCTCGGGATCGGGTGAACTGGAATCCCGGTGGGCGTCGGAGGCGTCGCGTGGCGAGTCGTCCGAATCGAACATATGTGGTGAACGGCAACCGAACGTATAGGAACTCGGTGGCGAGGATCTGGCGTCCGGGTCCCACCGACCCGATCGCTCCGTTCGGTCAGTTTCCTCTCAGTTCGGTCATGTGGTCGATCCGCGCCTGTACGAGATCGGGGGTTCCGATGTCGTGGCGCACCCGCAGGCCCTCGCCCGCGACCGAGAGGGCTTCCTCGGCGATCCCCTCGGCGTCGGTAATCGTATCCGCGAGCCCGACCACCGCGACCGCCCGGGAGGTCGTCGTGTAGATCCCTCCGTCTCGGTTCTCGACGCTCGCATAGAATAGTAGCGCGTCGCCGGCGCTCTCCGGGTCGATCTCGATCGCGGTGCCCGCGGTCGGATCCTCGGGGTAGCCCTCGGGGACGGCGTACTTACAGACCGTCGCCTGCTCGGCGAACTCGAGATCGGGCAGCGTCTCATTCTCCCGCGCGGCGACGAGCACCTCTAACAGAGGCGTATCGAACACGGGCAGGGTGTTCATCGCTTCGGGGTCGCCGAAGCGGGCGTTGAACTCGACGATCTTCGGCCCCTCGGCGGTGAGCATGAACTGCCCGTAGAGAATTCCCTTGTAGCCCTCCAGAGCGTCGACCGTGGCTCCGAGGATCGAGATCGCTTGCTCGTACTCCTCGTGGGTCATAAAGGGCAACTCGCGAACGGCGTCGGAGTAACTGCCCATCCCGCCCGTGTTCGGCCCCTCGTCGTCCTCGTAAGCGCGCTTGTGGTCCTGGACGGCGGGACTCGCCCGGAACTCGCCGTTCGCGACGAGCGCCTGGATCGTGAACTCCTCGCCGACCAAGCGCTCTTCGAGCACGACACGATCGTAATCGGATTCGCGGAGATACGCCTTGGCCTCCTCGGCGCCGAGCTGGTCGCCGATAACCCTGACGCCCTTCCCGCCAGTCAGGCCCGCTGGCTTCACCGCCAGGTCGCCGTCGTAGGCCTCGATGTAAGTACAGGCTTCCTCGACGTCTTCGAAGGTCTCGAAGTCGGGGTTGCCGGGGATCCCGTGTTCGTCCAAAAACTGGCGCTGAAAGGCTTTGTCCGTCTCGATGCGGGCCTGCTCGCGCCGGGGACCGAAGGCGTAGATCCCCGCATCTTCGAGCGCGTCTACGATCCCGGCTTCGAGGGGGGCCTCGGGGCCGATCACCGCGAGGGTAGCTTCGACCTCGCAGGCGTAGCTCGTGACCGCCTCGGGGTCGGTCGCGTCAAGGATCTCGACTCCGTCGGCGAGTGTAGCGATGCCGGGATTACGATTACCAGCGCAGTTATAGAGCACACAGTCGCCTGCGAGTGCGCGGGCGATAGCGTGCTCGCGGCCCCCGCCGCCGACCAGCAACACGGTTTCGGCCATACCGAAGAGCCTCCCCAAAGTGACCTAAACGTTGCCATCACCGACATGGCGTGATCGGTTCCGACGGCAGCACGCTTCTTTTCTTCCCGCGCCGACAGCACGTCACTCGATGTCGACGTCCACGCTTCCGAGCGAGTCGAACCGGGCGGTGAGTCGCTGGCCGGCCTCGATCGGAACCGGGCGCGTGATCGAACCGGTCGAGACGAGATCGCCGGCTTCGAACGTCTCCCCCCGTTCCGCGAGCGCGTCGGCGAGCCAGGTCAGCGCACGCATGGGGTGACCGAGAACCGCTGCACCAGTCCCGGCCGCAACCTGCTGTTCGTCTATCTCTACCGCGACGTGCTCCTGGGAGGGGTCGAAATCGGAACCCCGATCCTCGCCATCGAGGCCGCCCGGCGAGCCTTCCTCACCGACGAGCAGCGCCGCGGCGAGAGCGTTGTCCGCGATCGCTTCCGGTGGCGTGAAATCCCAGTCGCGGATCCGGCAGTCGACGATCTCGATAGCGGGCACGATTGCGCTAACAGCGTCGAGCACGTCACCGTCGGCGAGGGAATCGTGGGGACGTTCGTCAAGGACGAAGGTGATCTCGGGCTCGATGCGCGGAGCGATAAACTCGCTCGTATCGATCGTCGGATCGACTGCTATCGAGGGGACCGTCCGATCGAGCAGGCGGCCGAAGGCCGGCTCCTCGACCGCGAGGTCTTCCCTGACCGCTGCGCTCGTGAAGCCGATCTTGTAGCCGGCGAGGCCGCCCGCCTCGCCGTGCTCCAGTCGGCGATCGATCACTCGGCGGGCGATTTCGTAGCCGTCGGCGACCGCGAGATCCCACCGGGCCCGTGGCGGGTCGATCGGCTCGTTATTGTGGTAAGCCTCGTAGAACTCCCGGGCGATCGTCTCGTGTTCGTCGGCGCTGAGGTTCGGGCCGGCCATCCCTCCCTATTACGAAGGGCATCGTCTAAAATCCCGTAGCCGACGCGCAGGACTACGTTTTCTCGGAAGAATCGACGTCCCGGGAGATCTTTACCACGTCCCGTGAAAGGTATCGAACTCCAGGTTCTCCAGGGACTCGTTGCCGACGGCGATCTCGTACTCTCCGGGCGTGAGCATCGGTTTCTTGAACCGGGGGCCGTCGTCGGTCGTGATCCGGGGACAGCCGGTGTTGACGAACGCGTCCATACCGAAGTTCGTCAGTCGATCCGGCGTGACCTCGTCCATCGTGATCAGGTAGGCGTTCTCGTTCGCCTCGATGATCTTCTCGGCCTGGTCCCAGCGGCCCTGGCCGATCTTCGTACAGAAGATCACACCCCAACTATCGGCGTCCATCGCGCGGTGGACGGCTCCATACCGCTGTTTCAGGAACTTCTCGGTGTCGGCGACGCTGACGGCGTTGTTCACGGGGTCGGCGATCACGACGCGTTTCTCGGGGTGTTCCATCGCCAGCCCGAGGGGGTGGAACTTCCCGCCCCCCACATATAAGACCTGCTCGGCGTCGATGTCCGCGCTCGCGTAGTTACAGCCCAAGACCTGGCCCTCGTGGGTGAGTCGGTCGTCGCCCCGGCGGGTATGCACCGAAAAGTCCCGGTCTTCGAGCCAGCCGCGCATCTCCTCGAACTTGTTCATGTGCTGGGCCGTGGTCACCAACCCGACGTCGGGGTCCTCGGTGGGGTCGGCCAACTCAGCGAGCGAATCGGCCATGATCGGCTCAACGTCGACGTTCGAGAAGAGCGGCACGTAGATGATCTTCTCCGACTCTTTCATCGGGGAGTGCCCGAAGTGGACGAACACATCAGTTCGGCGCATCAGGTAGGTATCGAGATCACACGCGCCATAACAGGGCTGTCCGGAGAGTAGCACCTGGACGCCGTCGGGTAGATTCGCCCGGAGATCGTCGACGACGTTCGGCCCGCGGCGCTTCAGCCCCTCGGGGAACTGGAGGCCGACGGTACTGGCGTTACGCTCTTCGACGGCGTTGACGATCCGTTCGAGTTCGTAGTCCCACTCTCGGTCGTGTTTGAGTGCCATCCCAGTGTTCCGGAGATCACCTTCGGAGACCGACTGTTGGCTCATTACGCTCGAATACTGTAGCGAGACGGTTAACCACGACGCTTCGGTTCACTGAACCACGTGAGTGAGAACTGATCGTCCGCTTCTTCGCTCCGATACCGCCGCCGCTCCTCCAATGGAAGCCCCACCACTGTCCACTCGTCGAATCGGGGGCGGTGAAACGTATCGACGAACGCCGCTATCGGGTTGAGCACGTACCCTCTCGGATCGCTTGGGACCCCTCTGAGATCGGCGTAGCCCTGTCGATGGGCGATGAACTGTAGTGCTTCTCGCAGCGACACGTGTTCGATCTTCTCATATCCTCCCCTTCCCTCGCCGACACCTGATCCAACGATAACCCAGCCGATTCCATCAGTTACGATGCCGTAGGGAGTGTCGAATAACTCCCGCCCCAGATATTCCTTGATTTCCGGCATCGCCTCGTCGTAGCGGTTAACGGGCTTGCTCTCGCCAATAGCTGGGATGGCAGTATTCGTCAGTTCGAAGTCCGGCCACTCCTGATAGGGCCTATCGTGTCCTGGTTCCCGCCTCCACCGGAGATCGACCGAGTTCAATAGCGGGAAAATCAACTCGTCTTCGGTGAAGGCCTCGGGTTTGCCACCTACGTCGGACCCGGATAGCTCAGCGGTGTCGAAGAGAATCTTTTCCAGTCGGCTCGCTGAGAGGTGGTTCGATAGTTCTTCGAGGAAACTATCGAGAGCGTGCCAGACATCGCGTGGGTGTTCGGTCTCCGGAGGAAGCATCGGATCAATCGACACCGATCGATCGTCCGCGGAGGGGCAGCAATGTGGTGTCTCACCACACTGCTCTCCTCCGATCGGTACGTTCTGAACCGATCGAGGGGTGACACTGGCGTCACTGGTGGCTTCAAACGTCCCCCGACCCTACCGCCGAGCATGTCTAACGCGACTCTCCCGCTTGAACACGTCACGATCGAGCCACGAACCGACGTCGAGGGAGCCTTCCCGGCCGTCTTCGTCCTCCACGGTCGGGGCGCGAACGAGGAAGACCTCTTACCGATCGCCCAACGCTTTCCGGAGGAACTACTCGTCGTGAGCCTCCAGGCACCGGACCGGCTCATGGGCGGGTACACCTGGTACGAACTCGATCTCTCAGGGGATGGGCTACACGAGAGCCAACCTCATCCGGAAGAATTTCGTCGCAGCCTCGATCTCGTAAGCGAGAGTATCGAAGAAGCGATCGATGCCTACCCGATCGATCCCGGGCGCGTCGGATTGCTGGGCTTCAGCCAGGGGGCGATCGCGAGTCTCTCCCTACTGCTCGAAGCACCGACAAAATACGACTGGGTCGTTTCCCTCCATGGGTATCTCGCTGACTCCCATGTCGATCGAGAGCCCGACGGTATCGAGGGTAAACCGGTTTTTCTCGCAGGTGGAGCGAACGATCAGGTCATCCCAGCGAGCCGCGTTCAAACGGCTGGAGACCGACTCGACGAACTCGGCTGTGCGGTCGAGGGCGACACCTACGGGAGTGCCCACGGCGTCGGTCCCGACGAGCTCGACGATCTCCTCGTCTGGATCGAACGACAGCTCGACTGACCGGATCGAGGGGACCGAACGGAAGCCACCGAGAAGGAAGCCGCGTCGATCGCCCCAGCTACTGGTGGATCTCGACGACGAACTCCTGAACTCGGACGTCACGACCTTCCTCGGTGAAGGACTCCAGGATCTCGATGGCCTCCTCGGCGCTTTCGATCTCGTCGAAGGCGACCTCGATCGCGTCGACGCCCGTCACGTCGATGTCTGCGTCCGCGAGCGGTCCCGATAACCCTTCGAGCGAGAGCCCCCCCGGATCGGCTCGACCTTGGGGCACGCACAGACGGATCCGTCGGCCGGTCTTCGTTCCGCTCATGTAAATTACCTATTATTTCAACTGAGATGAACCGGAATAACAGCGGCTATACCACGTACGTTCCGGCATGCTACGAGATAGTTACGTCCATTCGTGGACGGACGGTCACGGCCCTCGGAAGGGCGGATCGCGAGCGAGGAGAGCTCAGTCCCAGAAAGCTTTGGTCCGGGCGTACTGCCGTTCTTGAGCGATGATGTCCCGGTAGAAGTCCTCCTCGTTCTCGCGCAGTTTCGCGATGATCCGGGCGGCGTTCTGCGGGCCGACCCCCCGGGCGGCGAGTGCGATCACCGCCTGCTTCCCGTGGCTCTGGACGAGGTTCGCCGCCCGGTGGGCTCGCCGGGTGGTCTTCTCTTGCTCGTCGTCCTTGTCCTCCGTCCGCACCGCCGCGACGACCTCCTCGGCCCACGGGTTCAGCGCTGCGATCCGGGTCGATCCACAGTTCGGACAGGTCGGCTGGTCGGGGACTCGCTTGACTTCCTTTGTGCGCTGCCACTCCGTGCAGTGGACACAGAGCAGTATCACCCGATCGCTCTGCAGGCGCTCCCGGACCGTCTCGATCACGCTCGCGTCGGCGTTCTCGGGGGCCAGTAGCTCTTTTCCGCCCGATCGGCCGTCGAGGCCGATCGGCGTCCGGTCGCCGATTACCTCCAGTTCGATTGCACCCGACCGGATTCCTTCGAGCACCGCGCTGGCTCCCTCGACCGCCAGGTCCTCGTGGAACACCTCCCGGAGGGCTTCCTCGTACGCCGGAGTGTCAGCGAGCGCCGAGAGGAGCCGCCCCCGGCCGAACCGTCGGTCCCGGTCACGACTACCCTCGTCGAGCGCGCCGAACTTCGTCGCGACCTGAGCGAGTTTGAACTTCAGCGCGTCGGAGTTCTTCAGACTGAGTTCGAGAATCCCCTCGACGTGGGCTGGGTCGGTGTCTTCGAGAATTCCGGTCACGTCGTTGCCGGTCGTTCCTCGAGGAACGTCGAGTTCGATCCGGTAGGGATCGACGTCGAGCCCGATCGACGAGCCGGTCCGCTGGCCGAGCAGCGCCGAGAGAAGGCGGCCGAGGGTGCCGTTTACCTTGTGGCCGAAACAGGCGTTGACGATCACTGTCTCGTCGCGGAACTCGACGACGACCCGGTCGTCGGTCGGCACTGTGGTACCTGCCTCGACCTGCCGGGAGATCGGAAGCAGTGCCTCGCTCGCGGTGTGGTCGTTCGTCGGATACCGAGTACAGAGGTCCGCACCGACTGCCGCACGCGAGGCCCCAGTGGCCAGTTGCCCTGCGCTGTCCCCACGGATCCCGCCGACCTCCCCGGCGACCGCGAATGGAACTGGAATTTCCTGGCCGATCCAGGAGGGTACCTCGCCTGCGGGATCCTCGATGGGATTCACCTGCACTTTGCTCTTTTCCTCGTCGATCTCGGTGATCCGCCACATTTCCCCGCGCTGGATGAACACCTCGCCGGGGTGGGCGAAATCGACGACGAAGCGTTCGTCGAGCGTCCCGACCTGACGCCCGGAGGCCATGTCCTGTACCTCGTAGGTCTCCTCGTCGGGGATCATCGAGAGATTCGAGTAGAAATACTGCCAGCTACCGCCGCTTTTCGATAATCGATCACTCTCCTCGTCGAGCCAGAGCACGCGATTGCTACTGAGTTCCCGGGCGACTTCCTTGAACTGGTCCACTGAGAGGTCCCGAAACGGATAGGCCCGCGTAACGATCCCGTAGGCCTCGCGAGCATCGATTTCGCCGACGTCCATCACGAGCCCAACGATCTGGTTCGCGAGCGTATCGAGGCTGCCGTGATGGATACCGACCGGCTC
>PXRJ01000041.1:13335-15135 GCA_003021705.1 Halobacteriales archaeon QS_3_64_16
CCTCGCTGTGCCCGCCGCGCGATCGCGAGCGACTCGAAGGTGTCGTCCGGCCGCGTGGTGATAACCGTCCCCCAGGAGGTGCGTCCCGACCGGTGGCCCGCCCGGCCTACGCGCTGGAGCAAGCGGGCGACCTCGCGGGGGCTCTGGTACTGGATCACGTGATCGATCCGGCCGACGTCGATGCCCAGTTCCATCGAGGAAGTGCACAACAACGCGTCGATCTCCCCGGCTTTGAACTCGTCTTCGACCTCGATGCGGGCATCCCTCGATAGCGAGCCGTGATGGACGCCGATAGCGAGGTCGAGTTCCTTGAATCGCGACCCGAGGGCTTCTGCGGTCTGGCGGGTGTTCACGAAGATCAGCGTCGAGTCGTTCGCGGCGACGATCTCGCGGATGGCTCTGACGTGGCTCGCGACGTCGGCGTTGGTCATCAGCCGGCTCGCGAGGCGCTCGTCGCCGCTCTCGACTTCGGGTTCTCTGACTTCGACATCGAAATCGGCCCCGACGTCGATCTCGATGATCTCACAGCCCCGGCCACCAGTAAGAAATCGACCGACCTCCGCCGGGTCGCCGACGGTCGCCGATAGACCGACGCGCTGGAAACGGCCGGCGAGATGGGAAAGGCGTTCGAGCCCAATGGTGAGTTGGGCACCCCGTTTCGAGGCGGCGAGTTCGTGGACCTCGTCGATCACGACGTGAGAGACGTCCGTCAGCGCCCGTCGGAGTTTCTCGCCGGTCAGCATCGCTTGCAGGGTCTCGGGGGTCGTCACTAAGACGTCGGGCGGATCGTCGGCCTGCTTGCCCCGCTGGTACTGGGTGGTATCGCCGTGGCGAACGTCGATGTCGAGTTCCAGTCGCTCGCCCCACCACTCTAATCGATCGCGCATATCGCGGTTGAGCGCTCTGAGGGGCGTGATGTAGAGCGCCGCGATCCCGAAGCGCTCCTCGCTTTCGATCGCGTCGAAGACTGGCAACATCGCGGTCTCGGTTTTGCCCGTGCCGGTGGGTGCGACCACGAGGCCGTCCGACTCGGCGGCCAGTGGGGGAATGGCCCGGCGCTGTGGCTCGGTCGGCGTACTGAACCCGCGATCCGAGAGCGCCCGCCGGACCCGACTTCCTAGGTATGTGAAGGCCGCCGCCCCGCGGTCCGTGCGGGCCGTGGCCTCGCCGTCACTCATTGTCCTGTTCAAGAGCGCGAGGCGATTAAGCACACCGCCCGAGCGGTGTCGGTGGTTAGCAACACCGCTCCGGGAGTCCATATAACAGTTCGTCGAGTGGCTATGAATCACCCACTACATTGAGCACTACCCATCCGATATTATCATTGGAATCATACGATCACAGGGTGCTCGGACGCCCCTTTCGTCCCCTGGCATGCCAGGCGAAGTCGATAATACTAACGCGAGCGGTGAATTAAATGTAGCATGAGAGAACGACTCATCGGCCGACGGAGGTTTGCAAAGCTAACTGGCGCATCCGTCGCTGGGCTCGGCTTGCTCACGTCGACAGTCGCGGGTGCGACAGGTTGGACGACCGCCGAGACTCCTGTTGCATCGACGTTATACGACGTTGAATATACGACGAACGACGCCTATGCAGTCGGTGGTGGAGGTGTGGTGATCCACCGAACGAGCGATGGATGGACAAAGGTCCTCGATGGCGGCCCGACCGGCGACAGCAACACGCTCAAAGGATCGGATACGACGGACGACCGCGAGCGGCTCTGGTTCGTCGGCAACTCCGGTGCCATCGGCGAGTACGACGTAACCACTGGAAACCTCAACGACTACTCTGCGCCCA
>PXRJ01000042.1 GCA_003021705.1 Halobacteriales archaeon QS_3_64_16
GGGTTGTACCGAGCGGCGTCGTGATCGGCGTCGTTGCGTTCCTGCCAGCCGGTCGGGAGTGCCCGTTCTGCCATATCCATACGTCCGTTCGCCGCCTCCCTAAGGGTATGGATACGGGTTCGATCGCCTGGTTTGGTTCGACTCCGTTCTTCTTCGCTCGCGTCCGACGTTACTCGCCGCTTCGCACCTCGTCGGCACACTCACGCAGTCGGTCGCTGCCGCCGCGGACGAAAGGTACTCCATGTCCCATCCCGCAGATCTCGAAGTCCCCTAATCGGTTCGCGAGCGACGCGATACTGCCGGCCACTTCGCCGGTGTCGTAGCTGATGAACCACGGTGAGGGCTGGAGTTCGCCATCCGATTCCGTCACTAGATCGCCCAGAAAGGCCGCCGAGCGCGCCTCGTTGACGTAGGCGACGTGGCCCGGCGTGTGGCCCGGCGTGTGATAGGCGCGAAAGCCCCCGATCTCGACGCCGTCCTCGATCGGCTCGATGGCCAGATCGGGCTCCGCTACCAATGGATCGGTGAGGAGCTGGAGGGCTCCTTTCCGGTTGGCCCAGTGGGGATGCTCGCCCTGGAGCAATCCGGCGTCAGCCGCCCCGACCGAGACCGGCGCATCGAGCCCGCTCAGCCCCGCGAGCGCGCCGACGTGATCCATATCGTAGTGAGTGATCAACACGCGCTCGACATTAGAAAGCGAGTAGCCCGCCTCGTTGATGCCCCGCGCGATCGTCCCGGTGTCCCGGGGTGTGCCCGCATCGATTAGGGTCAAACTACCCCTCCCCTCGCCGTCCCCGTTCGCTCCGTCCGTTTCCGAGCTGTTTCCCTCGCCGTCCTCTCCTTCGCTTCCGGGATCGTCGACCAGGTACGCGTTCGTCATGCCGAGATCGAGCCACCACACTCCCGGTCCCAGTTCGGTTACCATGTCCCCCTCCTACGCCCACCCCGGTCTTGTGTTAACCGGTAGCGCAATGACTCCTCCGCGACCGACGACGCGACCCTTCTTGACCTACGGCCGCGATCAGGACAGCCGGCCACGGACGAAGTGAGCGGCCGTCCGCGCCTTTGAGGGCCGCCGGATCGCCCGCATCTCCCGGTCGGTCAGCTCGAAGTCGAAGACCTCGAGATTACTTTCCAGGTGCTCGGGACTCGTCGATTTCGGGATCGTCGCGACGCCATCCTGTTGGACGAGCCAGCGTAGCGCGACTTGTGCGGGTGTCTTTCCGTGTCGTGTACTAACTTCCCGGAGCAGATCGTCGTAAAGCGCGCCCCCATGGGCAAGCGGCGAGTAGGCCGTGAGCATGACGTCGTGAATCCGACAGTATTCGAGCAGGTCGCGCTGATCCCAGAAGGGGTGATACTGGATCTGATCGGTGAGAATCGGCGCGTCGGCGAGCTGTCGGGCGCGATCGAGGCGCTCGACCGAGAAGTTACTCACGCCGATATGGCGAACCAACCCCTCCTCGCGAAGTTCGGCCATCGCGCCAAGGGTCTCTTCCAGGGGCGTCCTGAGGTTGCGCTGGTGGATCAGGAGGAGATCGACGGCATCGGTCTGTAGTTTGTTCAGGCTCGCCCGCGTCGATCGGTGGACGCTCGCCCGATCGCGGTTCGACCAGTCGAGTTTCGTGGTCAGAAAGAGGTCCTCACGATCGACCGCCGATTCCCGGATCGCCGCCCCGACCTCGCGTTCGTTCTTGTAGGCCTGTGCAGTGTCGATATGGCGGTATCCGAGATCGAGCGCCGTCGAGACGGCTTCTCTGCACGTCGGTCCGCGCATCCGCCACGTTCCGAGCCCGAGTGCCGGGATTTCGGTGTCCTGAACGGTTACGTACTCCATACACCTCAGTATCGGTCGGGCCTGCTATAGCTCACGCTTGCAGCGAGAACGAACACGAACGAGTCCGCGCGCGGTTCCCAATAGCTAAGCCCTCGCCGGTGTTCCCTCCGTCTATGACACTCGATCGCTATTCGGTGCCGGACGTAGCGGACGGGGAGGTCGCCGACGAGGAGTTCGTCGTCAGCGACGACGTACTGGTCAAGGTCTTCGCGATCGGCCCCGGCGGTGAACTCGCTGCCCACGAACACGAGAGTTCGACGAACGTCTTTCACGTCCTGGAAGGGACCGTGACGGTAATCCAGGACGGCGAAGAAGAGTCAATCGACGCCCCGGGCGTCGTCCACCACGAGCGCGGGGCGAGCCACGGCGCGCACAACGACACCGACGAGACTGTCGTCCTCACCGCGAGCCTCTGTCCGATGCCCTCCTGACTTCGCCGTCGTCACCTCTTTTTCCCTCCCTCCATCAGTCGAGAGCACCGTATCGCTTCGGTATCGATCGCCGGACGTTCGTATCGTCGATTCGGCAGTGTTTAGTTGAGCGTCGAAGGCCGCTTCCGTCTCGAAAAGATCATCGATCGTTCTCGAGTCCGAATGCCTTCGCGGTGGAAATCGCGCTTCGAAGAGGGACTGTCCTCGAGTTTATTCCGTTCAGTCCGCGCCCGACGCCCCGTCCATCTTGGAGGGGTCGCTCATTCCCTCCTTGACGCCGAACTCGATCAGGCCGATATTCACCGGCCAGGCGACGAGGAAGCCGATCGACAGCGAGAACGCAAGCGCTAGCCAGAACAAGGTATCAGTGATGAGTGCCTCGCTCGCGAGCAACAGGTCAGTACCGATCGCGGCGATCTCCATGATCGTAATGCTAGGGGTCTCGCTCCAGAGCGCGTCCACGGTTGCCTGCTTGAATCCGACGCCGTCCTGCATGAGCGGGCCGATCGTCATCGCGAATCCAAAGAGATAGGCGAACACGAAGGTCGTCCCGGCGACGGCGATCAGCCCCCAGCCTAACAGTCCCTGGGCGAGAGTGATGCCCACTACTTCGCCCGCCCCACAGCCCGAGTAGCAATGGGAGGTCGACCGGAACCCGCGCTTCCAGAGCGAGTCGCGGCTGATCTGCGTTCTGCCAGTGTACCAGTAGATCACGAGTCCCAGTGGTCCTGAGTACAGTATCGTGAGCGTCCAGACGAACTTCATGAACGAGCCAAGCACCTGATTGTGCTCCCTGAGATCCCACCAGAGCACCCCGACCGATGCCCCGACGATTGCCACCCAGACCGCGAGCACAGTAGGGCTCGAGAAGATCGGCACTAAGACCTCGCGGGCGGGTTCGAAAGCCTGTTCGATCCGGTGGATCAGTCCGCTGCTGGAGGCTGCCAGCACGACCGCATCCGGCATCGACCACTCGGCTATCGGTGCTGTCATGGTGTGCTGATTAGGACCGTGTTTTTACCTCGATTCCGGTTACTACCGTTCGATTTTCACCTGCGACAAACTTTCGAATCCGAAGCCGGTCAGCCCAATTCCGGGAAGTATCGGCCATGGAAATCGAAGGGAATCGCGTGTGGGATCGCCGCCCGGGCTCGCTCGGTGAAGCTCTCCCCATCGAGGACGAGCAACCAGGAGTGTTCGGCTTCCGTGTCGAGTGCGACGCTCAGGACGACGCCGTCGTCTTCGGCCAACTCGCGGCCGCCCGACCGAACCGGGAACCGATGCTCGCGGTCGTCCTCGCGGCTCGTCTCTGGATCGGGCCGGGGAACGAAGATCGGCTCGCCGAGGTAGTTGCCTTCGTCGGTGAATCCCTTCACCTCGCCCGATTCGATGTCGACTTTCACCAAGGCTCTCGGCCAGTCGGTCATCGGTTGATCGGCCCCCTGGGCGTAGGCGTACTGGTACTCCCGACACCACCGCGCGGGCGAGGCGGTCGGTAGCCCGGTTGCGCCCCCGTAGATCTCCGTTCGGTCGATCGTCGCGTTCGCCCGCCCGTCGATCCGGACGCGGAAACGCTCGACCGATCCCCCTGGGATCTCCATCTCGCCCTCGCGCAAATCCGATAGGGAGGCCGCCCCGAGGGCTTCCGCGTCGGGCACGGTCTCTAGATCGATCACTAACTCCTGACTGCTCCTGTTCGACCCGATCGTACTGTCCGCCTCGTAGGCGTTGATGTGATGGAAGCCGAAAAACGCGTCCGTGCGGGGCGCAGCGATCACTTCCCCTCGGTCGCGATCGATCACGAAAAAGCGGGTCCCTCGCTCCGGCTTCCACTCGAAGTTCTCGATGAACGGGCCCTGTTTCCCGGGTTTGAGTGCTCGTGTGGGATCGACTACCAAGGGGAATTCAGTGAGCACGACGAATCGGGGCGTGAGCGCGAAACTGTGCATGTAGCCCGGCTCCTCGACCGGAATCGAGACGACGTGCCCCCGACGACTCGGAGCATCCATCTCATAGATATGATAGGCCGATCGGCGGCCGAACTCGATCTCGAAGTTCACCAGCTCGCCGGTCCAGGGGTCCCGTTGGGTATGTGAACACGACAGCTGGCCGCTCGGCTTCGGGCCCTCGTACTGGACATCGCCGAGGGTATCGAGGCCCCGGGGGTCAAACTCGACCCACCGGGGAGTCTCGGTCAGCGCGAGATACTTGTCCCCGACGCGTTCGGCGACGATATTGGTGTTGTCGTAGGGCTCGCCGATCACGAAGGCTTTGAGTCGGTCCCGAAGGGTCGTCTCGCCGGTCGCGAATCCGCCGGCGAACTCGCCGGCCTGCGTTGCCCGGTAGGCGTCGGTCTCGAGGAAGCGATTCCTGTACTTCAGCTCACTATCGCCGCTCTCCTCCTGCTTGCCGTCCTTCTCCCCGCCAGTTCCGAAAGAGAACGCGTGCAACATTGCGAGGCCGTCGAACCAGTGGCCGACTTCCCGCTCGCCGACGGCGAAGGTGCCGGGCCCGTTGCGGATCAGCGTGCCCGAGAGCCAAGTGGGTATATCGCCCTCGACGAGGAGGGTCGTCGAAACCTCGGACTCGAGGGAACTGAAGCCCAGAGCGCGATCGGTCGTCACTATCCTCGGTAGGACTCCCGAGCACTTCCGTGTGTTCCCCGGGCGGTCCGACGGGGACGGCGAGTCGAACGTCCCAATGGCCGCCCCCGTCGGTCATGTGGGCGCCCCGTTTTCGGTCGTCGCCCCACCCAGTCCCCGGCGCGACATCGGCAGTGGCGCGAGCGACGTGCAACGATCCGTTGCAGGCCGGTCGCGCCCGACCGCTCCGAGCGCTTCGCTGGGTCTTCCCTATCCGAGGAGCGACCGACAGCAGGGTTATTCCGCTGTGGGTTCAACCAATGGTATGAGTGACGAGCGGCGCACGAACCGTTCAGAACACAGTGGGGATCCGAGGTCGGGACATGGGGGAGAACGCGACCTCCAGGAGCGCTTCGACACCAAGGAACGAGCGCTACGCTTCTACGAGGACAGCATGCATCACAGCCTCAACGAGGTGATGCGGGCGTTCATCCGGGGACGGATCATGTTCTTCCTCTCGACCGCCGACGACGAGGGTAGAACGGACTGCTCACCCCGGATCGGTCTCCAGGGGTTCGTGACCGTTCTCGACGACGATCACCTCTGTTATTCCCGAGTACCGAGGTAACGGCGTCCACGCTTCGCTCGGGAACATGCAGGAAAACCCCCACACATCGCTGTTGTTCGTCGATTGGTAGGAGACGACCGTTGGCCTCTACGTCAACGGTCGGGCGACCCTGCACGAGGACTGCCCCGCGGCGGACGACCCCATAGACCCGGAAAAGCGCAAAGTCTGGGTCGAACTCGAAGTCGAGGAAGCCTATATCCACTGTGCGAAACACATCCCCCAGTTCGGCATCGAGGAGTTCGACCCACCCTGGGGAACCGACGACGCCGCGGAGAAGAAGTCCGGCTTCTTCAGCAGATGAACTGACTTCCCTCAGCCTCCCGGCCGAGTTCCTCGGCGAAGGGCTATCGGTCCTCCCGGGCGACCGCTTCGTTACCCTCGCCGGGACTCCTCGCTACGTCGAACACCGATCGTGAACCGATCCTCGCTTCCATCGGGGACCGAAGCCAGCCTCGGGCAGGAGAGGTTACCCCTTGTTGGCTCGGCTCGCGGGGTCGTCGGTCTCGACTTCGACGGGCGAACGGATCATGTTCCCCCATTCGGTCCAGGAGCCGTCGTAATTCCGCACGTCGTCGTAGCCGAGCAACTCGCGCAGCGAGAACCAGGTGATCGAGGAGCGTTCGCCGATCCGGCAGTAGGTAACGACCTCGCTGTCGTTACCGATGCCGTACTCGTCGTACATCTCCTGGAGTTCCTCGCGGCTCTTGAAGCGGCCGTCCTCCTGGAGATTTTCACTCCAGGAAATGTTGTTCGCGCCGGGGATGTGGCCCGCGCGCTGGGCGGTCTCGGGGCTGCCCTCGGGGGCGATCTTCTCGCCGCGATATTCCTCGGGACTGCGGACGTCGACGAGAGGAACGTCGAGTTCCATCGCGTCCTCGACGCCCTCGCGGTAGATCCGCAGGCCGTCGAAGGGCCCACGAGCGTTGTACTCCTGGGCGGAGAACCCGGGCTCGTCGGTCGTCATGGGGTAGTCGTTGGCTTCCCAGTACTGGCGACCACCGTCGAGTAGGCGAACGTCCTCGTGGCCGTAATACTTGAACTGCCAGTAGGTATAGGCGGCCCACTGGTTCGATTCGTCGCCATAGAGCACCACTGTACTGTCCTCGGTGATGCCCGCATCGCCCATGATCTGGGCGAAGTCCTCTTTGCTCAGGATGTCGCGTTTGATCGAGTCCTGCAGGTGGGTCCCCCAGCGGAAGCCGATCGCGTTCGGGATGTGGCCCTGGGCATACGATTCGTCGTAGTCGATGTCGGCTTCGACCAGTCGGTAGGCGGGGTCGTCCTAGCCGAACTCCTCCAGATTGTCCTCAAGCCAGTCGGGCGAGACGATCGCGTCACTCTCGTGTTCGCTCATGCACCCGCGGTTAGCTATCCAGTTACTTGTACTGAGCGGAAAGAGCAACGGTGCCCGGTTATCTCCGACGACGGTTTGCCGACATCGATTCCCCGCCCCGCAGTCAGAGGCACGCCATCGTCCGCTGCGTACGGAAAGCAGCGCTCTCGCCCGGTCGAGAAACCAGTGTTTTATGCTGATTCTTGGCGGTCCCCCGCCACAGTCCGATACCGATCGCTAAAAAATCCGACAACTACGTGAGACTCATGGGAACGAGAGAGCTTCGCTCTCTCGTCATTGCGAGACCGAAGGTCTCGCTTGCAGCAGGAACGCGGAGCGTTCCTGCCACATCTGCTCACGGGCCGCGCGAGGGGGTTTCCACCGCCTCGAGTGCGCGGCATGGAGCGCCGCGCACTGCCCGTTCGCAGGTTCGCGGGACTCACAGAGTCCCACGCTCATCACGAAGCGGCTTCCCCGTTTCGAACGACTGCGTTCGCTTGCGTGGATGAGCCGAAGAGAAGCGAGCGGTTCACCAGGACCGAGCGCTGGAAAGCGCGAGGGAGCGGGCCGACAAACGACTACGGCGTGAGTATAGCGAGCGCGACAGGAGTGAGGAGTGCTTTTTGGTGCAATGGTCGTTCCCGTTCGCTCGCTTCACTCGCTCACCTCCCATTCGCTGCTCTCGTTCCCTCGCTAGCGCTCACTCACGAGAACAGATTTTACCGAGGGCTGGCGAAGCCAGCCCGTGGTTCGAGATGCCTCCGGCATCTCGTCATCACGAGAGAGCGAAGCTCTCTCGAACGACAGAGTAAAAGGTGCGTATGAAGGGTGCGTTTTAAGATTACCGGTGGTTATTCGGAGGTATGGAACTCCCGACGCCGACCGACCTGCGCGAGCGCCGAATGGACCTGGAGTTGACCCAGAGCGATCTCGCCGAGCGGGCAGAGGTCTCTCAGCCGCTGATCGCCCGCATCGAGGGCGAGGACGTCGATCCGCGGCTCTCGACGCTCCGGCGGATCGTCGGTGCCTTGGAGGAAGCCGAAGGCGGACTCCTCCGCGCGCGTGACCTGATGCACACCGACGTCATCAGCGTCGCCCCCGACGACAGCGTCCAGAAAGCAATCGGGCTCATGCTCGAGGAGGGCTACTCCCAGCTGCCGGTACTCCGCGACGACTATCCGGTGGGAATCATTAGCAATGGCGACATCCGGCGGCTGGGCGGGGAGGGCGGGACCGGGTCGCTCCCGGTCGCCGAGGCCATGCGCGAGAGCATCACGACGGTGACGCCGGATGCGACCCTCGACGAAGTCGATGCCCACCTCGATCACCACGAGGCCGTGATCGCCATCGAGAACGGCCGGGTCGCCGGCATCATCACCGAGGCCGACGTCGCCGCCCACCTCTCCTGACGACCAGGACGAAGCCGCGCCGAGATCGGCAAAGAGTATCGCTCCCGAACGTGGAGCGGAAACCCGTGTGTCGTGATCGGTTCTCACGAACATCGACGTGTTCATACTTCCACTACGTGTGTGCTCCGGCATGTCACTCGATCTCACCGACGAGCAGCGCGAGTTCCGCGCGGACGTGCGGGCGTTCGCGAACGAGGAGATCGCTCCCGTCGCTGGGGAACTCGACCGGAACGAACAGTACCCCGAGGAGATCCTCGCGGCACTCGGCAAAGAGCGCCTCACTGGAATCACGCTTTCGGAAGGACACGGCGGGTTGGGGAAGGGCCACGTCGAGTTGGCGATCCTGATCGAGGAACTCTCCGCAGAGCTCATGCCCGTCGCGAGCGCGCTCGCGCTCAACCTCGGGGTCGCGACGGTCCTCGAGCGCTTCGGCAGCGAGGAACTGAGAAGGAAATTCCTCCCGGGGATGGCCCGCTTCGAGACCATCGGCGCGCTGGGGCTGAGCGAGGGCGAGGCCGGTAGCGACAAGCGCGCGATGGTAACGACCGCCGAGAAGCAGGGCGAGGAGTGGATCTTGGACGGGCACAAACAGTGGGTGACGAACTTCCTCGACGCCGACGTGGTGCTCACCTACGCGAGAACCGGCGCGAGCGGAGAGGAAAGCGGGAGGGAGGGTGGGGACGGCGGAGGGATCAGTGCCTTTCTCGTCCCGGCGGACGCCTTCGAGGTCGAGGAGGTCTGGGACACCCTCGGCGCGCGAAGCGTCAAATCTCCTCGGGTGTCGCTCACGGACGTTCGAGTACCCGCCGATCGGCTGGTCGGTACGGAAGGGCAAGCACTCGCCGAGCGCGGGCGACTCGACACCGGTGTCAACCTGCCCGCCCGCGGCGTCGGCATCGCGCGGGCAGCCCTCGAAGACACCGTGGCCTACGGGAGCGAGCGCGAGCAGTTCGGCCAATCGATCGGCGACTTCCAGGGCGTCGGCTGGACGATCGGGGAGATGGCGACGCGCGTCGATACCGCCCGCCTGCTCACGCTTCGGGCAGCGAAGTGCGCCGACCGCGAAGCGGATACCGCGCGGGAGCTGAGCATGGCAAAGATTCACGCTACCGAGGCGGCGGTCGCAAACGCGAACGACGCAATGCAGATCCACGGCGGGATCGGCTACACGACCGAACACGACATCGAGCGCTATCTCAGGGACGCCCGCCTGCTCACGATCGCTGGCGGCCCGAACGAACTCCATCGAAACACGCTCGCCGAGACGGTCCTCTCGAACTGATTCCGGACGACCTCGGCGTCTCTCGTATAAAGGAAGGGCAAGCCGACGAGGACGACGGCTATCGGCGATAGCGTCGAAGTTTATCCCCCGCGCACTAACCGATCGGGAGCGAAGACCTGGAAATCGAAGCGATCGGTTCGCAGGAGGCCGCCCATAAGCAGCGCGGCGATCGCGACCGGGAGCCAGTTCAGATAGAGGAGATTTATCGCCCCCCAGAGGATCACGAAGCTCACCAGGTCGTCGAGTGCGAACTCACACCGACACAAGCGCTTCAGCACCGCCGAGCGCGAGAGCGTCCAGTCGAGCAGCGCGACCGAGACGGTAGCCGAGAGCACCCACCCCGCGTAGTTCGTCCAGGGCACGCCGTAGTAGAGCCCCCCATTGGGGTAGATCCAGAAACCGATCGCCACTGCTCCGGGGTCAAGCACGAGGTCGATCGCGAGCACGGTAGCGATGACGATGAGCAGTCGGACTGTAGTACTCTCAGCGCGCTCGCCGAGCAGTAGGAGGCCGAGCAGGTAGCTATTGAGTACTAGCGGGACGAAGAAAACGGGTAATCCCGCTGGTACGGTTCCGAAGAGCATCGGCCCGAGGTCGATTGCATACGAAAACTCGCCGTAGGGCAGTCCGGTGAGCACGCCGACGATCTCGATCGCATACGCATACCCGACGAGTACCCCGAGACCGATCACGGCACGCCGATCGAGCACGGGAAGGATGCCGGCAAGCAGCGGCGAACGCATCACGAACGTCCCGAGCAGAATCAAGAAAGGGTTGTAGGCGAGTATCGGAGGAAGCAGATCCTCGCTGCTCGCGACGAGCAAAAGAGCGCCGACGGCCGGGAAGACCACCGCGATCGTAAATCGGTTCTCGCGGATCAGGCGATCGAAACGGGCTCCGACGTACTCGCGGTCGATGGGTTCCTTGTCGTCGATGTCACCACTGTCGTCCCCGCCGACGTCGTCAGCCTTGCTTACCTCGCTGCCGGCACTGTCTTTCGTTTCTTCCACTTCTTTCAGTTCCCCCGTTCCTTCACTGCCGACTCGACCCTCAGCCATAGACGAGCACCCAAAAGCCCCCGAGGCTCATCGCGGTGCCGACGAGCGTGTTGATCGCCGGATACCACCAGTACGCTCGTTCGACGGCGACCTCCGAGGCGACGATACCGAAGACGAGTAGCGGGTAGGAAAGCAAGAGCGCGCCGAAAAAGGGATGAACGAACCAGAACGCCCCTGCGGCAGCGATCCAGCAGGCCCCACAGTACGCGTAGGTCCGCCGTTCGCCGAGCAGCGTCGCGGTCGTCTCGATGCCGGCTTTCCTATCGGGTTCGATGTCGGGAATCGCCGAGAAGGTGTGCATCCCCATCGCCCAGAGCCACCCCCCGACGATAGCCGCCAGAGGTGGGTACTCGCCCGCGAGTGCGGCGTAGGCGAGCACGCCGGGGAGGACGTAGAGACCGTTAGACAGCGAGTCGAGCAGGGGAACCGTCTTCGCTCGCAGCGGCGGGGCGCTGTACTCGATCGCGAGCAGATAGAAGCCCCCGAGGGCGAGCAGCGCCGGCACCGAGAGGACGGGAACGAACGCGAGCCCCAGCAGCCCGCTCGCGAGTACGACGCTCGCGACGACCCGCCCGCCACGATAACGGAGTTCCTTGTCCTCCTTTTTCGGGTTCTCGGCGTCGATGTCGCTATCGAAGAGATCGTTCACCCCATAGAGAAAGACGTTCGCCGGCACGAGGAAGAATATGAATAATGCTATCGATAGCGGGGAGAACAGTTCCGCTACCGAATCGACGGCATAGACCGCCCCGACGACGACCGGCCCGGCGAGATAGACCCAGAAGCGCGGCCGTGAGAGCCAGAAGAGATAGCCCGACAGCGAGGACTCAGTGGGGAGCAGTCCCCCCAGTTCGTCAACCCGCCGCCGGAGTCGTTCGACCGTGTTCGTCATCTATCGACGAAGTAAGCCCGCGAGTGAGTTCGTCGCGAGCCGTCGTGCGATCCCCGTCCCGTCGGTGCCGCCGGCTCCCTCGCTTCCACCGGTCCCGTCATCCTCGGCACCGTGATCGTCGAGAACGGCCTTCGCGGCGTGTTCGCCGCTTACCACACACATCGGCATCCCGATGCCGGGCGTGGTGTATGCGCCGGTGAAGTACAGATCGGGCACTGCCTTCGAGCGATGGGGCGGGCGGAACAGCGAGGTCTGCCGGAGCGTGTGGGCGAGCCCGAGCGCGCTGCCGGCAGTGGCGTTGTATCGGTCGGCGAAATCAGAAATCGAGAAGCGCTTCTCGAAGACGATCCGGTCCTCCAGATCGACGCCGGTATTGGTAGCGATGTCCTCGAGAATCGAGTCGCGATACTGCTCGCGGATCTCGGGGGTGTCCTCGAGTTCGGGGGCGATCGGCACGAGGGCGAACAGCGCACTGTGATCGTCGGGCGCGACCGTATCGTCGGTTCGAGAGGGGACACAGAGGTAGTAGGCCGGATCGTCGGGCCAAGCGGGTTCGTCGAAGATCTGGGCGAAATGCTCGTCCCAGTCAGTCGGCAGAACGAGGGTGTGATGGGCGAGTGGATCGACGTCGCCCTCGACGCCGAGATAGAGGAGGAAGGCGGAGGGCGCGTAGGTACGGCTCTCCCAGTATTCTTCGGAGTAGCCCCGTTCGTGTTCGGGCATGAGTTCCTGTTCGGTGTGGGCGTAATCCGCGTCGCTCACGACGATGTCGGGCCGGCGCTCGCCGTCTTCGGTGTGGACCGAAAAGCCCTCGCGCCGGCGGGTGATCTCGGTGACCTCCGCGCCGGTACTGATCGTCGCGCCGAGTTCGCGTGCGAGGTCGTCGAAGGCGTCAACGACTGCGCCGATCCCGCCATCGGGGTAGTACACCCCCATATTGAAATCGACGTGGCTCATCATGTTGTAGATCGCGGGGGTGTTGCTCGGCGCACCGCCTAAGAAGACCAGCGTGTACTGCATTACCTGCTGGAGCTTGGGGTTGTCGAAGAACTTCGAGACGTAGTTGTCCATCGTGCCGAGCAATTGGAGGCCGATCGGCGCTGCACGCATTACTTCGAGGTCGACCCAGTCGCGATACCGGGGCCGGTCGGTGTAGACGAACCCGTCCATCGACCGGCGGTAGTTCCGAGCGCTCTTTTCGATATACTCGTCGAAAGCCTCGGCCCCACCGGGCTCTCGGGCCTCGAAGGCTGCACGCACTTGATCGAGATCGGGCGTGACGTCGAGACGATCGCCGTCCTTCCAGAAGATCCTGTAATGTGGGTCGAGGCGCTGGAGGTCGTAGTAGTCCTCCGGATGCTTCCCGAAGTGTTCGAAGAAACGCTCGAAGACATCGGGCATCAGATACCAGGAGGGCCCCATGTCGAATTCGAAACCCTCGGCTTCCAGTGTACTCGCACGACCGCCGACTTCCTCGTTCTTCTCGAGTATCTCGACGTCAGCCCCCATATCGGCGAGATTGTACGCCGTCTGTAGCAGGTTCGTGATCACGATCGGCAACGA
>PXRJ01000043.1 GCA_003021705.1 Halobacteriales archaeon QS_3_64_16
TCCTCGAGGTCCGTGCGGCCGAACCCGCCGTTCTCGAAGACCAAGTCGCCAGCGAAGAGCGTCCCCGAATCAGGGGCGTACAGACAGAGGTGGTCGTCCTTGTGTCCGGGGGTGTGTATCGCGAGGTGCTCCTCCTCGCCCATCTGCACTCGCTCGCCGTCGGCGATGGCGTGATCGACGCCGGGCTGCTCGGGATCGAACCCCCAGACTTCGATGCCGAACGCATCTTTCACCGAATCGAGGTTCCCGACGTGATCCGGGGGGGGGTGGGTGAGAACGACCGCATCGAGGCCATCGACGCGGGCTTCGATCCCGCTCACGACGTCGAAATCGTTGCCCGGATCGATCAGGATGGTGCGCTCGCCCTCTACGAGAAAGACATTGCTCGTGAAGACGCGGCCGCCGGGCGCGAGGTTCGCGATCATGCGATCGGAAGGGTGGTCGGCGATTTGGATCTACCGATCGCCCGGCTTCATCGTGACCGCCCTTGGCCGCAAGCGAACTGGAAGGCGGAGATCAGGAGCCGAGATGGCACCGTTTCATAAAGGCGGCGAGCAGCTAATAGGGTATGCGCGTCGAACTGCTCAGAGGAACTGCGGATCCCGAGGAACTCGCCTGTCGATGCGCTCGAGGGGATTACAGCGACCAGTGGGTCGGGTCGGATCGATCGTTCGCACAGATCATGGAACCGGTCGAGGGCGAGACGATCGCCGACAAAAAAGAGACACTGCTCGATCACCTCTTCAGATCCGGTCACTTCGGCCCCCTGGAGCATCCGACGGCGACCTTCGCGGTCGAGGGGATATCGAGGAGCTGTATGGCCCAGCTCACCAGACACCGGCACGCGAGCTTCGATGTCCAGAGCCTGCGGTATACCGAGATCGACGGCGAGCCGGAAGAACTGTTCTGTTTTCCTCCCTCCCTCGGGGAAGAGGAGATCGTGAGCCGCGAAGGGATCTCGGAGGCGACCCTCTCGGCTGAGGAACGCGAGGGGACGGCAAAAGAACTCTACGAGCACTCGATGGAGGCCTATCGACGACTGATCGACGCCGGCGTCCCGAAGGAAGACGCCCGGATGGTCCTGCCCATCGGAACGATGGTCAACCTCACCTTTACGATGAATGCCCGTTCGCTCATGCATTTGTTGGACATGAGACTCAAAAGCGATGCACAGTGGGAAGTTCGTGATCTCTCCGACGCTGTGATGGACGAGTGTAAGGAGTGGATGCCACACACCTTCGAGCGCTACGAGCGCGAACACCCGAACAAGCTCGCCCCCTAGCAGTTCCCGACTGCTGTACGACCGGCAACCATGCGCTCGGTCGCCGGCCAGGAGGATATCAGGGCCGGCGGCGGGATCGAACGGCAGTCAGTGCGTTTTTATGATCCAGTCGTGTTGATCTACCGGATGGTCCGGTGGTCCGGACTCGCCGTTGGCGTCGTCCTCCTAGCGGTCCTCGGCGCCGCCGTCTCGGGGCCGGCGATCGATGGAGTGGGGTCGACGGACGGCGGTGAGGCGACCGCACAGCGAGCGAGCGGCATCGTCGCCGCCCAGGGGTTCGACAGCACGGAGTTCGAAGTACTGGTCTACCCGAACGGCTCCGCCCGGTGGACCTTTACCTACAAGCGGGCGCTCGCGAACGAGAGCGAACGCTCGAATTTCGAAGACTACGCCGCGCGGTTCAACTCCCAGGAAGTCCGCCTCTATGAGGAGTTCGTACGCCTCGCACAGCGCCTCGTCCGTGTCGGCGCGGAAACGACCGGCCGGAAGATGGAAGCTCGGGCGTTCGACCGGGAGGCGAGAGTCGGGTCGCTGAACAACCAGGGCGTCGTCGAGATGAGCTTTCTGTGGAGTGGTTTCGCCCTCGTTCAAGAGGACGGCACGGTTATGGCCGGTGATGTCTTCGATGGCGGCGCGTTCGAAGGGGGACTCTACGTAGGACCGAACGAACAGTTCTCGATCCGTGCCGGGGGCGATCTGGTCTTCCGCTCGGTCGAACCCGATCCCGACTCGATGTCCGCGGAGTCCATGGAAGCGAGCGAGACAGTGAGCTGGACCGGCGAGCGCGAGTTCGATAACGGCCGGCCGAACGCCGTACTCGGGCCGCCGTCGACGAGCAGCGAGTCGCTGCCGGTAGCGGTCGGTGGGGCCGTTCTCCTCTTGCTCGGCCTCGCGGCGGCGATCGCTTGGCGCTTCGGCGGCGTTCCCGGCTCCGGTCGCGGGTCGCGGTCGGGATCCGGTCCGGGATCGACTCCGATCCCAGGTGCCGGTTCGGGGACGGGAAGCGAACCGACGGGTAGTGGGGCTGGGAGCGAGGGGAGCAAGACCCCCGAACCGGCGGTCTCCGACGAGGAGTTACTGGCGGACGACGACCGCGTGCTCCGGTTGCTCGAAGCGAACGGCGGTCGAATGCGACAGGTCGCGATCGTCGAGGAGACCGACTGGTCGAAATCGAAGGTGAGCATGCTCCTCTCGGAGATGGAGGGGGAAAATCGGATCTCGAAGCTGCGGATCGGCCGGGAGAACATCGTCAGTCTCAGAGGTGAGGAACCCGACACGAACGGCCCGTCGTCGGAGGAGCAATAACGGCCGGCGGGCAACGCGCTCGATCGGGTGGGCCGCCGTACATCGTGGCGCTTAAGACTCGGAGGATTCTCCCTCCGATCGCAGTAGTACGCAATAATGCACTGCTGAGCGCTCCGGTGGTGTAGTCCGGCCAATCATATCACCCTCTCACGGTGATGACCGGGGTTCGAATCCCCGCCGGAGCACTGAAGCGAGCGAATCCTTCCACTTCGAGACACTGAATTCGCCTATAGAGGTCCTCTACTGCTCCCATCAGTGAAGGAGGTTCGATCGTCCATCTAACGCCCCGATACTCTATTATTCTATTTAATGAGAGATATATACCTTCAATCTTACCGGAAATATGGAGTGGGAGATCGGGCTCGTCAGCACGATCGCCGACGACCAGAACCGGACGGTGGTAGCTCTCCGAAACTACCAACTGTTGGTGCTCGATACAAACAAGGAGGTGATGGTGCTTCGAGTTCCCGAGACGGTTCTCGAGGGGACGATCGCGGAGAAAAAGCCGGGAGTCGAAGGTGGCTGGCAGGTCGTCGCCACCACCGAGGACATGGCAGAAACCTACGACGGCGAGATCCACACGGTCGAAGAGATCGGCGACGATCGTGTCTATCGCTGTGAGATGGGCTTCGACTGACCGCCTGAGTACGAGCGAACCGTTCGTGTTTTGTTTCACTGCCACAACACCTAGTCGAGATGGCTACAGACCGACCCACTCGCCGCCGCCTGCTCCGTAGCGTCGCCGGGATCGGGATCGGCGTCGGGATCGGTGGCTGCATCGAAACCGGTACCCAAAGCGAGAACGAACCCTCGGGTTCGGACACCGGTCGGTCCACGACGCCGGGATCTCAGGCTACTCGTAGTACGACCACGACGGCCGATCCGACGGCAACCGAGGGAACCACGTCAGAGGACACGACGAGGGCGAAGAGCGATGCTACCGGCGAGAGCCCTTCTCCGAACACGGAAACGACGAGTGCCGCCAGCGCGGAGAGAGGTGCGTACACTGTTGGGATGTACACGGATTTGTACTTCGATCCGATCGGCCTGTTCGTCGAACCCGGGACGACCGTCTCGTTCGAACTCGTGAGCGGGGTCCACTCGGCGACCGCCTACCACCCGGACAACCAGGGGGCTCTCGACCAGCGCATTCCGAGCGGAGCTCCGTCTTGGAATACCGGCCGGTTCGGCGAGGAAGGTGCGTTCAGAAACGTTACCTTCGAGACGAGCGGGACACACGACTACTACTGCATCCCACACAAGCAACTCGGGATGGTCGGCCGGATCGTCGTCGGCGAGCCAGGGGGCCCGGCGACCGAATCCCCGAACCCCGACGGCGAGCTTCCGGACTCCGAGCGGATCCTCGAAGAAGGATCGATTCCCTACGAGGAGTTCCGAGCGAGCGGCCGGTGAGACGAATCGACGACCAGGAGGCCATCGCGGACAGTACACGATACAACGACGCCGCACTGTCCGGGCCCGGCGGCAGGACGGGGATCCCGGAGGTCTCTGTGGACTCCAAGCACTCAGAGCACCTCGAGCAGCGCGTCGACGTCCTCGGCGGTATTGAAGACGTGCAGCGAAGCCCGCAGCGCGTCGGGTTCGGGGATCGATCGGATCTCGATACCCTGCTCCGAGAGGCGAGCGACCGTCGCCTCGGGATCCTCGGCCGCGAAGGCCACGAGCCCGGATTCGTAAGCTCGGGGACTCAGTAGTCGCTCCCCGAGTCCTTCCTTGAGCCGGTCGGTCAGCTCCTCGACGTGGCTCTCGATCGTATCGATGCCGATCTCCTCGATCGACGCGATCGCCTCACTGAGTCCGGCGTACGGCAGCGGCGAGCGCGTCCCGATCTCCAATCTGGCGGCCCCCGGTTTCAGCTCGTAGTCCGGGGCACTCGGGTCGACGACGCTCCGGTAGCTCACCCGGTCGGGCTCGAGCGTCTCGGTCGCCTCGCTGTCCACGTAACAGAAACCCGCCCCCCAGGGGCCACAGAGCCACTTGTGGCCCGCACCGGCAACGAAGTCCGCGCCCCACTCGTGGACGTCGACCTCGACCTGGCCCGGTGACTGGACGGCATCGACGAGGACCTGTGCGCCGGCGTCGTGGGCGGTCTCGACCATCTCGGTGACTGGGATCCGAGTCCCGTAGTTCCAGGACAGCGAACTCGTACAGACGAGCCGGGCATCGCTCGCGGCCGCAGCGAAGCAATCGAGATCGAGACGACCTTGGTCGGTTTCTAACTCCCTGATCTCGATCCCTTCGGTGTCCTCTAACCGCTGCCAGGGGAGTACGCCCGCGGGGTGTTCACAGTCGGTTCGATAGACCACGTCACCTTCCTCCCAGGGAATCGCGTCGGCGATTCGAGTGATGGCGTCGGCGGTGCTCTCGGTGAGAGCGATCTCGCCCGGTTGGGCACCGAGCAGGCCCGCGACCGCCCGGCGGGTGTCCTCGAAGACCCGATCGGCCGCCGGGGACATCCCCTCCTCCGCACTGGGGCTCGCCGCGCCCGTGTTCATGTAGATAGAGTCCTCCAGAGCCGGGATCTGTGTGCGGAACTCGGCGGGATCCATGCCGGTGCTACTCCCCGAGGACGTTAGTGTCGTACGGTCCCGTCGGGGTTGGTCTCGATCGGTGCCGACCGACGCCGACCGGGCGAATCCTACTCAGCGCGTCGCCCGCAGCGCGACCGTCGACGCCGCGTCGATCTCGATCCAGGCCGTATCGAGCCGCGCCGGATCGGGATCGAAGACCGTTACCCGCGAGAAGCCGGGCTCCCGGTCGCGGATCCACTCGAGCCTTGGGGAGGGTCCGTCGGCCCCGTCGCCGCCCCCGGTATCGACGTCACCGATGCTCATTGACGAGGCTCCCGTTGTCTATGCGGTCGGCCCCTCGTTCCGGCAGTGTCGTTCCGTGTCATGGGCGCTCCTCGATCCGACGATGGCGAGCGGGTGCTCGCGTCCGGGCCGGATGTATGACATTAATTGCAGCCGCTATCTAATAAATAGTTTCTTAATGTGAGATAGTAGGGAGGCTTTAGTTCCGGGCGGAGTGGCGGTATCGGGGGTAGGCTACCAGTAACAGGGAGCGGCTTCGGTCGTAGTCCCGATCTACCCGCTCGCGGTCTCGCGGGTAACCGCGAGCGCGGCGTTGCCAGCTTCGTCCTCGACCCGAAGTCGGACTTCGTAGGCCTCGCCGGGTTCGATCCCCTCGATAGCGAGTGCCGTCTCGCTCTCGGCGTCGGAGCCGCCGACCTCGATCGTCCGATCGGTGACGACCTCGGCACTCCCGCCAGGCTCGACGACGACCTCCAGTCGTACGGTTTCTAGATCCCCGTCGGGATCGGCGACAGCCCAAGTGACGGTTGTGGACTCGCCGGACTCGTCGGTCGCAACGGTGAAGTCCTCGATCGACGGCGATCGATCCTCTGGTGCGGCCGTCGGGGTGTCCTCGCTCGGCTCCTCAGTCGGCTCTTCGGTCGGCTCGGCCATCGGCGTCGTCTCAGCTGCCGTCGGCGTCACGGTCTCCGTTGCTGTCGGTGTCGGCTCGGCCGTCGGCGTAGTTGTCGTCTCGGTAGCCGTTTCGGTCGCCGTTGGTTCGGGCGTCGGCGTCGCCGTCGCTGCCACGGTCGCCGGTTCGGTGGTCGATTGCTCGACCGTTGGCTCCACACCGGTCGGTTCGGCAGTGGCCATCGGCGTCTCCACGGTCGTCGATTCGCTCGAGGTTCTTGTCTCGACCGAACGGGGAGTGCCAGCACCGGCTTCGGGCGCTATTGTCTGGACGATAGCCGTAGAGCCACCTGTCGAGGGATCGGTCGTCGGGGAGCCGGCGGTAGTGCTCGAACTGTCGGTACCGGCCGCAACGTCGGCCGTCGCCTCGTCGTCGGTCGCCGTCGGAGTGGAGGCCCCCGTCGGGGCTGCGGTCGCCGCGGTGGCTGCGGTAGCGCCGGGGCCTCCGGCAGAACTGTCCGCCATCGTGGTATCTTTCTCGCCGCCCGACCCGCCGGCACCAGCACTATCCGAACCGGCACCCGAACCGAGTTCGTCCCCGCTCGGCCCGCCCAGAGCGGTCATAGCGATGTACCCACCGGTAAGGACGAGGCCCGCAACGACCAGGAGGGCGACGATCGGCGCCAGGCGCTCTTCGAACGGGGCCTCGGCCTCGCTCTCCTCGGACGCACCGTCGTCCCCGAAGACGAACTCGCCGTATTCGTCCGCTCCCGTTCGGTCGGTGTTTCGGTCGTCGGCGGTCATGCGTAGTAGGATAAGCTGGCGTCGAGCGAGTGCTCCGGACGATTCAGTACGATCGCCGGAGGACGACTTCGTCGCTCCCGTTCCGAACGATCATCGTGCCGACCTGGTCGTTCCAGACCTCACGGGGCATCCCCCAGTAGAGCGCACCGGAGCTATCGGTCCCGCGACCGGTATAGAGCCGGACCGTCTCGCCGGGCGCGAGCGCAAATCCATCGGGGAACTCGTAGGTAGTTCCCTTTCCGTTCGAGACGCTCCAGCCCGTCAGATCGAGCGTGCCGTCGCCGCTATTTATGTACTCGACGTACTCATCGTCGGGATTGCTCATCGGCCCGGCGACCGCACGGAGACCGGCGATCGAGAGTTCGCCCGCGCCCCCCTCCCCGTCACCGGTCTCACCCTCGTCCTCCTCAGCGTCGCCGCTCCGATCCTCCATCCCGACGACGAACTGGGAGACGATCTCCAGTACTTCCTCCATCGTCCGTGGCTCGTCGAAGGCGTTCGGGAACGGCGTGTTGGTGTTGAGCACGCGGAAGTAGGCCGTATGCCTCGCTTCGACGCTGTGGATCGAGACCGCAGCTTCGAGCACGGCGTCGCTTTCGATGAGCAGCGCGGCACCCGCATAGGCAGAGACACCGACGGCCTCGATGGTCGCCGACAGCGAGACGAATTCCTCGATCGAGTCGTAGGGAAAGTCGTACTCAGCGGGGTCGACGGGCTCGCCACCCAGGTCCTCGATGGTCTGGGTAAGGGCCTCGACGTGGGCTTCCTCGTGGTCCCGCACCTGCTGGATCTTCTGGTAGGTGCCGAAGCGCGAACCCGGATCCGCGAACACCCGTGCGGCCTCCGAACGCTCGACCTCGCTCTCGCTGTATTCCTCGAGGAACTCGTTGTAGTACGCGGCCTCGAGATGTTCGAGGGAGAGCGCGAAATTCAGCACGTCGACGGCCGAGACGTCCTCCATCCCCTCGGACTCCTCGCTTTCCTCTTCGTCTCCTTCCGATACAGTGTCACCGTCGCTTCCATCGGTTTCGGGGCCGCCGGCCGCGGCCGCTCCGGTTCCGGCCGAGAGCAACGCGAATGCCCCGCCAGCGGCCCCGGCATGGTTCAAAAACCGACGGCGTGACGGCGATAGAGATTCCCTCCGTCTCTCGTCGGTCCACCCGTCGCTCCCATCGTCCCCGCTTCTCATTGTTCGTTCGGTCATAGTTCGGCCTCACTGAACGACCGAGTCCGGTACATTTGACTGTTATCCCAATTCCGACCCGAGTCGGCAGCGCGGTGGCCGGTTACCAGCGCCGAAGGGCTCTAACCACCGGCGAAGTCATCGGAAGGCGTTTATCGGGGCCGACACTCCTCGCTGGCGTGCGCGTGGACAACAGCTTCATTCCCGTCAAGGGAGTCGGGGAGAAGACCGAACGACGTCTCTGGGAGGCAGGGATCACCCACTGGGAGGAGTTCGACGGTTCGGTCGTCGGGCCCACCACCGCCGACCGGATCGATCGCTTCGTCGATCGGGCCACCCCCCGTCTCGACGCGGGCGACACGCGCTTTTTCGACGACGCCCTGCCCTCTGGCGAGCGGTGGCGCTTGTACGAGTCCTTTCGGGACAGTGCGACCTACTTCGACATCGAGACCACCGGTTTGGGCGAGTACGACGACGTTACGACCGTCAGTTTCCACCGCGGGGGCGAGACCCGAACCCTGGTACGCGGGCGTGATCTCACGGCTGCGAATCTCGCGGCCGAACTCGACCGAGCCTCCCTTCTGGTCTCTTACAACGGGATCCGCTTCGACGTGCCCTTCTTAGAGCGGGCGTTCGATCGCAAGATCGACGTGCCCCACTTCGATCTGATGTATCCTTGTCGACGCCTCGATCTGACAGGTGGACTCAAAGCCGTCGAAGGGCAGGTGGGTATCGAGCGCGATCGCCCCGACCTCTCGGGGCGGGACGCCGTTCGCCTGTGGCGTCGGTACGAACGCGGTAACGAAGAGGCCTTAGAGACGCTCGTCTCCTACAATCGCGACGACGCAATCAACCTCGCCGCACTCGCCGAAATCCTCTGTGACAGGCTTCACAGCCAGGTGTTTGGGCCCACCGGTGGCGGTGAATCGGGCGAGCAACACGGCTGATCGACGCCGGTAGTATCGACCGTATCCCGTTCGTCCGGCTTCGTCCCGAGTTTTCGGTCTCTCGTCGGCTATTCGCTCCGGAGTAGCCAGTAGAACACTTCCCGGATCACACCGATCGAGGATTCGGGTTTATCATCGTCGGTCGCGTTCGGCGCGTCAGTCGATTCGATATAGCGATATATAGTGTATGGCTGGGAAGGCGCCATCGAACCACTACTGAGCGGGGGTTGCTGTGCGGTTCGGGGCGTTCAAGCCGTCCCGGATAGAGATTCCCACGGCGATCGATGTCGACATCCCGTTGTCGACGCTCGAGCGAGACGAGTCGAAGACGGAAGTCCCCGCTACGCAGCGAGAACCTGCCCGGATCGCTGATCACCGTCTCCGAATCGGCGAACGACACTTCCGATCTGATCGAGGTATTGGCGGGCGTCGGTCTACCACACCTGGTCCGTACGGAGTTCGGTTGGGCGACCGCTACTGGCGCACGACCAACCCCTTACCGCGCCGCACGCGCTCCAAGACTGGAACAGTAGGTCAAAGGAACCGAGAGGGACACTGCCGAGATCACGCGCCGACGCGACGGTGAAGGACAGCTCGTCCGCTTCCGGTCGATGGTGGCATTCCAATCACCGACAGGTGAGGAAGCGTAGCGCCCGTCGTTGCACGCTCGTTCGGCTGCGGGTCGTTTCTCGAACCAGCCATCGCGGTAACAGGTCTGTAGTTCCGAGGCCGAGACGTGCAGCCTCGATTCCGTCTCGAGCGAGATCGATCGGAGAAGAGGGGGGATCGAAGTCCAGTGGGGGAATCGAAAGCTCTCATCGCACTCGGTTGAACAGCCGGTAAATCGAATAGCACGATACGAAATCGTCGACGGTCGGGGATTCTATAGAGGCTTCGTCGCCCGAGAACGTAGGCGTGGGAGGCTGTAGCGTCAGTTTCAATCCGAAGTCGGCGGCGTTCCGCGACTCCGGTCACCGGGTCAGACGCTGGAAACGCTCGCATCTCCCCAAAGCCCCTACTGTCGTAGTCGAGTCAAGCAGGCTAGCTGGAAGAAGAGTCCAGTGATTCGAAGAGCCGGTGATAGAACCCATCGTTCTCGCGGTCGCCAGTAGCGGCGTCGGACTCGATCCACCGGAGGACGACGACCAGATCCCGATTCGGGTCGATCCAGACGGTGTTCGCGCCGTGGCCGCGAGCGGCAAACGCCGACTCGGAGGCTGCTGGCCACCGCTCCCGGTCGGTATTCAGTCAGAACAGATAACCATACCCCGCCTCGATCCCACAGGGCGTCGTCGCCCGGTCGATCCACTCCTCGGAGACGACCCGGTTCTCGCCCCACTGCCCACGATTCGCCAGGAGCTGTCCGAACCGAGCGAGGTCCCGCGTACTCATCCATAGCCCGCCGCCCCAGTGGCCGCCCCCGGAGACGGATTTCGTCCTTCGGCCCGCGATCGTGACATCGGATTGTAGTAGTCGTCGTCGATACCCTCGGCCGATCGGTCGAGCCGATCGACCTAGAAGGGGGCGTTCCGATCCCGACAGTCCCCCTGGAGGTCTTGGAGGACCTCGCCGTTTCCTGCACGGAGACGAAACGACCAGCCTTCCGGCGTCCCTTCCATCCGTTCGACCACTAGATCCGGTCGGTAGACGGCCGGACAGGGGGGTGGTTCTGCCAGGCGATGTGATAGTAGCTGGTCGGACCCCGGTCGATCGCCGCGAGGCGCTCGACTCCCGGAGGGGATCGGGCGGCGTCCACGAAGGCCTCACGATCCTCGGAGTCGGTGATACGGAGGTACTGCCCGTCGACGCCCTCGACCGGTATCCGGCCGACGAGTTCGATGGAGGTGTTCGTCGCCGCGAAGGCCGTTCCGGGCGGAATCATCGCTGCCGGCAGCGTAACGTCGGCCTCGATCATCGTTTCGTTCTAACGAGTGCTTACACGCCCATCCTATAAGAACCGAGCGGACCCGAACCCGGCCGACCGGATGAGTGCAGGGCGGACGACGATCGGACCGACCGATCGCGTGCGCACTACCCTATCGATCGAATCGGACGGTTCGGCTTCATGTCCATGCGAGAGCATCGGCGTGCCGGAAGCTGCGAACCGGGTCCGTCCGGCGCGTGAACTGCTCTGACAGTCTCGCAATCCAATAGTAATTGAATTTTTGAGGTCCAAAGTCCGGTAGATATTCCCGTTCCGATCGAAACGGAAGCCGCGATGGGCGAAGGTCGTCTTCGGCTTCCTCATAGTGAACGCGGTCAGCGATCTCGCCGGTAGCGAGCGAACCACACGGACCGGCACGGCCACGGCGACCGACAACTGAGGCACAGACGGAAATCAGGGCGGGACCGGGACGGAGTGCTCCGCCGAATCAGGGAACCGGACTTCGGGGGTCGATTCGGAACCCACATTTCGGTCGATTAGCTACGGCCGATCATGGCCGAGGGGATCAAAGCGAGGGTGGCGAGCGACGACGAACGGGAAGCAACCCGGGTCGCGGCGAACGAGGGAAAAGTGGCGGCGGGCGACGCCACGTTCTGGTTCAGCGTCGGCGAGTCGTCCGAGGATACCAACGTAGGCGGGGCCCATCGCGACGACGAGGTGAGCCGGCCGGACGAGGAGGACGGAGAGAAGGGGAAAGCAGACGACCGACGATACATCGCTCCTCTCGAGGCGGTGCCGACCGAGGGGACGATCCGCTGTGTGGCTTCTGGGGGAAGTCGGGAAGTCGAGTTCATCTGTCGGCGGGAGGGCGAGGCGGTCTTCGGGTGGCGCAACTCCTGTCCACACGAGCCGGAGGTCCGTCTCGATCCGGGCTGGGGGGCGGAGGTATGCGAGGGCCAGATCGTCTGTCACGAACACGGTGCCCGATTCGAGGGCGGCGAGGGGTTGTGTACCTACGGACCCTGCCGCGGAAAGGTACTCGACCCGATCGACGTGGAGGTTCAGGACGAAACGGTCTATCTGACCGACGAGCGCTTCGAGGCTTGTTGGCGACTATAGTGAAACTACAGAAACGGTAAGCATGCGATCGGCGGCGAGGCGAAGCGCGAGCGACACACATAGGTCGGCGCGCGCACGCCAGGAGAGGTAATGGCGACCGACGAGAAACGAACGACCGAGGCGGCGGGGGCGAGTCGGCTTCCGGCGGGAGCGATCGACGCCCACGTCCACCTCATGCCCGAGGAGCTACTGGGGGCGATCCGGGAGGCACTCGCCGCTCAGGGAGGCTGGGCGTTCGACCACCCGGCACAGCAAGCCGGAATCGAGAGCGTACTCCGGGAGGCAGGCGTCGAGCGCTATCTCGCTTTGCCCTACGCTCACCGGCCGGGGATGGCGGCCGAACTCAACGAGTGGGTCCTCCGTGCCGCGAGCGGATCGAATATGTGCACGCCCTTCGCGACCGTCCACGCCGAAGACGACGTCGCGCGGGTCGTGCGATCGGCCTTCGAGGCGGGGGCGCGAGGGCTCAAGTTCCAGTGTCCGGTCCAGAAGTGTGGTCCCGACGACCCGCGGCTCGATCCGGCCTTCGAACTCGCCAGCGACTACGACCGGCCGATCGTTTTCCACGCCGGGACAGCCCCGATGTTCGAGGACAGCCCACACGTCGGCAGCGAGTCCTTCGAGAGCTTTCTGGAGTCCTACCCCGACGTGCGAGCCTGTGGGGCCCACATGGGCACCTACGAGGTCGAAGCCTTCCGCGAGCTCGTTCGAGAGCACGAGAACGCCTTCCTCGATACGACGATGGCTCTCTCGCCCCGGTCGCCCCAGTATATGGATTTCGACCCCGCGACGATCGCCGACGACACCATAGAGGAACTCTCCGAGTCGATCATGTACGGCTCGGATTTCCCGAATCTACCCTATTCCTACGCCGAGGAACGCGTCGGCCTACTCGACCGGGAGCTCTCGGCGGAGACCTACAGGGATCTGTTCGTCGAGACAGCCACACGTTTCCTCGGCGAGCAGTAGGCCCATCGACTGACCGATTCACCGATTCACCAATCCACCCATCGAGCGACCGAGTGACCGCCGAGCCGGTGTCCACCACGCGTCTGACGCGGGTTTGATACACACTAGAGGTTGTGAACATATACGACAAAGGGAACTAACGAACCACTCGCGGCGAACCGGTATTCTCGATTACACCACCGAATGCCGGCGGGGAGGGCGTGACCGAGCCGGGCGGGGTGAGCGACGATGAGCGCTCCGGGCCGGCCGAGTACGGTTCACCGACAGGACCGGCTGCTCGTCGTCGAGGCCTTAGCCTACTGGGCGAGCCGCCATGGTTCGCTCTCGCGGCCGGCCGAAACGAGCGATCGGCGCGCACACCGGGCGGCCGAACTCGCCGCGGCACTGCTCGCCGCCGAGGGAGTAGAGGGTAGCGTCCGCGAGGCGATCGACGAGGAGTGGGACGGTACCGACGGACGCGACGCCGGGGTGGAGTACGTACTCGGGCTTCCGGAGTCGGCCACCAGAGAGGCCGAAGAGGCCGATGCCTGAAGCCCGCGAGCGGTCACAGTTCTCTACCTCGAGGCAGTCGACTTCGACGATCGATATGAAGAGACCTACAGCCGGTCGAGCACGGCCTCGGCGTCGTAGGCGAGCGAGAGTTCCCGCGAGCGGCCACGACCCTCTAGTTCGGCGTAGTCAGCCTCGACGATCGACAGCCGGGCGAGCTTGCTGACGATCTCCGAATACCGGGTATAGCCCAGGCCGGTCTCCTCGTGAAAGGTTTCATACACTGTGCCGGCCTGCTCGCCGTCGCTTCGGGCGAGCACTTCTATGAGTGTGCGCTCGGAGTCGGCCAGTCCTTGGAGGCTGTGGGAGAGATGGACGTATTTGGACTTCTCGTAGGCGGCCTCGACGTCCTCACTCGCGATCTCGGTGCTCGCACGCATCTCCGCGCGCAGCCCCGCCCGGCGCAGTAGGTCGATCCCCACCCGCAGGTCGCCGGTCTCGGCGGTGAGTTCGGCGACCCGGTCGAGTTCTCCTGTATCGAGAACGTCCTCGCGAAAGCCCCGTTTCGCGCGCTCGCCCAGGATGTCGACGATCTCCTCGGGGTCGTAGCTCGGGAAGTAGACGTCCTCGGGCCGGAAGACGCTCTGGACCCGTCCATCGAGTTCGGCGATCACGTCGAGATTCGGATCGGAGGAGATCACGATCACGCCGATGCGCGCGCCGCTGTGGGCCTCGTGAGCCCGGAGCAGCGAGTAGAGGGTATCGGAGGCCTCAGAGTCGTAAAACAGGTAGTTCACGTCGTCGAGCGCGACAACGAGCACTTCGTCCTCGGCGACCAGGTGATCGGTAATCTGCCCGAAGAGCTTCTTGAAGGAGATTCCCGAGGAGGGCGGTTCGTACTCGAAGATCCCCTCGAAGAGCCGCGAGAACACCGAGTACCGGGTCGAGTCGACCTGGCAGTTCACCCGCACCGAGCGGACGTCGGTCTCGGCGTCGAGACGGCCAAAGAGCTTCTGGACGGCGGTGGTCTTGCCCGTCCCCGGTGGACCATGCGCCACGACGTTCAAAGGGCGGGAGCCTCGTGCGGCGGGCCGCAGTGCATACTGGAGAGTGCGCATCTGTTCTTCGCGGTGCAGAAACGCCTCCGGCAGGTAATCCACCTCGAAGACGTGCTCGTCGCGAAAGACCGACTCGTCCCAGGAGAGCGCATCCCCGTCCCCGCTCATCACTTTCACCACGCCGGTAGTGGTCTTGAGCGTTTCGGCCCACCGTTTCAGTCAGCGAGTCGGGACCGGCCGAGAGGTCCGAAAACGGAACGACGAACGGAATCACCTCGACTCTCGGGTGTCGAACTTCTCCAATAGACGATCGTAGAAGTCGGTGTCGTGATCGCTGGTCTCCGAGTCGCTCGCGCCGTCGGTCTCGCCCGCCAGCTTCTCGACGATGAGTTCGGGCGTCGAGCGGGCGAGCAGGCCCTTCTCCGGCGAGCGATCGACCTCGAGTTCGCCGTCGACCAGGCCGACGGCCTCGATGCCGTCGACGGCGATCGGGAACTCGGCGACCTCGCGGATCTCGCCGGCGAGATGGGAGACGAACACCGCCGTCGCCTCGCGCTCACTCAGGGCTTCCAGGATGCCGGCGATGATGACCGCGCTCGCGCCGGGTTCGGTGATACTTTCGAGCTCGTCGACGAGCACTAGCTTCTTTCCCTCCTCGTCACTGCCGCCGTCGACCTCCCTGCGGTCGTCATCGTCACCACTACTACCACTGCCGGTCGCGAGACCGGCGAACTCCTGGAGGGTGTGTTCGAGCGCGCCAGCGTCGAGGGTCCCTTGGGATTTGGCCTGGTAGTATAACTGCGAAACGCGCTCGAAGCGCGCCTCGCTCGCGGGCACGGGCAGTCCCATGTGCGCTAAGATCACACACAGGCCAACGAGATCGAGCGTCGAGGTCTTCCCGCCGCTATTGACCCCCGAGAGCAGGGTCACCCCCGAGACGGCATAATCGATCGGATCGCTCTCCTCGAAAGGGACGTCGAGCAGCGGCGATCGGCCGCCCTCGATCGAAAAGCCCGAGCCGCCGAAGGTCGGCATCGTGCAGGCGAAATCCCGATCGAAGCGCGAGATGGCGAGCGAAACGTCGAGTTCCAGCGCGTCGCGGACCAGGCTCTCACAATCCCTGCGTAGCCCCGCGAGGTCGGCGGCCAGTTCGCGTTTGAGTTCCGTGGCCCGGCGGTCCCGAGCGGCTTCGAGGGTCTCGCGCAGCCGGGGAACGACCTCGGAATCGCGTTCGACGGGGTAGGTCGGTTCGTCGTCGAAGACCCGGCGGGCACGGTCGGCTTCCTCGTCCTGAAGATCGAGGGCGTCTACCAGGTGTTTGCGGGCGGCCTCGATCGCGTCGGCGTACTCCGCCTCGAGTTCCCGGGCGAGCAGCGAGTCGACGCCCGCGCCGCGCTCAACGAGCGAGAGGAGATCGCCCCCTTCGATCCGCACCTCGCTTTCGGCGATCACTTCTCGGAGCTCGTCGTCCGCGAGGTTCTCGGCGATCGAAAGGGCGTCCTCGAGGTCGGCGGCCGCATTGGTCAACCGGTCGAGTTCGGCGTCGCCCGCGACCGATCCATCCGAATCGAGGCGCTCGAGACCGTCCTCGAGGGCGCCTACGTCACAGGGCGAATCGAGGTCGGCGTGACGGGCAACCGCGGCGGCCGCCCGGAGTGGGTCGCGATTGGCGGCAAAAAAGGATAGCGTTCGTTCGGGAACGATTTCCTGGGGATTTTCTAGCGCGTCGGGAACCACCTTGACGTCGCCCTCGACGTCCACCCCGGCGAAGGCCTCGTCGAGAGCGATCACGGTCGCATAGCCACGAGCGAGCTCCGCGAGATCGCGGGCGTCCTCGATCAACTCGACGGAGAGTTCGGGGACCTGCTCGCGGGCGGCGCTGTAGGTCTCGGCGTCGGTCGTCGCGAGACAGCGATCCCGGACGGTCACGTCCGTCGGCGCGGAGAGACGCGAGACGCCCGCGAGCGCGTCGAGAACGGCGGGGTCGGGCTCGCGGGCGATTGCCCGCTCGGCGAACTCACGAACCTCCTCGATCCGAGAGGTTACGCCGCTGGGATAGAAGGTCTCCAGGCGTTTTTGCCCGTAGTCGGTGACCGCTCGCTCTTGGAGCAAGCTTAGGACAACTCGATAGAGTTCCCGAGCCCGGTCGGTCGCGAGAAAAGTACCGGGATCGTCGTGGCTCCGGCGGATGGCCGCGCGGGCGATTCGCGCGCCGCGTCCCTTCGGGATCCCCGGGGCGCTCGCGAGCGTCGCTACGTCGCCGGTTTCTAACGCACGCTCGGGGTCATCGAGTTCGGCCAGCGCCGCCGCGGTCTTCGCGCCGACGCCCGGGATCGACTCGAGGTCCACGTTCCTCACTTCCCCCCGGAGACCAAAACCCCTCGGGACGGGCCGGCCCTCGATCGGTCCGGGGACCTACCCCTCCGATCGAGAGGAAGACCTTCAGTCGCTGAGGGCGTCATCGAACTCCTCGCCCGCGAGCGCTTCGAGGAGATCCCTCACGTCTCCTCTTGTGCCTTCGTCGATGGTACCGAGGTCGATCCCGCGACGCTCGGGTCGAGTGACGGCGGTGGATCGGGCGGAACGGAAGAACCGGATGGGGGCCGAGGAGGTCGATCCCGACGCGCTCGGTTCCGAGGAGGAAGAAGAGGAGAAAGAGGACGAAACTGGCGGCGAGTGGGCAGGAAACGCCCGCCTGCCACAAGCTCAGAGCGCCGCCGGCGGGGGCGTACTCGACGGTCAGTTGTACTACTTCGGTGGGTTCGATAGCTGGCCGAAGCTCGACGCGACCGACCGGGCGTTCGTCTACGATCCCGTGGCGGGATCCGAGGGCGAGTGGGACCGAATCCCCGATATGCCCGCTCGGCTCTGGGCGCCCTGTGGGGTCGCGAGCGAGTCGAGGATCTATAGCTTCGGCGACGCGCCGCCGAACAGCCCCTATTCGACCGGCGAGGGTCCCACCGACGCTATCTTCGCCTACGGCCCTGGCGAGGGCTGGCGGGATCTCACGAGCGAGACCGGCGTCCGTATCCCAACTGGGCGATGAGTGGCGCGTACGATCCCGAAAGCGAGTTGATCTACTGTGTCGGCGGAGCGACTGCCGTCACCGACCGGGAGAGCGCGACCGACCACGGCACCGACAGCGGTAGCGTGGGTCGATACGACGAAACCCGGATCTGGATTGTCGACCCGAACACCGAGACGGTCGCCGATCCCGATTTCGCCCGCCTGCCCAGGGCAAGCGGTGGGCAACGGTGGCGATCGTCGACGACGGCGGGGATCGGTATCTCCACGCGATCTGGTCGGCCCGACCGACTCGAACGTTCGGGTCGGCCTCGAGAGCGGCCGGGTCGAACGCGCCCGCCCCGCGCCGCGGGCTGGCATGTTCGCGAGTACCGCCGATCCCGTTCTCGACGGCGAGATCTACCTCACCCACGGTCGCTTCGGCCGTGAGTACACGACGAGGTCCTACCGGTACGATCCCGCGGCCGACGAATCCGGGGAACTGGCCGAACGGCCCGAGCACGTCCGGAACCGGGCGGTCGACAGCGTGATCGACGGCCGTCTCTACGTCGTCGGCGGCCACGTCAAGCGCTACGAACGTGATAACTACCACGACGCCACCACCGACAACAAGGCTTACACGCCCCCCTCCTAACGCCGGCGAAACGGGGCGGTCGAGGGGAGTGGGGGACGGGAATCGAGTCGGCGTCAAGTCGGACAACGCGTTTTCGTTTAGCAAGAATGAACTCGGCTTATAACCACCAGTCAGGGGAACTCGCCGCAGCGCGCGCGGACCAGCTGGGTCCGACAGAGGTTTTTGAATGGTCGCCCTGCAAATGCGTGTTTGATTAGCACTCAAACAACTAACGAGTGTCATCAAATAAAGTACTTTTACTTATGTCCACTACAGGAGACGTCTCGGTATGGGCAAAAATTGGACCCTATCGCGACGAACCGTTCTCCGATTCGGCACTGCCGGCCTCGCCGGTGCGGTCGGCTACGCCGCCACTGCAGCGGCCCTCGAGAACGAACTGCGGATCGCGGCGGTCGGCGAGTCCGCCAGCTACGACGTCGCCGTGAGCGGCGACCTCGAGGCCGGTAGCGATTTCGACGAGGGGACTGACTCGATTTCGGGCTCGTCGGGGAGCGGGACGATCGGCGGCCGCGGGGTCGACGATTTCACCTTCTCCGGGGCGATCACCGATTTTTCCGCCGAAGGACCCCTTCGGGTGTTCGTAAATGGTGAGGAGGTCGATCCTGCCTCACTCGGTTCCGGGAGCGACGACGGTGGTTCGGATGGCGAAGACAGCGGATCGAGCGGTGACTCGGATCGAACGGAGTTGATCATCTCCGATCCCGACGGTAGCCAGCCCAACGACTACCGCTTCACCGTCAGCGGCGACGTCGAGCGCCTCGAGGACCCTCGAGGCGACAGCGCCGACGGTGACAGTGCCTCCGGAACCGTCTACGGTGGGGCCGACGGGTATTCGTACTCCGGCGCGATCACCGCCTTCAGCTACGACGGTGAGATCGAGGTGACGATCGACGGCGAGGCGGTCGATCCTGCCTCGCTCGGCTCCGGGGACGAGGGCTCAGAGGACGAGGACACCGAGGACGACCCGACCGGGGGCGGCGATCCGTCGCGGGAACTCCGGGTCGAAGCGGTCGGGGAGTCCGCTCGCTTCGAAGTCACCGTCAGCGGCGATCTCGAACCAGGTGATGACTTCGACGAGGGCACCGATTCGATCTCGGGGTCCTCGGCGATCGGGACGATCGGCGGCCGCGGGGTCGACGATTTCACCTTCTCCGGGGAGATCACCGCGTTCTCCGCCGAGGGACCGCTTCGAGTGTTCGTCGACGGCACCGAGGTCGATCCCGCGTCGCTCGGCGAGGACTCGAGCGGCAGTGAGGAACCCGACGGAGGATCGGGTTCGAAGGTACTCGTCGTTTCGGACCCCGACGGTAGCCAGCCCAACGACTACCGCTTCACCGTCAGCGGCGACGTCGAGGCCCTCGACGACCCTCGAGGAGACAGCGCCGACGGTGACACCGCTTCCGGAACCGTGTACGGCGGGACCGACGGGTATTCGTACTCCGGGGAGATCACTTCCTTCGAGTACGACGGCGAGATCGAGGTGACGATCGACGGCGAAGCGGTCGACCCCGCCTCGCTCGACGAGGGCACCGACGAGAGCGCTTCGAGAGCACTGCGTATCGAGGCAGTCGGCGAGTCAGCCCGGTTCGAGTTCACCGTGAGCGGCGATCTCGAACCCGGTAGTGACTTCGATTCGGGCACCGACTCGATCTCGGGGTCGTCGGGCGCAGGGACCGTTGGCGGTCGGGGTGTCGACGACTTCGTCTTCTCGGGGGAGATCACGACCTTCAGCTACGAGGGCCCCCTCCGAACCTTCCTCGACGGCGAGGAGATCGATCCCGATCGTCTGAGCGACGGCGGAGACGAGAGCGAGGGCGGTGGGAGCGGTCGAGCGCTGTTCGTCTTCGACGACGGGAACGATACGGCGCTGTATGAGGGTGCGGACGTGCTCGACGAGTTCGGGTACGACGCCACGATCGCGGTCATCACCGAGGAACCGAAGGACGACCCCGACGGAACAAAAGCGGAGTTCACGAGCTACCTCACGATTCAGGAGCTACGGGAGCTAGAGGATCGGGGTTGGGAGGTCTGTAGCCACACGGTCACCCACACGAAGCTCACGACGCTTTCGGATTCGCGGGTTCGCCGCGAGCTACGCGAGTCCGCGGAGTGGCTCGCCGACAACGGCTTCGCAACCGACGCCGTGGTCTACCCGCGGGGCGGCGGGTCCGAGTCGATCGATGGGATCGCCGACGACTACTACGACGTGGGCTTCGGCGGCGGCGGTCGGACGCCACCGGAGTTCGAGGACCCGATCCGGATCGGTCGGTACGCCGCCCAGGATCCCGACGAGGTCTTCGACGCGATCGACCGTGAATCCGATCGGGGTGGCGTGGTCCCGATCATGCTCCACGACGTCGTCGACGATCCGTCGGGCAACGAGATAGCACCGTCCCTGCTGCGGCGGTACTGCGAGGCGATCGAGGAGGCCGGGATGGACGTCGTGACGGCGAGTGAGTACGGCACCTCGCTGTGAGCGGGCCGGGACCGTCCGTCGGCAGGGTTATCGGAACTGTCGGTAGCCGTCGATACCGGGTACCGTCGCGGGCTGCTCGGCCGTTCGACCGGCGGTGAGGACCGACGCGAGGGAGTCGCTTTTGTCCTCGCGGAGTCGAATGGAGCGTATGACCGCGAGCGCGAACACGACTACCCAAGAGAAACTCACCGCGGCGCGCGCGGATCTGGCCGAGCGCGACGGAGCACTGATCGCCTTTTCCGGCGGCGTGGATTCGAGCGTCGTCGCCGCCCTCGCCCAAGAAGCACTGGGCGAGCGAGCGGTCGCCTGCACGGCCAAAAGCGAGACCCTCCCCGAGGCCGAACTCGCCGACGCGAAACGCGTCGCCAGCGAGATCGGAATCGATCACGAGATCGTCTCCTTCTCCGAGTTAGATAGCGAGGCCTTCGTCGCGAACGACGACGACCGGTGTTATCACTGCCGGACGATGCGGCTGGGCCGGATGTACGAGGCCGCTCACGAACTCGACATCGAGACCGTCTGTGATGGGACGAACGCCGATGATCCCGGCGCGGGTCACCGCCCCGGCCTCCAGGCGGTCGAGGAACTAGAGGTATGTTCGCCGCTGCTCGCTCACGACATCACCAAAGAGGAAGTCCGGGCAATCGCCGAGAGCTACGACCTCTCGGTCGCCGAGAAACCCTCGATGGCTTGTCTGTCCTCGCGCATCCCGACCGGACTCGACGTGACCGACGAGCGGCTTACCCGCATCGAACGGGCCGAGACCCTGTTGCGGACCTGGGGCTTCGAGACGTTTCGGGTTCGTGATCACGACGGGCTCGCCCGCATCGAGGTCGCACCCGAGGAACTGGACCGCGCCCTCGACGGCGCGTTCGCACAGGCTGCTCACGAGCACCTCACCGATCTCGGCTTCGAGCACGTCACGCTCGATCTGGCGGGCTATCGGACCGGCAGCGTCAGTCCCGCGAGCGACGAGCCGGACGGCGAGGACGCCGAAACCGCAAGCGACGAACGGACGGTACTGGACGCGGAATACCCCAGAGCCGACCGATCCTGACTACTCGACCGCCGTTCCTCTTCTCTCTTTCTCGCGTCCGTCAGTCGCTCTCGCGATAGCTCGTATCGTTCTGGCGGACGATCTCGACGTCGGGTTCGCCACTCGACTTCGTGGTTTCGACTCGAATCTCGTTGATCGCACAGTTGGCCTGGTGGTCACGATCGAACATCGTCGGGAGGTCGATTCCCTCCAGGTGGGCGAGCAACACGTAGATCGGCCCGCCGTGGGTGACGACGAGAATCGTCCCGTCCGGACCGACGGCCTCGAGCACCGACGCCCAGCCCTCGAGCACCCGCTCCTGGCAGTCGAGTAAGCTCTCGCCGTTCTCGGGGCGTGCCTCTGTGGTATCGGGCTCGCCGCTCGTGACGTCGAATTCGGGACGGTCGCCGAAGGCCTCCTCGTAGGACAGTCCCTGGAGGACGCCGAAACCCCGTTCGCGCCAGTTCCGGTCGAAGACCGGATCGGGGAGCCCGGACTCGCCGGCAATCGTTGCGGTCTCGCGGGTGCGCTCCAGATCGGAGGAAATCACCGAATCGATGGCGTAGGCGCTCGCGAGGTGCTCGCCGGCGGCCCGTGCTTGTTCGCGGCCACGCTCGTCGAGGGGCACCGGTGCCCAGCCCTGGACGCGCTGCTCGCGATTCCACTCGGTCTCGCCGTGTCGAAGGAGGAGGACGGTTGCCATCGTCGATCGGTTCGTCCCCTGGGAATATGAACGGGGGCGATCCGGCATCGCCCTCGGTCCCGCTGTCGCTGCGCTCGGTTGTTCTCGCCTCCGATCGTCCGGTCGCCGCCGGCGCCTGCGTCCCGGACGCGGGGCCCGGTTAGCATGGGCACGACAGTTCGGTCGGAGGAAGGGACAACGGAGCGCCGATAAAGTATTGTGTTGTATATAGTCACGGGTAGCACAATCGAGAGCGTTATACTACCCCGCCCGCAAGCAACGGAGGTGCCAATGGTTTCGACGGGGTTGGCGAGCGCCCCCCTCTCGGAGCCGCTGGTCCGGCTATTGCTCGCGGGGGCGCTGGGGTTGTTCCTCGGGCTCGAGCGCGAGTGGTC
>PXRJ01000044.1 GCA_003021705.1 Halobacteriales archaeon QS_3_64_16
GGTGGGGTGGCAGAGTGGACTAATGCGCCTGCCTTGAAAGCAGGTGGCCGTCCGGCCGCATGGGTTCGAATCCCATCCCCACCGCCTCCTTTCACTCCCGTCCTCGCTCAACACAGCAGGAGGTCTTCGAAATCGGTAGTGCCACTGGCAACCGATGAGCGCGCAGGGAGTAAAATCTTGTAACGAGGACTCGACCGTCCGAGCATGTCATGAACGCTCGAGGGAAGCGACGAGAGTAAGACCGTACGCAGCGCCGACGGAGAGGAGGTCGGGACGATCGATCGGGTCGAACACAGGACGGCCTATGTCGACGCCGAGGAGGGCTTACTCGAAGGTCTCAAATCGATGCTTGGCGACGAGGGAGAGGGCACCTACTCGCTCGTCGGCACGGACGTCGAGGAGATCACCGACGAGGAAGTCAGACTCCGCCGACACGAGTAACACTCGCCTGCCGTTTCTCGTTCCCCTTCCTCTTGCTTCTCCGGCTTCGATCACTTCACTCCTCTCGATCGGCAGGGTCCTCACGACCGTCGAGTGCCGACTCGTAGGCTCGCTTCGCTCGTCGATTCCCCTTGATCAGGTGGGCCGCATCGAGGCCGGCGATCAGGAAATCGAAGCCTTGCTCGACGCGCGTTTCGACTTCCTCGGTCTCGATCGCGAGCGTTCCGATCGGCGTGTCGGTCGCCTCTCCCGCTTCGATTACGCGATCGATAGCTGCTGTGAACGCGTCGCTCTCAGGCTCGCCGAAGGCATCGAGGGCCGCCGAGAGGTCCGCCGGCCCGACGAACAACGCGTCGATCCCCTCGACCGCCGCGATTTCTTCGGCGTTTTCGACGCCGCGCTCGCTCTCGATCTGGACGATCGTCGCGATTTCCTCGTTCGCGCGCTCGACGTAGTTCTCGAAGTCGAGTCCGTACCCCGCGGCCCGTCCGGCGGCCATCCTGCGCTCTCCTTCCGGTGGGTATCGGGTCGCTTCGAGGGCCTCTCTCGCCTGCTCGGCGGTGTCGACCATCGGTACCATCACGCCGCCGACGCCGGTATCGAGGACGCGCTTTAGTGAAACAGGGTCGTTCCAGGGAACCCGTACCATGGCTTCGGTCTCGCCTGGGGCAGCCTCGATCGCCCGCACCAGTTCGGTCACCGTCTCGAGCGAAAGGGGGGTGTGTTCGGTGTCGATCAGCGCGAAGTCATACCCAAGCGACGCGCCGATCTCCGCGACGGCCGGATCCGAAAAGGAGAGCCAGGTTCCGAGCAGTGGTTCACGAGCAGCGAGTCGGCGGCGCAATCGATTCGACATACCGGGCGCTCGCCAGCGACCCACAAAGCTCTGTCCCGAGACGGGTCACGAGCGCGAGGTCTTTGTGGGCGGCGGCCGAACGAGAGGTATGGACTGGCCACACGACCCCGACGGCGAGCAGGGAAGTGAGGGAATGCGAAAGTACGGACAGGCGATCCTTGCGAAGAAGATCGACGACGCCGAGGACTTCCCGCTCGCTACGGAAGAATTCGTCGCCGAACACGGCGAGGAGCCGGTTCGGATCAACCACAAGCGCGTCGTCAGCGTCGCGGAACTCTTCGAAAACGTCGAGGAAGAGGAGTTCGGCGATTTCCCGGCCTTTCACGTCGCCATCGGGAGCGCGATGCGCGAGCACGGCTTCTGGGACTACGACTCCGAGACCGAGAACCCCGATCGACAGCGCGCGTAGACGTACAGCCCACATCGCTCGCCGAACCGCGAGCCGCTCGCTCTCGGTGTGCCCATCTGTCGGTCGGTGTGCGCCGTCGAACCGAGTCCCGGGCCCCGAATACCGAACGTCGAGTACCGGCGAGCGAGCCCGAATCTCCTTATACGAATAGGCCACCAGCTGCGGGTAGTTCCGGTCCCGATCTTCCGGTCTCGCCCCCGATCACGGTCGATCGCGTCGGCGGCAGGTCGACGAGGAGGCGGGCAACGGGCCGAGAGCACCGGCACCGAAGCGACATGGCACAGCAGGGACCCGATCCGAACGAGCTCGACGAATCCGGAGACTCCGAGGAGTCGATCGAGGAGACCCAGATCCACGACGTGCTCCGCAACGAGCGACGCCGCCGAACGATCGAGCATCTCCAGGACGGGTCGGGGACCGTCACCCTGCGGGAGCTCTCCGAGGCGATCGCCGCCGCGGAGAGCGGCGAGTCCCCGCCCCCGAGAAACATCCGCGAGAGCGTCTATAACTCCCTGCACCAGACGCATCTCCCGAAACTCGACTCACTCGATGTCGTGAGCTACGACCGCGACCGAAAACGCATCGAGATCGACGGCCGCGCCCGCGACGTCGATCTCTACATGGAGGTCGTGACGGAGTACGGCATTACCTGGGGCGAGTACTACCGGAGTCTCGGGGTGTTGGCGCTGTTTGCCGTCGTCGCGAGCGAGGTCGGCGTCCCGGGTCTCGTCAATCTCGGTAGCCTGGCCGTCGCGAGCGTCTTCCTCGCGCTGATCGGCGTCTCGATTCTCTATCAGCTCTGGACCCACCGCTGGCGTTACCTCCGCTTGCTCTCCTGACGGACGCGGCCCCCGCAGTAAGTCGGGACCGCTCGATCGAACGCTCCAGGGGTGCCGAGAGCGATCGGCGACCGCTCGCTCCGGCGGGAGGGCCGTGTTTCGTCGGCGAGGAACCGCCGCCACGCGAGAGTTTTTCAGGGCGACCGCCCTGGTTCGTCCTGATGAAAGGCGGGTCCGGCTGGCCGGTAGCGAGGGCCGATAGCGCCGTCGGTACCGAACCGGCGTCGCCCGGCGTCGTCGACCGCATGGCCGACGCGAGGCGGCTCGCCGTTTTCGGGGGGACTGGATGAGGGGCCGCTCGGTCTACTTCACCGGCCCGCGCGAGGTAGCCGTTCGCGAGCGCGAGGTCCCCGAGCCGGGTGCTAGAGAAGCCCGCGTTCGAGCCAAGGCGTCGGCGATCAGCCCCGGGACCGAACTCCTCCTCTATCGGGACCAGGTGCCCGAGGAGATGGCGGCCGACGAGACCATCAACGCGCTCTCGGGAGGCTTCGAGTACCCGCTGCGCTATGGCTACGCAACTGTCGGCGTCGTCGAGAGCGTCGGCGAAGGGGTTTCGCCCGACTGGGAGGGGAAGGAGGTCTTTGCCTTCCATCCCCACGAGAGTCGCTTCTGTGCCCCGATCGAGGACCTCGTCGTGGTTCCCGAACGGATCGACGCCGGGACCGCAGCGCTGCTCGCGAACGCCGAGACTGCGGTCTCCTTCGCGCTCGATGGCGCGCCGAAGATCGGCGAGCGGGTGGCCGTCTACGGACAGGGCGTGGTCGGACTCTTGAGTACGGCGGTGCTCGCCCAGTTCCCCCTCGAAGCGCTCCTCACGATCGACGGTATCGAGCGCCGCCGCGAACTCTCGAAGGAACTAGGCGCGGACGCGAGCCTCGCCCCCGGGACCGATCTCGAGGAGCGTCTCGAAGGCGACGGCGATAGCGACCCAGAAGGAATGGACCTGGCCTACGAGCTCTCGGGCGATCCCGCGGCCCTAAATAGCGCGATCGACGCGACGGGCTATGCCGGCCGGATCGTAATCGGCTCGTGGTACGGCGAGAAACGCGCCGAACTCGAGTTGGGAGATGAGTTCCACCGGAGCCGCATTCGCCTCCAGTCGAGCCAGGTAAGCACGATCGATCCCGCACATGCCGGTCGGTGGGACAAACAGCGTCGCCTCGGCGTCGCCTGGGACGCGCTCGCGGACATCGACAGCGACATCCTGCTCACTCACCGCGTGCCGGTCGAGCGCGCCGGAGAGGCCTACCGGCTGCTCGACGAACGCCCGGAGGAGGCGATCGGCGTCCTGCTGACCTACAATTGAGTGGTGGCTCGTGAGGCTCGAAACGACCGCTACGACCCCGACGAACGCTACGGAGGCGGTTACATCGATCGAGTTTCGCCAGCGCGTCGCTCAGGGCGTTGCACTCAGGCCGTGACGGTTCCTACTCGCGGAAGGGTTAATCGCCGGGCCGTCGAGTGGCCCCTATGGAACGGTTTCGGAACACGGGCCAGCCCGACTGGGACTGGTGGGGGCGGCTGTGGCCGACGCCCGGCGAGACCCTCCGTCGTCTCGGCCTCACCCCTGGCACGACGGTCGCTGAGGTCGGCTGTGGCAACGGCTACTTTGCCCTGCCCGCCGCACAGATCGTCGACCGGGCCCCGGTCTACGCGCTCGACATCGACGAGACGCTCGTAGCGGAGCTCACCGCGATCGCCGCCGACCAGCGGATCGAAAACCTCCACCCGATCCACGGCGACGCGCGCTCGCTCGTCGAGCACCTCCCCGAACCCGTCGACGTCGTCTTGCTCGCGAACACCCTACATGGCGTCGAAGACGTGCGAGGGCTCCTCGAAGCAGCCCTCGAGTCGCTTCGTCCGGACGGGCGACTCGTCGTTATCAACTGGCAGCCCCTACCGCGCGAGGAGACCGTAGTGGCCGGCGAACCGCGAGGGCCGCCGACCGAACTCCGCCTCTCGGTTGAGGAGACCGAGGCTACCGTTCTCGACGGAAGCGAGTTCGCGCTTCGAGAACGAGTCGACCTGCCGCCCTATCACTACGGGCTCGTGTTCGAACGGTAGTTGTGACCGGATTTGGCCGCCGGCCTGGCCGAAGCGACTCGAGCCACATCGATCGGGACTTCCGCGTCGCCAACCCTTCTTACCCCGGCGCTCCTGGGCGGAGTATGCACGCTGTCACGGTCGCGGATGCCTTTATCGCACAGTACTACCTCACGGTGCCGAACGCCGGCCCGGAGGGCGACCCCCACTCCCGGGAGTACGGAATCGAACTCACCTTCGAGGGGTCCGAACTCGACGAGTATGGCTACCTCCTCGACATCGACGAGGCGAAAGCCGCCCTCGAAGCGATCGAAGAGCGCTACACCGACCAGTTGCTCAACGACCTCCCGGAGTTCGAGGACACGAACCCGAGCGTCGAGCGCTTCGCGCGGGAGATCGCGACTCGAGTCGCCGAGGCGTTGGCTCTCGAGAGCGTCGAGACGGTCGAGACGCTTCGCGTGACCCTGCGGGAGGACGAGAGCGCTTGGGCGGCCTACGAACACTCGGTATCGGGAGCGAGCGTCGAATGAAGATCGGATTTTTCGTCTACGGCGAGGTCGAGACGACCTCGGGGGGCTTTCTCTACGACCGGAAGCTGATCGAGAACCTGCGCGAGCGCGGGGATAGCGTCGAGGTGATCGAGTTGCCCTGGCCGAGCTACCCCCGAGGGCTGGTAAGCGGGTTCACTACCGATCTCGATCGATTGGAGGGGGACTTCGACCTCTTCCTACAGGACGAACTCGCCCACCCCACACTACTCGGTCTGAACGCCCGGCTTCGCCGGAAGTATGGGACCCCGATCGTCTCGATTGTCCATCATCTACGCTGTAGCGAGACGGGCCCCCGGTCGGCGAAGGTCTGCTATCGAGCTATCGAACGGCGCTACCTCCGAGGTATCGACGCCGCGATCTGTAACAGCGCGTTCACCCAAGAGAGCGTTCTCGATCTCGCTACCCTGCCGACGACGGTCGCCCCCCCGGCCGGAGATCGCGTCGACCCGGCGATCGACGCCGAAACGATCGCCGACCGTGCTCGGGACGAACCCTTCGAGGTGATCTTTCTCGGGAGCGTTATCGAACGCAAGGGTCTCGATACGCTGATCGAAGGGCTCGCACGCCTGCCGAACGAACGGTGGCGACTGCGCATAGTGGGTGACACTGGCGTAGAACCGGCGTACACACGGCACGTCCACCGGACGATTTCCCGGTTGGGCGTCGGCGAGCGGGTCTCGCTGCTGGGGGCACTGCCCGACGAGGCGCTCGCCGCGGTTCTCGAGGGAAGTCATCTGCTTGCGATCCCCTCGACTCACGAGGGCTTTGGCATCGCTTACCTCGAGGGGATGGGTTTCGGCCTGCCGGCGCTCGCGACGACCGCCGGGGGCGCAAGCGAGGTCGTCATCCACGGCGAGACGGGCTATCTGTGCTCGCCCGGCGACGTCGGGGCGATAGCCCGCCGAGTACGGACGCTCGCGGACGATCGGGAGGCACTCGCGACAATGGGGATCGCGGCCCGCGAGCACTACGAGACCCACCCGACGTGGGCCGAGAGCGCAGCGCAGGCCGGCGACTTTCTCGATCGAGTTCTCGCCGGTGAGATAGAACGGGAAACTACCGGAGCCGGCGAGGCCGATGGACGCGACAGCACCGACGGCGACCGGAATGGGAACAGCAAGGAGGAACGAAATGCCGTCGCTTGAGGACGACTACCCGCGCTATCTGGCGAGCAAGCGAAGCGTCGACGACCGGGCGGTGAACGAGCGGGTGCTTCGCCAGCTGGCGACCGAACTGGAGGGGAGAACTCGACTCGACGTGCTCGTCCTCGGAGGCGGGATCGGTAGGGGGCTCGAACGACTGCTCGAGCGCGAGGTCCTCCCGGTGAACGCCGATATCGCCTGTACGCTGGTCGACCTGCGGGAATCGAACGTTGAGGCCGCCCGCGAGCGTCTCCCCGAGTGGGCGGGCTCGCAGGGCCATACCGTCACCGAACTCGGCGAGAACCACGGCCGACCGGCGGACCTCGATACGGGAACCGCCGAGGGAAAGAGCGGGCAGGAGGAGAGAGGCCCCCACCTACGGATCGAGGCGGGCAGCCGGACGGTCGACGTCGAAGTACTCCTCGCGGACGCCTTCTCGGTCGTCGAGCGGGGCGAGTGGGACCTGCTCGTCGGCGGGGCCTTTCTCGATCTGTTCGACCTCAGCGAAGCACTACCACGACTGCTCAGGGCGCTCGCACCTGGAGGCTACTGTTATTTCCCGATCACGTTCGACGGCGGGACGATCTTCGAGCCGGCGATCGAGGGACTCGCTCCCGACCGGCTCGAGAACGCCTTCCACGCACACATCGACGACGGCGGCGATTCCCGTGCCGGCCGCCACCTCCTCACTCGCTTGCCCCGAGAGGGAAGTTCGGTTCTCGCCGCCGGGAGCTCCGACTGGGTAGTCCGCGCTCGCGACGGAGCCTACCCGGCCGAAGAAGCGAGATTCCTGCGATACATCGTCGATACGGTCGCCGACGCGCTCACCGAGAATGAGGAGACCGATCTCGGAGAAGGGATACTTGCCCGGTGGCGCGAGCGCCGGCACGAGCAGATCGAGCGCGGGGAACTCCTCTACATCGCCCACCAGCTCGACGTGCTCGGACAGGTGGAAGAAGCCGACGGTACGGGATCGAAATCGGGGTAGGCCGGTATCGAATTTCCTCCCACGAACCTCGGGTCAGCGGCCTCGAAACAAGCCGATACGAATCGATAGGACCCACTGACTTCGGCCGCCCTCCGGCGAGGAAGTTCCTGTAACCAAAGAACGATATCGCTTCGGGGAGTACGATCGGTAATCGTGACGAACACGCAGATCACCCTGATCCAGATCGACAACTACGGGCCCTGGACCGTCACTCCCGAACCCCGCCGGGAGGTCGATCTCCAGACGCTGCAGTCGCGTTTGTACGCCGATCTCGCCCAGCTGATCGGCACCAGGGAGGGGTATGTCTTCTTCACCCGGTTCGACAACATAGTCGCGGTCACCAACGGACTCGACATGGAGGAGCACGGCCTCTTCCAGGAATCGATCGCGAACCGCTATCCGGTGACGGTGAGCCTGAGCGTCGCGACCGGCCGGAGTCCCGGCGAAGCGCTGGGCACCGCCTCCGAACGCTTACAGCGCGCCGGCAGTGCCCAGGACGCAGGCCGCCAGGAGATCCTGCGGGGCCAGGTGATCGGCGAGCCCGACCGAACCGAGGAGGACCTCCGGATGGCTCACTTCGACGTGAACGACGCCACCGGGAAGTACACCGACCGACTCAGCGAGTTCGATTCCTTCGTCCACATCCAGCAGGGCTATACCGAGCTCATGCACTACATGTACGAGGAACACGACGCGCTGTCCTTCTTCGTCGGCGGCGACAACGTCATTACTACGTGTCCGACCCTCGAGAGCGAGGACTACTGGAACGCGATCGAACACGTCCGTAATAGTGTCGATGTCGAACTCAAGGTCGGCGTCGGCCGCGGCCGGAGCGCCCAGCGAGCGGGTATGACAGCCAAACACGCCTTAGAGACCTGTCGGGACGGCGGCAGCGAGGTCGAACTCGCCGTCGACTGAGCGAGCCCTATCGGCGCTTTCTGTCCCAGAGATCTCGAGCGATTGCCGGGAATCGCCACCGGCGACGCCGTTGCCCGAAGTCCGCTTCGGGCGTCGAACGGGACCGAGACGTTAGCGTCGTTGAGCCCTGATAGCGAGCCGCGGCACTACCCTTCGGTGTCGGCTCTCGATATTTCCTCGTCGTTCGGACCGATACAGTGATGGCCGAGCGGTATTAGTCGTTACTGACGTAGTTTTTAGTTTGTGTGTGTTATACTACCACGCATGGATGCCGATATGACCATCAGAGACGTGATGAGCAGGGAGTTCGTGGGCGTGAGCGAGTCCGACCCCCTGGACGCGACCGTCGATATCATGCTCGAGGAGAAGGTCGACTGTGTCGTCGTACTCCGCGGGGGCGATCCGGTCGGGATGATGACCGAGCGCGACGTGCTCGCGTCGGTGAGCGAGGGGCGAGGGACCGCGGACGCGACGGTCGCCGAGGTAATGAGCGAGGCGGTTCCGTCGGTTCGCTCCGATCGTGACCTGGCGGTCGGGATCGATCGGCTCGCCACAGCCGATAGCTCCCGGCTGGTCGTCATCGAGAACAGCAGCGACGAACCGGTCGGACTATTGACCTACCGCGACGTCGCGACGACGGTCGCCCACGCGCTGCGATCCGGGAGCCGGTACGACGGGTACGACGAGAAAGTATCGAGAACCGATGCGGGCGGCTTCGAAGCCGAGGGCGAGAGAGAAGACACGATCCAAAGCATCTGTGAGTCCTGCGGTGCTCTCTCGCGCTCGCTTTCGGCCGTCGGCGGGCAGTTGCTCTGCCCGAACTGTCGTGACGTCTGATCGGCCGTCGATCCGGATCATCCGGACCGACTCGAGGATCTCCCCGAACTATCGTAGGGATTTATAATGCGATAGAATAAACTCCCTGTCGGACATGGTGCGTGAGACCAAGCGGCGTGATTTCCTCGCAGGAGTCGGCACAGTCGGTATCGTCACAGCGGCCGGCTGCATCGGAAGTCCCGATAGCGGCGGCAGCGGTGGCGGCGGGGACAGTGGTAACGGCAGCGGAAACGACAGCAACGGTAGCGGTGGCGGTGGGGGCGGGGGCAGTGGTGGCGGGAGCGGCGGTGGGCCCGGATTGCTCGTCGTCATCGGCTATCCCGAGAGCGGGATTCAGCTGTTTCGCGATTACTACAGCAGATCGACGACCGACGAGGAGATCCTCATCCCGGACGGGCTTCGTGATGGCGCGCTCCCGAACCAGGTCGGTAATGACATGAACAACGTCACTGGCACCGCACCCACATCGGGCGGTCCGAACCAGCAAGCGTTCACCCAGCTGTTCCAACAGCAGTACGACAGCGCCCCGAGCGTCTTTACCTCCCAGTCGTATGACTCGGTCGCGACACTGATTCTCGCGAACGTCGCCGCCGGCGAGAACAGCGGCTCGGCGATCCGCGCACAGATGCGAAACGTCGCGAACCCACCGGGTACGGCGGTCGGACCCGGGAACTTCGTCGAAGGGGTCCGAATGGTCGCCGACGGCCAGGACATCAACTACCAGGGGGCGTCCAGTACCGTCAATTTCGACGAGAACGGCGATCCGGCGTCGGCGGCCTACGCCATCTGGGAGTTCGCCCGCCAGCAGAACGACACCGAGACCGTAGAGACCCAGACCTTCGAGAGCGACAGTCCGGACGGTACCGGTCCGAGCGCCGATACCGTTCCCGGTAGTTCGATGGATCGGGACGTGCAGGTCGGCATCCTCCTCCCCGAGACGGGCGACCTCGCGTCGGTCGGCGGCCCGATGATCCAGGCCGCACAGATCCCGCCGATGCAGGTGAACGACTCGGATCTCGGTCTCTCGGTCGATGCCCAGGTAGAGGACACACAGACCCAGCCGGAAGTCGGCATCAGCGGCGCCGAAGCGCTCGTCAATGCCGGCGTTCCCGCGGTCTGTGGAACCGCCTCCTCGGGCGTGAACGTTCCCGTCTCCCAGCAGGTGTTCATCCCGAACGGGATCGTCGGGTGTTCGCCCTCCAGTACGGCGCTCAACGTCTCGACGCTTGAGGACAACGACTTCATCTTCCGGACAGCACCCTCCGATTTCCTCCAGGGCCGCGTGATGGCCCAGGTCGGGAGCGACCGTCTCGAGACCAGTAACGCCTCGACGCTGTACGTCAACAACGAGTACGGCCAGCAGCTCTCTAATCGTTTCGTCGACGTCTACGAGGACGGCGGCGGCGAGGTCTCCCAGACGGTAGCGTTCAACATCGGTGAGTCCTCCTACACCTCGGTGCTCGAAGAGGCCCTCTCGACGTAAGCATCGGCTCGAGAACCACGATCCTTCTCGAAGTACGCCGGCGATCGTGCTCCCGGTCGATCGTGTTTCCGATTGTGGGAAGCGAGGCGGCGACGACCCCAGTGGCCGCGTCGATGTAGTGCACCTCAAGTCTCAGGAGCGTCCGATCCATCCGATCATCTCGCCGGTTCAACCGCCGAGGAACTCCCGGCGGACCTCCTCGTCGTCAAGCAGCGCCTGCCCGGAGTCAACGAAGCGATTGCGCCCCTGGACGAAGACGTAGCCCCGGTCACAGCGCCGGAGTGCTTCCGTGGCGTTTTGTTCGACCATGAGGATCGCCGTGCCGGCCTCGTTGATCTCGTCGATCTTATCGAACATTTCATCTACTAAGTCCGGTGCCAATCCGGCCGAGGGTTCGTCGAGCAAGAGGAGATCGGGTTCTAACATGAGCGCTCGCCCCATCGCGAGCATCTGTCGCTGGCCGCCGCTCATCGTCCCCGCCTTCTGGTCGCGGCGTTCGTCGAGGATCGGAAAGCGCTCGTAGACCTCTCTCAGGGCCGCCTTGGGCACGTCCTCTAAGATGTACGCGCCCATTGCTAGGTTCTCGGCGACCGAGAGGCTGGTGAATACGTTGTCGTTCTGTGGAACGTAGCCGATCCCCTCGTGAATGATATCCTCGGGGCTTCGGCCGGTGATATCGGTGCCAGCGAAGGTGATCGACCCGCCCATGTAGGTCGTGAGCCCGAACACCGACTTCATCACCGTGGATTTGCCAGCGCCGTTCGGGCCGACGATGGTGACGTACTCCCCATCCGCGACGTCCAAGTACACGTCGTAGAGGATCCGGAGATCGCCGTAGCCCGCGTCCAGATCGCGCACGGCGAGCAGCGACCCCGCGGCGTCCATCCGTGCGGTCTCGGCCGCCGAGCGAGCCCCTCCCGCCGGTCCCCTCGGCCCTGTCGGTACCGGTGTCGGTCTCGGTCCCAGCGGTTCTATCACCGTTCGTATCGGCGTCCGTCTCCGCGTTCGCGGGCGGCTCCCGCTCCTCGCTCGGTTCGCTCTCGCTCATACGGTCCCTCCGAGATAGGCCTCGATCACCTGCTCGTTCTCTAGGATCACCTCGGGACCGTCGTCGGCGAGCACTCGGCCCTGGTGCATGACGATCACGCGCTCGCAGTTGTCCATAATCAGATCCATGTCGTGTTCGACGATCAGGAACGTATAGCCCTGCTCGCGTAGCTCGTGGATGTGTCCCAACAGGCGTTTCTCGAGGGTCGGGTTCACGCCCGCGAAGGGCTCGTCGAGCAGTAACATATCGGGGTCGGTCGAGAGCGCGCGGGCGAACTCGAGTAGCTTCCGCTGACCCCCTGAAAGCGTACCGGCGTCCTCGTGGGCGAGATGGGCGATGTCGAAGAAATCGAGGGTCTCCCACGCGCGGGTCAGGAGAGCACCCTCCTCGCGCCGGACGGAACGACGGGCGAAGGGAAGGACCGACCGCCAGAGCGATTCGCCAGACTGCCCCTGGGGGGCGAGCATGACGTTTTCGAGCACGGTCATGTCGGCGAGTTGGCGAGCGATCTGAAAGGTCCTCGCCAGCCCCTTCCGGGCGACTCGGTGTGGGGGAAGTCCCGTGACGTCCTCGCCATTGAAGTAGACGGTACCGCTGTCGGGGGCGATCGTACCGGTGATGAGATTGAACGTCGTGGACTTGCCCGCGCCGTTCGGGCCGATGAGGCCCGTGAGCGAGCCCGCATCGACGTCGAAACTCGCGTCGTCGACCGCGGTGATACCCCCGAAGCTCTTGCGGAGGTTCTCGACTCGCAGCGGCGTCTCGGTGAGTGTCGTCGAGTCCGACGTCATCGCCGGTTCGGCTTCTCTCCGTTCTGTTCTTCGCTCCTCGTCGTGTTCTCCGTTTTCGGTCGCTTCGCTCGCCGATGTTCGGCCTTCCGGCGTGGAGTGAGTCCCGCTCGTTCGATCCGCCTCGGCGTCGGTTCGAGCGTCCGAATCGGTCTCAACCTCGGCCTCGGTCCCGGTTCGTTCGGTCTCGGAGTCACTCATCGGCCCGCCCTCCATCCGCCGCCGTCGCTGGAGCCGATGTCGAATCGGCCTTCGAGGCCTTCGGTCGGGAGAGGTCGATTGAGGAGGCGATCTCCGTTCGATGACCCATCAGGCCCTCGGGTCGGTTTTTCATGATGTAGACCAGTACCACGCCCATGATGACGAGCCGAAGTGTCGACATGTTATCGAGCGTGAACGCGAGCAGTGGGACGATCTCGAGCGCTGAGAGCAGCGGCGCGAGGGCCTGTCCGAACGTATCGGGCGCGTCGCCGACGGGAAAGACGCTGATGAGAAGGTTTCTGAAGTAAATCGGTCCCTCGAAGAGCACCGCGGCGAAGACCGCGCCGCCGATCACGCTCCCAGTATTCGAGCCCGCACCGCCGATGATGAGCGCGATCCAGACGAAAAACGTTACCTGTGGTCTGAACGACAGCGGGGTCACGGCCCCCTGTCCCATATACCAGAGGATCCCGCCCAGGCCCATGAGTGCACAGCCGAGCATGAAGGACTTGATCTTGAAGGCGTTCGTGTCCTTACCCAGCGACCCCGCGGCGTCCTCGTCTTCGCGGATCGCCTTGAGGACTCTGCCGAAGGGCGACTCGCCCGTCCGCTTGAGCAGCCAGTAAAAGCCCGCGACGAAGCCCATCAGTAGCGCTGCGTAGACGAACTGGTTGGCGACGGGTTCAGGGTTGTTCGGCACGACGGTACTGACCACGCCCACGAGACCGTCGTAGAGCCCCGAGAGACCGAAAAATTCGAGAAGAGCGGCGAGCGGGTCGGTGTAGTTGAGGATGAGTCCACTACCCCCGCCGGTGCCGAGTTTCGCGCCGAAGAGGGTAAACTCCTGAAACTGGCCCGACATATAGACGAAACGGACGATCTCGCTCATCGCGATCGTGACGATCGCGAGGTAATCGGCCCGGAGTCGGAGCGCCGGCAGAGCAACGAGAAACCCGAGCAGGGCGGCGGCGAGTACCCCGGCGATGACGCCGACCCAGATCGGTAGTCCCAACCCAGGGATCTGGGCGGCTCCGCCGGTGCTCGCTGGCTTCGAGACCATCGCCATCGTGTAGATGCCAACGGCCATGAACCCGACGACGCCGATATTGAAGAGACCAGTGTAGCCCCAATGGAGGTTGAGTGCGAGTGCGAGCATCGAGAAGACGCCGATGAGAAAGGTCAGCCGCGCGATGACGTTGATCAGCCCTCTGGCCTCGAAACCGAGCGCGAGGCCGGTGAGCAAGTATGCCAGGTAGATCCCGCCGATTACGGCGAGGATGAGGACGATATCCCGATCGAAGAACGACTGTAGAGGGTTACTGGTACCACCGGACCCACGACCACTACTACCACCACCGCCGCCATCACCACTGCTACTGCCACCGCTGCCATCACCGCCACCACCACTGCCACCACTTCCCGTACCGCTGTCATCCCTACTGCCGGCACCGCTTCGATCGTCGCTCGATCCGATGCTTTCGGCCTCCATGGGGTCTTCGAGGCTCATGCGGTAGACCTCCCTTCGAACAGTCCCTCCGGACGAAAGAGGAGCACCAGAATCATCACGAAGAAGGCCGCCGCCCGCGCGAAGTCGGAGGGAATCCAGAGCACGGACATCGAACTCGTGAGGCCGATGACGAGACCGCCGAGGATAGCGCCGTACACCGATCCGATCCCGCCCAGGATCACCGCCGCGAAGACGAGCAAGAGGAGCAACCAGCCGTCGTTGAACCCGATCGTCCCCTTCCAGAGGACGAACATGTAGCCCGCGACGCCGGTGAGCGCCCCGCCGATCACCCACGTCGCGCGAACGACGCGTTCGGTTGGGATGCCCGTCACTCGAGCTAAATCCTCGTTGTCGGCCATTGCACGCATCGCGGTGCCGAGTTTCGTCCGCTGGAGGAGGAAATGTACCCCGAGCATGAGCCCCACGGCGACGACGAGCAGGGTAGCGTCGTGGGCGCTGACAGTGACGTAGCCATCGATGAGGTAGCCCTGGATCCCGGGGACGCCCCCGGCGTCGGTCACGCCACGGTTCTCGGTCGTAAAGACGAACGCGATCAGATAGCGCAGCGCGAAAGCGATGCCGACGCTCGCGATCAGCAGGGAGATCCCGCCCTGATCGCGCATCGAGCGGTAGACGAGCCGGTCGATGAGCAACGCGAGGGCGACAGTGAACAGACCGGCGAAGATGAGCCCGCCGAGAACGGCGATCGGCGTCGCCGTGATACCGATGCCGAGCGCGCCGCCGAACACCGACCCGCCGGCACCGATCAGCAGCAAGGAACCGACGTCCGCGCGGCCGAGACCGGCGAGCAAATACGTTACCGCCCAGCCCGAAAAGGCTCCTCCAGTAATGTAATCGCCGTGAGCGAAGTTCGCGAAGTTCAGGATACTATACGTCATCGAGAGGCCGATCCCCGCGAGTCCGACGACGAGGCCCTGCATGAGCCCGTCCCAGACCAACGTGGTGACGTCCGAAACCGCGATCCGCCCGGTAGCCAGCCCGCTCACGAAGTCGACGGCCAGAAGAACCACCAGAAGGCCAACGATGAGCGCGAACGGACGGGCAACGACGAACCGTCGGCCGTCCGAATACGTGTCTGCTATTCCCATTGGTGCCACACCGTACCAGGAAGCGGTCGGGAAGAAAGAATAAACCTTCCCCTCGAAAGACCGATCATACCTCGGATCGGCCCGAATCGAGGCACACTCGGATTCTCGAGCGGAGAACCCTGGGCTGTGCGGGAGGGTGTCCAGTTTCCGGTCGCCATACTGTCGTGCCCCGGCCGTCGACCGACGATCGGAGCGGGACACCTGCCACAAACCGGCCGCCGGCCGGCGAATCGGGAACTCGATGGGCCGGATACAGGACGGAAAGGAATTTGATAGGGGACCCCCGAGAGCGGGTAATGATTCCGACCCTCGACGATCTCTCGTGTGAGGAGGTCACTATCGGGGTGCGCATCGACGTCAACAGCCCGGTTTCGGGCGGCGAACTCGCCGACGACGCTCGATTGCGAGCCCACGTCGATACCCTTACCGAGTTGCTCGATCGTGGGGCTCGCCTCGCGGTACTCGCCCACCAGGGCCGCCCGGGCGGCGAGGATTTCGCCTCGCTCGCGCCCCATGCCGCCCGGCTCGACGAACTACTCGACTTCCCGATTGCCCATACCGACGCCCTCTGTTCGGCCGGGGCGCGCGAGGCGGTCGCGGGGTGTAGCCCGGGAGAGGCACTCGTACTTGAAAACACTCGCTTTTACGCCGAGGAGTATATGACCTTCGAGCCCGAGCAGGCCGCCCGCACGCACCTGATCGAGCGCCTCGCGCCCGCCTTCGACGCTTACGTGAATGACGCCTTCGCCGCGGCCCATCGCTCCCAGCCCTCACTGGTTGGCTTTCCCCAGGTATTGCCGGGGTATGCCGGTCGGGTACTGGAGCGCGAAGTGGAGATCCTGGGAGGAATCGAGGCAAGTCCGACCCCGCGAGTCTACGTGCTCGGCGGGGCGAAGGTGAGCGACTCGATCGACGTCGCCCGCAGCGTGCTCGAGCGCGGACTGGCTGACCGGGTACTGACGACGGGCCTGCTCGGCAACGTCTTCTTGCTGGGCAGCGGTGTCGAACTCGGCACCGAAAGTGCCGAATTCGTCTACGAACAGGGCTACTTCGACGAGATCGACGCGGCGGGCGATCTCGCCGAAGCGTACGACGAGATCGAACTGCCGACCGACGTCGCAGTCGATCGGGACGGCGAGCGCGAGGAGATCGCCGTAAGCGACCTGCCGACCGACGGGCTCGCGAAGGACGTCGGCAGCGAGACCATCGCCGGCTACTCGCTGATCCTCGAGAACGCCGGCACAGTGATCCTGAACGGACCGGCCGGCGTCTTCGAGGAGCCGGCCTTCGCTACGGGCACCGAGGAACTCTACGCGGCGGCGAGCCGAGCGGAACACAGTATCGTCGGCGGCGGCGATACCGCCGCAGCATTGCGACGATTGGGGATCTCGGGCTTCGATCACGTCAGTACCGGTGGCGGGGCCGCACTCCGGATGCTCACCGACGAGGCACTTCCCGCTGTCGAGGCGCTCCGAGCATGAGTGGCGAGGACCCTAAGGTTTCGATCGAGACCCCGGCCGTCGAGGCGGCCGATCGTCTGGCGGGGTGGTGGGTCGCGATGGCGAACGAACAGCGCGCGCATTGCTCGCACCTGCTCGGCGAGTCCAACCGGAGACTGATCAAGGAAGCGATGGCTCGCCACGTCGTGACCGACGGCCTGCTCGTCGCCCGCCTCGATTCCCCGAATGCTCCGAGAACCCTCCCGCTCCCGAACGGTGTGGCCAGTCCGAGCGAGGACGCTTCCGGGACGCTTCTCGAGGCCGGACTGCCCGATCGAAGCCGAGCGGGAAGCCGGGACCGGAGGGGAAACCAGCGACCTGGACGGGCGGGCGGTGAGGAAACGGACGAAAGGACTGGAGCCATCGTCGGGTTCGTGATGTACGGCCCGGAGACTGGGAGCTACGAGCAGTCGGTCGATCGCGGGATCATCGAGAACGTCTTCGTCCATCCCGACTACCGGGATCGCGAGATCGGCACGGCGTTGTTGGACGCTGCCGAGCGCGCGCTGGCAGAGAGCGGGGTCGATACGATCGCGCTCGAAGTAATGGCCGAGAACGACGACGCCCGACGCTTCTACGCCCGCCGTGGCTACCAGCCCCACCGTCTCGAACTCGAAGTGCCAGCCGAGGGCGTCGATAGCGAAGCCGAAGTCGACGGCGAGAGCGAAGTCGAACCCGGACCCGAAAGCGATAGGCACACAAACGAGGGCAATCCATGACTAGCGTGCCAGGGGAGCTTGGGCGGAGCAAGCACTCGATTTGTAATCGAGATTTCGTGGGTTCGAATCCCACCCCTGGCTTCCGAGTATCGAGTCGACACTCCTCGCAGCGGGTGGCAGTACGGGCTGTCGGAATCGGTCGGTAACAGGGAGAGTGCGATGCCCTATCGCCAGCTACGCCGACTCGTAGCTGGCTTTCGCAGTGCCTGGCAGCGATTCCGATCTCCCGCCGTTTCAGTAACGGTACTCCTCTTCGAGCGTGCCTCTGGTCGTGTCTGAACCCCAGAGTACGGTCGTTGCGATTCCGATGGCGACGGCGGTCTCGATCGCGAGTACGAGTGCAATCCCGACGAGCGGTCGGAGCCCCGACTCCTCGATGAGCCACTGGCCGGGTGCGAGTAGCATCGAGACTGCGACGACGCCCAGTACGGCCACGATCGCCCACCGTCTCGGGCCGAAGGCCCCCCGAGAGCTTCGATCGCGCTCCTCGTCGCTCACGATCGAACCCCCCGTTCGATCCCGTCCGATCGCCGGTCAGTACTGCGGCCCCTCGTTCGCAAGCTCGAACGTTCCCAGAGTTCGTGGTCCGGACGCCTCGGGCACATGCCGTCCGTCCGTGCCCGAAACCAATAGACGTACTGGGGCTCGGCGTGGTCGGGAGGGGGGACGGCGAACCGACCGGGTCGGGCCAACAAGATGGTTTTTGTCCGAGCCGAACGGTTCTCGACTATGCACACTGCTCGGCTAGTACTCGCGGGCCACGTCCTCGTCTCGCTGCTCTTTTTCGGCACTGCCGGGCAGTTCCTGCTCGGCGGCGAACTCGTCGGCGCGGCGCTCCAGTCGCTCATCGGGGTGTTGATCGTCGGGCTGGGCGTTGCCCTCTCTCGGATCGCCGCCCGACGGTAGCAAGCTCCGCCGAAAGGGACGAACGTCGGACCCCATCGGTAGTGGGCTCACGGCGGTCGCCGTCCTCTCCCGGTCGTCGGCGACCCTGGGGATCGTAGCCGGCGGAAGCGGACGCAGACCGTCGATCCGAACGCTAACGAACTGCTGCAAACCGACCGCTTAGGTCTTGATAGCTTCTCGGTAGAATCATGTCGTTCGAGGTAACCATTACGTCGATTCATGAGCTGACACCGGAGGTAAAGTAGTTCGTCGTCCGAGCCGAGGAGCGATGTCATAGCCGTATCGGCGACCGTCTCTTACCGATCGGCTTGCCTGAACTGAAAACAGAGCCGGGAGCCTCGGTGGACCAGTATTTCGGCGCATCCGCGAACAGAACTCAATGCCGATAGGAGTCTCGTAGTTCGTTAGAAACCGTCGGAAATCGAGATAGTATAGCTTGCGACCGAGTCGCTCTTATCACCAGTGAGCGTACTGATCGCGTCGAACGCGTACGTCTCCCCGTCGCCGAGGTCCGACGCGTTATCGAGCGCCTCACCGAGGCGCGTTCCGTCACTGTCATAGAATTTGGCTTGGATGTCGGTGTAGCTGATCGAATCGTCGGACGTGTTCGTTGCCTCGCCGCGAACGCCCGCCGAGTAGTCCTCTTCGTAGTACGCTACGCTATCGAGACTGTACACGTCTGCGACATCGGCGCTTTGAAGCTCGACATCGGTATCGCCGGAGTCGGAGATCGAGCTACTACCGCCTCCCGACTCCGAGCTAGTGGTCGTGGTCGTATCAGTCTCAGCCTGTGTCGCTGTTTCGGTCGCGGTCTGAGTCGTCGTTTCGAAGTTGGTCTGTGTAGCTGTCTGAGACGACGTACCGCTCGTCGTTTTCGATCCACCGCCACCGGACTCACCGCTCGTTTCTCCGCCACCCGAGCCGCCCGATTCTGACTCGGATCCCGAGCAACCCGCGAGCATTGCTGCCGATCCAGCGGTAGCCGCGAGGAACCAGCGCCGCGATCCGTTCGCACCTATTTCCTTCGACATCACCTACAACCGGACCACCCGACACGATAATTCATTCGATCGATCGAAACTTCAACGATCGTGTTTCAAATCATAAATAGAAAACCGATGCCGACAAAGTCGCTGAGATAACGACTACTGCGGGGGCACTCTTCCGGTTCGAATATCAGTGGACTGCCGCAAGCCGACGGTTTAGGTGTCGGTAGCTCCCAGCAAACCCATGTCTTTCGAGGCAACCATCACGTCGATCCATCAGATGACACCGGAGACAAAACAGTTCATCGTCCGGGCCGACGAGGAATTCGAATACGAACCCGGCCAGCACACGACCGTCCAGTTCGATCCCGAGGAGACAGGCATCGACGCCGAGGAGGAGGGCACCGTCGTCAGACCCTACACCGCGACGAACCTCCCGGGAACGAACGCCATCACGCTGGCGATCAAGCGCTACGAGGAGGGTACCGCATCGGTGTATATGCACGACCGGGAGACCGACGATACGATCACGCTCGGCGATCTCGAGGGGAATCTCACGCTTCGAGACGTCGATGAGGACGTCGTCTTCGTCTCGACGGGGACGGGCATCACGCCGATGATCCCCATGCTGCGCCAGTACACCAGGGAGGGCACCGGCGAGGCGCACTTCTTCTACGGCGAGAAAACTCAAGAAGACCTCATGTATCGCGAGACGCTCGATGCGCTCGACGCCCAGAACTCGAATCTCTCGGTGGTCTACTCGCTCTCGGAGGAAGACTGGGACGGTCCGACCGGCCACGTCCAAGAGCACCTCAGTGAGTACGTAGACGACCCCGAGAGCCGACGATATTACACCTGTGGCGTGCCCCAGATGGTCGTCGATACGAAAGAACACCTCGACGAGCTAGGCGTTCCCGACGACCGGGTCGTCAGCGAGGGCTGGGAGGACGGCGCAGTCGAGGACTGAGAGCGGAGTTTTCCCGGTCTCGGTCACCCAGACTCTGTGATCGAGCGGCTGGCGACGTTACCGCGAGCCAAAGACCGTCGCAGTAGCGACCTTGAGGTGCTCGGAGAGGAGATACGCCCCCGAGACGAGGAGTACGAGGCCGAGGCCGAGTACGGCCACGACGGAATCGAGGCCCCGACGCCGCCGATCAGGAAGAGTACCGTCGCGATGGCCCCGGCAAGCAGGGCGTAGGGGATCTGGGTATTCACGTGATCGACGTGATCGCTGCCAGCGAACATACTCGACATGACGGTCGTATCGGAGACCGGCGAGCAGTGATCGCCGAACAACGAGCCGGTAAGGATCGCGCCGATCGCGACGGGCAGCGGGGCCCCGATTTCGAAGGCTAAGGGTATTGCGACGGGGAAGATGATCCCCATCGTCCCCCAGGAGGTGCCGATACAGAAGCTGATGATCGCCGCGCTGACGAAAATGATCGCCGGCAGGACGCCCGGCGTGATGACGCCCTCCGCGACGCTCACGACGTAGGGTCCCACTCCCAGCGCCTAGCTCACCGCGCCGATGCTCCAGGCCAGCGAGAGGACCGCCACCGGGAAGATCACCATCTTAAATCCCTCGAAGATCGAGTCGCTCACGTCGTCGAGCGCGATGCGCGCGTGACCGATGAGGATCGCGAGGATCACCCCACAGGCCGAAAACGAGGCCCAGAGGATTGCGTTCGCGGTATCGGCGTTCTGTAGGGTCTCGACGAACGACCGGCCCTGCATGCCCCCGCCGGAGAACCACAGGCCGAAGGCGGTCATGAACACGAGCGCGACGATCGGCGCGGCGAAGTACCACCACCGCGGGTCGACGTGCTCGGGGGTTTCGATGTCGTCCTCGGTGGTCTCCAAGAGGGGGTTGGCGTCGTCGCGCACCAGCTTTCCCTCCCGGCTGGCTCGGTGCTCGGCGCGCTGCATCGGGCCGAAATCCCAGCCCGCAAGGACGACCACGAACACGAGCGCCATCGCCAGCAGGCTGTAGAACCGGTAGGGGATGGACTGAATGAACATGACGAACGGGTCGGTCTCAATCCCCAAGTTCTCGAACTGCTGGGCGATCAGCCCGATCTCGAAGCCGAGCCAGGTCGAGACGACCGCGACGCTTGCGGTCGGCGAGGTGGTCGAATCGAGGATGTAAGCCAGTTTCTCCCGGCTGATGTCGAAGCGATCGGTGATCGGGCGCATGACCGACCCAGTGATCATCGTACTGGCATACGAGTCGACGAAGATGAGCATGCCCAGTACCGAGGTACCGACTTCGGCCTGCCGGCGGGTCCGGATGCGGGCGGCGATCCGTTCGGCCAGCGCGCCCATCCCACCTGACAGAAAGATCATCCCGAGCATCGCGCCGATGAGGAAGGTAAACAGGAGGAGCTTGATATTGAAGGAGGCGGTGACGTTGTCGATAACGAACTGGAGGCTGCGCGCCGCGCCACCGATCGGGTTCCAACCGACGATGATCGTCGCCCCGACCCAGATGCCCGCGAACAGCGAGATGATTACTTGCCGGGTGACAAGCGTGAGTACGATCGCCAACAGCGCCGGGAGCAGACTAATTAGTCCATAGGTTTCCGGTGCCATGCCCGCCAGAGATGTGGCCCGATACTCATACTTTGTCACCCGTTACCACGACAAATCGACCGGGAGCGTCGATCACCGACGATCGGAACAATGGTGTGTGTCGGCTCCCGCCGGTCACCCGGTCGGTCACTCGTAACGCAGCGCGTCGATCGGGTCCGTTTTGGCGGCTCGCCAGGCGGGATAGGCCCCCGCGAGCACCCCGACGGTGATCCCGACGGCGATCGCCCCGGCGAACAGCTGGGGATCGAGCGTGAGGGGGATCTCGGCGTAGGCGGTCGCGGCGTAGCCGCCGATCGCCCCGACCACGGCGCCCAGCAGCGCGCCGATCACCCCTAAGAGAACGGCTTCGGTGATGAATAGTTGGAGGATGTCCCGTTGGCGCGCGCCGGTGGCTTTCATGATGCCGATCTCCCGGGTGCGTTCGGTGACGCTCACGAGCATGATGTTCGCGATGCCGATCGAGCCGACGAGCAGGGAGATAGTCGCGATCCCGACAATGAAATCCGTGAACGTCGAGATGATCTCCTCGATCTGATCGAGCAGTTGCTCGTTCGTCTGCACATTAAAAACGTAGGACTGGGGCTTTAGCTGCCGAGCGTCGGAGCTATTGGCGAGATAGGCCTGTACTCGATCCTGGGCGGGACCGAGCGCCGAGAAATTTTGGGCTTCGATCGTCAGGAACGGATAGACGTTCTGTTCACGATCGGTCCCCGGCACCTCTCTGGTGACGCTATAGAAGGGATCGGTGGGGACATAGACCTGTGGGGCCTGGTCCCCGAAGCTGCCGACGGGGCCGGCCGCGGAGTTATTTAAGATTCCGACGACGCTGACCTCGAACGTCCGGCCGTCCGCGAGCGCGAGCGTGTACTGATCGCCGACCGAGGCGTTGGGCTGGAACAGCGCCGCGGCGGCTTCGTTCAGAACCACTTCCGGTTCGCCGGTTCGGTAGATCCGGCCCTCGGCGATCTGGCTCGCCTCGAAGAAGGCCGGCGGCGTGGCCGTTACCCCGCCGAACCCGGTCGCTTGGGCACCCTGAGAGAGCCCCGCGGTTGCGACCTGGCCTCGTGGGATCACCTCGCTAACCCCGGAGGTGTTTTCCAGTCGGTCGACGTCGCTTGCGGTGAAGACGGGTTGGGCACCGCTGCCGGGCGGCCCGCCCTGGTCCGGGGCGACCCAGGTACTCATCACGGGCTCTTGCGGGCCGGTGACCTCGCCGACGACGTCGGCCTGGAGGCTCACTCCCAGTGTGACGAAGACGATCACCGCCGCGACCCCGATGATCACGCCGAGCGTCGTGAGCGTCGATCGGAGCTTGTGGCCCCGGATCGAGCGCCAGCTCATCCGCAGCGACTCGCCGACGTCCATTCAGCGACCTCCGCGGGTACCGGGCTCCGAGTCGGCGCGCTCGCTATCGCCGTCGGCGTGTTCGGACCCGGCGTCGAAGAGGAACGTTCCTTCTCCGTCGCCGGCTTCCGTCCCGCCGGCCCCGCTTTCGGTATCGTCGCCGTCGTCGCTGTTATTGCCGTCCGCGCCCACCATCGAATCCGATGTATTCCAGCCGGCAGCACTCCCGGTTCCGGTCTCGGCCTCAACCGGGGTATCGGTATCGGTGTCAGCGGCGGTGGCGGTCCCGCTCGCCCGTCGTGGGTGCTCGATCGCCTCGATCGCCTCGACCTGCCCGTCCCGGAGGTGGACGATACGATCGGCGTGTTCGGCGACCGGGCGCTCGTGGGTCACCAGTAGTATCGTGTTGCCGGCGTCGTACAGCTCCTCGAATAGTTCTAGAATCTCGCTGCCGGTCTCGGTATCGAGATTGCCGGTGGGTTCGTCCGCGAGGATGATCTCGGGGTCGTTCGCGAGCGCGCGGGCGATCGCGACGCGCTGGCGCTGTCCCCCTGAGAGTTCGGTCGGCTGGTGCTCGAGCCGGTCGCCGAGGCCGACCTGGGTAAGTAAGTGCTTAGCGCGCTTGACGCGCTCGGCCCGGGAGCGGTCCCGAAAGACCATCGGGAGCGCGACGTTCTCGCTCGCGGTGAGCCGAGGCATCAGGTTGAACGTCTGGAAGACGAACCCGACCTGCTCACCCCGAAGCGTCGCTTTGCCGTTTTCCGAGAGGGCAG
>PXRJ01000045.1 GCA_003021705.1 Halobacteriales archaeon QS_3_64_16
CCCCCGCCGCCACCGCTTTCGTTGCCACTGCCACCACCGCCGCTTCCGTTACTCCCGCCTTCCTGTGCGGCAGCAGTGCCGGTCGCGCCCGCAGCGGTCGCCGTCCCGGCGGCCGTCCGGAGGAACGATCGCCGGCTCACCCCGCCGTCGTCCTTACCCTCGCTCATATCTTCTTATCAAAGCCGGTCGATACTGAATCCTTCGAACGCGTCCTCGAACCGGCGGCTTTGATGCCGATCGGCGAGTACACCGACTCGATGGAGATCGTCGTCTTCGGTGCGGGCAGTCTCGGCAGCCTGATCGGCGGATGCCTCACCCGGGCTCACGACGTCACGCTTCTCGGCCGCAACCCCCACGTGAAGGCGATACGCCGATCCGGGCTCGAAATCGTCGGTGAGTGTGAGTTCAGGACCTATCCCGACGCTCGGACCGATGGCCCACCCGAAGCCGATCTAGCGGTCCTCACGACCAAAGCCTTCGATACCGATAGCGCGGCCCGGGCACTATCCGGTCGGGCCGACTGTGTGCTTTCCTTGCAGAACGGGATGGGCAACGAGGACGTCCTCCGAACCGAACTCGATCGGGTGCTCGCCGGCACCTGTACGTACGGCGCGCTGTACCGTGAGCCCGGCGTCGTCAAGTGTACCGGCCGCGGCGAGGTCGTTCTCGGGGCGCTCCCCGAAAGACGGTCCAAAGCGAGGGACCATGACGACCGCGCCGACGGCACTGGTCGCGTCAACCGCATCGACCACGCCGTCGCCGATCGGGTGGGAGCGGCCTTTCGGAAGGCGGGTATCGAGGCGACGGTCGCCGAGGACATGACCGAACGGCTCTGGGAGAAACTCGCGGTCAACGCCGCGATCAATCCCGTGACGGCCCTCTCGCGGGCCCCGAACGGCGCGCTCCGAACCGGCGAAGCCCACCGCCTCGCGACCGGCGCTGCCCGCGAGACCGCCCGCGTCGCACGGGAAGGAAGCGTCGACCTGCCCGAGGACCGGGCGCTCACAGCGCTCGAAGACGTGCTCGAGACCACCGCCGGAAACGACTCCTCGATGTTACAGGACGTACAGCAGGAACGGCGCACCGAGATCGAGGCCATCTCGGGCTATGTCGCCGATCGGGCGAACGAACCGGTCCCGATCACCGAGACGCTTCGGGATCTCGTTCGTGCCTGGGAGCGTGAGCGCAACTTGCGATGAGTCCCGTCGAGGTTTCAGTCGACTCGAACGGAAAGGAACTAACGGCGGCAAACGACGATAGCCGTCACTCGATGTAGCCCAGATCCTCGAGCCGACGTTTGGCGTCCTCGCCCATGTCGTCGAGAACGTCCTCCTCGCTCACCTCGTCCCACGAGCCGCCGACGCGGGCCTCGAACTCCCGAAGAGCGCCCTCGATCGCTTCGATCTCGCCGTCCGCGTCGCCATCGTCGCCACTGTCGTCCGCGTCGCTGCCGTTCACGGCACTGCCCTCGCTCAATAGGTCCTCGGTCTCGCCGGGATCGGCGTCGAGCCGGTAGGCCTCGTCGGCGATGCGCTCGTTCCGGATGTACTTCCCGGCGGGACGACGGGCCGCGCGCATCCGGGAGTAGAAACGGGAGTTCCGGTCGAGATCGATGCCGGCGGCGTCGGCTTTGCTCTCTAATTGATTGAGCTCGACGACGGGCCGGTAGTACTCGACGAAGGCATTCGCGGCGCCCTCGAACTCTCGATAGCTACCCGAGAGCAACGACCGATCCCGATCGAGCGGCGTCCCCCCAGAAGTGGCCTCGCTACCTGTGTGATCGAGTACCGTGTGATAGAGATCAAGCAGTTCGACCTGAGTCTCGGTATCGATGCCGGGTTCTACCTCGGGGTGTTTGATCATGAGCGGGACGTTCACCAGGGGATCGTAGATCGAGAACTCGTGGCCATACAGGTCGTGTTCGCCGTGCAACTCGCCGTGATCCGAACAGACGACGACTAAGGTGTCTTCCCACTCGTCGTTCGCGCGCAGCCACTCGAACAGTCTGGTGATCTCGCTATCAACGTGGCGGATCTCGGCGTCGTACAGCCCCCGGATCGCCTCCCATTCTCGCTCGCCGATATCCCGCGCCCCGCAGTTGAACTCTTTGGAGTTCTGACAGACGGTACTCGAGTCGACACCGGGGGCGAACTCCGCTTTGTGTTCTGCGGGCGGGTGGTAGGGTAGGTGGGCGTCCATCAGGTTGACGAACGCGAAATAGGGCTGCTGGGACTCGGCGACGAACTCGATGGTTCGATCGATCACCGCCGGGGTCTTCGAGTCCGCCCCCTCGCCCCCGGCGAAGTACTCGTGGGCGCGATTGCCCAGGCTCACCAGCCCGTCGGCGAGCGTTCTGAGGGTTTCGTTGTCGTTCATTACCTTCCAGGCCCTGGCGAGTGGCCCCGAGAGCACGTCGCCGGGCATCACCTCGAAGAAGTTGTCCTGGTGGGTGAAGCCGTCGGTCAACCGCGTATAGGGGGTGATCCAGGCGTTCGAGGAGTAACAGGCAGTAGCGTAGCCCGCTCCCGAGAGCGACTCGGCGAGGGTACTCGCGCCCTCGAGATAGGGGTTTTCCTGGGTCGCGCCGTGCTGGCTCGGGTACAATCCGGTGAACATCGAGGCGTGTACCGGCAGCGTCCAGGGCGCCGGGGCGACGGCTTCCTCGTAACGGCGTGCCTCCTCGGCGAAGGCCTCGAGACCGGGCGTCGTGGGACGATCGTACCCATAGGCCGACAGCCGGTCCTTTCGAACCGTGTCCATGACGACGAACACGACGTTTTGCCCCGGCGCGTGACGATCCATACCCGACGCTCGCCATCGACGGGAATAAAGACCCCGATCAGTGTCCCAGTCGCCGCCCAGTACCGCTCGCTACTCCCCTCCGTTCCTCTGCTTCCACTTGGTTTTCCCCCGCCGATCAGCGGACGAACAAGTATAAACGATCGCTTACCTACCGGACGAATATGGTTGGCGAGGAGCGGTCCCGCCTCGCGATCGGGTTCGCCCTGATCCTCTCGATAGCCCTCGCCGCGAGTCTCGTCTCGGGGGTCGGGGTGTCGGATCTACTCGCCGGGAGCCCGGTCGGGGGTCTCGGCGCGTGGATCGGTGCCGGGGGCGGCTCCAGTGGCGCGGCCGAACCGGACGCCGCCGGTATCGGTGGGGGCCTGAGCTCTCATAGCGAGGCCGGCGCGAGGTCGGTCGACGGCTGTGGGACGATCGAAGAGCCCGGAAAATACGTCCTGACACGAAACATTACCAATAGCCAGGGGACCCGCACCTCACAGAACTGCCTCTGGATCAACACGAGCGACGTCGTCTTGGAGGGAGCGGGCCACCGAATCGACGGCATCGGCGTCACCGACTCCGTCGGCGTCTACGTCGGCTCCCCGGCTCCGACCGAGAACGTCACGGTCAGAAATCTCACTGTCTCGGATTGGCACAAAGGCGTCTGGCATCGCGACGTCCGTGATGGTACCCTCCGCAACGTCACTGCCGAGAACAATGCCATCGGCCTCGGGATCGAGAACGCGACCGGGACTCGTGTGATCGACAACGCGGCCAGCGAGAACCTGATCGGGGTTCGCGTGACGCGATCGACGCTCGCCGCCCTCCAGGGCAACACCCTCGAGGACAACTACGGAACCGGCATCTACGACGAGCTGACGGCCATCGATCTCTTCGGCCAGCGGGTCACGGTCGGCCCGCCGCTCGACCCGGACGGCGATGGACGCTACGAGGACGTGACCGGCGATCGGGAGGTCGGCCTCTACGACGCGGTCTCGCTGTTCGGCGTCGTGAACGCGGAGGCCGTCGGCGTCGGCAATCTCCATGCGAACCAGCGCGAGATGCTCGATCTCGACGGCGACAGCGATCTGGACTACGGCGACGTCTGGACGCTCCTGTGAGGTCTCGTGTAGCGGCGATCCGAGCAAGACTATAGCGGAACGCGACTCAGACGAATACCGGCCGTCGGAACGCCACGGCGGAGTATCGATTCCTGCTGACTGCTACTGGCCGTTACCGCGGGTGTTCGCGGCGGCGGCCCACTCGGGCCACTCCTTCCGTTCTCGGGCCTCGAAGGTTCGGTCACCGGACATCGCTTTCAGCGCCCGGGCGTCCCCGAGATCCCAGACCGCACCGTCCTCGTGGAACACCCCAGACAGGACCCCTTTGCGCCGCTGGACGAGGACGTAGGCGGGTTTCACCATCAGCGACCAGAAGAAATTGCCAGTGCCGGCCTTTCGGATCGTGGGCGCGAGCGTCTCGTAGTTCGGCTGCCACTCATCGCCGGAAATCGGCGCGGCAAAGCCACTGCCCGAGCGGGTGCGTTGCCACTCGGTGAGCCAGCTCGGTTTGCCAGTCGTTTTCGAGACGTCTTCGGCCTCCGCGAGCAGCCGGCGGTAGATCCCCGCGTTGTTCGGGAAATTGTAGTGGAACTGGTGGAGCTCCGACCCCCAGTCGGCGTAATCGGCGTCGTTCGCGAGACTAGTCGAGCCCACGGTCAGGGGCACGCTTCCGGCCTCGCCGTTCATCACCGCGAACATCTCGCGGGCGAAGGCTTTCTGCGCGCCGAGCCACCCCGGCTCGTTCATCACTTCGATACCCAGTAGGCGGTCGTCGCTTCGATGGTGATCCATGAACCAGCGGACGAACTCCCTGGGTTCGTCCCACTGCTCGGGATCGCGAGCTACCGAGAGCGCGGGCGAGCGGATCGCCCGCGCGCTTCTGGGGTTCCGATCCGCCAATCGCTCGGGGGTCGCGTCGACGCCGACGCCCTCGAAGAGGCCGAAAAGCACATTGATCCCGCGTTCCTCGGCCGCCGAGAGGAAGTGTGCGATCGCCGCCGCGTGTTCATTGGGGGACTCCTGCCAGTGTTCGTAGCTGAGCCAGGTGCGGATGGCGTTGAGGTTCAGCCGACTCGCGTACTCCAGGTCGCGCTCGATCACCGACCGGTCGTAGCCGTGCCACATCTGGTAGGTGTTGTACGCCCGTGTAGGGAGATACAACGCCCCTCTGATGTCGACCGGCGGGTCGTGTGATCGCCCGCCGGCCGTACACCCCGCCAGCCCCGTCAGACCGGCGAGCCCCGCGGCCCCACCCGCTCGGAGGAACTCGCGTCGCGCGTACCGGGCGGTCATTACCCGAAGCTATCGAGGCGACTCGCATAAGGATACTCCCTGCGGCCGGCGGAAAAAGCGAGCCCAGCCATCCGTCGCGTACGGCTCCTATCGGTACTCTCGCCTCTCGGCTTCGTGGCCTCGCGATGCCCCCACCGAGTGCCGTGCGGGGGGAGCCGGTACGAGTCGAAAGGATCTAATTAACTACCGGGGTATCGATCGGTAATGCTCACGGCGGTCGCCCAGCTCTCACAGATGCCTGCCTTCCTCCGCGATCTGCTCACCTCCGAGCTCGCCTACATTGCGCTACTGGGGATCTTCGTGCTCGAGGGGGCGATGTTGATGTATATCATGCCGAGCGAAGCGATCGTCCCAGGGTCGGTACTACTGATCGGCGGCACGCTCGCCGAAAACGCCGCGATAATCGCGGTCGCAGTGCTTGGCGCGACGATCGGCCAGTACCTCCTGTTCGTGCTCGCGAAACGCGGCGGCCGGGAGTACCTGCTCGGCAAGCGGTGGTTCCGGGTGAGCGAGGCCCGTCTCGATCGCTTCGATGGGTGGTTCGATCGTTGGGGCCCATTCGTCGTCCCGGTGAGCAACTCCCTTCCGTTCACCAGAGGGATGCTCACCGTCCCGGCGGGCTTCGCGAAGATGGACGGTCGGAAGTTCATTGCCCTCTCGGCGCTCGGCACGCTCGTCTTCGAGACGCTGCTGGCGGCGGCCGCGATCGGCCTGCTCGAAGCGCTCTGATCGGGCCCGTGCCCTCAGCTCGCTCCATCGGGTAGAAACGCTTAGGAGCGGGGCCCCCTCGGAGAAGGTATGGGTCGCCGGACGGCACGGACGTATCTCGCTGCACTCTGCCTGCTCCTCGCGCTCTCGCTCGGCGTTCAAGCCGCCCTCGGTGTGGCTGGTGGTATCGATGGCATCGGTGGGGCCGGCGGCGCGGTGTCGGCCGAGGAAGACGCGTCGAACGCCGCGAAAGAGGCCCCGACGCCCGGAAACACGCTCATCAGTTCCCAGAGCTACCGCAACAATGGCAAACTGATCGAGGTCACGCCCGCGGGCGAGGTGGTCTGGGAGTACGCCCCCGAGAACTCACGAGTCTTCGACGCCGAAGTACTCCCGAGTGGCAACGTCCAGGTCGCAGTCGCGACCCGGCTCCCGGCGGCGGAGTGTCCCGATCGCGTTCTCGACGTCGCCCCGGATCACTGCGTCTACAACCGGGTTCAGGAGCTGGACTACGGCTCGAAGGAGGTTCTTTGGGAGTACAGCTGGTACGACGCCTACATCACCCACCACGAGGTCCACGACGCCGATCGCCTTCCCAACGGCAACACCGCCATCGTCGACATGGGTAACGACCGCGCGTTCGTCGTCGATCGCGCAGGGGAGATCGTCTGGGAGTGGAAGGCAGACAGACACCTCGCGCCCGGTAGCGAGTTCTACGAGACGTACGGCGGCGACCCCAATCCGGGCGGGGAGGCCGACTGGACGCACATGAACGATATCGACCGTCTCCCTAACGGGAACTTCCAGCTCTCGGTCCGAAACTTCGATAGCGTGATCGAGGTCGACCGCGAGTCCAAAGAGGTAGTCGAGGTCTATGGCCGGCCCGGCAACCACAGCTTGCTCTACGAGCAGCACAACCCCGACCGGCTCGCGGACGGCGAGACGATACTGGTCGCCGACTCGGAGAACCAGCGGATCCTCGAGGTCGATCCCGAGGGCACTATCGGCTGGAAGTTCGGCGGCAAAGCGGTTCTCACCTGGCCCCGTGACGCCGATCGTCTCCCTGACGGCGATACCCTGATTACGGACTCGGTCAACGACCGGGTGATCGAGGTCGCTCCGAACGGCACGATCGTCTGGGAGTATCAGGGCGTTGCCCTTCCCTACAGCGCCGATCAGGTGGGTGTCCCCGAGGAGAGCGCCGGGCCCGTCGTCGGCGACACGGCCGAGAGTCGCTTCGAGGACGCCCCGATCGTCGGCACCGTGACCGAATACGTCTCCTTCGCGAAGTTCATCCTACCGGCGTGGGTCGGGACGCCCGAACTGCTGAACGCGATCGCGCTGCTCGCCTGTGGAGCGTGGCTGCTGTTCGCGACGGTACGCGAGCGATATCGGTCGGCCTGAGGGTCGGTCGACCCAACTACCGTGACGCCGACCGAGGTCTGCCGGTGCCGACGTACCCTCTGCTGGCTGAGAGTAACGGACGCAGCACTCGATGACTGGCCATCGCGCACAAAAAGTGTGATCGAACGACGTGGTCGTCGGTTTAGAAGGGAGCCTGGGGGCCCTCGTCGTCCTCGGTGGTCTCGCCGGGGAACGATGGCTCCATACCGCCCATGCCGCCTTCCCCACCCATGCCGCCGCCTTCCATACCGGTGTCGGCGTTGACCTGGTTGATCTCGGGGATCTCCTGGGTCATGCGGGCCTTGATCGCCTGGATCGTCATCGGCGAGATGCCACAGCCCGAACACGCGCCGCCGAGCTGCACGCTGACCTCTCCCGACTCGGCGTCGAGGTGGGTGATCGAGGAACTCCCGCCGTGCATCTGGATCTGGGGGAAGTTGCGGCGCAGGAAGTTCGACACTTCTTCTCGCAGTTCGTCCTCGCCGCGTCGGGCCTCTGTTTCACTCATACCCCGAGGTTGGGGCTGGCCCGTCTTAGGCTTGCTGGTGGGACTCGCCGGTCCCTCCCTCACTGTCGTCCCCAGCGCCACCGTCTTCGAAGCCGAAGACGGCCCGGAGTTCCTCCTCGATCGTCGAAACGTAGATATCGAGTACTTGCTGTAGTTTCTCGTCCTCAACGACGATGGCCGTGACCCGATCGGTCGGATTCTCGGGCAGTTCGACGCGGAACTGGCCGTCGCCCTCGTAGAACGGCTCGGATTCGTTCAGGATCTGCTGGTCGATTCCATGCACCAGCTCCGAGTCGTACCGATCGTTCATCGCCTCGAAGGCCTCCCGGTAGGCGGTCTGGAGCTCGGGGAAGTACTCGGCGTACTTGTTCTCGAAGCGCTCGGGGTCGAACTCGGTCATAGGGCCTACTGGTACAGCACGCCTAAATATCGGCTGGTCGGCTCCCTGGGTAGCACGACGTTTCTCAACCCTTTTGCTCGTGGGACCGCGCCTCGAACCATGGATCGGCACGCGCTCGACGCCGCCGGCTCCTCGGGGTCCGCCGGACTGTCCGGGTCCTCAGACTCCCCCAGATCGTCCGGGTCCGCCGAACAGGACCCTGGTGTCGAGACCGACGGGTCGGGCGCGACGCACTCACCGAAAGAGCCGCCCGCCGATCGCGAGAGGGACGCCACCGGACGAACAGACGCCATCGAACGGACGGACGGCACTCACGAGGGCAGGACCTCGCGGTTCGCGGGGGTCCGCCGACGAGCGGCCGCGCTCCGGTCGGGCGTCCGTCTGGGCCAGTTCCTCTCGATCGGCGTTCTCGGCGCGCTGTTCGACAACGGATTGTTGATCGTCCTCTATGGATTCGGTAGCGTTCCGCTCGGGACCGCGAAGCTCGCGAGCGCCGAGGCCGCGATCCTTTTGATGTTCGCCTGTAACGAGCGCGTTACCTTCGCCGAGTGGGGGACGGGCGGGATCCGTGACCTCGCCCGGCGCGTCCTGACCTCGAATCTCGTTCGTCTCGGTGGCGTCGCGGTCGCGACCGGCGTTCTGCTCGTGCTCACCGAACTCGGCGTCTGGTACGTACTCGCAAACGTCGTCGGGATCGGCGTGGGGGCGCTGCTGAATTACGTCCTCGAGAGCCTGCTCACCTGGCGCGTCCATCGGGAGTGAGACCCTGCCTCGATACCGAGAAGCTACTCCCTGCCGGTCGGTCCTCGGCCGATCGCGAGTTCCAGTGCGACCGACAGGGCGGGTGCTTCGCCGTCCTATTTGCTGCGAAAAGAAGCGATCGCGTTCGGACGCCGGCTTTACGCGGGTGCTTCGACGCCGAGTTCGGAGAGCAACACGTCGGCGGCCTCGGCCGAGGAGCCCGGACCGCGAGCGGTGATCAGGTCGCCGTCGACCGTGACACTGGTGTCGGCGTCGAGTTCGGCGTCCCAGTTCGCACCGGCCTGCTTGACTTCGTCCTCGACCCAGTAGGGCAACTTTCGACCGTCTGGCATCCGGTCTGCCTCGTCGACGATGCCTTCCTCCCACTCGTTCGGGAAGCCGGTGATGTCCTTGCCTTCGACGATCCGTCCTTCCGAATCGCCCCAAGTGAATCCTAAGATGCCGACGGCGTGACAGACCACGAGAGCCTTATCACCGTTGGCGATCGTCTCGGCGAGCAGCGAGCGGGCGTGACGGTCCTGGTTGATGTCCCACTCGGTGCCGTGGCCGCCGGGAAAAACGACCGTGTCGTAGGTCGCGTCGGCCTCGGCGATCGGGATCGGGGCGTTGAGCCGATCATCGGTTGCGTCGATCTCTCGGACGCGTTCGGCGGTCTCCTCGCCGACCTGGTCGGGATTGACCGACCGCTCGTCGACGACTGGTGGATTGCCGCTCGGCGTCGCGACCGTGATATCGACGCCTGCGTCGCTGAGGGTCGTCAGCGGTTCCGTACATTCCTCGCCCCAGTACCCCTCCTCGCTTACGATGAACAGAGCACTGCTCATTCCAGCGCCTCTAGTCGGCCGGCCTTGAAAAGCCCTTCATCCACGCTCGCCGATGAACGACCCCATCTCGGATCGCCGTCGAAGAACGGTCAGTAGGCAAATACAGCCCAAAGCTTATACTGTCGCGTATTCGAGTGCGATCAACCGTGCGGATCGTCCCCGCACGTCGTATCGCGAACTATGGCACGCGAAGACAACCTCGAACGTTCAACTCGTATCGATCGCCGAAAGTTCCTCACTGGTGTGGGTGCCGGTGCTGCCGCCGGGCTCGCCGGCTGTCTGGGTGGCGGCGGTGGCGACGGTGGTGGCGGCAGCAACGGAAGCGGTCAGGGTGGTGGCGGCCAGAACACCTCCCAGGACACCCAAACCTCCGAACAAGTAAAGATGGGCGGCAAGCCCGTCATGGGGATGGCCTCGCCGCCGAACAGCCTCAACGTCCTCTCGTCGAGCACGGCCTATGCGAACGTCATGCTCGATAACATCTACACCTTTGGGACCTACTCGGATCCCGAAAGCGGGAGACCGATCCCGGGCGGGTTCGAGAACTGGGAAGTCATGCCCGAGAACATAGAGGGCAGTGGGCCAACCATCGTCGCGGAGATGCGCGACGATCTGACCTTCAACGACGGGGAGAAGGTCACCGCCGAGGACTTCAAGTTCACCGTCGAGTACGTTACCGAACAGGAAGCAGCGGGGACGATCGCGGCCTCACAGTTTTCCTCGGTCGAGAGCGTCGAGGTCGACAGTCCGGACGGAACGACGGTCAACTTCTACCTTTCGGAGAAAGATCGGGCCTGGCTCACGGATATCCTCGGCAACGTCTTTCTACCAAAACACGTCTGGAAGAACGTCTCGGATTACAAGAAGTACACCCCGCGCAACACGGAGGAGGGTATCGTCGGCTCCGGGCCGTTCGAGCTACAGGACTTCAACTGGGAGAACTGGTACGAACTGAGCCGTCGCAAGGAGAACGCGACGCCCTGGAACAGTTCCTACGATTTCCTCGACGAGCGAGGACCGTTCATCGACGCGCTGCGCGTTGAGGTCTTCGGCTCGGAGAGCGCGCTCAACCAGGCGATGCTCAGCGGGGACATCGACCAGACCTACGATGGGATCCAGGTCGAGAAGGCCGCTCAGGCGACGAACAAGGGAAATCTCGAAGTCATCGAGTCCCAGGATGACGGCTACGCCCACATCTCTTATAACGTCCGTCGCAAACCACTGGACGACCCGGCCTTCCGCCAACTGCTCAACAAGATGCAGGACAAACAGTGGACCGTCGAGACCCTCTTCAAGGGGATCGGCGCGGAGAAAGGGACCTGGGCGACGCCGACCGCCTTCGAGAGCTGGCGACCACCCGAACCGTTAGAGACCGGTGGAAGCTTCGATGAAATTCCTGTTCCGGATCTGTCTTTCCCCGGTCAGACAGGCAGTTTCAACATCGGCCAGTCGGGCGTCGATGCGGCCCGATCGTTCCTCATCGACAATCCTCAGGCGAAATACGACTACTCGCTCGGAGAGGCCCAGTTCGAGAAAGTCAACTCGCCCGACGGACAGGCGATCTACGTCGACGGCGAACCGATCGGTCAGGCACACACCAACAACAACGGCGAGGCCGGCCAGGGTCCTCTCGAGATGAGTTTCAACCCACCCTCGACCTCGCCCAAGGGTGCACAGCTGATGAACACCTGGGTCGGCGCGCTCCGGACGGTCGGCATTCCGGTCGCAAAGAGCGTTCAGTCCTTCAACTCCCAGCTCCCGAAGATCTACGCCAACGAGGACTTCGACATGTACGAGATGGGCTGGACGAGCCTGGCCTGGGCCAATGACCACTACACACAGTTCTACAGCAGCGAGGGGGCCGACCTCGACGGCTCCTCGGACGCCCAGCTGTTCAACGCAATGGGCTACACCGACGCCGACGACCTCATCAACGAGCAGGGGTCGCTGATGGAGTTCGAACCACGCAAACCCATCGTGAAGAAGGTGCTCGCGCAGATCTACAGCGACGCCCCGACGAACATCGCGTACAATGAGCGCGTCCTCCAGCCGGTCACGACGAAATACACCGGCCGGGTCCCGGTCGTCGGCGGCGTGACGAACGTCTTTACTTGGCTCAACATCCGTCAGGCCTGAACGCCCGGCGAGCCAGGCGATCGTTCCGGTGAGGTTCCCGACCTCGATCGAGCCGACGGTAGCCGTGCGATTCGCTCGTCGGAAGGCTACGCCGTCCCGCGATTCACAACGTTTATCAACGACGATTGAGTAGCCGGGAGCATCACAAATCGTGTGGGTCGGTGACTCGCACGGCAGAACACAGTACTATGGCGACACGAATCAGTGGCCGATATCTGGCGAAACGAATCCTCGTATCGATAGTCGTTCTCTGGGCACTGCTGACGCTGCTGTTCTTACTGCTGAAGGCGATGCCCGGTGATATCGCCTCGCGATTACTGAACCCGAACCTGGACGCTGCCGACATCCGCAATCTCAGGGCACAGTACGGATTGAACGAACCGTTGTGGGTCCAGTACCTGAAGTGGGTCAGTAGCTACATGATGCTCGACTTCGGGTACTCGCTCACCGGCCAGGAGCCGGTAACGGACATCATCTTCCGGCGCTTGCCCCGAACGCTCGTGCTGTTCGGTACCGCCTATCTCATTAACCTCACCGTCGGGACGCTCACCGGTATCGAGTTCGGCTGGAAGCGTGGCTCGAA
>PXRJ01000046.1 GCA_003021705.1 Halobacteriales archaeon QS_3_64_16
GTAGATCACACCCCCGGAGACGTTCTTCGAGCCGGCCTCAGCGCCCCGCTCCAATACCAGGGTCTCGACGCCGTTCCTCGTGAGCGTCGCCGCTGCCGCCGCCCCGCCGGGTCCACAGCCGACGACGACCGCCTCGTAGTGTTCGTACTCCTCGCCGCCGCCCTGCCCGTTGCGTGTACTCATCTCTCGTTCCCCTTCGTTCCGTCTCGCTCACCGCCGACTCCTCGACTATCGTCCGTCTCTCTGCCACCGTCGGTCCGCGCGCCCCCGTCCGCGGCGACCGCTTCGACGCCGAGATTGCCGCTTTCTACCGCCTCGGTCAGCGTCGGGAGGACATCGAACAGGTTGCCTTCGATGAAGTAATCAGTGAAATCCCGGACCCGTGCGTCGGGGTCGGTGTTGATCGCGATCACGGTCTCGGAATCGTCCATGCCGACCTTATGCTGGATCGCCCCCGAGACGCCCGCGGCGACGTAGACGTCGGGTTCGACAATTTGGCCCGTCTCGCCGATCTGGCGGTCCTCTTCGGTGTACTGCTTGACGTGGCCGTCGAACTGATAGGAGCCGGTGACGATGCCTCTGGTGACGCCGACGTCCGCGTTCTCGAAGGCGTCAGCCAGTTCGAGCCCGAGTTCCATGCCGCCGGTCGGGTCGTCGCCGATGCCCCGACCCATACAGACGATCACGTCCTTGCCGGTGAGATCGACGCCTTCGTCGATCCGGTCGTAGTCGGTGACCGATACTCGTAGCCACTCCTCGTCGATGCGTAGATCGTGTTCGATTACTTCACCGTCCCGGTCGCCGTCGGCCTCGGGCACTGAGAAGCTCCCCGGGATCACAGAGGCCCCTTGGGGGTGGAACTCCCGGGTCGGGTTGTCCAGACAGAGGATCGTCGAGTACTCGAAGCCCGAGAAATCGGGCCGTTTCATGTGTAGCACTCGCTCGAAGTCCTTCTTCGCGCCGGGCTGGCCGGTCTTGACGGGGTTCGAGATCACGGTATCCTCGATATAGAGTCCCGAACAGTCGCTCGCAAGCCCCGAATCGAGTTCGGCCTGGACCTGTGCGGAGAGGTCCCGGCCGTTGTTCGTCGCCGGAAACACTGTATATCGAGGCTCGTCGTAGTCGCGCCACTCGGCCTCGTCGGGACCTTTCCCGTCGAGCGGAGCGCCGCCCCAACGGGCCATATCACAGAAGAGTTCGGAGTAGGCCTTGTGCTGGTATCGTTCTAATCTACTGTCCTCGTGATAGACGACGACATCCGCGCCGTTCGCGATACAGGTCTCGGCGTGACGGGAAACGTCGTCGCCGATGAGCACGGCCACGACTCGTTCGTCCTCGTCGTACTCATCGTTGTAGGTGTCCATCAGCTCACGGGCCTTCCCGAGCATCTCCAGGGAAACGTCGATCAGCTCGCCGGCCTGTGTCTCACAGTAGACCCACGTATCGCGGTACTCTCCGTCTTCCAGGGCCTTGACGTACTGTTTGTCTGCCGTCGGGTGATCGAGATGGGGGTGTTCCTCTTCGGGCGGGAGCCGTTCTTCTATCTCCTCGTCGCTGCCTTGAGCGGATTCGATGCGATTGCGGATCTGCTTTTTGACCGGATCGCGGTCCCCGCCCGCCTTCTCCTGATCGAGCAGGTCTTCGAGTTCTTCGACCGCGTCGATGCCCCGGACGGCGTTCGCCACGTCCGCGACGCTCATCTCCGCGAGGTCGATCTCTTCGTCCCCGGTGTCCTCGTCCTCGGCTTCTGCCTTCTCGATCCGGCTGTCGATCAGCGTGAGCACCGGATCGCGATCGTCTCCTTCGGCTTCGGTCTCGCGGATCGCTTCGAGCTCTTCGGGGTCGCTGACGTCCTGTAGTGCCGGACCGAGGTCGGCGATCTCGCACTCGCTCGGATCGAGGGCCAGTTCCTCGGCGTTCTCGCGGTACTTGCCTTCCTTGGGTTCGACCTCGGCATCGACCGCTTCTTCCGGCGGCGAGAGCGCGTCCATCCGCTTCTGAATGGCCTCTTGAGCACCCTGCCGGCGTTTGCCGTCCTTCTCGGCGTCGAGCAGTCCTTCGAGCATCCGAGGGTCCTCGACGTCCTCGATTTCGGTTTCGAGCTCTTCGATGGTGTGCTCGCCGACGTCGATCGCGACGTTCCCTTCGTTGGCGCCTGCCTCCTGGCTGTCCTGGCTCGTGTCGTCCGGATCGTTCGCGTCGTTAGGATCGGTCACTGTCAGTCACCTGCTGCTCGCGAGTCGCCTGCTTCGCCCGCTGCGAACGGTGCCATCGCCTCCAGCACGTCGTTCATCCCCTCGGAGTCCTCGGGATCTACCATCGTCGCCTCCCGCTCGGCGGGGGCTTTCGGGATCGGATCGACCGAGGAGACGATCGTCGGCGATCCATCGAGACCGATGTAGTCGGGATCGAGATTGAGCGCCTCGTGATCCCAGGTCGTCATGTGTGCCTCGTGGTCCTGGGCGCGTTCGGCGGTTTCCGCACGGAGATCCTTGTGGGCCAACCGGTGGGAGGCCTGCCGGTAGGAGGGGGCGAACTCCGGATCGGCGATGATACAGGCCGGCAGCGGTGCTTCGACGGTCTCGACTTCCTCGATGTCGCCCTCGACGAGGCGTTTGGCCCGCACGGTACCTTCCTCTTCGTCGACGTCTAAGGCGATCACGTGAGTGATGATCGGCCAGTCGAGACACCAGCAGGTCTGGGGCCCGGTGTGGCCGGTCTCCCCGTCCGCCGTTTTGAAGCCTGCAAAGAGCAGATCTACGTCGCCGATCTCCTCCAAGGCAGTCGCGAGCGTGATCGCCGTGGCCCAGGTATCCGAGGCGGCGAGTTCGCGATCCGAAACCAAGTACAGGTCGTCGGCATAGACCGTCTCCATGCCTTCCCTGAGCACGTCGCCATAGCCCGGCGGGCCCATGCTCATCAGCGAGACGTCACCCCCATTACGGATCTTGGTCTGGAGCGCCGCTCGCAGAGCGTGTTTGTCGTTCGGGTTCATCACTGTCGGTGTCTTGCCCCGCTCGAGATGGCCGTCTTCGTCGAAGGAGACTTGCCCTTCCCGGAAGTCAGGGACGCCTTTGGTCAGTACGACTGTGTGCATTGTGTACGAACTCCTGTGTGGGTAGTTCACCTGCCGGTCGCTAATAGTCTTTCCTGTTATTGATCGCCGATAGCACACCACACAAAAAGCCGAGGGAGGCCGAATCGTGAACGCAACCGGAGCCAGCGGTGGGGATAAAAACGGTTGTGATTCAGGCGCGGCCGGTTCGACCGGCATCGACGTCGATTGGAGCTTCATTGGCCGGGTCGGCTTTGATCTCGCTTTCGGGGTGATCAGGGGTATCGACCCACTCGAAGACGTCGACTGGACAGTCCTCGAGACAGGCTCCGTCGGCGATACAGATGTCGAAGTCGACGGCGACGTGCGTGCCGTGGATGCCCAACCGCTCGGGTTCCTCGACCGGCCCCCAGACGTCGTGGCCGTCGTGCTCGTCGACGATCTCACGGTTGTCCTCGAACTGTGTATCGATTGCCATCGCTAGTCGTACCCATCGCAGCGCACAACTTAAAACACTCGTCGGTTTCTAACGGGGAGCGACGCACCGTTTTAATACTCGAAGGGGCCATCGATTCGGCATGGACTCGGACCCGAGCGCCGACGGCGGACCTCCCTCGACACCATCTGAACGGAACACCGATACCACCGCCGTGTCGGGCCCCCTCGGAGCCACGAACGATACGGAGAGCCTTCCGCTTCCGCCCTATCCGAGCGATCTCGGCCCGCCGGCCCTCCACGTCGCTCGGCAGATGCGCGACGTACTCGAGTTCAGCAGGCGCGCCCACGAGAGCGGCGACGTGGTCCGGACGCGGCTTCTCGGGCAGGGCGAGGAGTTCCACCTCGCTCACCCCGAGTTCCTGAAGCGAGTGCTCGTGAGCGAGCGCGACGCATTCGGGAAGTCCGCGGACTTCGACCTCACCTTCGGTGAGGGGTTACTCACCGTTGAGGGCGAGCAGTGGCGTCGACAGCGCGGGGCGCTCCAACCGCTGTTCGCCCGTGAGAGCGTGATGGGCCACGCCGAGGATATCACCGAGCAGGTCCGCCGCCGGACCGACTGCTGGAGCGACGGCGACCGCTTCGACCTCCAGCGCGAGCTCACCGGGATGACCTTGGACGTGCTGTTCGCGACGGTGCTGGGTCGCGAACTGGCACTCGACGGCGACGAGCGCCTCCGAGCCGCGGCCGAGAACCTGCATGAGTGGTTCGTCCCAACCTCGCTGTTCCTCCCGCCGTGGGTGCCGACACCCGCCCGGCGTCGGTTCGAAGCGGCCAAGCTGACGCTCCGCGAGGAGGCCGACCGACTGCTCGCGGAGCGCCGTGCCGACCCGCCGACCGACCCGGCCGATACGGAGGATCTGCTCTCGTTGCTCGTGGGACTACAGGAAGTCGGGGCCGGCGAGTCGGCCATGCTCACCGACGACCGCCTGCGCGACCAGATGATCACGATTCTCTTCGCCGGCCACGACACCACGACGACGCTGTTGACCTTCGCGTTCTGGGCGCTCGCCAACGATCCCGAAATCAAAGCGCGCTTCCAGGAGGAGGTAGACCGGCTCGACGGCCGGCCGACCGCCGAGGACGTCGGGGAGCTGTCGGTGACCGACCGGCTCGTCACCGAAACCCTTCGATTGTACCCGCCGGTGTACGTGCTTCCGCGCCGCACGACCCGCAGCGTAGTTCTGGGCGGCTACCGAATCCCCGCGGACGAGCGCGTCATCGCGGAGATCCGCCGGATCCAGCGCGATCCGCGATTCTTTGACGCGCCCGAGGAGTTCCGCCCTTCGCGGTGGCAGGGCGACCTGCGAAGCGAGTTGCACGACTTCGCGTACGCACCCTTCGGCGGCGGGCCACGGGTCTGCATCGGCCGGGAGTTCGCGCTGCTTGAGGCTAAACTCGCGCTCGCGACGATCGGTCGCGAGTACGACCTCTACTGGCTCGGCGAGAACCAAGCCGACGGCGAACCCCCACTCTCCCCGGCGATGACCCTCCGGATGGAACCGGGTCAGGAGTTCCTCGTGACCGAGCGCTGATTCCCTTCCTCCTCGTCTGCTCCTCGTCCGCTCCGTTTCGCCTGCGCCAACTCGCTGTGTGGCTCCTCCGGGTAGCTCTCGGCGCTCTCGTGCACTTTCGAGCTACCGGTCGGGTTCGCCAACCGATCGAACACTGCCGTCGGGAACGATAACGACGGTCGTTCGCCAACCGAATCAGGAGTGTGTGAAGTACGCGACCGTCCTGTCCTCGTTCTGTCGATCGATGCGCGCGAACCCGACGCGCTCGAACTGCACGACTTCGTCGGAGGGATAGTCCTCGATGCCCGGCTCAGCCCACCCTTCCCGGTCGCCCTCCGGCGTTCTGAGCAGGAGCTCTCGTGCGTCGTCGGCGGGCACCCACTGGACGACCGGCACGCCCTCCTCGCGGACGACGTCGATATCCTCACCCAGAAACTCGAAGGCATCCCGAGTATGACGCACACATCCCAGGCCCTTGAGCCAGACACGCTCGCCATTGGCGGGCAGGTCCTCGCGTTCGATGCGTACTGCCCCGCTGACCGGGATCTCACGGACGCCGCGCTGCTCGAAGTTAGGGTGCACGGGAGGAGTGCCCGTCTCGGGGCTTCCGATAACGGTCTTTGCGATGCCGTCCCGGACGAGAAACGCGCGGTCGGCCCTCTCGTCGATCCGCTCACGGTTGGCCGCGTAGACCACGCTCATCGAGAGGTCGGCGTCGTTCGTCGACGTCCCGAGAGATATCATCGCCTCGGTGATCGCTTCCCCGGTGATCCCCCGTCGGCGGAGACTGGCGAGCGTCGGGGCCCGGGGATCGTCCCAGCCGTCCAGATCGCCGGCCTCGATCAGCCCCTTGATACTCGACGTGCTCATCGGGATATCGTAGGCATCGATCCGAATGTGTCCCCAGTGGATCACCTCGGGGTACTCCCACTCGAAGTAGTTATACAAGAATCGCTGACGTTTGGCCGAGTCCTGCAGGTCGACCCCGCGGACGATATGGGTGATCGACGTGAGATGGTCGTCGATCCCCGACTGAAAGTCGAGCAAGGGCCAACAGCGGTACTCGCTGGCAGCCTCCCGGGGGTGGGGCGTATCGATCACCCGGAAGGCGACCCAATCACGAAGGGCGGGGTTCGGGTGGGTGATGTCCGTGCGTACCCGGAGGACGAGTTCGCCGGGATCGATATCGCCGGCGACCATCGCGTCGAACTCCGCGCGGCTCTCGCTCGCCGGTTTCTCGCGGTGAGGACAGGCCTCGCCTGCGTTCTTGAGCTCCGAGAACTCCTCGGCCGGACACGAACAGGTGTAGGCCCCGCCGAGATCGATGAGTTCGCGGGCGTGTTCGTAGTAGATCGGCAGCCGATCAGAGGCCCGGATCACCTCGTCGGGCTCGAACCCGAGATAGGAGATGGCATCGAGGATCGCGTCGTAGGCCTCGGGGTCGGGCCGTTTGGTCTCGGGGTCGGTGTCGTCGAACCGACAGAGCATCCAGCCGTCGTATCGATCCTTGTACGTGCCGATAACGGCGGGCATCCGGGCGTTGCCCAGATGCCAGGGGCCGTTGGGATTGGGCGCGAGGCGCATCCGAATTTCCTTACTCTCCTCGGCGTTCGGGAGATCCGGCAGGGTGTGTCCGTCCTCGTTCGCTTCCGCCTCGGCTTCGAGTTCGGCGAGGCGCTCTGGCGCGATAGCTCCCAAGCGTTTCTCCTGGCCCTCCGTATCGAGATCCGAGACCTGCTCGGTAACGGGGGCGATGATCCCCGGGATCCGATCGCCGTGTTCGCGAAAGTCGGGGTTCTCGCCCATCAGCGGGCCCATGATCGCCCCAGCCTCGGCCGTACCATCGTGTTTGAGCGCGTTCACGAGCGCGTGGGTCTCTGCCTCGCGCTCGATGTCCTCGCGTACTGCCTCGTCCATACCCCAGCTACGACCCCACCCGCAAAACACCGACGGATTCCGGATTCACGTCCGACGACCCGGATCCCTCGATGGCGACCGATCCAGCCACTGAACCGAGCGCGTCAGCATCGCTATCGTGGGCCGATGGAGATAACGGGCACCCGACTGGCCTCGGGAACGTCGGTAACTCGGATCGCTTCGTCGGTCACGGCGGTGATCCGGTTCTCGTGCAGCGGCATCGCGTTCTCGCCGGCGCTGGCGAGCCCCAATCGTACTTTGAGCTTCGTCAGTAGCCCCGGGTCGGGGTCGATGTAGGCGGTGTCCTGTTCGATCCCGACGACGATACCCAGCTCTCGGCCCACGGTGTCGACGACGAGCTTTCCCACGTCGTCCTCGTCGATGCGCGTCATAGTATCCATAGGGACAGCGGGCGAGTATATACGTTGGCGTATCCGACGCAGCATCGCGGGCCGAAACTCCTCGTGGATCGAGGATGACTGGCTCTCGTGACCGGCCACCGATGGGTTGGGGACGACTCTGAGGAGGAGAACACCGTCGAGTGTCGCCCGATCGGTAATCGCCGGGTTCGCTGGGTCAGTAGCCGCGTTCGACGAGGAACTCGGCGATCCCGCCTAAGAGATCCTGCGCTTCATTATCAGGGACGACCTCGAGGTTCGCCTTCGAGCTTCGGACGAACGACCGGGCACTCCGGCGGGCGTAATCGATGCTGCCGGCTGCCTCCAAGCGTTCGAGCGCGCCCTCAAGGGCCATGTCGCCTCCCTCGTCGAGATCGTCCTCGGCGAGCAGCTCCTCGACGTCGATGCCCCGTTCGCGGGCATGCAGCGTGATCAGCGTCCGCTTGCCCTCGATCAGATCGCTCCCGCGTCGCTTGCCCAACTGCTCGCTGGGCGTCGTCAGATCGAGTAGGTCGTCTTGAATCTGAAAGCCCCGACCCATGTCGAGGCCGTAATCGTAGAGCGCCCCGATGGTCGCGTCGTCAGCCCCTACGAGGATCGCCGGTACGCTCGCCGCCGCGGCGTAGAGCACAGCAGTTTTGCGCTCGATCATCCGCAGGTACTCCGCGATCGAGACGTTCTCGCGGGACTCGAAGGCGACGTCCATCGCTTGGCCCTCACAGATGCTCGTACAGGTCTTCGCGAGCGTTCGCAGCGCCCGCACGCTGTGCTCGGGGGGCGCACCGCTCTCGACCATGAACTCGAAGCCCTTCGCATAGAGGGTATCGCCCGCGAGGATCGCCGTCTCGAGGTCGTACTCGCGGTGAACCGCAGGAACCCCCCGGCGGAGGTCGTCGTCGTCCATGATGTCGTCGTGGATCAGGGTAAAGGACTGGATGACCTCGATGCCGGCTGCGGCGGTCATGAGGTCGATCTCGGGCCCTTCTCGGCTTCCGCTCCTGGCGTTATCGGCTTCGCTCCCCGCTTGCCCCCCATCGGCCAGCGTCGGGAACTGTCGGTAATCGCGGGAGAGGGGTTCGACCCCACAGAGTGCCTCCGCGACCAGTAGGGACACGGTCGGGCGGAGCCGCTTCCCACCGGCGTCGACGATGTATCTCGACGCCTCGTAGAGCCGTTTGGGATCGCCGATCGGCAGGTCGCTTTCGATCGCCTCGTTGACCCGCTCGCGCCGCGCCTCGATCGCCGCCGCGACCGCTTCCTGGGACGCGGTCATCGCGGACTCGCCTCGTCGGTCGCTATGCTGACCCTGACTTCGCTGTCACTACTGACCCCGACAGCGGTTCCGATCGCGGTCGTTCCCGGCGTCCCCATTCCACTCACTCCGTGATCTGGATTACATTGCCATTCCGAGAGGTGTGTAGATCCCGGCCCAGCTCGTAGCCCTCGCCCTCGGCCATGTCGACGTAGTTTGCCACGTGCTGGAGGTCCTGGTGGGCCGGCACGACGTGTTGGGGCTGCAGCGTCGTGAGCATCTCGTACAAGCCCTCATCCGAGAGGTGACCCGAGACGTGGATGTCGTCGTAGATCCGCGCGCCCTGCATCCGGAGCAGCTTCTCCGATTGGTAGCGCTGGCCTTCGTTGGTAGGCTCGGGGATGATCCGGGCGCTAAAAATAACTTTATCGCCCGGGTCAAGCTCGTAGGGCGTCTCCCCGCGGCCCATTCGCGTGAGCATCGCCCGCGGTTCGCCCTGGTGGCCCGTAACGATCGGGAGGTACTTTTCCTTGCCCTCGTTCATGACGCGCTTGAAGGTGCGATCGACCGACCGGCGGTGACCGAACATCCCCAGATCACCGGGGAACGAAACGAAATCGAGCCGTTCGGCAGTTCCCGAGTACTTCTCCATCGACCGTCCCAAGAGGACGGGCTGGCGGCCGATGTCCCCGGCGAACTCGACGAGGCTCTTGACCCGGGCGATGTGACTCGAGAAGGTCGTCGCGACGATCCCCCCATCGTAGTCTTCCATGCTATACATCGCGTCTTGAAGATGTCTGCGAGCGACCGATTCGCTCGGGGTGCGTCCCTTGCGCCCGGCGTTCGTACAGTCTTCGATGTAACAGAGTACACCATTACCCTCGCGGCCGATCTCCCGGAAGCGATCCATGTCGAAGGGGTCGCCCAGGACGGGCGTGTGATCGATGCGTTTGTCCAGCCCGTAGACGACCGACCCTTCGGGCGTGTGGAGCACGGGATTGATCGCGTCGATGATCGAGTGCGTGACGTTCACGAACTCCATATCGACGCGATCGCCGATGCTCATTGTCTCGCCGGCCTCCATCGGGACGAGGTCGTTTTTCTCGCCGAACTTCTCTTCACTACCGATCTGCTCGCGCACGAGTTCGATCGTGTAGGGGGTCGCGACGATCGGGGCGTCGTAACGGTGGGCGAGTTTCGAGAGCGCGCCGATGTGATCGAGGTGGCCATGCGTCGGCACGATCGCCTGTACCTCCCCGTCGATCTGGGACATGACCCGGTCGTCCGGGATGGCGTCCATGTCGATCAGATCCAAGCTATGCATCCGTTCGGTCTCGACGTCGTCCCGGAGGAGAATCTGGGAGAGATTGAGCCCCATGTCGAAGACGACGACGTCCTCGCCCGCACGAACTGCCGTCATCTGCCGACCGACCTCCTCGTAGCCGCCGAGGGTTGCGATTTCGATTTCCATAGTGCGTTAGTGTTCCTATCCGAGTCGCCCGGTCGTCAGTCCGCCTGATGCCGAGCGGAGCCGCCCGAAAACGGCGTGTAGCGACGGCTGGCGAGCCACGAGCACCCGCCCGCACCTCGCCGGCCGCCCCGACCGATTCCAGGGCGGTCTCTCGGTTGTATGGATCTACTCCCCCCGCTGGTATAAAGAACGTGACTCGTCCCTACCGTCGATCGTCTCGGGTGGTGGGTTCGCCCGGCTCGCTCGGTTCGGCCGACATCGCCGGTTCGCTCGCGGTCTCGATGCCGCGCTTTACGCCGTCGGCGACGATCTTATACAGAACGCCGAACAGCCCCGCGTTGATAACCAAGCCGCCAATCAGGGCGAGCAGGCCGCCGACCAGCACGAACCCGATGCTGTTCCCCTCAGTACCGCCGGCGCTGACCGCGAGGCCGATACCGAAGAGCACCCCGCCGACGACGAACACGGCGATGAAATATCCGAGTAGAACGAACCCATACTTCACGCCGTCGACAACGTTCACAGCCGCCATACGTCTCGGTGGGAGCTACCGCCAATAGCCGTTTCGCCGAGAGCGAGGGTGAGGGCTCCCCGTTCAGTTCCGTTCGTTCGGCTCTCCGTTCCCGTCGTGTCTCACTAGAAACGGAGGATGGAGCAAAGAATTGATTTGCATCCCGCGGCGATCGGCATCCGCTTCGCCGTGCCGTGATAAGAGATAACACTAATGATGACAGTGTTTGGTCTTCCGACCGTGACGTTCGCGATGGTGATCGCTACGGTTCTCGCCGGCAGTCTGGGGATGATCCACTATCTAGTGGTCCACAAGTTCATGGGGAAGCCCTTCCCGGGAGAGACGGGGACGGGAACCGAAACCGACGCCGACGATCAGGTGGTGCGAGATAGATGGTCGTGACTGACTCGGTGAACCCCTTCTATCTCGGGGCCTTCGTGCTCTACCTGCTGATCGTCCTCGCGATCGGGGTCTGGGGCTACACCAAGACGAAGACGAAAGACGACTTCTGGGTGTACGGCAAGAACCTCGGGAAGTGGCTCGCGACGTGGTCGCTGGTCGCGAACTTCTTCAGTGCAGTCGCCGCGATCGGCGTGATCGGCGAGTTCGCTCAAACTGGGTGGGCGATAATGGTCGGCGTCAACTTCGGGCTCGCACTCGGAATGAGCGCGCTGTATTTCGTCTCGCACAAGGTACGCGAACTCGATAAGGTCACCCTGCCCGACATCGTCGCGGCCGTCACCGGACGGGAGTATGCCAGACCCGTGACCGGGGTAATCCTCTTCGGTAACGCGTGGCTCTATCTGATCATCCAACTGGTCGGTGCGGGCGCGCTCGTCACCGCCATCACCGGCGTCCCCTACCAGTATATGGTTTGGGTGATCGGGCTCGTCTTCATCGCCTATACCGTCTTAGGGGGACTGGTCAGCGTCGCCTGGACCGATCTGCTCCAGGGAACCGTGATGATCGCGCTCATGACGCTGACTGCTATCTATCTCGTATTCGATCTGGGAGGGCTTACCGCGATGAACGAGCAGTTCGCTGCGATCGATCCCGCCTACCTCACGCCACTCGGCGATGGCGCGTATACCTTACTTACGATCGCGAGTTCGATCGTCGCCTTCTTCGGGACGATATTCACCGCTCAGAACTACGTCATCCGGATTAACGCGACCAAAGACATCGAGACGACGAAGTTCCACCTGGCGATGGGCGGGGTGATCATCGGGAGTTTCTTCGTCGTTACGTCGATTCTCGGTGCCGCGACGGGCGTTGCCCTCAACAACGCCGGGCTGACGGTCGCCGATCCCGATCGAGCGTTTCCCGTGCTCATCATGCAGTACCTGCCGACCTCGATCGGGACGGTGATCATCCTCGGTATCATGAGTGCGATCCTCTCGACGACCGACACGCGCCTACACTCGATCGGCGTCACGGCTACGCGTGACATCTACGATTACTTCAGGCCGGGTGTGTCGGACGAGCGCCAACTCAAGATCTCGCGGGCAACGACAGTCGTCTTCGGGCTGCTCGCGACGGCCGTCGGTGCCAACCCGCCGGGGTCGATCTTCCAGCTGTATAACTTCCGTGCCGTGCTGCTGACGACCGCCCTGTTGGTCCCGGTGTACGTCGCGCTGTACTGGCGTGGTCTCGACGGGCGGGCGATCCTCGCCTCAATGGGTTTCGGGGCGGCCTTCGGCGTCGGGACTCAACTTATAGGAGGGTCGCTCATGGGCATCCCTGCAGCGCTGCTCGGCGTCGGCGTGGCGCTCGCCGTTCTCCTCGGTGGTCAGCTGGGATACGGCACCCGCGGGGCCGAACAGGCAAGCGGGTAACGCTGAAGTGTAAACAACTGCTGGGCGCCCGGTTGTAAACGACAGCGATTATTCCATCGAATCGATCCGCGTGCCAGGCGACTCGCCCGCCAGAAACTCCTCTAATCCATCGAGATCGAAGATCGAGGCCGGCACGTCGAGTTCGAGCAGCGCCCGGACTTTCCCTCCCATCCCGCCGGTGACGTCGGTCGACTCGCTCGCCTCGAGATGCTCGCTCGCCGCTTCGAACGAGGTGATCCGTTCGATCACCTCATCACCGCTATCGAGCACGCCGGGCACTGTCGAACAGAGCCCAACACGGTCGGCCTCGAGGCGCTCGGCGAGCGCAACTACCAGTTCGTCGCCGCTCACGATCGTCACGCCAGCTCCGTCCTGAGCGAGGACGCCCCCATGTAGGAGCGGGACGAACCCCTCGGCGAGCATTCCTTCGATCGCCGCCGTCGATAGGGAGAGTCGGCCCCGGTCGTCCCGGGCACAGGCCGACAGCGGGTGTACCGGAAGAGCGGGAACCCCTCGCTCGTCCAGTCGGTCGAGAACTACACGGTCGAGACGTCCCATCGCATCGTGGATCGCACCCGCCGCGGCGGCGTCGTGAGTGCCCTCGGTGATCGAGACGCCGTGTTCGCTCGCGTGGTGATGGCCGAAACTCCCCCCGCCGTGGACGAGCACCAGCCCAGCCCCGCCATCGACGGCGGGCGAACCGTCGATATTGGGGTCGGTGCCGGTCCCGAGATGGGCGGCGATGGCGTCCGTGGCCTGGTCGAGTGCGGCGGCGTCGATCGTCTCGGGGTCTGCCTTGTCAGTGATAACACTCCCGCCGAGCTTGAGAGCGGTTAGCTCGCCCCCATTCACGGCCGGTCCTCCTGGCGCGCGCCCTCCGCGTCGAGTTCGGCGCGGAAGGTCTCGACGCAGTCGACGGTATAACGGAGCGCCTGAGAGGTCTCTTCGCCCGGATCGAGCGCGACGATGCAGCCCCCGCCGCCGGCCCCGGTGAGTTTCGCGCCTAACGCCCCCGCGTCGCGGGCCGCCCAGACCATCGCGTCGAGCGAGCGCGCCGAGACGCCCAGCGCCGCGAGCAGCCCGTGATCGAAGTTCATCAGTTCGCCGACTTGTTCTATCTCGCCCGCTTCGAGCGCCCGTTCGCCCTCGCGAACGATGTCGCCGATCGCACCCACCGTATCGGCCGCGAAGCTATACTGCTCGCGCAGCTCTCGGACTCCGCTCACGAGGTCAGCGGTATCGCCGGTGCCCCCGTCGTAGCCGATCACGAACGGGAGGTTCGGCGCGTCGATCGGTCGGCACTCGCTGCCCTCAACCCGGACGGCCCCGCCCGTGGCCGAACAGAAGGTATCCGCACGGGAGGCCTGCCCGTCCTGCACCTCGTACTCGACCTGGTAGGCTCGCTCGGCCAACGCCCGCGGTTCGAGCTTCGTTCCGAGTTCTCGACTCGCGGCGTCGATCGTCGCGACGACGACCGCGGCCGAGGAGCCAAGCCCCGCCCCGAGGGGAATCTCCGAGTCGATCGAGACTTCGAAGCCAGCCTCGGGCACCCTAGCCGCCTCGCGGGCCTGGGAAATCGCCCCGTCGATGTAGCCCGTCGCCGCCTCGAGGAGCGACTCTGGGACATCGATGTCAGGCGACCTCTCACTTTTGCCACCGCTACCGTTGCCGCCGTACTCGACGGCAAATCCTTCCAAAGAGAGATCGCTCGCCTCGACCCGGAGTCGATCGTCCGACCGCTGCTCGACGGTGACCGTCGCGCGTCGTTCGATCGTACACGGTATCGCGGGCTCGCCGTAGACGACCGCGTGTTCCCCGAAGAGATAGACCTTCCCGGGAGCACTCGAAGTCTGCATACCGGAGACAATAGGGACGGTAAATAAAAGAACCCGATCCCAGTGTTCGATAGCCTCCACCTTTCCTACACGCCCGATGGAGGGGTGAACTCCTGTTCGCTAGAGTACGGCATCTTCGTACTCGGTGGTCTCGCCATTGCCGGAGTCGGGACGATCACAGTGCTCGGAGACGTGCTTAGCTAGGGCCCGAAGCCAAACCGGTTCGAGGAGCTCCTGGCTCGAAGAGGCGATTTCCACCGATAGCTGCCGCCCGAACACCGATCCGAGGTGCGACTGTGAGCGTTCGGACGGCTAAGGCGTCGACGGTCGTCCCGTTAGGGTGAACAATGAGAACCGGCCCCTGACCGGAACACAGCGCTCGGTTCGAGAGTCCTCAGATCTCGGTCTCGAAGTCCGACAGCGAAAAGGACGGTTCGGTCCCGCGGCGATCGAGCGTCTCGTTCGCGAGCAACCAGTAGACCACCGACAGCGCCCGGCGGCCCTTGTTATTCGTCGGGATCACGAGATCGACGTTGCTGACGAGATTGTTCGAGTCACACATCGCGATCACGGGGATCCCGACGGTGATCGCCTCGGTCACGGCTTGTGCGTCGCCGATCGGGTCGGTGACGACCACGACGTCCGGCTCGATGTACCCCCGATAGTTGGGATTGGTCAGCGTGCCAGGGATGAACCGGCCGGTACGCGCACGAGCCCCGACCGCGTCCGCGAAGGTCTCGGCGGGATACTGGCCGTACTGACGACTGGAAGCCACCAGGATGCCCTCCGGATCGTAGTTCGCGAGGAACGAGGCCGCGGTCCGGATGCGGTCGTCGGTCTGGGAGACGTCAAGGACATAGAGGCCGTCGGTCCGGACGCGGTGGATGAACCGCTCCATGTCCGTGGTCTTCTGTTGGGTGCCGATGTGGACCCCCGCCCCGAGGTAGTCCTCGACCGGAATGAGGAGATCGGCCTCCGCTTCCTCTTCGGGCATGACGTCGTCGTCGAGTACCGGTCCCGACAGTTCTTCGTCCTCGGCCTCTGCGTCGCTCGCGTCGGCCGCGTCGGTGTCCTCGGCCTCGGTGTCAGTAGTGGTCTCCTCGGTCGATGCCTCCTCGTCTGGCTCGACGTGTCGTTGGGATCCTCTATTGGACTACGACGAAGGGTGGGATTCGGCTCAGACGGTCGCCTCGGCACTCGTCGCGGCGGTCGATACGGATGAGTTCGTTGAGTTTCGCGGTGCGCTCGCCGCCGACCGCGCCCGTCTTGATGTAGGGTGCGCCGGTCGCGACGGCGAGGTGTGCAATCGTGGTGTCTTCGGTCTCGCCCGATCGATGCGAGATCACTGGCGTGAACCCGCTCTCGATAGCGAGGCTCACGGCGTCGAAAGCATCACTGAGGGTGCCGATTTGGTTCGGTTTGACGAGGATCGCGTTCCCCGCATCCTGCTCGATGCCCGTTTCCAGTCGCTCGGTGTTGGTGACGAACAGGTCGTCCCCACAGATCAGACAGTCCTCACTCACTGCTTCGGTAAGGGCAGCGAAGCCCTCGAAGTCCTCCTCGTCGAGCGGGTCCTCGATGTAGACCAGGTCGTATTCCGCTACTAAGTCCGCGACGTACTCGATCTGTTCGTCGGGCGAGCGCTCGCGATCACCGTAGCGATAGACTTCCTGTTCACTATCGAACAGTTCGGCACCGGCCACGTCGAGGCCGATCCGGATCTCGAAACCGAGCTCATCGGCGACGCTCTCGGTCGCTTCGGCCACGATCTCGAAGGCTTCCTCGTCCTCGATCGACGGGGCCCAGGCTCCTTCATCGCCCTTGCCGGATCCGATATCTCGCTCGGCGAGGATCTCGCCGACCGCGCCGTGGACCGCTGCGTTCGCGAAGACCGCCTCCGAGACGCTCGGCGCGCCGATCGGCGCGGCGAGGAACTCCTGGATGTGGGTGGCATCGGCAGCGTGTTCGCCCCCGCCGATCACGTTCCCGAGCGGGGTCGGCGTCTCCCCACGGAAGGCCCCTCCCAGGTGTTGATAGAGGGGCGCGCCCAGGACGTCCGCGCCGGCCTTTGCCGCCGCCATCGAGATCGCGACCGCGGCGTTCGCACCGATCTCACCGAAGTCCTCGGTACCGTCGGCCCCGCGGAGCGCAGCGTCGACCGAGCGCTGATCGCCCGCATAAACCTGGCCTTCCAGTCGTGGCACTGCTGCCTCCCGGGCCGCGGCGATGGCTTCTCGGGCGGGAAGGGAGGTCGCCTCGTGCTCGCCGGTCGACGCGCCCGAGGGCGCTGCTGCCCGGCCGAACCCGCCGCTTTCGGTGTTTGCCTCCGCTTCGACGGTCGGATTGCCCCGGGAGTCGAGCACGCGGCGCAATCGGATCTCGGTGAGAAGCGTCACGGTCTCAGGCGCCTCCGCCCTTGCGCTCGCGGCCGCGCCGGACCGTAAATGGTAACACGCCCGCGTCGAACTCCTCGGCGGCGATCAGAATCGGCTCGCTCTCGGCGCTGTCGATCAGCGTTGGCGCGCCATAGGCGATCTGAAGCGCCCGTGCGCCGAGGATCCGTGCCTTCTCGTATCGGCTGTAACGCTCGCCCGACATGGATCGACTCATTGGTAGGGGGCAACGACGTCGACGAGGTCGGTATGGGAGACGAGCATCCGCCGACAGCAGTGTCGAGAGACCCCCAAGTCGTCGAGCACCGCTCCGGCGTCTTCCTCGCCCTCGACCGCCCGGTCTTTGAATTCCTCCCAGTGCTGACCGACGACCGACCCACAGGTAAAGCACCGCACCGGTACCATCATCGGCCCATCACCGTGAGTTCGGTCGTTAGTGTTCCTAGTGGTTCTACTGTCCCTGACATTGAATCACCGGTATGACTTCTGGAAGCGGGCCCGCGCACCGGGGCCACCCCACTTCTTCGATTCGGACTGGCGAACGTCGTTCACGAGTAAGGAACGATCGAACTCCATGTAGGCGTCCCGTAGCTCCGCGTCGTTCGAGAACTCGACGAGACCGCGGGCGATCGCGGTGCGGGCGGCGTCGGCCTGGCCGATCACGCCCCCACCTTCGACGTCGATATCGATGTCGACGCCCTCGCGTCTGTCCTCCGCGAGTCGAAACGGTTCCAGCATCTTCAGGCGCGCGGGTTCGGGTTCGGTTAGTTCCACTGGCCGGGAGTTGATCCGGACCTGCCCGCTTCCTTCCCGAATCGTCGCGCGAGCGATCGCCGTCTTCTTCTTACCGCTCGTGTTCGTTACCATGTTACCTTAGCTCCGAGTCGCTCGGACAGCTCGCCGAGCGAAATGAATTTGATGTTCGACAGTCGATCCAGCGAGGTGTTCTCGAGCAGTTCGCCCTCCCGGTCGCCCTCGTAGGGGTTCCCGAGATACACACGAACGTTCTCGAAGGCTTCCCGACCCCGGGGACGCTTATAGGGTATCATCCCGCGGATCGAGCGCTTCATGATCCGGTCGGGCCGTTCCGGGTAGTAGGGCCCCCGATCGGACCCGAGTTCGGTTCGCTTTCGGTAGGTGCCGATGACGTCTTCCTTCCGGCCGGTGATCACCGCCCGCTCGGCGTTCACCACGGCGATGCGTTCGCCCTCTAAGGCGCGTTCGGCGACCTGGCTCGCGACCCGCCCGAGGATACAATCCCGAGCGTCGATCACGGTATCGGCCTCGAATTTCGAGACGCTCATCGGATCACCCGGACACCCGAACCGTCGGGGTTCTCCGCGACGATCTCTTCTATGTCCATCGTCGCACCGACTTGTTCGATCTTCGTTCTCGCCGTCCCCGAGAAATCGACCGCTGCTACGGTGACGGGCTTTTCGAGAACGCCGCTGCCCAATACTTTTCCGGGGACGACAACCGTCTCGTCCTCGCGGGCGTAGCGTTCGATGCGCCCGAGGTTGACCTCGGCGTGGGTCCGGCGGGGTTTCTCGAGTCGACCTGCGATGTCGGACCAGACCCCCGCGTCCTCCTCGCGAGCGGTGCGTTGCAACTCGCCGATGAGACTCGCTAGTCGTGGGTTCGTCTTGCTCATGTGCTCACTGTCTGCTTCCATGTCGGTTCGATACCTGCTCGTATTCGTCGTGTTCGCAGTCGTCGCTCTGTTCGTCCTTGCGATACTCGGCGACGCGAACGAACGAATCGTACAAACCGGGCGACAGGGGCGGTGCGGTGCCCGGTGGGACTCGTGCTGTTCGTTCGCGTTCAGAAATCGTACGTGGGAGTGCAGGGAGCAGGATTTGAACCTGCGGACTCCTATGAGACAGCGCCCTGAACGCTGCGCCGTTGACCTGACTTGGCTATCCCTGCACGCCTCTTTCGTTCTCTCCCGCCCCATCAAAGCGGTTTCGGTCCCCGGACGACGCTCCATTGGGGCCGGCGTGAAGCCGGCTCCTCGCGAGCGCGCCGGTGGCCTCGGTGGCCGCGATCCGAACCACGGATGACGGGACGGGCGGGTCATTACAGCTGTACGGCCTCCCTGAGTTCCTCCGCGCGGCTCTCGAGGCTACCGATTGCCTCGATAACCAGTTCCTCGACGCTCATCGACCCGTCGGTCTCGACGTGGAAGACGAAGGCGTTGGGCACGTCCTCGACCGCCAGTTCCGTGTCGGGGAACCGCTCCCGGAGGTCGTGGTCGAACTCGCTCGTCGGGATCAGTTCATCGTTGTCCTCGATCACGCCCCGGAGGATACGAGGGTCCGCCTCGCCGAAGGAATCGAGCTCTCCGAGTTGTTCGACGCGCTGGAGGTGACGATAGCCAACGGCGATCCCACCCTGGTGTTTGGCGTGGCTCTGCCCTCGTTCGAGTACCGCGTCGGCCTCTATTTCGAGGCGCTGGCCCTCTTTGAGCTCGATGATCGGAACGCTATCGATCGTCGGTGTAACGAGCTCTTCGTTGCTTACCAGATCCCCGGAGTAGGCCGTTTCGGGTCCCTCGACATCGAGTGCGAGCGTCACGCTCTCGCCGATCTCGAACTCCCCCGGTGGCGTCGAGAGGGGGACGAGTCCGAGCCGGAGGCCGATCTGCTCGTCGAACATCACACTGGAGTTCTCGACGATCCGTACCGAATCGATCGCCATCGTCGGTACGTCCGCGACGATCGCCCGCCGGATGCCGTTGGCAAACGCGGGCGTGATCCCCCGTACCAGGAAACGTGTCTCCTGGGGGCCGCGCTCGACGAAGGTTACCTCGTACTCCCCCTCCGTTGTCGTGCCCGACCCCGTATCCGAGTCCGATTCCGTACTCATCTCAGAAGCCACTCGATTTCGGCGCTCTGGTACCGTCGTGGGGGATCGGCGTGACGTCTTCGATGCGACCGATCTCGATGCCCGCACGCGCAAGCGCCCGGATCGTCGCCTGGGCACCCGGGCCCGGATTCGTCTGTTGGTTGCCACCCGGACCGCGCACGCGGACGTGCAGCCCCGCTATTCCGGCGGCCTGTACCTCCTCGGCGATGCCTTCGGCCATCTGCATCGCCGCGTACGGCGAAGCCTCGTCGCGATTCTGATTTACGACCGCCCCGCCGCTCGATTTGGCGATCGTCTCCGCGCCGGTCTGATCGGTCACGGTGATCAGTGTGTTGTTGAACGACGCATACACGTGTGCGATGCCCCAGTTGTCGCCGTCTCCTTGCCCTTGTCCTTGACTCATATCTATAGCCTCCGTGTCACTCCTGTCCCTCGGCTCGCTCGGGGTGGAGGTCGTCGTCGAGCGGGCTTCGCTCGTAGAACGCGACCTCGTCTTCCTCCCTAGCACCGACCTGCTTCGAAGGGACGGTCACCCGCTGGCCGGCAATCGCGACGTGGCCATGGGAGATGAACTGCCGGGCCTGTTTCGGCGTGTTCCCCAGTCCCTTCCGGTAGGCAACGGTCTGGAGGCGGCGTTCGAGAACGTCCGTGACGTCGAGTTCCAACACTTCGTCTAACCCATCAGAGTCGCCGAGGACGTCCAGTCGCTGGAGGCGCGCGAGGAACTGGTTGGCCTCTCGGGAGACGTCCTCACTCTGGCCCTGGGTCCGGCCGATCAGGTCACGCGCCTCGCGACGATAGGACCGGAGTTCGGACTGGGCGCGCCAGAGTTCCTCTTTGTTCTTCAGTCCATACCGGCCCAGTAGCGTCGCCTCCTCGGCGATGCGCTCGCCCTGGTAGGGGTGATTCGGCGTCTCGTAGCCTTTGGTGTTCGTGCCGAGTGCCATCTTAGGCTTCCTCCTCTTCCTCTTCGAACTCTTCCTGGATGGCTTCGACGTTCACGCCGACGGTACCCTCCGAGCGGCCGGTCGATCGGGTCCGCTGGCCGCGGACCTTCTGGCCGCGCTGGTGGCGCACACCCTTGTAGGAATCGATCATCTGCATGCGATTCACGTCCTGCTGACGGGTGAGTTCGAGGTCGTTTCCGACGATATGTTCGGTCTCGCCGGTGTAGTAATCAGTCGGCCGATTGGCCATCCAGTCCGGTGCCTCCGCGGCGAAGTCAGTGACGAGCGAGACGATCGCTTCGATCTCTTCGTCCTCGAGGCGGCCAAAGGTCGCCGTTCGGGGGACATCGCTCGCGGTGGCGATGTGTCGGGCGGCCCGGCGGCCGATCCCGTTCATGCCGAGCAACGCGCGTTCAACGCTTACCGTGCCGTCGAGGTCGGTCTGGCCGACGCGAACGAAGTACTGGATGTCCTCTTCCTCCTCGTCGCCTTCGCCCTCGTCGGGGTCCTGGTCTTCCGTGCTCATAGCGGTGTGAGTCGTGTGTCGTCCATTGGTGGTGTCGCTGTCGATCGAGTGACGTCGTGGCGGGGATTCGAACCCCGGAGGCTGTGAAGCCACAGAGTTAGCAACCCTGCGCCTTGGGCCAGGCTTGGCTACCACGACGCGCGATTCACTGTCGCCCTGGCGGACTCGGGGGCGATCCCCTGCAGTCGAGTGCGTATTAGGGTAACCGATCGGGAGTATTTAAATACCACGAAACGCCTGACAGCGATACTGATGACTCGGCTCGCCGACGGTCGGTTCGTCGTCGGTCGAGACGGGCTTCGAACTCGTGGCTTGCCCCGAACGATCTGGACCGAGCCCACCACGAGCGCGGTCACGGCGAACGGAACACGAACCCGGGAAAAAGTTAGGTGCCTGGTCCGCGTACATCGAGGTGATCGATACCATGGGTGGCAAAGAGCGCGAGACGTGCGGTCGGTGTGCGATGACGTCGGTAACCGGGATGACGATGAGCGACGAGGACGAGGAAAGCGGGGCCCGCGATCCCTTCGGCGAGTCGCGTATCGAGGTGAGCGACGAGGACCTCCGGCGGGTCTCGCCGTCGGCCTGGCTCAGCGGGTTCGTCCAGCGAATCAACGAGATAGCGACCCGGCTCACTTACGGCCAGAAGCCATAATCACGAACGGTACCGATGTCGAGCACCGAGCGGTCGGTAGCTTCCTACTAGGAAGAGCCAACCTCGAAACGATTTCGCGAGGCCATCTATCCGAGTCCGAGCTGTGAGAGCGTTGACCCGATCGAGGTCGAAAGGCACCGTTCGTTCGATACGTATGTCGGCGAGGCAACTGGGCATCGAACCACCCAAAGTGAGGTCAGTAGACCGAACCCTGCCGCCGATCAGTCGTCGGTTCCTTCCGCTTCGTCGCTACTGTCCTCGTTGCCATCGTCGCCGTCCTCGTCTTCCTCCTCTTCATCCTTGGCATCGGTCTCCGTCTCGTCGCTCCCACCAGCGTCCTCGGGTGGCCCAGCGTCTTCAGGCGGCCCGGAGTCTTCGGGTGCATTAGCGTTCTCCGGTGACCCGGCGTCTTCGGGCGGTCCGGCGTCGGCAGGTGGGCCGTCGCTTTCGGACGACGTGTCCTCGGCGTCTTCGGGGGAATCGTCCGCTTCGGGCTCGCTCGTAGCGTCGGTGCTCGATTTCGCCGCGGTCGTCTCGGTTTCCCTCTCCGTCGTCGCTTCGGCGGTCGTCGACTCGGTCGTTTCTGTTGTAGTCGTCGCCGTCGCGGTCGTACTCGTCAGTTCACTCGTCTCGGTCGCCGTGTTCGCTTCCTCGGTTGTTGTCGCCACTGTCGTTCCAGGAGCGTCGGTCGACGTCACCGTGTTGGGATCGTCGGTCGTCGGCTCGGCGCTTCTTTCGTCGTCTTCCTCCTCGGTGGTCGT
>PXRJ01000047.1 GCA_003021705.1 Halobacteriales archaeon QS_3_64_16
GTAGACGAGCCGGTAGTTCCTGCTGCCGAGCAACGAGGCACGCATTTCCGGGGGCTGGGTCCGTTCGAACCCGCGAACGGTGTACTCGTCTTTCGGGACATAGAGGTAATCGGACTCGACGTTACGCCGGTCCATGATCGCCGAGAGACACGCCTCGTCGTGACACGTCGAGAGGAACCAAAAGAGGCCGAGCTGGCGGCGATATTTATCAGGTGTCTTCCATTCGACACCCCAGGGTCCGACGGCGATCGTTCGGTCGGCCAGTAGCGGGAACCACTCCGCGGCGTCCCCGAGCGCGACGAACGTCGCGTCCGGCCGCGTGTTGAAGTAAACCCACTCCATCGCCGCCATGTCCTCGTCGTCGATAAACGCCGGCAGCGAGGTTTCCTGGGCCACCGGCGCGCCGGCCACGTACATCCCGCTCGAGACGAGCATAAACCCGAGCAAGATCGCCAGTACCGCACTCGCTCCCAGACGGATCGTCGGCCGCCGGGCCGTCCGAACGAACCGGAAGGGAGGAGCGTCCGCGAGCAACACGGCGATCGCCATCGCGCCAGGAACGAAGGAAAATCGGGGTTCGCCCATCAGGACTGCACCGACGAGGAACCACACCGGGACGAACGGTCGGCGCTTCCAGAGCAAGTACACGCCGCCGAGGATGGCGAGTACGTACCACAGTGACATCGGGTTCACCTGGTTGAGTATCGGGTCGATCAACGCGCCCAGGATCGCCCCGGGACTACCACCGATGCCACCGTGTGTCGCGGCCGCGCCGGTGAGACGCTCCGGGCCGTGTTGCATCGCGACGCCGATCCACCACGGGGCGGCGAGCAATACACCCCCGGCCGCGACGGCCGCACCGTCGACCAATCCGCGCCAGGACCGGCCCTGAGAGAGGAACAGGAGGAGATAGGAGATACCATAGAAGGCGGTGTAGGTCGGGTGGGCGAGGACCGTCAGTCCGAATAGCGCCACGGCCGGCGGGAGCCACCGGCGGCCGTTCTCGAAGAGCTTGATCCCACAGTACAGTCCCGAGAGCAACAAGAAAAACGCCTGTGCACGGACGATCCCGCCCGCCGAGATGTGCCACTGGAGCACTACTGGGGTGACCGCAATGATCACGGTCGCGAGGCCGGCCTGGCGAACCGAATCAAGGACCTCTCGAGCCAGATAGAAGAACGGAACCAGGTACAACACCGTCATCACGCCCGGGAGAACGCGGCTGATCGCGAGCGGGTCGAACCCGAGATCGATCAACACCGCGACGAGGTAGTACGCGAGCGGCGGATAGGCGAAAGGCACCCCAGTAGTCGTATAGCCGGTGATCGCCGTCGGGGGCTGGTAGCCGTTCGCGAGGACGCTTTCGGCGATCTTGAGATAGAGCCCCGCGCCGAAGGCCGGGTAGGGATGGGTGAGGTAATACGCGAGCGCGACGAGCGTCGCCAGTCCCATCGCGATCGCGAGCCACACTCGCCCATCGCCGAGCGCACGGGAGACCGGCGAGGCGACTCGCGAGTCCGTCGCTTGCGGGTGGCTATCGCTCATTCGTTCTCCCTCGATACGGGCCACCGACCGTTGTGGATCGACCCCTCCGTACTACTCCTGAGAACTCGAGGCGAGGCCGGCTCGATCCCGAGAGAGTCGCCCCGAACACTGCTTCACCTGCGATCATCGTGCGAACACCCGTGAGAGCCGGGCTCGCATCGAGAGTGCCCACCACGTCTCGGTGCCGATCCAGCCGACGATCCCGAGAGTGCCCAGTAGGGTCGCGAGGATATCCCCGCTTCCCATCCACCGCGGCGAGATATAGTATAGCGCTTGGAACTCCGGGCTCGCGAGCAGGCCCTTGGCACGGAGCCAGGCTCCCTCGATGGGGCCGACATGACTGGATGCGATCCCCGCTGCCCGCGCGCTCGGCCCGTTCCGGCTCTCATCACTCGTTTCGAGCCGTTCGGATTCATAGGGAAAACCCACGTCGGCGCTCCAGACCACGCTGCCCTCTTCGTTTACTTCGAGGACGCGATCGCCGTTCGAATCGCTCATCAGGGTGTGACCGTTGGGCAGCCGGTCCGTATCCCGGTTCCACTGCATTCGGGCGTCCTGCCAGCTCCAGGTCCGCTCCCAGGAGCCATCGACCCGCTGGTACTCGACCCCACGATTGTTCTCCGAGTCGCCGATCACGACCGCCGGACCGCCCCGGCTTGCCGGAATGTAATCGGGGTTGTGCTGCTCGTAAAGAGTCGAATAGTCGTTCTCCGCACCGAGGGTCCAGTTCTCCTGGAGAGCCTCGCCCGGCGGCTCCGTTGGATCGACGAACATGACCCGATCGGTGTTGCGCGGGCTTAGCATGAATCGACCGTCGGGCAGCACCTCGATGTCGTTCATGTGAGTCCAGTCACCCGGGTAGGGCCCGCTGGTCCGATTCGGCGCGAACTCCTGGGTCGCGCGCCACTGCCAGGTGACGTTTTCCGAGCGGGTATCGACGACGAACGCGCGATCGAGGAAGATGTCCGCGACCGCGATGTGGGTCGCGTTGATGCGATCGGCGTCGTGCCAGCGTGTCGAGTGCTTGCCGGGAGTAATCGCGCTGTAAACTGTTGTACTTTCGCCGGTCGTCATGTTCGTCCGGACGATCCCGTTTCGCGTACACGCACCGACTGGTTCCTGAGCCTCGGCGTAGGTCTGCCAGACGCTTCGGTCGACGCTGTTGGCATAGGCGCTCTCGTTGTAGTAGGACGCCGAGAGGAAATCGGGACAGGCCGAGCCGTTCAGGTGCTCGGCGTAGACGTATTGGATAGTTCGCTCGGTTCCCGGCACTGGGTCGACGTCCCAGTAGCGGGTGTGAGAATCGTTATAGTACAGCACGCTCCCGTTAGGAGCGAAGGCCATCAGTTCGGCCTTCGAGCGGGGGTTCTCGCTCTGGCGGCCGAGCCAGGAGTTTGAGTCCGTCGAGATCACGGTAGTACCGTTGGCCGTCGGGACGACCGGAGTGGCACTACCGCTCGCATAGCGTTCGGCGGCTAACTCCTCGGTCGTCGCGCCGAGCCCCGAGGCGGCGTAACTCACGCCGAGGGTCGTGGCCGAGACAACGACGATCCCCAAGAAAACGAGGCGGAGGAGGCTCTTCGAGGAGATGGTCACTGCTTGGCTCCTCGTCACGGCGGCCCATTAACATTGCGACCTGTCCTGTAGCGCGTCAGCGCCCCACACAGGACGGATAACGGTTCGAGAGTCGGCTCGATAACCGATTATTACCGGCCGGAGCTGCGAACGACGCGCGGTATAACGAGCCGTTGGCGTTCGCTTCCGGGGCCACGAGCGGCGCTACTCCGTTCGGGAGGACCGGAGCGACCGGCGCGATCGCGGCCGCTACTGTCGGAATCCTTTTGATCGGCGCTCGCCAGAGCCGTCCCAATGAGCGAACTCGAAGCGGAGTACCGCCTGGAGTACTTCGAACGGGAGGGGTTTTCCAGAAGGGAGTGTCCGGGCTGTGGCGATTTCTTCTGGACGCGCGACGACGAGCGGGACCTCTGTGGCGAACCGCCCTGCGAGGAGTACTCCTTTCTCGATAACGCGGGGTTCGAGGAGGAGCATAGTTTAGAAGAGATGCGCGAGGCCTTCCTCTCTTTCTTCGAAGAGCACGACCACGAGCGCATCGAGCCCTACCCTGTGGCGGCCAATCGCTGGCGCGACGACGTCTTGCTCACACAGGCGTCGGTCTATGATTTCCAGCCGCTTGTGACATCCGGTACCACCCCGCCGCCGGCGAATCCCCTCTGTATCTCCCAGCCCTGTATCCGGATGCAGGACATCGACAACGTCGGGAAGACCGGCCGGCATACGATGGCCTTCGAGATGATGGCCCACCACGCGTTCAATGCCCGCGAAGAGCTGGAAAATCCCGACCAGTACGCCTACGAAGGCGAGGTCTACTGGAAGGACGAGACCGTCGAGTACTGCGATACGTTCTTCGAGTGGATGGGGGCGGACCCCGAGGAGATCACCTACATCGAGGACCCCTGGGTCGGGGGCGGGAACGCCGGGCCGGCGATCGAGGTCATCTTCCGGGGCGCGGAACTCGCGACGCTCGTCTTCATGTCGATGGAGCAGGACCCGGAGGGAGAGTACGAGCTAAAGGACGGCAATACCTACTCGAAGATGGACACCTACGTCGTCGACACGGGGTATGGACTCGAACGCTGGACGTGGGTCTCCCAGGGTACTCCCACCGTCTACGAAGCGATCTATCCCGACATGATTGCCTTTCTCAAGGAAAACGCCGGGTTAGAGTATTCCGACGCCGAGAACGACCTCGTCCACCGGGCAGCCAAGCGCTCGGGCAATCTCGACGTCGATGCGGTGACGAACGTACAGTCGGCCCGCGAGGGGATCGCCGCGGACTTAGACGTCGATACCGCGGAACTCACGGCGCTGCTCGGGCCACTCGAAGACGTCTATGCGATCGCCGATCACTGCCGGACCTTGGCCTACATGTTCGGCGACGGCATCGTCCCTTCTAATGTCGGGACGGGCTATCTCGCACGGATGGTCCTCCGGCGGACCAAGCGCCTCTGCGATACGGTCGGCGTGGACGCCCCACTGGACGAACTCGTCGATATGCAAGCCGAGCGCCTCGGCTACGAGAACCGCGATACGATCCGAGATATGGTCCGGACGGAAGTCGAGAAGTACCGGGAGACGCTCGATCGCGGCGGTCGTCGGGTGCGACAGTTAGCCGAGGAGTACGCCGAGCACGAGAAGTCGATCCCCGTCAAGGAACTGCTCGAACTCTACGATTCCCACGGTATTCAGCCCGACATGGTCCGGGAGATCGCCGCCGAGGTCGGGGCGAGCGTGGCGATCCCCGAGGACTTCTATCGCCTCGTCGCCGAGCGCCACGCCGACGAGGACGAAGCCACGAAAACCGGCGACACGCGTCACAACGGGCCCCTCGCGGAAGTGCCGAAGACCGATCGGCTCTACTACGACGACCCCAAGGGTATCGAGTTCGAGGCCGTCGTGCTCGACGTGCTCGAGCGCGACTCGACGAATGGAACCGGCGCGGACGGCGACGAGGAGTACTACGACGTCGTGCTCGATCAGACCCTCTTCTACCCGGAGGGCGGGGGCCAACCGCCCGACCACGGGACGCTCACGGCCCCGGACGGCACGATCCCCGTCACCGATGTCCAGGTCAGGGAGGGCGTCGTCTATCACCGCACGGCCGAGGACCCGGGAACCGGTGAGATCGTCCGCGGGCGGATCGACCCTGCCCGCCGACGCCGGCTGATGGCCCATCACACCGCGACCCACATCGCCATTCACGCCGCCCGGCAGGTACTCGGCGAGCACGTCCGCCAGGCCGGCGCCCAGAAAGGTATCGATCGCTCGCGCATCGACCTCCGGCACTACGACCGGATTTCACGGGAGCAAGTAAAGGCGATCGAGCGGCTGGCGAACGAGATCGTCAGGCGAAACGTCCCGGTACGCCAGGAGTGGCCCGATCGCAACGCCGCCGAGACCGAGCACGGCTTCGACCTCTACCAGGGCGGGGTGCCCCCCGGTACCGACATCAGGTTGATCCACGTCGCCGAGGACGTCCAGGCCTGTGGGGGCACCCACGTCGGGGCAACCGGCGACGTCGGCGCGATCAAGGTTCTGAATACGACACGCGTCCAGGACGGGGTCGAGCGCCTTTCCTTCGCCGCGGGCGAGGCGGCCATCGACGCAACCCAGGGGACCGAAGACGCCCTCTACGAGGCCGCCGAGGTGCTCGGCGACATCGATCCCGCGGAGGTACCCGAAGCGGCCGGGCGCTTCTTCGAGGAGTGGAAGGCCCGTGGCAAACGGATTGAGGGACTGAACGAACAACTCGCCGAGGCCCGGGTCGGCGGGGACGGGGGCGAAGAAGTCGAGATCGGCGAGACGGTAGCGGTTCTCAGTCGGATCGATAGCGGAATCGAGGAGTTGCGCGCGACCGCGAACGCGATCGTCGAGGAAGGGGAGATCGCCGTACTCGCGAGCGCCGCGGGCGACAGCGCCCAGTTCGTCGTTGCAGTCCCCGAAGACGTCGAGGTGAACGCCGGGGCGGTCGTGAGCGAACTCGCCTCGAAGGTCGGCGGCGGCGGTGGCGGTCCACCCGACTTCGCCCAGGGTGGCGGCCCCGAAAGCGACAAGGTAGACGACGCCCTCGCCGACGCGCCCGACGTGCTCCGACAGCTGAGTGCCTGAGGCGCGGCGGCGAGGCGACCGACGGGAGGCGAAGCGTGGTTCCGCCCGATCGAACGGCAGGGATCGCCCGGACCGAACCTCGCTATCGCTAGAGCCACTCGCCGTTTCCCAGTGTTACAGGAGGGCCTTCGGCTCGAACCCCGAACTCATCGGTTCGGCCGGCCTTCGTCGGCCCGCCGGAGGCGTAGGTAGCCGACGATCAGCGCAGGAGCGAACAGGGCAATCGCCGTGAAGAGGTGTCTGATCAGCCCGCTGCCGCCTGACTCGACGCTCGTCCGCTCGCCGGCATCGGCGTCCATACCTCTATACCTACGGCGGCGGGTTTAGCTTTCGCGGTTCAGGGCGCCAAGCCTCTCTCCTCGAAGAGCGAACCCGTTAGGGTGAGCGAGTAGTAGGGAGACATAGCACCCGTCGTAGAGTAGTCTATCGTCCTATACGACTCTAACCGACGGGATGTGTAGTGTGACGTACTATCGGTCGACCCCAACGTAGTACGGCCGCGATAAAGGCTCGCACTCGGTGCATTCGCTCCGTTTCCATCTAATTCTCACCACGAGGGACCGGAGGGGAGTGCTTACCCAGGAACACACCCAATTCATCGGGGACGTAATCGAGGGGTGCAGCGGTTCTGCACGCAGCAACTATCGGTAGCCCGAGAGCAGACGACTCGCGGGCCGATGGCCGTCGGACAGGGATCGGCGGACCGGACTACTATGGATGAGCGACGCCGAACCGGGAACGACCGAAAGGCTAAGTCGCCGCTGCACCCAGCGTGATATCGAGTCCCAATGACCGAGCGACCTACGAGCGACACCTCGGCCGTGAACGCAAGCGAGGAGAGTCCATGAGCGAGCGCGGGGAGCGCCTCGAGGCCTACCGGTTCCACGAACGGGAGTGGGAGAGCTACGAGGAACTGTATGAGGCCTTCGAGTGGGAGGTGCCCGAGACGTTCAACATGGCGACGTACCTCTGTGATCGGTGGGCCGAGCGTGGGGAGGGGGCCGACGACGGGGGAGGCAACGGCCGGATCGCGTTCTACTCCGAGAACGAGGCTGGCGAGCGGGAGACCTACACTTTCGAGGAGTTGCGCGAGGCCGCGAACGGGCTGGCCGACTTCCTCGCCGCTCGCGGGGTCTCACGGGGTGACCGAGTGGGAGTGAACGTCCCCCAGAAACCCGAGACCGTGATGGCTCACCTCGCGGCCTGGAAGCTCGGTGCGGTCTCGGTTCCTCTAAGCACGCTCTTCGGTCCGGACGCTCTCTCCTACCGGCTGGCCGATAGCGGGGCGCTGGCCTGTGTCGTCGACGGATCGAACGTCGATGCCTTGCGGGACGTAGGCGGGGATCTCGACGACCTCGAGACAGTGGTGACCGTCGACACCGCGCCGGAGAACGGAGAGGTCGGCTTCGAAGATGCTATCGACGGCGAGCACGCAGGCGACAGCGACGGGCCGGAGCGCGACAGAGAGACCGTCGCGACCGACGCCGAGGAGGACGCGATCGTCATCTACACCTCGGGGACCACCGGCGATCCGAAGGGTGTCCGACACGCCCACCGCGTCCTCCTGGGCCACCTACCGCTCTTTCTCACGACCTTCTGTAATATGGACATCGAGGAAAGTGACGTCCACTGGACGCCCGCCGAGTGGGCCTGGATCGCCTCGCTGTTCGACGTCGTGCTTCCCGGTCTCTTCTATGGAAAACCGGTGCTCGCCTATTCGGGCGGTGCGTTCGACGCCGAGGCGGCCTTCTCGTTGATCGAGCGCTACGAACTGACGAACGTCTTCGCGCCCCCGACCGCGCTACGAATATTGATGCAGGCAGACCACTCGCCGTATGACCTCGATAGCGTTCGAGTGCTGCCGAGCGGCGGGGAGTCACTCGGCGATTCGATCGTGACGTGGGCCGAAGAGGTCTTCGACGGCGCGGCGGTACAGGAGGGCTACGGCCAGACCGAGGCGAACATGATCGTCGGCGACTGTACTGCTCTCGCCGACTTTCGTGAGGGGACGATCGGATTACCTGGCCCGGGCCACGAGGTCGCGATCGTCGACCGGGAGACCACAGAGCCTCTCGAGGCTGGGACCGTCGGGGAGATCGCCGTCCGCTATGCGGGCGATCCCGTCTGCTTCAAGCAGTACTGGAAGAAACCCGGAGCGACCGCCGAGAAGGTACGGGACGGCTGGCTGTGTACCGAGGACTTGGGCGAAATGAGTGAGGACGGTTACGTGACCTTTCACGGCCGGGCCGACGACGTGATCATCTCCGCGGGCTACCGGATCGGCCCCGAGGAAATCGAAGACTGCCTGGCAAGTCACGACGCCGTGGCCGATACTGCGGTTATCGGGGTGCCCGACGAGGAACGCGGGAAAGTGCCCAAAGCCTTCTGCGTGCTCGCCACAGGATACGAGCCGAGCGAGGAACTGAAAGGCGACCTTCGCGAGCACGTCCGCGAGCGCCTAGCCCAATACGAGTACCCGCGGGGGATCGAATTTCTCGAGGAGCTACCGACCACCGTCACCGGGAAAGTCAGGCGGGCATCGCTGCGCGACCGGGAGGGACTCACAGAGGGCGCGTGATCGAGCGTTCACAGTGCCGATACGCTTAGAGCGACCAGTCGAGGACCATCTTATTCGTCGAGCTACGCTAGCGTCGAGCCGCCTCCGAGTGCTGGTAGTCGCCGATGGCCGCTCGTCGTTCTCGCTCGCCCGGGAAGCGGGGTCGATTATATGACCGGTGGCCCTCTCCGAGGGAAGTATGGCAGCCGACAGCATTCGTGTCGAGAAGGAAAACGGTCGCGCGACCGTCACGATTCACCGACCGGCCAAGCGAAACGCGATGACCGCAGGGATCTTCGCCGACCTCCGAGCGGCGGTCGAGGGGGTCGACCGAAAGAGCACCGACGTCCTCACGATCCGTGGCAGCAAGGGGGATTTCTCCGCGGGCGTCGATATGTCGAGCGTCCCCGAGTGGGCTGAGGCCGACCCGCTCGACGTCCGCGATGGGTTAGAGGACGTCCACGCGGCCCTCAAGGCGATCGAATCGCTCGACGTGCCCGTGATCGCCGCCATAGAAGGGTTCGTCCTCGGCGGCGGCGTCGAACTGGCACTTGCCTGTGATCTCCGGATCGCGAGCAGCACGGCCGAGTTCGGCTTCCCGGAAGCCTCACTGGGGCTCGCGATGGACCTCGGTGGCGGCCAGAAGCTCCCCGGATTCGTCGGCGAGGGGATGGCGAAATATCTCTTGTTAACCGGCGAGCGGATCGACGCCGAGCGCGCTCTGGAGATCGGCCTTATCGAGGAACGCGTCCCCGAAGAGGAGTTCGACGACCGGATCACCGCGCTCGAAGACCGGCTCGCCGACCACCCGACGTACGCCCTCGCGCTAGTCAAACGCCAAGTGCAGGCCGCTCGCCCCGCTCACCTCGATCAGGAGATGGGGACCGCAATCCACCACGCCATCGCCGCCTACCACGAGGACGAAACCCAGCAGCGAGTCGAGGAGTTCCTCGATCGGTGAGTGTACCACCCGGCGTCTCCTCTGTCGAACTGTCGATCCGCTTCGTGCCGGCGGAAACGGGTGGGGACACCGACTGACCTCAGCGGATCAGTGTCGGCGTCGTCGCCTCCCCTGAACGGCTATTCGTCGGGCTTTCCTTTGTTGCCGTCCGCACCGTCTCCACCGGGGTCTTCCTCGCCTTCGTTTTCTTCGTCGTCGGTCGCTTTCAGCACGACGGGGTTGATCGGCGCGCCCGAGGCCCGTTCGACCTTGAGCGGCGCCGCAGTGAGCAGGAAGTCATAGATACCGTCGGCCGCACACTGAGCGGCCAGGTCCTCCAGCCAGAGGATCTCGTTGAGGTTGATGCCGAGATCCCGGATGAACGCCCCGTGTAACGGGATGACGTAGGTCTCGCCGTCGATCTCCTGGGTGACCTTCTCGACTGCGAGGTTGTCCGCTCCGATATACGGAACGTCCATCTCGTGGACCCACTCGACTAGCTCCTCGCTGAAACACAATCCCGGCTCGATCAGCGGCCCCCACTCGGCGTCGGGGTCCTGGGTCCGGGCGATTGCCCCCGTCCGGATCAACAGCAGGTCTCGCTCGTGGATCTCTGTGTTCTGAGCCTCGGCGGTCGCCTTGAGGTCCTCGTAGGTGATACACGTTTCGAGCGGGAGACGGTCGTCCTCGCCGCCCAGTTCCCGGCCGACGTCCAGCAAGACCCCGCGACCGGCCAGTCCCGTACTCGCCGGCTCGGCGATCGAGGCCTTATCGAGTCCCTTCGTCTCCGTAACGGTATCGAGATCCTCACCGTCGCCGTTACCGGGGACCGCATCGATGCCAGCAGTGCCGAGCAGGCCGGTCTCGAACTCCTTGGTGGTCTCGGTACTGCGTGCGCTGAAGCCGTTGTAGATCTCCTCGCCGTACCACGCGTGACCGAGGGCGTCAAGATGGCTCGTCCCCTGGAGGAAGGCGTCGGACACGAACTTGTCGTCGACGAACTTCATCCCGCCCGCGAGCGGGGCCGGCTCGACGGCCGTCGTGTTGTCCCGTCGGCCCGGCGTCCGTGGCGGGAAGGCCGGGTCGCCCGTGTCGGTGCTCGGGAAGGTCGGCCCGCCCTCCTCCGGCGGGAAGATCACGTCCGACTGGTCGGGATCGGGGGTGAGCACCTCACCGGTCATCGGGAGCTGGAGGGTGAACCGCGCGACTTCCTCCCGGCCGCGTCTCGTCGCCGCGCGCATTCCATCGAAAGCCTGCTCGCTGCCGAGCAGGTTGAGTGCTCCCAACTCGTCCTCCTCGCCCCAGCGGCCCCAGTTCTTGGGCAGCCCTTCGAAGAGGTCCGCGATATCGCCCGTCTCCTGGGCCAGTGCGCTCGTACTCGTCCCGGCGAGCGCGAGGGCGAGCGTCGCGCCACAGCCCCCGACGAACTCCCGCCGTCCGATCCCGTCTCCGTCCGTCCGCGCACAGTTCTCTCCGTGCTGTTCGTGTCCTTGCTCGTCGTGTCCGGTGTCTTCTGTCATGTCGTTCACCTGGGTTCCGGATCGCTACCGTGGGAGATACTGTCTCTCGGTACCGATCGCACCGTCCGTTCGACTATGCGGGTTAAACCGATACCTATCGGTTACGTGCGATCTACACACTCGGTCTATAGCTTTTCTAACTGGTTCGCTCCTCCGGTGCTCGTCGGTCGCCGGTCTCGGGCTCGGCGCTCCGCCAACGTCCCAGTTCGATGGCCCGGCCGGGACACGTTTATGACGATAGGCTTTGACACGCGAGGTATGGCCACTGCGACCGGCACGCTGACCTACCTGGCCGAACCGGAGAC
>PXRJ01000048.1:0-62587 GCA_003021705.1 Halobacteriales archaeon QS_3_64_16
GAATCGGGACGGATCCCGCGCGAACTCCGCGACGCCGACCCGCCGGCGGGCGACCTCACCCCGGAAATCGAGGCTCACATGGAGCGCGAGATCGCAGCGGCGTTCGACGAGGAGTTCGGCGGGTGGGGAACGGGTCCGAAGTTTCCCCTCTCCTCGGCGATCGATTCTTCGAACGATTACCGACGACCAGCAGACGGTAACCGGCTCAGAGGAACAACGAGACGATCGCCAGGACGATGAAGGCGATTATCAGCCACTTGGCGATCTGCATCGAGACCCCGGCGATGCCCTGTTGGCCGACCAGTGCGGCGATAATCGCCAGCACGCCGAAGGCGACCGCGAGTTCGAGTACCATCTCAGCTCCCTCCTGGTGACGGCGAGTAGGACGATCAGGAAGCGATTCGCCGGTCGTCGGTGACAGTACGATGACGCATGGAGTATCCTAGCCCGGTGCGACTCCAAAGAACCCTCCCTTACTCGTGTAACGTCACCACTATCGATGCTTCTCCGTTGGCGTTCTCACGGTTCTGTGGCTTCGGTCATGATCCGTCTTCGTCGAGTCCGTCGGCTTCGATCTCGGTGCCTTCGTCGTCCTCGACTACCCAGGAGCGACGCTCCGGTGAGCATCGAACGACTCGCTTACCCCTCCTCGTCCTCAACCACTTCGAGCCCGCGGCTGTTGATCGCATGCGCGTCGAGCCCGACTTCCTCTAAGAACTGGCGGTATTCGCGTTCGACCTGGTCGGCGTCCTTCTGCTTGTCAGAGGCTCGATCACAGAGTTCCAGTAGGTTCTCCGGGACGTCGTTCTCGTGGACGATCCAGTGGTTCACGAGATCGCTCAGCCGACGGATCGGACTGGTGAAGTGGCCATAGATCTCGAAGTTGAGCGCGTGATGCCCGCCGAAGGGGTCGTTCATGTACCGCGCGCGGGGCATGACCTTCATCACGGCCCGCTGGATCTTGTTCAGTTGCCGGCCCGGAGCGCTCTCGATGGCGGCGTTGACGGCTATCCGGGGGTCGTCCCAGGAGCTACCGGGGATCGAGACCCCATCTAACTCCTGGACTTCCTGGAGGGCCTCGTTCCACTCCTCGGGCGAGGGCTGGGGGTGGACCCGGTACATTGCTTCGACTCCACGAGACCACATCAGCTCGTGGGTGACTGCCTTGTTCGCCTTCAGCATCGACTCCTCGATGATGGTGTGGGCGCGATCGCGGGAGGGATTGAGCACGAGCGACCCGTCTTCCTTGCGCTGTTCGTGGAGGCGATCGGCGAGTTCGAACGCGAGGGCGTTGTCCTCGTGCAACGGGGTCTCTGGATCGTCGATCCGGGCTTCGGCCTGGCTATACGTAAGGCGCTCGTCGCTCTCGATGACGGACTTGTAGATGTCGATGTCCTCGTAGGAGAGGGTCTCGCGGTCGATATGCATCTCGACGGTGTGGGCCAGGCGATCCTCGTTCGGGACAAGCGAGCAGACGGTTTCGGCGAGAGTCGGCGGCAGCATGTGGACGGTGTAGGCGGGCAGGTAGACCGTGTTCGCCCGCTCGATAGCTTCTTTCCACATCGCGCTCTCGGGGTGGACGTAGTGAGTGACGTCCGCGATGTGAACATGGAGGATGTATTCCTCGTCTCGCTTCTCGATCGAGAGCGCGTCGTCGAAGTCCTGGGCGTCGATCGGATCGGTCGTCCAGGTCGTGAGGTCCCGGAGATCCTTCCGATCGTCGAGTTCGCGTTCGATCTCGCTGTCGACGTCCTCGGTGCGCGCTTCGGCTTCCTCGAGGACCTCCTGGGGAAACTCCTCACGGATCTCGAACTTCTCGAGGAGTTCGCTGCGCTTGTTCGCGACGTGGCGGGCCATCTCCTCGTCGATCGTCACGGGGCCTTGGGCTTCTGCAGTGCCGGCCGCGGCCTGATCGCTTGCCATACTACGAGTAAGAAACTTCGGTAGTTAGTCGTGTCGTCGTCCTCATTCCGATCGGTCGTCCCGACCTCTCGTTCGGAACTCAGTCGTCGGCCTCTCCGGTGGAGCCGTATCGTTCTTCGATAAGCTCGCCGTAGCGCGCGAGGAAGCTCTCTCGTGTGCGTTCACCGGCCTGGCTCTCGGTGAGCAGCGCTTCTAAGTCCTCGCGCGGCTGGTGACAGAGTTCCCGAAAGCACTCCTTACAGAGGTGTTCGAACTCCTTGCCGTCCCGTTCCCAGCGGTCCCCGAGTTTGTCGTACTCGCGGGCCTCCGATCGCTGGATCGACTCCCCACAGGCGATACAGGTAACCATCCGTTTCTCCCGGTTGTGCCGGGGTCTCCACATCGATAGATCGTTCCGGCCCGGCGCACTTAGCCCTTACTGGCCGTCGGTCACGCCCGATTTATATCCGGCGGACAACGGGGACGAGTATGGAAGTCAAATCCCGCCATCACCTCCGCAGCGACGCGGTCTCGGATCTCGAAGATACTCTCGCCGAACGCTTCGGTATCTCGATCGACGCCGGGAACTACGAGCGGGTCGTGCTCGTCGATGCGCCCTTCGAGGTCGTCCTCGCCGACGGCGATCCGGTGGCCTTCCGAATCGAAGGTGAGTTCGCTCCTACGGTCCGCGGGGCGAACGAGTACCCCCAGACGAAGCGGATCGTCGCGGTCGATGCCGGCGCGATATCCTTCGTCAGCGACGGCGCGAACGTGATGCGCCCGGGGATCGTCGATGCCGACGACGCGATCGAAGCCGGCGAGATCGTGACAGTCGCCGAGGAGACCCACGGCAAGACCTTAGCGATCGGGCGCGCGGCGGTCGACGGCGCGGAGATGGTCGGCGAGAGCGGGATGGTCGTCGAATCGATCCATCACGTCGGCGACGATCTCTACGACTTTACGCCCTGACCGCTCCGAGCGTCCTGTCGTCCCTCACCGTCCTCTCTCTTCGCTTCCCGGTCGGGCGGTCGGCTTTCTGCGCTCCGACCTATAGTCCGCTCAGCCGCGCGACTGTCGACCGCGCTCCTCTCGCTTTTGCCTCCGGGCAGCTGTCGACCGGGGTCGGGGTTCATCCGAGTAGCCGCCGTCCCTGCTGGAGGAGCACGGCGAGGCCGAAGACGATCAAGAGTATCGAGAGGGTAGTGTCCCGTGCGAAGTAGCCGTACGCCCAGTAGGCCGTAAAGCCCACGAATAGCGCGATCTGTGTCACCGGGCCGAAGGGTCGATCGGTGAACACGCCGATCGCGAGGACGCTACTCACGTAGACGAACACCAACGCTCCCGAGAGCGCAACCAGAGCCCCGTCCTCACGGAACTCGACGACTAGAGTGAAGAGACTGATCGCCAGGAGGAGCAGGACGAACCCTTTCGCGAGGAGCGTGACCTGCTCGTCGGTGAGGGCCTGACTCATCGACTGAGATCGTATCGTGCGGGCGCGTTCGTTCGTCGCTCCTCCGTGGAGGCAGGTCGCCCTCGTGCGGTTCGATGGAGTGACCACCGCATGGAGAAGGGGTGCCGAGCGAGGACTTGTATCTTCGGGACGTCCATGCGATCTCTCAGTTGGTGAGCCACCGATAGTCACGTGGCATGGTATACAGCACGTTCGTCTCGCCCGCTCGATCGCCGACCTACTCCCTCGCGACCGTCTCGAGACAGACGTGCTCCATTGAACCCGATGATCGTCAGAAGTTGCAGTTAATACCCTGCAGCGACTTCGGATACGTGCTGATAGCATGTCTCAGTCAACAGACGGCGTAATCGGACGATTCACCGATGAGGTCGATCCTATCCCGTTCGTGGGTGGTGGGGGAATCTCGATACTTTTCGTCCTGATCACGGCACTATACACGGAGCAAGTCTCGAACGGACTGACGACAGCGTATAGTGTGGTAGGCGAGGGGCTCTCGTGGCTGTACTTGCTGAGCGGACTTTTCCTCGTCGTAATCGGTTTCTACCTCATGCTCAGCAGGTACGGACGAATTAAGCTCGGCGATTCGGACCCCGAGTACAGTTATGTCTCGTACGTGACGATGTTCTTCTCGGCCGGCCTCTCGGCGGGCATCGTCTTCTTCGGACCCGTAGAGGGACTTCTCCACTTCCAAACTCCACCTCCCTATTTCGGACCTATCGAAGGAGGAACGAAAGCGGCGATGGTCCCAGCACTCGCGGCCACCTTCTTCAACTACGGTATTACGGCCTGGGGCGGCTATCTCGCTATTGGCATCCCGGTCGCGTACTACGTATACAACAAGGGGGCACCGTTTCGGGTATCGACGGCACTCCTTCCACTGTTAGGACGTGACAATTTGAACGGCTTCGTCGGTCGAACAGTCGACGTTCTCGCTGTAATCGCTACGATCGGCGGAGTTGCTACCGGATTAGGATTTATTGCCACACAGTTGTTAACCGGCATCACCTATTCGACGGGTGTCGAGTTCGGAGCTGTTTCGACCGTTGTAGCCATAGTCGCCATTACGGTCGTCTTCAACATTTCCTTGCTCGCAGGTGTCGATCGTGGCATCAGACGGCTGTCCGATTTCAATGTAGGTCTGATGGCCGTTCTGCTGGTCGTCACGCTCGTTTTCGGCCCGACATTGACCGTCCTTAATACCGGTTCGACAGCAGTCGGTGCCTACGTGACCAACTTCTTCGAGATGAGTTTGTTCACTGGTGCTACAGGCGGTGGTAGCTACGTGACAGCGTGGCCGGTGTTTTACATCTCGTGGTGGATCGCCTGGGCACCGTTCGTTGGACTGTTCTTAGCACGGATCTCTCGCGGACGGACCATCCGAGAGGTGGTGTTCACTAGTTTCATTACTATGACGGCGATCTCGATCACGTGGTTCACTATCGTCGGCGGTACGTCGATGTGGCTACAGTTCAACGGCGTCGCTGACATTCTCGGCCCGATCTCTCAGTTCGGAAACGGGGTCGCCGGGTACGCTCTGTTCGGAGCGCTTCCGCTCGGCAGCCTCTGGAGTGTACTGTTCATGGTGTTAGTTGTCACGTTTTTCGCTACATCCGCGGACTCCTCGACGCTCTCCGTGGCGATGTTGACGACGGGCGGCAAGGAGACCCCATCTAGTATCAATCGACTGTTCTGGGGTGTTCTACAGGGTATCGTCGCAGCCATTCTCGTCGTTCTGGGCGGTGCGAGTGCACTCCGCTCGTCAGTAATCATAACCGGTGCGCCCTTTGCCGTGATCTGCATCGCAGCGTTCGTGTTGTTCCTAGCACAACTCGGAAACGATCACGAGAAGCTGATCTTCTCGTCGAATACGACGTGGATCGGGAACCCCAAGAACGAAACCACGACCTCTGATGACCCGAAAACGGTCCAACCGGCCGAGGACGATTAGACCAGGACCCGAAAGCGCGCGTTCTCGATGGGACATTCAAAAGAGCTGCCGCCCGCCTCGATTCGGTACTGGTTCTATAACACAGTAGGTCTCGCGAAGCGATCGTAGCGTTCGTGTTTGCTGAAAACACGGGGGGTGTTCGACAGTAGTCGTGCTCCCCGGCTCGATGTCCAGCAACCCCGGAAACGACTGCCCTCAGTCCCCGGGAGGAACATACAGGTTGAAGCCTCTAGTGGGTCCGAGCTAGTCGCTTCGATCTCGTGGATTCGGCCGCTTCGATAACGATGAGATCGCCCGACCGAGAGGTAATCGTCCCGCGATCGACGGTCGCGCGACCCGCGCTGGCGACGACGTGGAGTCACTGATCGCTGCTCGCGTGCTCGTCTTCCGGACCGCTCGTCCCAGCGCCCGCTCCGAGCCTATTAGAGCCCTATGTACCTCACTCGACGACGTACTCTAGCGGAGTATCGACGACCTCCACAGCGAGTCGCTTGATGACTGTCCTGTCGTTCATCCCTCGAACTCGTCTTCCCACTCGAAGTAGCCGTTTCGCTGGAGGACCTCGCCGTCGACGCTCAACTGCGAACTACCGCGCATATCCGTGATAAGATCGACGTGGACGGCACTATCGTTGCCCGTCTTCCCGTCAGGTAGGCAGGCGTTGTACGCCCGGCCGAGCGCGAGGTGGATCGTTCGAGCCATCTTCTCGTCGAACAGGATGTTGTCGGTCAGCCGGGTGATCCCGCGATTCATCCCGATACCCAACTCCCCGAGCCGGCGTGCGCCCGCGTCGGTTTCGATCACCTCCCGTAGGACTTCCTCCCCCGCCGCTGCGTCCCAATCGATCATCTCGCCGTCCTCGAATACCAATCGGGCGTTCTCGACTCGCTGCCCGCGGATCGTCATCGGGAGGTCGAAGAGAACCTCGCCCTCGGTATCGGCGGGCGCGGTGAACACTTCGCCGCTCGGGAGATTATGGGAGTCGTAGGCGACCGACGCCGCGCTGTTGACCGCTTGCCGACTCTCGATCGCCATCGTGAGATCCGTCTCTTCGGCCTCGATCCGCACCTCCGAGCCGCGATCGAGGATCTCCTTCACGCGGGCCATCTCCTCGGCTAATTTCTCCCAGTCTCGGAGCACGGCGTCGTAAACGAAGTTCTCGTACGCTTCGTAGCTCGCGCCGGCCTGCTGGGCGAGCGCACGAGTGGGATGCACAGTAGAAACCCAGTCGGTCGCCATCCGCGCTTCGCGCACGCCCGTCCGCGCTCTGCTCGCCGCCTGGCGCGTCGCGCTCGGAACGTCTGCGAGCGCCGCGGTGTTTCGCCCGCCGCCGAGAAGGAGTACCGTATCGGCGTTCTCGTAGAGCGCGAGTTCGTGGGCCGGGCTCTCGGGAAAGTCGCCTCCGTCGTCCTCACCGTCGATGCCGGCGTACTCGCTATAGCCTAAGAGATAGGCCCGTTCGATCTCCGCTGACCCCGAGAGGGTCACGAGGTTCGCCCCCCGCTCCCCGACTGCGCGTGCGACCGCGCAAGCGAGGTCGTGGGTACCCTCGCTCGCGACACAGACGACGTTTTCGCCCGCTTCGATCCGTGCGCTCCAGTCGACGAGTACTGCGGCGTGCTCGCTGACTCGGCCGTCCATACTATCGACTGTGCCGAACGGGACAAAACGACGGCGATGGGGGCGAAACGAACCGGGCGCCCGATCCCGTTCGCGTCATTCGTTTGGGTTAGCCGAGTAGGCTAAGAGTCCGTCGAGAAGGAGGAAAGAACTCGCCTCGGGGCCGGCGGTCGTTCGCCGTTCGGCGGCGGTCGGCGTCGAAGTCGATATCGAGGGCGGCCTCAGACGTCCCCATTACAGGAGACACAGACGGTCTGTTCTTTCACGTCGACCTCCCGGACCGTCGGCGAGAAGTTCATGACACAGGCACTATCGTCGCAGTGTTCGAGCCCGAGGGTGTGACCGACTTCGTGGACGATTTCTTTTCGAACTCGCTCGTCGAAGACCGCTGCCTCGGAGTCGGGGGCGGCCCCGCCATCGGAGGCCGTCTGGAGCCGGTAGGTCGAGACCACACAACCGTTTCCGCCGAGATACGCGAGCCCGAAGACGTAGTTGCGCCGCCGGTAAAAGAGGTCTTTAGTCGTGACGGCGACGTTTTTCGTACCGGTGCCGACGCGACTCGCCAGTTCGATGAACTCCTCCGCACGGTACTGCCCGCGGCTCCCGTCGAAGGCGTCCTCCGGAATCGGATGAGCGTCGCTCATCGTGACCTCACAGTCGTAGGCGGATCGAAGCGCGCTCGATGCACCCCGCTTTACCGACCCTGGGACGTCGCCGACCGGCACGACCTCGACGTGCATACGAAACTATTAGCCGGGCGGGCGCATAAACGTCCCGACGTGGATCCGATCTCCCCTCGCTGTGGTGCGCTGTGTACTCGTCTCGGGGTGTACGACCCCCTCGTCGAAATCGGAATCGGCCACCGCCCCGAGGTCGCCGCCGCCCTCGCTGCTCGGGGGAGTACTGTGATCGCGACCGACGTCGAGTTCCGGGGCGTTCCCGAGACAATAACCTTCCGCCGGGACGACGCGTTCGATCCCGACCTCGGGGTTTATGCGGACGGCGCGGCGATCTACGCGCTGAACTGTCCGCCCGAACTCCACGAGCCGATCCGGGCGATTGCCCGTGCGGTCGAGGTTCCCTTCCTGTTCACGACGCTCGGAGCCGACGCGTCTTCGATCCCTGCTACGATCGAGACGATTCCCGGCGATACCCTCTTCCGGGCGACCGAGGCCGAGCAGCGGCAACCAACCGCCGGTGATGGCAAGCGTAGTCGCGGGGAGGGCCCATGAACGCCGAGGCGGTTGTCCTCGACATCGATGGCGTGCTCGTGGACGTCGCCGACTCCTACCGGCGGGCGATCATCGAATCGGTCGAGTCGGTGTACGTCGATACGATTTCCCGTGAGGGTATCCAGAAATTCAAGGACGCCGGCGGGTTCAACAACGATTGGGAGCTCACGTATGCCGCCGCGCTCTACGTTCTCGCCCAGCAGGAAGGCTTGGAGCAAGCGATCGAGGACTTCACCGATCGGCTCGCCGACCGAGGGGGTGGGCTCGACGCGGCCGAGGCGGTAATCGAGAGCGCTCTCGCCCCCGAGGTGACCGCCCGCGTCCGCGAAGCCTGGGAGCCGGGTCGGCTGCGGGACGTCTTCCAGCAGCTCTACCTCGGAACGGAGCTCTATCGCGACCTCGAGGGAGCCGCCCCCGACCCCGATCTCGCGCTCGATTCGCGGGGCTACATCCACGACGAGCCGACCGTCGCTACTCCCGAGACGATCGCCGCACTTACCGAGGTGTTCCGGGTCGGGGTCCTCACCGGTCGGCCGGCCGCCGAAGCCGATATCGCCCTCTCGCGGGTCGGGCTCGACGTGCCCCCCGCTCACCGGTTCACGATGGACGACTGGGCGGAAGGCAAACCCCACCCGCGCGCGCTCCTGACGCTTGCCGAGCACCTCGACTCGAAGGACATAACGTTCGTCGGCGATACCCTCGACGACATCAGAACCGCGCGCAACGCCGCCGCGGCCGACCCCGATCGAGAGTATCGGGCCGTCGGCGTGCTCACCGGGGGCTTGGCCGGCGAGGACGGCAGGGAGAATTTCGAGGCGGCGGGTGCGGATCGGGTGCTCGATTCGGTGAACGACCTGCCCGGTTTGCTCGATCCGGTATAAGAGAGTCGAATGCCTGTGAGCCACCAGCAGTCGATCGCAATCGACGATTCGTTCTCCAGTGACTGGCCGATGGCAAACATATTACTTTCCCAAGCCTTAGCCAGTGCAGGGACGTATGCACCGCGCAACCGTGGGGGATCGTATTACAGGGTAAGTCTAACCAGCTACCCCGAATTGTATCACTTTCCCAGCTAACCCGGGATTTTTGTCGGATAGACGAAGCTTATACTGTATGTCAACCACGGATTTCATCCACGAACGTACGCGACCTGAGGTCGCTTCATTGAAAGACCGTACGTGGCTCGTTCTCGCCGTTGCCGTCTTCCCGGTGCCGTTGACGATGGTATTTTTCATCGTACATAGCATCGTCACTGAGACACCGAGCGATGCGTACGGGCTGCCGATGGCCTATCTCGTCTATGGGCTGGCAAACGTCGTGACTGTCGGTGGGTTGTATGCCCTGTTATCAAGGGACGAACGCGCGGCAGTCTTCCGGTTTGCCCGCCCGTCGGTGACCGAACTCGGCTGGGCTGGGGCTGCATTCGTCGTCGGGCTGGGAGTGTACCAACTCACGAGCCACGTGAGTGCAGTGTTCGGGCACGAACTCCAGGGCCTATCGTACTCGCTGACGACCCCCTCGACGATAGCGATCATCGTCGTCGGCGCGGTGATTATCGCCCCGATAACCGAGGAGATTCTCTATCGAGGGCTCGTTCTGGGAACGTTGCTTTCCCGTGGATTCGGGGCCGTGAGCGCGGTAGCTATCATGACGGGGCTCTTCGCACTGATTCATCTCCCGAATTTCGGGGTTGCGGGGACGCTGTTTATATCGGTGTGGGGAGTCCTGCCAGCGCTCATCCGACTCCGGTTCGATAACCTCTCGGGGGCTGTCCTCATGCATGGGCTAAACAACGCTTTTGCGTATCTCGTCGTCGTTGGACTCGGTTTGGCTTGATCCGTTTATCCTTGTAGTTCAGCTCGCGCGCTCCGGCGTCCGTTTCGGTGGGAGGGCAGAACCGATGTCGTGGTGACACCACCGGTAATCGACGGTATCCACGCTCGGCGTAGCGGGACGGCGAGCCTGAGCGTTCGGTAGCGTGTTGTCGGAGAGTGAATGGACGAACGCAGCCGATCACACAACGCTTAACCACCGATCGACCCACCCGAGAGTATGCGAATCGCGCTCTGTGGAGGGACCGGCGACATCGGCAAGGGACTCGCGCTGCGGTGGGCGAAGGACACCGATCATGACCTGTTAGTGGGTTCTCGGGACCCCGAGAAGGCCCGCGAGGCGGTCGAGGAATACGAAGACGAACTCAACAGGTACGGGATCGACGCCTCTATCAGCGGCTTCGCAAACGAGATGGCCGCCGACCGAGCGGACGTCGTTCTCCTCTGTGTGCCTGCCTACCACCTCGTCGATACGATCGAGGGAATCGCCGACCGGCTGGAAGAGACGATCCTCGTCAGCCCGGCGGTCGGAATGCAACGCGAGAAAGGAGGCTTTCAGTACAACCGCCCGAGCGCCGGCAGCGTCACCGCCCTCGCCGCGAGCGCCGCGCCCGAGGACGTGCCCGTGATCGGAGCCTTCCACAGCCTCGCGGCGGGCAAGCTCGCCGATCTCGACACGGAGATCGGAGCCGATACCCTCGTGATCGGCGACGAGGAGGAGGCCAAGGACACGACAATCGATCTCGCCGAGAGCATCGAGGGATTGCGCGCACTCGATGCCGGCCCGATCGCGAATGCCGCGTCAGTCGAGAGTTTGACGCCGCTTCTGATCAACCTCGCGCAGTACAACCGCGATCTCTCGGATGTCGGTGTCCGCTTCGAGTAGCCCGACTCTCGACCACCCGCTGACGACCTGCTCCGAGTCGTGGTAGGGGAACGAAACTACTCGGCAGGCACATGCACGTGAAGCGTTTATGACTGGAACCCGGTGATGCTATACCAGGCGAGAGTCATGTGTCACTACAGTCGAATGGATGGGCACACTATCACCGATGGGGACTAACACCGACCGCGTAGACGAAGGGGAGATGTCGGCGATCGACGACGGGTCATTGATCGTCGTCTCGAACAGGCAGCCGTACACGCACACCTATGAGGACGGCGAGGGCAGTGAGGAGAGCGACGCCGACCGCGAGATGAGCGTCAACCGGCCGGCCGGCGGGCTCACTGCAGGACTCGATCCGGTCCTCCAGCGCACCGACGGCACCTGGATCGCCTGGGGGGACGGCGACGCCGATAGGGAAGTGACCGACGCGGACGGCACAGTTCGAATGCCGCCGGAAGACCCCTCCTACACGCTACAGCGGGTCTGGCTCACCGACCAGGAGGTCGAGGAGTACTACTATGGCTACTCGAATCGCGTGCTCTGGCCGCTCTGTCACGGCGGGGTCTGGAAGACCGACTTCGCCGAGCAACACTGGCAGCAGTACCAATCGGTCAATCGCAAGTTCGCCGAGAGCGTGATCGAGCAAGCGAACGCCGACTCGCTCGTTTGGTTTCAGGACTACCACTTCGCGCTCGCCCCGCGGATGGTCAGAGAGGAAGTGCCCGACGCATTCTACATGCACTTCTGGCACATCACCTGGCCGGGCTGGGATACCTTTCGCGCCTGTCCTCAAGACCAGGAGCTACTGGAAGGGCTGCTCGGCAACGATCTGCTGGGATTTCACGTCGAGCGCTACTGCGAGAACTTCATCGATTGCGTCGAGGAGACCCTTGAAGACGCCTTCGTCGACCGCGATCGGAACCGGATCCACTACGCGGATCACACGACGGTGATCCGAGCCTTCCCGATGGGTATCGACGCCGATTCGATCCAGCGCGCGAGCAAGTCAGTCGGGACGGACTTCTGGGATGAGTTCAAAGGCAAGTACGACATCTCCGCGGGGACGGTCGCACTCGGCGTCGATCGCCTCGATTACACCAAAGGCATCACCGAACGCCTCACCGCCTTGGAGAGCTTCTGGGAGACCCACCCCGAGTGGCGCGGCGAACTCACCTACGTCCAGAAGGCAAACGAGTCCCGCTCGCTGATCCCCGAGTACCAGGACCTCCAACAGGACGTTACCGAGGCCATCGAGCAAATCAACAACCGCTTCGGCACCGAGGAGTGGACCCCTGTGGTGTATCTCACCGACTTTCTGCCCCAAGAGGAGTTGAGCGGGCTCTATCGCTTTAGTGATATTATGCTCGTAAGCGCGGTGCGCGATGGCATGAACCTCGTCGCCAAGGAGTACGTTGCCGCCCAGGTCGAGGACGACGGCGTGCTCGTCCTCTCGGATCAGACCGGCGCGTACGAGGAACTCGGCGAGAACTCATTAGTGATCAACCCCTACGACACTGACGAGTTCGTCGAGACGATCGACGCCGCGCTCTCAATGAGTACCGAAGAACGGGCCGAGCGAATGGCCGTGCTTCGCGAGCAGGTCGAAACGTACGATCTGGTCACCTGGATGGAAGACGTCTTCGGGACCGGAGAGGAACTCCGGGCGGCCGCCGACGCCGATAGCACCGACGTCGCCTGATCGATCGACTCCTCACCGACCGGAATCGAAGGGCCCTCGACCTCGGTACCGACCCGCGGCGGGGTTTTTTGCTGGCAGCCGACCGGCGCTCACGCATCGAGTGCGAAAAGAGCTGTTTCGTCGCGTGGCCGGCCGAATCCCCTCTTTATTTAGAACGATTACCGACGGCACTACCAGCCGGTGGTCGATCGACCAACTGGGTGTTGAAACGTGGGAAAATTGAGGTGCCGCTGATCGAGTCCCGATGTCGTCTTCAGCTGTCTCAGGCGCTTGCGTGCTCGAGCGCGGTCTCGATGTCGTCGCGCTGGGTGACGCCGATGAAGCGCTCGACGACGCCCTCGTCATTTTCGACCACCAGCGTCGGGAGCGAGCGAACCTGGTACTCGTTTGCTGTTTCCTGCTGTTCGTCGACGTTTACCTTCTGGAACTCGACTGCCTCCCAGTCCTCCTCGACTTCGTCGAGGATCGGGTCCTGGGTCTTGCACGGACCGCACCAGTCGGCGTAGAAGTCTTTCAATCGGACGCTCATGACACTCCATCAATTGCCATCGCTCGCTCATAAGCGTTTCCTCGTCGAGCTTCGCTATACACGAACGCCCATCCGTTCGTCAACTATCGGGTCACAGCCGTCGATCCCGACGGGTCAACGTGCTCGAGTCGATCGAAACAATGAGCTCCTCCCGCTGAGCCCATCGAAACGTTTAGCACGACGACGCTCTCATATGAGGGTATGAGTGGTCAAAGCGGTGGCGGCGGGCTGATGTCCAGTGCCGGACTCGTGCGCTATTTCGACGCCGAGGACCGAAACGCGATCCGGATCGACCCGAAGACCGTCGTCGCCTTCGGCACTGCCTTCGGCGTGTTCATCCAGATCCTCAACCTCATCTGAGGCTATCGAGTCCGACCTCGCTTCGATCTTCGGCGAACGCACGAACGCACCGCTTTTACTGGCCGATACCCAACTCCGAGTATGACGCTTACGGCTGGCGTGATCGGCGTTCAGGGTGACGTCGCCGAGCACGCGAGTGCGATCACGCGTGCGGCCAACGCCCACGGCGAGCGCGTCGACGTCCGCGAGATCCGGCGCTCGGGGCTCGTCCCCGACTGTGATCTGCTCTCGATGCCCGGCGGCGAGTCGACGACGATCTCCCGATTGCTCCGCCGCGAGGGCCTCGCCCCCGAGATCCGCGAGCACGTCGGGGCGGGCAAACCTCTCCTGGCTACCTGTGCGGGGCTGATCGTCGCTGCCACCGAGGCCGGCGACGAGCGCGTCGCGAACCTCGACATCTTGGACGTAACCGTCGAGCGCAACGCCTTCGGTCGCCAGCGCGATAGCTTCGAAGCACCGATCGATATCGCTGGCCTCGAAGAACCCTTCCCGGCGGTGTTCATCCGCGCTCCCGTAATCACCGACCCCGGCGAGTGTGAGGTACTCGCGGCCTGGGACGACCGACCGGTAGCGGTTCGTGCGGGTCCCATCGTCGGGACCTCCTTCCACCCCGAGTTGACCGACGACCCGCGGCTGCATGGACTGGCCTTCTTCGAGAACCCGGCGCTCGACGCGTCGACCTAGCCCTCATCATCTCTCGTCGTCCCGCCCCGGCGAGCGCCGAACCGTGAGACGCTTTTGCCCGGACGCCGTGGAAGGAGTATATGGACGCGAGCATCGACTCGGTGCGGGTCGCTGGCACGCCCGAGGGACCGACGGGAATCGTCCTGTTGGGCGTCGAAGACGAGGAGTACGACGTCCTCCCGATCTTCATCGGCTTGGAGGAAGCGACGAGCATCGCCCGCGGAGCCGACGCGATCGATCTCGGCCGGCCGCTCACCCACGATCTCCTGTTGAATACAATCGAGGAACTCGGCGGCCGGATCGACCGGATCGTCGTCAGCGCGGTCGAGGAAGGAACCTACATCGCGGATCTCCACCTCGTAACACCCAGGGGGAAGGCCACGATCGATGCCCGCCCGAGCGACTCGCTGGCGCTCGCCGCACGCACGAACGCCGCGGTCGAGATCAGCGATGAAGTCTTCGAGGAGGGCCGCCAGCCAGCCGACGAGTTCGTCGAACTCCAGGACGTCCGCGAGGTCTATGAGCAGCCGTGACGCCCCTAGACGCCGAGAACACTACCGATGGTGCTTCCGAGGAGGCTGGCGACGCGGATGAGGGAGCGACGGTTAACGGGGCAGACGATAGCCTAACGAGCGACGAGAGAGCGGTTCTCGACGAGCTGTTCGCCGTGATCGAACAGCGGCGGGATACCCTTCCCGAAGACTCCTACACTGCCTCGCTGTTCACCCACGAGAAAGGCGAAAACGAGGTTCTAGAGAAGATCGGCGAGGAGACGACCGAAGTCCTGCTCGCGGCCAAGGACAACGACAACGAGGAACTCGCGGGCGAGGCCGCCGACCTCGTCTATCATCTGTTGGTGTTGCTCGCGATGAAGGACATGACGCTCGCTGATCTACGAAAGGAGTTGCGCGAGCGCAGATAGCTCTCTTCTTCGGCCGGCGACGGCCGTGGGTCGCTTTCGGTGTCGGCCACGCGTCCGTCGTCCCGTGAGCGCCCGTTCGGATTACTCGGCGCGCTCGAAGCGGTGGCGCACGACCTCGCTGGTCTCGTCCCACTCGAAGTCCTCGTGGGCATGCTGGAGTCGCTCGCGGTAGGCCTCCATGTCCGCCGATCCCTCCGCGCGGGCGTCCTCGTCGGTGAGATCGCCCAGTCGTCGCTGGTCGGTGTCGATCACTTCGAACTCAGTCCCATCGATTGCGAAGGTGTCGCCGGCTGTCGCGTACTCCTGGCCGCGATGAACCTGTGTCACCTCGCCGGCTGCGACCATCTCCTGTAGGTGGTCGTTCGGCAGCAGCGTCTCCGCGTCGATCCGTGCCATACCCGATGAACTATCGCGAGCGACAAAGACTCCCCGATCGCGGCGGGTTTCGCGCGCTCACTAGAGCCCAGTGATGTTCGATCCTAGTCCGGTCGATTCGATGACGTCGGGCCGACTCAGGCGAATGCCGCGCCGGTCGCGCCGGCGATCGCGCTTTCCAGTCCCAAGAAGAGGGCGACGAGGACTACGGCGACAAGGACGCCGGCACCGAGCAGCGGTCCGATCGGGCCGAGCGCGAGGCCGAAGGCCCCCACCGCGATCGCGAGAAGGATTCCGACGGCGATCCCGCCGATCGAACCGGCGAGCAGCCCGTGCCAGAAGCCCCGACCGAGGCCGCCGCCGGCGAGATATCCTGCCACGAGTCCGCCGATCAAGCCCGCCGCGAGGTGGCCGATCCCGGGTAGTGCGAACCCGATCAGTCCGAGGAGAACGTGGATGAGGAAGCGGATCCCAACTGCACGCTAATCCGTCATACTCGGAGGGGGAAAGATCTCGAGCGGGTAAATCCCTGACGGCGGCGAAAATCCCGGTGCCGATCGCTATGGTCTCGGTGCCGGACGGGACGGCGAGTGCCGGTCAGGGTGGGAGCGGTACCGTCAGGTCCTCGCCGAGGGGATTTCCTACCTGGTAGCGCTGCCGCCACCGCGCTACGATCCGTCCCATCCCAGTGTCCCGGTTGACGCGTAGGGTCACTGGCACACGCCCGTACTCCGCCAACCCCTCACCGTCGACGGTCACTCGCCCGACGCGGTCGAACTCAGCGCCGACGCTATCGATCGTCGTGCCTTCGATCTCGAGGGGGCCCTCGAGGACGTGTTCGGCGTAATCGCCGACCAGCAGGTCGATGCCATCGACGTTTCGGGCAATGGCCTTCGAGCCCTCTAGCCGCAAGTGTGAAGCCCCCACTACGTAATCGACGCCCGCCCGATCGAGGGCTTCGACCGCGCTTTTCGCTGCCTGCGTGGCCCGTCGCATGCGGTAGTCAGCGGGGTAGTAAAGGTAATCAGTGAGATCGAGCACCGAGAGCCCGAACACGCCGATAGTGAGATCGCCGACTGATCCCGTTATCCACCACCTCGCACCGGGGAGGGGACGGTTCTTCCCGGCGAGCAGGTTCGCCGACAGTCAAGGAAAGGAACTGCTCTCGGTGCGTCGTCGGAAGACATAGGGACTGTAGTCGAACTCGTGGTTGCCGATAGCGCCCGCGAGGGGATCGAGGTAGTTCATCGCGTCGACGATGTGTTTGCTCCGAAAGAAGGTCGCGAGCGGGGCCTTTGCGATGTCGTCGCCGGGCGAGAAAGGCGCTGTTTCGGAACTCGTTTCGCAGCTCTTCGACGGCCGCCGCGTACCGGGAGATAGCGGGTGCGTCTGGCGGTCCGAATCGGCCGTGGAACTGACTACCATGCACTATCGTGAGTGGGTTGGTCCCGGACGCGGCCCGCTCGCTGCCGAGCGCGCCGATCGCAGCTACCGACAGCCCGCCACTCGACAGTCGCTTCAGCACGCTTCGTCGGGTCGTGTGGTCGCCCGACTGGTGGCCTTCACTCGGAGAGGGTCGCATGCGCTCATTGACTACGGTCAGTGCTATAAGCAGCCGGCCGTCGATCGCGGGAGGAACGGGAAGACAGTCGGTACGAGCGGGACAGACGGACGGAACGGAACGGTCTTTGCGCTTCGATGATCTATCCCTCTCATGACCTTCGAACGGCTCCCGACACATCCCACGAGCGAGGAGCTGATCGACAAGGCGTTCTCGCGGGCGGCGCGTGCGGGCCGGGCGAAATCCGGGCTCGAGGCCCAGCAGTCGATGCTCCAGACCGCTGCGAATATCCTCGCCGACAACCTCGAAAACCTCGTCCGGGAGTGGCCCGACTTCGATCGGACCGACCCCTTCTACTACGAACTGGCCGACGCGCTCGTCGACGTCGATGCGTGCCGACAGAGCCTCTCGGAACTCTCCTGGGCGAGCCGGAAGTGCCGGGAGATACGCAGCGAGTACCAGGACCGACTGCGCGGGGACACCGACACCGCCAGGAAGTTCAGAAAACAGGCCTTTGCCCGCCTGGCAGACGTGATCGAGGAAGTCGAGGGCGACCTCGCTTCCCTCGCCGACGCGCGGAACGTCCTTCGGGAGTTGCCCGAGATCGACGCCGAGGAACCGACGATCGTCGTCGCGGGCTACCCGAACGTCGGGAAGTCCACGTTCGTCAACAGCGTGACGAACGCCCGCAACGAGACGGCACGCTACCCCTTTACGACCAAGCAAGTTCATCTCGGCCACATCGAGGAGAACTACATCCGCTATCAGCTCGTCGATACGCCGGGACTGCTCGATCGCGCCCCCGAAGAGCGAAACGAAATCGAATCACAGGCACTGAGCGCGCTCACCCACCTCGCGGACACAGTATTAGTGTTCGTCGACGCCTCGGGGGCCTGTGGGTACCCACTCGCCGCACAGCTCGCGCTGCGCGACGCAGTCCTCAAAACGTTCGACGTGCCGGTCCTCACCGTCTGTACCAAAGCCGACCGCTCCCGTGAGGTCGAGGCCGACCACTACATGAGCGTCGCCGAGGGCAAGAACGTCGAAGCGGTGTTACAGGCCGCGATCGACGCGGTGGGCTACGAACCGGAACTCCCCTACGAGGGGTAAGCGCGGTTCGCCGCTCCCGGCCGGGTCGCTTCTCTTGCTCGCTGTACAACCGTGTCACTACTCGCTACTGGGTTCGATCTCGTTTGCTCGGCCTCGAATCGCTTCTCTACGGATCGAGCGCTCGCGTTCTCTTCGGGGCCGCTCGTCCGCTGGTAGGTCACGAAGCGGACGCTCACGGTCACGCTCGGGTCGGTCGCCGCCGCGACTTGCTGGTAGAGTCGGTTCGAGAGCTGCGGGTAGGAGGCGTTCGCGTTCTTAGTGAGGGTGACGGTGACGCTCTCGGGACTCCTGAACGGATCGGTCCCGCCGTACTGGGTACGGATCGAGACGACACTCAGACTCTCGTAGGCGGGTTCGTCGAGCACGCTTTCGACTTCGCCGGTCACGGCGTGTTGGAAGCTCGCCTGCTGGTAGGTTCCGGCCCCGGCGATCGCGACGGCTAACACGATGAGCGCGACCGTCACCAGGCCTGCCCGCGTGGTCGTCCGATCGCCCAGCAGTGCCGGGTCGAACTCCTGCGATCGATAGAGCACCCAGAGCGTAGCGTACAGCGAGAGGTTGATCGCCGCCATCGTGCTCACGAGCAGGGCGGCCCCACCGAGGGCGATCAGCGGTTCGCCCCAGACGATCGCGATCCCGACGACAGCCGCGGCGGGGATCAACGCGGCGGCGATCATCACGCCGACCAGCGAGTTGCTCCCTTTCGTTGTCAGCCCGAAGGCGGCGGCCGATCCGGCCGCCGTGCCCACCAGAAGCGAGGGCAAGCCTGGTGCCATCCGCACACCGATAAGTTCGATACTATCGACGTCGAGGGGCGTCGGCACGAACCCACTGTAGTTCATGAACGCCGCGAGCGCGGTCGCTCCGAGTACCGCAGCAACGAGTCCGAGCGCCTGGATGCGAACGGAGTCGACGACCATCGCCCGATCGCCGGTGATCCCGCCGACGGCGGCGGTGAGCGTCGGGCCGACCAACGGGGCGATCACCATCGAGCCGACCATGATCGCCGCCGAGTCGACGAGCAACCCGATCGCGGCGATGACCGCACTCAAAAATATCATCGCCGCGTAGGAACCGGGGTCCTGGCTCTGGTTGCGTGCCTTCGACCGCAACTCGGGGGGTCGAAGCGGGTCGTAGTCGTTCGCATACCGGTCCCTGAGCGTCTCGGTGTTGGGGGTGATCGCGTTCTCGGCGCTTATGATCACGACGTACTCATCGTCCAGTCCGGCCTCGCGGGCGGAATCTAAGACGTCTCCCAATCCGTCCGCGGGTACCGGGAACTCGACTATCGAGGTGTCGGCCGACTCCTCGTCCCCGCTGGTGAGGACGAAATCGATGTCTTTCTCCCGAAGTGCTTCGAGGACCGATTCACGATTTCTTTCGGTGAGAAGTGCTCTGACCAGCCGCATTAGATCTCGCTCACGATATCGTCTCCGTCTCGAATCCGATACTCTCCCGCCGACCTATGTCGCCGTCCGTTCATTCCGTTGATCTCTCGCCGCCAGCTACCGGAGTGTCGCCAATAGCCCTATCGCCTGCACACGAACCACTGGCTTTACAGCCGGACTGTCGGCCGGAAGCGGCCACCGATCCGACCTGGCAACCGCTGGCAGTAGAACGAACTGCACGACCGATCCAGGGCGGTTAACCGTTCTCGGATCGAAAGCGGAACATGTTCGACGGTCGGCCCGATCGCGGTGCGGAAGTACTCTTCTGTGGACGTTCTAACGTCGGGAAATCCACCCTGCTGCGTGAACTCACGGGACACGACTTCGCCACCGGCAGGAAGCCGGGCGTGACACGCTCGCCGAATTTTTATGATTGGCACGAAGCCGATTTCACGCTGACGGACATGCCCGGCTTCGGGTTCATGAAATGCGTCCCCGAGGAGACGCGTGAGGAGATCAAGACCGATATCGTCCAGTACATCGAGGCCCATCGTACAGAAATCCTCGTCGCGGTGCTCGTCGTCGACGCCAAGAGCGCGATCGACATCATCGATCGTCACTCCGACCGAGGGGAGATACCCCACGACGTCGAGCTCTTCTCCTTTTGCCGGGAGCTGGGGATCCCCACGGTCGTCGCGGCGAACAAAATGGACAAAATAGACGATCGGGACGAACGACTCGACGCCTTGTGTGACCGGCTCGGCTTGCTACCGCCCTGGCAGCAGTGGGGGGACACGGTCGCGCCGATCAGCGCGAAACGCGGTTCTATCGATGCTCTCACCGAGGCCATCCGAACCCATCTGCACGACCAGGGGCGCGACGACCTGTTTCAGTTCTTCTAACGCACCTTTTNNNNTACACTCGCGCGGTAGTCACTCGTCGGCCCGCTCCTTCGATCGCCTTCGGCTCACTCGGTCCCGGAGAACCGCTCGTGCCTACGGCACTCGCGGATGCGATTCTCTCCGACCGCTCGGCGACGAAGAAGTGTTCAGGGTGCGTAGTAGTATTCGCCCTGGCGTTTCTGCTCGCGGTCGAGCTGACTGCCGGGCTTGTTGATCCGCGGCCGGCCGGCTCGTTCGTCTCGCCGGAAGGTGACGTCGAGATCCGAGAGGAACGAATTCATCCCCTCGCGCATCCCGACCGGTTCGCTCGCCTGCCCCCGCACCGCGGGTTCGCCCTCGAAGACGAGCAGCCGATCAGCTAAGAGATCCATCATGTAGATATCGTGATCGATCACCATCACCGTGTTATCGCGCTGCTCGGCCGACCGTCGGATCGCCCGGGTAGCCTGGACGCGCTGTTCGACGTCGAGATGTGCGGAGGGCTCGTCGAGCACGTAGAGATCGGCGTCCTCGGAGAGACAAGCGGCGATCGCGACCCGCTGGCGCTCACCACCTGAAAGGTCGACGAGGGTCTGTTCCATGAGTCGATCGAGCTGGAGGGGCTTTGCGATCTCGGTGTTCCAGTAGGAGGTCCCGAAGTCACTCGTGATCGAGGAGAGGAAAGCATCCACTCGAATGGGGTCGTCGCCCTCCAAGTACTGGGGCTTGTAGGCGATGTCGAGGGCTTCGGGGACTTCTCCTTCGTCGGGCTCGAGCCCGCCGGCCAGCGTCTCCGCGAAGGTCGACTTCCCGATGCCATTAGGACCGACGACGCCCAGAACCTCGTTTTCCCGGATCGCCCCGCCTTCGACCGCCAAGGTAAACTCGCCGTCGCCGTAGGACTTGGCCAGGTCGGGGTACTCGATGAGTGCTTGCCCGCTGCTCACTTTCCGGGGCGCGTGGCGCTCGAACTCGATGGCTTCCGGTCTGATCCGCATATTCTCGGCGTCGAGATATCCGCCCAGATACTCGTTGATCCCCTGGCGGGTGGATTTCGGGCTCGTGATCACGCCGAAGGCCCCGGGTTCGCCGTAGGCGACGTGTACCGTGTCACAGAGCAGATCGAGAATCGCTAGATCGTGTTCGACCACCAGCATCGACCGGTCTCCTTCGTCGGCGAGTTCGCGGATCAGCCGGGCGGCGGCCATCCGCTGGCCGATATCGAGGTAGGGCGTAACCTCGTCGAGGAAGTAGAAATCCGCGTCGCGGGCGAGCGTCGCCGCCAGCGCCACCCGCTGGAGCTCTCCCCCCGAAAGGGTCTCGATGTCCTGGTCCATCACCGGCTCGATCGACAGTCCCGTAATAAGGTTGTCGATCGCACCGCGCTCGTTGACGCCCGCTAAGAGCTCTCGAGTCTTCCCCGAGAACTGCTCGGGGATGCCATCGACGTACTGGGGCTTTCTGGCGACCGTAACTTCGTCCTCGCGTAAGTCCTCCAAGTAGCCCTGGAGCTCGGTGCCCCGGTACTCCTCTAAGACGGCCTCCCAGCCCGGTGGATCGCCCCAGTTCCCGAGGTTCGGCGCGATCTCCTCGCCCAGGATTCGCACAGCAGTGGTCTTCCCGATACCGTTCGGCCCGAGGATACCGGTGACTTTCCCCTCGCGGGGAGCCGGAAGCCCATAGAGACCGAAGGCGTTCTCCCCGTAGCGATGGACCGGGTCGGCCTCGAGTTCTTGGGGTAGATTGATGATCTCGATCGCGTCGAAGGGACATTTCTCGACGCAGATCCCACAGCTCTCGCCGAGACAGAGTTCTTCCGAGATCGAGATCTGATCGGCCCCGCCCGCGTAGTGATCGTCGTTCTCGGCGAAGCGTTCCTCGCGAGTGACGATACACTCCTCACCCGTGCGATTGGGCGGACAGAAGTTCGCACACTCGTAGTTACAGCGATCGGGCTGGCAGCGATCGAGATCGACGACCGCGATCGAGTCCTCGGCCATTATAGAGTGGTTCCCGTCGTCAACAGTATCGCCCACGTGACGTACCACAGCGAGAACGTCATGAACGTGATGTATAGGTAATCCTTCGCCGAGAGGCTCTCGGTTTCGATCCCGACTACCTGCAAGAGCGGGAACTGCCCGATCACGAACGCGCCGAGCACCGCGATGCTCACGGTGTCCTGTGGGCCGGTCGCGATCATCGTCGTTACGAGTGCCGCGGCGATGCCCGCAAGTGTCGCGATCGACGTGACCGTGAGCCCCCGGATGTGGGAAGCGCGCTGATCGAGGGTCTCGGTCGCCATACCTACGATAGCGTCGTCCGGCTTCAAAAGCCGTTCGTTCCCCGGCACGGTTCTCCCTTCCTACCAGTCACATCCCGCTCGGAACGGTCCTGTACCGAACGGCTAGTTCTTATTTCTTGACTGGGAAGTCGGGCTCGTAGCGGCGAGCGGGACGGCCCACGAGCGGTTCTCATTCGACCCTCCGGGAGCCTCGTGCTTCGTTCCTCAACTTTTATACGCCCCGCGCGCGTTGATTTCCGACGATGACAGCCACCGACGAAGGGGGGGTTTCCGACCTCCCGCCGAGCGCGAAACTCGTTTTCAAAGTGCTCGAATACAACGGACCGCTGACCCAGAAGGGCATCGTCGAGGAGTCGATGCTTTCGGCGCGGACGGTCCGGTACGCGCTCGAACGGCTCGAGGGGGTCGGTGCGGTCGACGAGGACGTCTACTTTGCCGATGCCAGACAGAACCTCTACGAGATCGTCGGTGAGGCTACCGTCGAGCGCGGTGCGGACGTGAGTGCAGCCGACGATTAAGTCCCACTTTTTTGCTGAGGTCCTCGTTCGCGCTCGCTCTGCTCGCGCTCACTGCGGGCCCAGCAAAAACCTGGACTAAAAACGCTCACTCGCACCTGCGGTACTCGTTCGCGCGGAGCGACCAGCGATGACCGCGCGTTAAATTTTATCAATATCGCCCAGAACTCTCTTCAGCTACTTCGGCACGCTTGATTCGGCCAGTGAGTGTCGCAATTTCCTCATTCAGCCATTTCAGCACGTTCGGATCGTCTTCTTTGTTCTTGAATTCTTGGAGGTCTTCGCGCTTCCGCTTGTAGTGCTCGCTCTCTGGACCCGCGAATGACTCACTGTGATAATTTCCACTAAGCGCGTGGCGTACGTCTTCAATATCGCCGTAACGCTTCAGCAGTTCGCGGGCTAAACACTTCTTCCCTTCATCATGGAAGAACCGAGCCGGTACCAGTCGCGCAGCGATGATACCATTCGTCTCCGGGTCTTCCTCAGCCCATTCCCTGAGGAGGTCTGGTGGTATGAAAGGGATAGAAGACGTGTCGTCGAAGCGGAAGCCGCCGGACAACCAGTTCATGAGCCAGATCGTCCGTTCGTCACGCTCCTCCAGCACTTCGGTTATCCGATCCCAGGCCTCTTCCGTATTCTCTGATAGTAGCCGAGAGATGACCTCTTCTATATCGTGAGTAGTTGTAAGCAGCGACCCCTTCTCGCCGAGGTTACCGAGAATCGGAGCTAATAACTCCATCCCCGCGTCGGGATGGGTGTCGAGCAGTTCGTTTGCGGTCTCGCTCCACCAGCGGGCAGTTCCTTGGGGGTAGCGCAACTGGTGCTCATTTTGTAAGAAGACATCGTGTGTTAGAAGCTCGACCGCCAACCCCCCGTTGACTGCTGGTGCACCATCAGGGAATACGTAGTATGATTGGAAGATGTCCAGCAGAGCTATCGCGCCCTCACCGGTATCCTCCGTGAGTAGGACATCACAGACCTCCGCGAAAGTGTTCTCGGGGACGACTTCGTACGGATGTGCTCGGGCTTTCAAAGCTCTCAAATCAACTGGTTCAATCTGTCCATCTTCTACCGCCTCAAGCATTCTATCTACATCCTCTTCAGTAAGCCCCGACCGTACACTCAGATTCACCAAGTGGCGATTGAGCGCGTCATCTCCCTTTGTCGATTCTAAGATCTCCTGCCGAAGGTCAGGATTGTCCTTGCCGACTGCCCTGAGATAGCCGGTCAACAATCGAGGAGTAGTCGTTACCTCCTCGCTGCGTGCCTCATTGAGAATAGGATTGAGTAATTCCCTGTCCTCATCCTCCTGACCTAATTGGTAGCCGAACTCGATAGCTCTCCCGGGGCTCTCAGGAACCAGCCACGGCAACTCGTCGTGGAGGGTCGCTGGGTCTTGTAGAGCGGTTTCGACCAATTCTGGAAGCCGATCCTTGTATGAGGCCCCTTCTCCGCGATCCGTGTCGGAGTCTACCCCAAGCTGGAGGCCGACGTACCGTTTCAATCTCGCATGGTAGCTCCCCTCGGAGATCTCTTCCGTGAACTCGCGCCAAGCGCGCTGCTCACCTTCCGGAAAAGAATCACCGCTAAAATGCACGATCCGAACCGCGGCTTGGATCACCTCGCCCTTATCAACCCAATCCTGATGGTAGAGTTCGTCCAGTGTTGAGCGAACTATTCCCGAGAGTTCGACTGATTGAACGGACACACCACTTGCCGCCTGGAGGAGTACCTCTACCGTTTCGCTCCGAGCCGGTTCGTTCAAGCCCTCTAATTCATCTCTCAAGAGGATCCAGACCGCCTCGTAGTATTCGAAGAGATCGCCATATGTTTCCGGCATCCAGAGATCGGGCAGCGGTCGAGCACCTTGTCGCTCCGGTCCAGCCGTTCGACTGAACTGACCCGTCTTCAATGCCTGTTCAGCTGCGCTAAGACCCAACTTCTGTCGTTCTTCGGATTCAGATCTGACCGCCTCTTTTAGAATTGGAAGGCGTTTCATCGGTGGCAGCTCGGTTCGGGATACCTGCCCATATCCGGGTGAAAACAAGTTTGCAAACTCCCCACTCGCGTTGTTCGAAATCGAGTGTTCCGTCTCTGCTTCTCCCAGCGCCAGCAGGTGGTTGGCCGCTCCCTGAAACGTCTCCTCCCATATCGCGACCCGTTGTAGTGCCCATACCACGTTCCGGCGACCCTCTGTGAAATTACGGAGTTCGTTGGCTGACTTCGGCCCAAGGAATCTATCGAGAACAACAGCTCACTTCCAAGACTCGTCCTGAGCAACTCCCCATTGTCGAACCAACCGCCCGGCGCGAGAACATCCGATACCCACTGACGGCCAGACTTGAACGATGAAAGATATGGGATACGTTCACCGAACCGCTGCATCATCTGCTCCGGCATTTCTGCGATCAATTCTCCCGCCTGGTCGGGATGGTTTCGCCAGAATGAGCGAATCAGGTGCGTAGCCAAGGGGAGGGGCTTCAACGAGAGGTAGTGGTCACCTTCCAAGATTCCGCGGTCGCGTTGCTGCCGTACAATTCGTTCGAACTTTCGTACCCCTATAGTCTCGTCAAAGCCGAGCTGTTCGATCAACCACTCGCCTTCCACATGCCGGCCCCGATTCTCGTTTTCCCATCCGACCCGCTCGAAGAGGGCGAAACCTTCCAGAACCTGCTTCACTTCGTCAATGGAGACAGTTCCCAAATCCTGTCGTCCGATTATCAGCCGATCGAAGAGCTGATAGTCGTTTATTTCCATGAGGTTGTCCCTGTCATCGTCGGGTCCTATCGGGACGTTCTCCACAAGTAGAGCTGCGATCTGGGGAAAACCCTCCGCGAACTCCGCAACCCGTTCAATCGACGGCTCAGGAAGCTCCGGCCACTCGTTCTGAAGAATTTCTTCGATCACGTCGGAGCTAACCGGTTTGAGTTCCGCGCTGTAATCCGCCTCCGTACTTGTGAGCGTATCCGAGATCGTAATGATGGCAATCCTTGACGATTGAGTCCCGAACGTTCGGCGGAGATCCTCGTGGAGTCCGGGTGGACACTCGTCTAAGACAAGGATGGCTGATCGATCCTCGTCGATCTCTAAGCTTCGTTGAAGCGGGCTATCCCTGAACTGTTCAGCGTCCGCGTAGATAACGCGGTTGCGTAGGTGCTCCGGTAACAGTGCTTCGTATGCTAAGCGGGTTTTGCCGAGGCCTGAGACGCCGGTAACCCGGATAATCGAGCATTCTTCGGTTTCGTCGATTTTCTCGCGGATGGCGTTGATGTGCTGCTCGTGCTGCTCGTCAAGAACATAGGTGTTGATGTGCTTGATCGGTGTTTCTCGTCCCCAGGTTTCGTAACCGATCCCATGCCCGGGGACTTGTGAGTACTTGGCGACGAGTGCAGGGAACCCATTTGCGAATCCGACCAAGTGGCTGCTCGTGTAGAGTTCGACCTCTGCATTCGGGAAGCCGTGGTCCTCGAAGACCTCTCGAAGCGCGGTCTCTCGTCTCCGCCGCTTAGCGTTGGTCAGATCGCTGAAAAGGACAAGAACATACGTTCCGCCCTGCTCAAGCACTTCCTGTACCATCGTCTTCAGCTGGTCTGCACCGTCCGTCACCTCCCTCTTGCATTCGGCTGGCTCAAGATCACCCGCCTTGATCTGATAGCCTGCTGTTCCTTCCGGGAGGAATCCGTCTGCTGCGACATCCTCCGTCATCGCATCAATACCTTCGTCCGACTCATAGATCGAGACAGGGACGTGAGCAGCGGACTTGTCCACCGAAGCATCCGAGGCCGCGGCCCATAGTAGATCTCGGAAGAATCTGACGGCCTCTTCCGGCCCCAAACCAGTAAGATCTGAATCCGTAAGCTCAAAGCCTTCGACCATGTCGTTTCAATGGGCTAAATGCGTTATACTCTTTCTCCGGTAATGCCTACTCACCATGCTAACCGTTCTATAACACCCCTTCGTGGTGGTCAGTGCCACGCTAGCCGCAACCACTAAATCTATACCAAATGCGTGCCATAGCCTATCACGTATGGCCACTGCACCGACCGACGACGATCTCCTGGACGACTTCTTGACCCAGCGCGGCCACGAGACCGATCGACCGGGGTGGGAGGAGAACTACAATAAAAAGCAGTGTCCGGAGTGTGGCGGGCTTCACGGCCCCGATGCCGCCGAGTGTACGGTCTGTGGCTGGCGGCCACGCGGTAGCTGATACCCTCGGACCGCCGGACGACCTGTCGACGGTTCCTCACTGAGCGTAGCGACCGCGATTCCGTCTCGTGAGTCGTGAGTTCCCGACGGTCACTCTCCGGGAGCGGCCGCCGACCGTCGTCGCGGTCGCCGGCAAGCCAAACGATTAGAACGCGGGGCGCGTTGGCCAGCATATGGCTACCGAACGGGACCCGGTCCAGGAGAAGACCGACGGGTCCACGGATCTCTACGACATCGCGACCTGGGAGGCGCGCTCGCGCCTCGATGGGGTGGCGGTGTTCATCTACAGGGCCGTCCGGTTCGTCGTCCGGTGGCTCCTCATCCTGCTGGCGTTCGGGATCTTACTAGCACAACTCGCGCTCGGGGGCTTGGGTGCGACACTCCTCGACCCACCGGTCGCGGTGTTCGTCGCGCTCTCGATCGTCCCCGCGCTCCTCTTGGTAGCGTACGTCAGGTACGCCGACGCCACGACCACGGAACCCCTCTCGTTGCTGGTCGGGACCTTCGCGCTCGGAGTGTTGTTCGCGGGCTTTGCAGGCGTGCTCAACTCCGCTGCACAGCCTCTCTTCCAGTCGATTCCCGTGATCGGGACGGTACTCTTTTTCTACGTCGTCGTCGGTCCGGTCGAAGAGACCGTCAAGTTACTCGCCGTACGCCTCTATCCCTACCGCGACGGCCGATTCGACGCCGTGGTCGATGGCGCGGTCTACGGCGCGGTCGCGGGGCTCGGTTTCGCGACGATCGAGAACGCGATCTACATCGCCGGTCAGGTCAATGATCCGACCCTCGCGAACGTCTTCATCGCTGGCGGGGGCATCACCCCGCTGCGCGCGCTCGCCGGTCCAGGCCACGTCATCTACTCGGCCGTCGCGGGCTACTATCTGGGGCTCGCGAAGTTCAACCCCGATCGCGCAGGCCCGATCGTCGTCAAGGGCCTGCTGATCGCCACGCTGATCCACGCCACCTACAACACCCTCTCAGCGGTCGTACCCGGGCTGATTTCTTTGTTCGTTCCGGGCCTCCCGCCGATCTTCGCTTTCCTCGGGTTCGTCCTCGTCTACGACACGATCTTTGGCCTCTATCTCTACCGGAAGCTCGCGCGCTACCGTAAGGCTTACCATGGCGCGAACGCCGGTCGGGTAGCCGACTGAGCGGCGAGGTCCCTAGCCGTCCCGACCGGTCGAACGCTGGCTTTTCCTCGTCGCGGTCGATCGGTCGTAGTATGAACCGCGACCGTCGATCGCCCGGTTGTCGACCGATCACCTCTCCGGTCCGAGCGCGGGACAGGAGCGACGGCGAGTGACCGCCCACGTCCGGGTTCGTGGCATCTACGCGACCGCCCTCGTCCAGTCGTTGGCCGGGGAGGAGTTCAGGGTCGTCCAGCCCTCCCGGCCGATCGCCGAGCGCTTCTCGATCGACGATCGGATGGAGGGATACGACGTCGCGATCGAGACCACCGACGATCGCCTCGGCGTAGGTGCGAGCGGCGCTCCCGACGCCGTCGGGGCGGTTCGCGAGCGCCTCTCTTCCCTCGCGATCGATACCCTCGCCTGGTCCGACCCCACCCCCTGGGAAGCGGTCTTCTCCGGTGTCGTGACCGACGTGCGATCCGGTGGGGCCGTCGTCGATCTCGGTGCCCGAGAGGGACTTCTCCCTGCTCGTGCAGTCGGGGGAGACATCGAGAAAGGTGATCACGAGCAGGTTCAGGTGCGCGAACCGACCCCGCCCCGGGGCGACGACCGCCCGCTTCTCGACACCGACCTTCGCCTCGACGGCGGGGGGCTCCTGGAACTAGTGCGCGCGGGCGATCTGGACGGGTCCTCCTCGGGCGCGAAGCGAGGAAAGGCGAGGAGTTTCGGCAACACGACCGATCTGACCGACCTGCTGCCGACGGACGTCCCCGAGAACTGGCGGGTCCGGCGGACCGAGGAGAGCGAGGCCGCTTCCTTCGACGCGCTCGACGGAGCGCTCGCCGATGTCGTAGCTCGCGCCGAGGACCTCGACGAGGCGATCGATACCGTCGACGCTGCCGGCAGCAGCGACGTCGGTGACGCTTCCGGGACGGTGTGGGCCGGTCGCGGGACGCTTTGGGTACGATTCGGGCGCGCGTCGCGCTTCGCACTCGACGACCGGCGTCGGGCCGTGACGCCGACGATGCCCGGCCACCACCGGATCAAAGCGAGCACCGAAGCGGCGAGCGCCGCCGTCGACTTCGCCGAGAGCGTCTGTGGTAGTGGGGCGGGCCAGGGCGAGCGCGAGGCAGACGAAGCCGAGGACTCGGGGATCGACTTTCCCTTCAGCGTCGCGACCCGGCAGTTCGGGCCCCGGGAGGGCGAGGCGGTAGCGATCGCCCACGGCAAGCCCGACGGTCGGGAGTTCGTCCTCGGGCGCGGGGAAGTCCTCGAAATCGAGCCCGGCGGGACCGTCCTCCTCCGCCGGGAGATGTCGTCCGGAGGAACGTACGACGCGCTGGGGACCGAGCGGCAGGCCGGCGATGTCGCGATTTCCCGGTTCAAAGAGGGGCGGTGGTGGTACCAGACCCGCTACCGAGGGGGCGACGGCGAGTCGCGAGGGGCCTACGTCAACGTCTGTACGCCGGTCGAAATCTTCCCCGAGGCGATCCGCTATACCGACCTCCACGTCGACGTCGTGAAACGCCCCGACGGCGAAGTCGAACGGGTCGACGACGACGAACTCGACGCCGCCGTCGCCGATGGCGAGCTCACCGAAGCCCTCGCCGAGAAGGCCCGGGCGACCGCGGGGGCCATCGAGCGATCGCTCTGAGCCGGTCTTCGGTCTTCGATTTCTCCTCTTGCCTCCCCTCACAGCGTCGAGTCGGCGGCGCGACTCGCTACCCCGACACAGAGCACACCACCCAGTCCGCCGACCGCGCCGATCAGGAGAAAGGCCAGGCGCACCGCCCCGCTGAAGCCGACCAGTGGCGCGGCGCTCGCGATCACACCTCCCATGACGATCGGGGTCAGCGTGGCCGTGATGCGCCCGCCGGCCTCGGCGAGACTCACGATCTTCCCGCGCAGCGGCCCCGAGGCAAAGCCGGTGACGAGGCTGCGATAGAGCGACATCGTGATCCCGAAGCCGATCCCCGCGAGGACGACCCCGAAGCCGGCGATCGGGTAGGAGGGTGCGGCTGCGAGCAGGCCCACGCCGACGGCGAGTGCGAGGTTCGCGCCGTACAGCGGGCGGGCTCGTCCCCCACAGACCGCCGTGAGCCGCCCCGCCTGGCTGGCAGCGCCCGCGTAGGCGACGCTGCCGGCGGCGACGAGTACGCCGGCCTGCTGGGGCGTGCCCTCAAGCACCCGGACGACGAGCACCGAGTTGTAGGTGAAAAAGCCGAGCCAGGCGACCACCGGTAGCCCGCGCGCGAGCAGGATCGCGAGCACGTGCGTTCGGGATGCGAGCGCGACGAGCTCGCGAATCGTTCCCTGGGCGGCCTGCTCCTCGGTCGTCTCCTCAACCGTCCCTTCGTCAGCTTCTTCGCTTCCCCCGTCGGCATCCGCCTCAACGTCCCCCGAGGTGTGTGGGTCCTCGAAGCGGAGGTAGACCAATAGGGCGATCGGGATCGCGACGCTATACAGTAGAAAGGGGTACTGCCAGGCGAGCACGACTAATCCACCGGCGAGCACTGGGAAGGTCGCCTGGGAGAGCCCCGAGACGGCGAAGCGAAGGCCCTGACCGGTCGCCTCCTCGCTACCCTCGTAGAGGTCGCCGATACTGGTAATGACCACTGGGAGGATGCCGGCGAAGCCAAGCCCCTGGAGCGCTCGCAGGACGAGAACGACGGTGAAATCGGTCGTGAAGGCCAGCGCGCTCCCGCTGAGACCGAACAGAAGCAAGGCAGGGACGAGAATCGGTTTCCGTCCGTAGCGGTCGATGAGCACGCCCGACAGGGGGATGACAAGGATGGCCGGCGCGGTAAAGACCGACATCACCAGCCCGATCTCGGCCGCCGAAACGTCGTAGGGGCCGGTCAGGGAGGTAAGTAGCGGCGAGACGAGGGCCGATCCGAGCGCCTGGGTAATGTTCGCGAGTAGCAGGATTCGAAAGTTCGCGTCCCCAAGGATCCGTGCATCCCGTCCTAGGAACGTATCGAACGCATTCGCCACTGATAATCACACCACGGACCACGGGGTAAAAACACGGCGATCGAGGCAGCCGCGTGGCCGCCCGTCGATCGTCAGTACAGGTCGATGGGCGAGTTCCTGTCTCCCGGTTCGGCGGCAGCGGTCTCTCGCCCTTCGGAACGAACACAGACGGCTATGAGTCCCGCCTTCGTTGCTCCGCCACTGCGTTCAGGTCTCCGGCTTCCTCGGGCCCGTCCGCTTCGAGCATTCGCTCGACGTACTTCGCGATCACGTCGACTTCCAGATGGACCGTCTCGCCCGCTCCTTTCGTCCCGAGGGTCGTTTCCTCGTAGGTCGTTGGGATGATCGCCACCGAAAACGCCTCGTCACCGCGTTCGGCGACGGTGAGGCTGATGCCATCGACGGTAATTGAGCCCTTCTCGACGACGTAGCGCTCGATCGACGTAGGGAGTGAGAAGGTGAACTCCCAATCGTCGCCCAGGCGTTCGATGGCCAGTATCTCGGCCGTCGCGTCGACGTGGCCCTGGACGACGTGACCGTCGAAGCGGCCGTCGGCGGCCATTGCGCGTTCGAGATTTACGTCCTCGCCCGCTTCGATCTCATCGAGACCGGTTCGTGAGAGCGTCTCCTCGGCGAGAAAGACCGAAAACCAGCCCTCACCCACCTCCTCGACAGTGAGACAGGCCCCGCTGACGCTGATGCTTTGGCCCTCCGTCAGGTCCTCGAACGTCGTCGCGACCTGCAAGCGCCGTCCCCCTTCGGCGTCCTCGACCGCTCTCACGTCGCCCGTCTCCTCGACGATGCCGGTGAACACGGCTCGGCTACGCTCGTTCGTCGCATATGCGTTGTGCTTCTCACGTTTGGAACGAGTTCGCTCATCGAGATGCCGCCAACATACGGGGCGACCCGTAGAAGGCGTGTCGTGGTGCTTTTGTCTCTGATCCCCGACTATCTCGGTATGGCTAAGGGTATCCTCGGGACGATCGGGCTGGCGTTGACGCTCGTCTTCGCGATCCCCGTGGCTCTGCTCGGCCTCCAGTTCCTCGCGCTCGAGGGCCGGCCGTTGGTCGGCGTGGCCTTTCTCGCGATCGCGGTGCTGATGGTCGGTATCGAGGAGTACCTCACGACGCCGACCGATCTCCCCGAATTGGTGCTGGGAAAGACCATAGATACCGTCGTCGAGGACCCGACCGAGGAAAGCGAGACCGGGGAGCCGGGAGAACCCGAGGAAGGCGAGCGGACCGGATGATCCGTTCGAGTCACCGACCCCCCACTCCGAATCGATTCCCACGGTCGATCCCGACGATAAACGGGGCGACACGAGTGGGCAAGCCCAGCGTTCATGCCGTTTCGGAACCGATAGATGTCCGTAGCGCACACACCAAAACCGACCGCAGCAACTCCCTTTCGACACCGTGCCAGCGACATCCGATATCCGACACCTCACCGAATTCGAGGACGACGACGCGCTCGCACACCTCCAGGACCGCACCCCCGAGGACCGGATCGACTTCGACCTGCTGTATGACGCCCAGCGCGTCCAGCCCTGGTCCGAGGGCTCGAACGAGATCGTTAGGTTATACTTCGCCGACGAACGCCTCGATGGCTGTTATGTCCCCATCGATTTCGCCGAGGCACTCAGCGAGGACATGCGCTCGACGCCGCTCGGCGATCCCACGTCGAACGATGCCGACGAGATCGATTGGAGTGACGTCGCCGACGAGTGCCGCCTCGAGGACGAGATCGACGGTCACGAGTTCGATCTGCTCTACTACACTGGTGTCGAGGACGAGGACATAGTCGTCGCTGCAGCGGACTTCGGCGACAGCCAGTAATTCACCGACTCGGTCCCCGATGCTGCCGACCGCCACTGCTCGTTGCTCGCCGGTCAGTCAGCGGCCATCGGAGCTTCCGCGTCCGCTAACATCTCCTCGATCGTCATCTCACGGGGTTCGTTGTACAGCAAGACGTCGATCGGCAGGGTCGGAGCGCCGCCGACGAGGTTCTCGAGCAACACGAGGCGCTCGCGCGCCCGGCTCATCCCGACGTAAAACACCCGGCGTTCGTTGTCGGTGAGTACCGGCACCGGGTCGGTGGTCTTGGTGAACTCACTCACTCCGGTGACGTCGCCTGCGTCGGGCACCGAGGCGGCCATCTGCTCGACGACCTTCTCGGTGAGATCCGTCGAGACGTAGACGTGATCGGCTTCTCGTCCTTTCGCGGAGTGGATCGTCCCCAGTCGGACGCGATCGGTCGGAACGTCCTGATACTCGCCGCTGAAAAACGCCCGCATCGACCGCTCCTGGTAGTTCGTCACCTTCCGGAGCATCTCCGCTGCGGCGGTCGGTTCGGGAACGAAGGGGGCGTGTTCGGTCACCAGAGCGGGGTCGATCTCGAAGTCCGCGTCGTCCTCGGCGCCCGCGGCGTCCTTTCGCTCGTCGATCGCGTCGTAAAAATCATCCCGGTCGTTCGTCCCGAAGGCAGCGCCGGCGAGCATGTCCGCGAGCCGTCTTGCCCCGAGTCCCGAGACGGGGTCGCCGTCCTCGACCCGTTCGATCGCTTCGATGAACTCGGTGAGCCGGTCGGTCCACATCCGTTGGTCGGTAAGGAGTTGGAAGGGAATTCCCCGATCAATGAACTCGTCGATGAAGCGTAGCATCTGGTAGCGCGCGCGGAAGAGTACCATGATCGTCCCGTCGTCCTCTTCGACGGTCGCCCGGACGCTCCGTACTAAATCGAGCGTCGAGGGGCTGCTCATCGCTTCGACAGCCCCGCCCTCGGTGCGGGGTTCTAAGTCCTTTTCCTGCCGTTCCTCGATGTGACGGATCTCCCGGTTTACGACATTGAGTACGCGGGAGGGCAGCCGGTAGGAATTAGGAAGGATGACGTCCTCGGAGACGTCGGCGTCGAGCAGTAGTCGTGGATCGGCTCCCTGCCAGGCATAGACCACCTGGTCGTCGTCGCCCGCGATAAGTACCCGCTGCAGGTGGGGTTTCCACTCCTCGTAAACGGCGTGTTGTAAGGTCGTGATGTCCTGGAACTCGTCGATCACCAGATACTCGACCGAGGGCACGAGCGAGCGCTGCCGTACCCGCTCTAACATATCGGCGAAGCCGATGAGTCCTTCCTCGCCTTTGTACGCCCGCCAGGCCCGGATCGCTTCGGGCACGTCGATGCGGTCGTCGTCCGAGGGCCAGGTCGGGGTGTACTTGTTGCCTTGCTGGGCGTTCGGGTCGATCTCGGGGGGCAATCGGATCTCCTCGGTGTCCCACTGGAAGGGGACGTCGTGCCAGTCGGCGACATCCTTCCGAGTGCGCTGGAGCCACTGGCTCGTCGCGATGATCTTATTGCCGATCGTCGTCGAGCGCGCCCGGCGGTGGCGGGCGCTCTCGTACTCGTCCTCGAACTCGATCCCGTAGTTCTCACAGAACTCCTTCTTGTTCCGCTCGCCGATGACGTCGCCCCGGGAGAGGTTTAGTAGGTCGTAGGCCTTCGCGTGCATCGTCTCGACAGTGCCCTTGAGCGAGCGCGGACTCACCCCTAAGCGTTCGGCGAGACGCTCTCTGATCTCCGCGGCGGCCGCCCGAGTGTAGGAAACCACCAGTACGTCCTCGATCGCGACGCCCTCCTCCTCGATGAGTTCGTCGACGCGATCGAGCAGTGCCGTCGTCTTCCCGCTCCCGGGACCCCCGAACAGGCGGGTCACGGGCGTAACGTCTTCGGTCATGAACCCGTAGAAGGACCCATACCTCATAAGCGCCGCGAACCGCCGGTCGTGACCGTCGCCTTTCTCTACGGCCGTACCATGGGGGGGCTCCCGGCCTCTCGGTCGATCACTCCTCCGTTCGCTCTCGCCGACGCCGCGTCCGCCAGAGGGCGGTTCCGGCTGCCAGTCCAGTACCTAGAAGTCCGGCTATCGGGCCGAACCCTGGTGCGTTGACGTCGGTCGATGCCAACTCACTATCGCTCGTTCGGCTACTGCTCGTGTTCGCTTCCGTTCGCTCGGTGTGTGATCCGGATTCGGATCGCGTTCGGTCGGTGCTGTGGCTTCGGTCTCGAGGCGAGTCGGGGAACGTGAACAGGCGCGCATCGCCGCTCCCGTCGTGGGTGACCCATGTGCTCGCGACGAAGAAGGGACCGGAGGCGGACTGTGCGGTCCAGAAGCTGGCTCGCCCTTCCTCGAAGAAGCCACTGCCGGAGGAATCGCGCCAGGCGGCCAGTTTCTCGGGAGCGGCCGGATCGCTCACGTCGTAAACCCGTAGCCCCCCGCGATTCCAGGCGGTATAGAGGCGACCGTCGTCGAAATCGAAGTTGTGCGCGTGGGTCCAGACGCCGTTTCTCGTCGGGTCGGGCGTCGATGGTGGGGCGAGCGTCGCGAGCCGCTTCGGTGCGTCGAGATCCTCGATGCCCCACAGCGCGATCCCGGCCGGCCCACCCCGTTTAGAGGTACTCGGGTCGTCCCAGGCCTCCTTGCCGACCGCCAGTACCGTCTCGTCGCCGTTCGGCGCTGCGTAGTGGTGATTGCCGGAGAGTTCCCGAAAGGCCGCGCCGACATCCACCACCGACCTGAGTTTCTCGAGAGGGCGGCCCCCGACCGACCCGAGAACTGTGGAACTCGCGGGCTCGCGTACGTCCAGTATCCAGGTACCGGCGTCCTAGAGCGCGACGTAGGCCCGGCCGTCCTGCACGTAGACGTCGTGAATCGGGCGCGCCCGCTGCCACCTCGGCCCACGTCGGGTCGTGAGCGGGCAGGGACCACCGGCTTAGTTCGTTGGTCGTCTCGGCGTCGAGGACTACCAGCGGGTTCTCCTCCTCGTCGACGACACAGAGATACGCGACGCCCTCGGCGAGATAGCCGTTGTGCACTAGCCCTTCGGCCGTGTAGACGCCGGTTCGTCCGGTCGCTGATATCGAAGATGAGGGTGGCTTCGGGGGTTCCCTCAACCGAACCGGCCGGGCCGACGACGAGTAATCGATCGCCCGCGACCGCCGCGTCGTGGATGCCGGCAAGTGGCTCTTCCGGCCGGTCGGCGAGCAGACTGCGGCGCTCGGCGAGAACCCGGGGATCGGCTGGATCGCTCGCGTCGACAACGGCGAACCCCCCCGTGGCCGCGAGGTAGACGGTATCGCTCTCGGGGCCGACAACGGCCTCCCGAGCGCCAGCGACCGAGACGCTCCCGAGCGGCCGGAACTCCCGGGATCGACCGACGACGCCTCGCGAGGCAGCGGTGGCTGTGAGCGCCGCCACTCCCGTCTTCAGCACGACCGTCGGTACACGAACCGTTTCGGAGGAAGCAGCCGGGTTAATACTTTCTTTTTGCTGGCAGAAAAATAGTTGCTCGGATCCGGGTGTCGATACGAACCCGCTGCGGTCAGCGGCAATCATCGGTCCTCCTGCCCCGGATCACTCCTCGAACTCGTGCCGGTCGCCCGTACCCTCGGTGAGCGCGCTCGCGAGCGCACCCCGGACCACGGCGTCGTCGCCCAGGGTAGTGAGTTCGATCTCGGGGACATTGATGAACACGAGGTCGTCGAGTCGCTCCCTGATGGGTTCGAGCGTCAGTTCGGGGTTGTTGAGCGCGACCGCGCCGCCGATGTAGACCACTAGCGGCGCGAAGGCATGCACCGTGTTCGCGATGCCCATCGTGTTCCATGCCGCGAGTCGGTCGATAACGTACTCGGCGAAGTCGTCCTCGCGCGCGGCACCGAAGACCGCCGCGGCGGTGAGGTCGCCCTCGACGTCGAGAACCGTCTCGACCGGCTCCTGTTCGTAGAGATCCCTCGCGTACTCGGGGATGTTGTTCCCCGAGCAGTAGGCCTCCCAGTGACCGTCCTTACCACAGCCACAGGTCCGCTTTCCATCGGGGTCGACGGTCATGTGGCCGACCTCCCCGGCGTTGCCGTCCCACCCTCCCAGCACGTTGCCGTCGACACAGACACCCGCACCGATCCCCGAGGAGATGGTGAGGTAGGCCATGTCGTCGGGGTTGCGATCGGCGTAGAAGCGCTCGCCGATACAGCCCGCGTTCGTATCGTTGTGCAGGTAGACGTCTTCCTCGCTCAGGTCGGCGAGGTTCGCGATCGGCCCTCGCAGTGGGATCACACCGATCCCTGCCGGCAGGTTCGAGGGGTTCTCGATCACGCCCGTCGCGAGATCGAGCGGGCCGATCGACCCGACGCCGACCGACTCGATCGCCGCCGGGCGGACGCCCCCCTTCTCGCTCGCCTCCCGGAGGGCAGCGAGCAGTTCGTCGGTCACCGCCGCACCCGTCGGCCCGCGGGGCGTCCGGTGGTCGGCACTCCCGAGGAGCGTCCCGTCGGCGTCGGCGACGACCGCACGGATGTTCGTCGCCCCCAGATCGACGCCCGCGTACGCGCTCATATACGGCTAGGCTAGGACCGTCCGTATTAGGCCCCCCGATCGGCTTCGGTCGGCTCAGTTATCGATCCGGACGAAGGTAACGGGACAGGGCGCGGTGAGCAACACCTCCTGGGCGGTCGAACCGAAGACCGCCTTCCCGCTCGGCCGGCGTCGGCGACCGCTGACGATCACCCGGTCCGCCCCGGCCCGGGTCGCCATCTCGACGATACTCCTTGCGTGTTCGCCGACCGCGCCGCGGATCTCGTGATCCACGCCGACGGCATCGAGGCCGCCGACCAGTTCGCGGATCGTCGAGTGGCGCTGGGCGACGCCATCCGGCGTCGATTCTTCCGAGTCGGGATCGAACCCGAGGCGATCGAGCGCCTCCTCGTACTCCTCTTCGGTGAAGACGTGGCCGAGAACAACCGTCGCCCCGGCCGGCTCGGCGACTTCGATCGCCGCCTCGGCGAGTCGATCGACACGGCCCGAATCCTTCGGACCGACCGCCGACAGAACGGTTTCGAGTGCCATGCTCCTCGTTCACAGGACTCTTATATAAATAGTGTGGGCTCTCCGCTTTCCCTGCTTGCCGATCGCTATTGAGGGAAGCCCTCGCGACGATCGCGTTGTCCCTCTCCTCGTCCGCGGATCGCCGTCTTCCCCAGAGATAAATCGGTAGCGGCGATACGAAACGCATGATCGACCCGGATCTCACTGGAAAGAGTGCCCTCGTCACCGGCAGCGCGAGGGGTGTCGGCAAGGAACTCCTGCTCGCGATGGCGAAGCGGGGCGCGAGTGTTGCCGTCCACTACCACACGAGCGAGGAGGCCGCAAGCGATGTCGCCAAACGCGCTCGCGAGGCGAGCGGGAACGACGCGGCGACCGTCACCGTCGTCCAGGGCGACGTAACCGATTCCGAGGCGGTAGAGGAACTGTTCGATGCCGCCGAGGACGCGCTGGGAACGATCGACGTTCTCGTTAACAACGTCGGGGATTTCGCACCGACCCACTGGGAGGACATCGACTTCGAGACCTGGAACCGGGTCTGGGAGACGAACTTCAATGGGACGTATCTCTGCTCGAAACGCGTCCTGCCCGGAATGCGCGCTCAGGAGTACGGCCGGATCGTCAACCTCGGCTACGCCTCCAGCGACCGCCACCTCGTCGCCCCGACGAACTTTCCATATTTCGCCGCCAAGACGGGAGTGTTAATGTTCACCCGGATGCTCGCGGCCGACACCCAAGAGGAAGGCATCACGGCCAACACCATCAGCCCTTATGTCGTTGAGAACTCCGAGGTGATGCCCGAGGATCTCCCCCGGGGTCGACCGGCGAGCTTCGAGGACATGGTTCAGGCGATGCTCTTCTTTCTCGATGAAGGAAGCGACTATCTGAGCGGTCAGAACGTCGCGGTCGACGGCGGATGGCGCCCCGAGCGGATCTGAGAACCCACTTTTTTGCCGAGGTCCTCGCTCGTTCGCCTTCGACTCACTCGCTGCGGGCTTGGCAAAAACCTGGATCAAAAACGCTCGTTCGGACCTACGGTCCTCACTCGCGCGGATCGTGCTCGAACAGCACCGCACTTGGCGGTTGCTTCGACGGAGTGGAGTATCATAGAACCACTATAAAGCAAGGGAGCAGAGGTACTGTTACCGTCGTGCCTTCTATGAAGTCGTAGGCGACAAAGCGGTGGCGAAATCCACCCGCCGCATAGGCGGCCTCTAAACCGCTATACGACGTGTAGTTCCCTCGGATACTCGGTCAGGTTCTCGTAGCCGTCCTCGGTCACAACGACGAGGTCTTCGATTCGGACACCACCTGTTCCTTGCTTGTACAAGCCCGGTTCGACCGTGATAACGTGACCAGCTTCGAGTTCGCCACCCTCCAGTGCGAGATAGGGTCCTTCGTGGACATCGAGTCCGACGCCGTGGCCGGTGCTGTGATTGAACCCGTCCTCGGTGGACTCCTCGGTTCGTTGTGTCGGGTAGCCCTCCGCCTCGAACACGTCACACACCGCACCGTGGACTGCTTCTCCGGTGATGCCCGCCTGGGTAGCGTTCAACGCGGTCTCGTAGGCCTCGTAGGCGAGGTCGTACCACTCCTTGATGCGATCACTGGGCTCGCCTTTCACGAACGTCCGCGTCATATCCCCGAAGTATCTCGTCTGCCTGTGTCGAGGGAAGATATCGACGACGATCGGGACGTTCGCTTCCAGCGGTCCGGAGCCCGAGTCGTGGCCGCGGGCCGAAGCAGCCCCGGATGCGACGATGCAATCGTTCATTCTACATCCCCGTTGCAGGAGCGTGATTTCGATTCGTTCGCGTACCGCTTCGCTCGTGAGCACCTCGCCATCGAGGCACAATACACCGTCCTCTACTGTCGCCCGTTCGAGAAGTTCCTGAACGACGGCCATAGTGTCTTCGTTCGCCCGCTGGGTTTCTCTGATATACTCTACCTCGCGCTCGCTTTTGACCGCGCGGATCTCTTCGAGAACGAACTCCTCATCCCACGTGACATCGATACCGTGCTCGCGCAGTACGTCGGCGGTACCGGTTGGAAACCCGTTGGGAACGGCGACCGATCCGATGCCGGCGTCAGCGAGGAAATCCCCCGTCACGAGTTTGCCGGCCTTTCGCGGGTCTACCTCCTCGGCTTTCTCCCAGAATCCGAACTCGGAGAGCTTACTGACCTCCTCGGCGTCGCTGTCGGTCTTCGCTCGGCTGTATTCGAGTCCCGAGACGAGGAGTGAAACGCTGTCGTCGGCATAGAGCGTAACGAAGTTATCCGGTGCGTAATAGCCCGAGAGATAGTACTGGTTGCTGTCTTCGCCATCGGCATCGATCAGATAGCCGTCAACGTCCGTCCCCTCGAGATAGGACGTCAGTCGTGGATAAGCCGGTGTCATGGCCTCGACCTGCCCGAAGGACGATATTATCGCTTTCGTTCGGCAACTGTCCTACGACATCCTCCCGATGGAGAGATCGTCCGATCCGATCACACTCGAACGCTCCGGCTCCGTGCGACTTAGAGTCGGTTCGGTCAGTCGTCTTCCAGCGCGTCGATGGCGATGGCCGCCGCGAGGATCGCCTCTCGAGGTGCCTCGCCGGTCTCCCCGACCTCGACCACGAAGGTGTCCCGCAGTGAGAACTTCTCCTTGATCGTCCCGATCCGGGAGCTCTCGGGACCGGTGATCGAATAGGAGTGTGGCAGGAGGCCGAGAACTCCGATATATCCCTTCGCCGCCATGATCAGTGCCGACTCGGATTCGATGGTCGCAAGCAGCTGTCCGTCGGGACTTCGGATGCGATAGACGTGTTTGAAGAGCGTGTAGGCCTTCTCGATGACCGCGAAGGCATCGCCCGAGGTCTCGTCGATCAGCGTGTAGTTGCCCGCCACGTCGAAGACGTTCGCCGCCTTCACCCGGAAGACGACGTTCCCGTCGGGATCGGTAAAGGGAAATTCCTCTCTAATCTTGAATCGCTTCTTCTTGCCCTTCAGAACCGTGTTGCCAGCATCATCCTCGACGCGGTACTTCGAACGAATGTAGGACTGCTTGATGACGTAGCGATCGCTCGTGAGATCGAGCCCACCGATGACGTCCGTCCTGCTCATGGCTGCTCGTTCTCCCCTGTCTGATATAAACCCCCGGCCGGCCGACTCGGTCTCGATTTCGGGCTCTCCTCGCGGTTCGGCAGTCGTGAGTCGGCCGACGGCGCTGATCTCGAACACCGCCGCTCTCCGGTGGTTCGAGCGATCGCCGAGGGCGGTTCGGCCGGCATTCGCCTGCCGAGACCGACAGGGTTTCACTCCTCCCGAGCGGACCTGCGATCGATGAGCCGGGACCAGATCGAGGTCAGGGGGGCCGCCGAGCACAATCTGAAGGATCTCGACGTCACCATCCCTCGCGAGGAGTTCACCGTCGTCACCGGGCTATCGGGGTCGGGCAAGTCCTCGCTTGCCTTCGAGACCGTCTACGCTGAGGGCCAACGGCGCTACATCGAGTCGCTCTCGGCCTACGCCCGCAATTTCCTCGGCCAGATGGACAAGCCCCAGGTCGAAAGCGTCGAAGGGCTCTCCCCGGCAATCTCGATCGACCAGAAGAACGCCGCGAACAACCCTCGTTCGACTGTTGGTACTGTCACCGAACTGCACGATTACCTCCGCTTGCTCTATGCCCGCGTCGGGACGCCTCACTGTCCGGAGTGTGGCCGGGAGGTCGGCGAGCAGTCGGCCCAGCAGATGGTCCGCCGGATCTTAGAGCTCCCCGAGGACACCCGGGCGATGATCGCTGCGCCGGTCGTCCGCGATCAGAAGGGTGCCTTCGAGGGTCTCTTCGACGACCTCGTGAGCGAGGGCTACGCGCGTGTCGAAGTCGACGGCGAGAGCCACGACCTAACGCTCGATCGTCCCGAACTCGACGAGAACTACGAGCATACGATCGACGTGATCGTCGATCGCATCACTATTAGCGCCGAGGCACGCTCGCGGATCAACGACTCCGTCGAGACCGCCCTCGGAGAAGCCGAGGGAGTACTCAGAGTGATCCTCCCCGATCCGCCCGAAGGCATCGACGTCGGCACTGAGGCCCGCCGGACCGGCGACCTCGGGCGCGACGTGGGCGGCGGCGAGGCCGAAGCGGAGGAAGAAGACGAGCGCCTCGTCGTCGAGTTCTCCGAGGAACTCGCCTGCGTGCACTGTGGGATCGACATCTCCGAGATCGAGACTCGCTCCTTTTCCTTTAATAGCCCCCACGGTGCCTGCCCGGCCTGCGAGGGGCTCGGCGAGACCAAAGAGGTAGACGCGGATCTCGTCGTGACCGACCCTGCCAAACCCCTGAAACACGTCTTCGAGCCCTGGAGCTACAAGCGATCGTATTATCGCACGCGCCTCGACGCGGTGGCCGAGCACTTCGGCGTCTCGGTCGAGACGCCCTTCGAGAACCTCGATCGGGAGGTCAGGGAGGCATTTCTCCACGGCACCCCAGAAGAAGTCGTCTTCGAGCGCCGGACCAAAAATGGCACCCGCCGGAAAGAAAAGCGCTTCGAGGGCGTCCTTCCCAACCTGGAACGCCGCCACGTCGAGACCGACAGCGAGAGCACGCGCGAGCACATCGAGGAGTACATGGCGGCCACGACCTGCCCGGCCTGTGAGGGCACCCGCCTCAAGCCCGAGAGCCGCGCGGTCCTCGTGGACGAGACGGCTATCACCGAGGTGAGCCGGATGTCGATCGGCGACGCCCGGGCCCATTTCGAGGCGATGGAAGCCGACCTCACCGAGCGCGAGCGGACGATCGGCGAGGAGATCTTAAAGGAGATCCGCGCTCGCTTGGGGTTCATGAAGGAGGTCGGGCTCGAATATCTCACCCTCGACCGGGAGGCCGCGACCCTCTCCGGCGGGGAGAGCCAGCGAATTCGGCTGGCGACACAGATCGGCTCGGGACTGGTCGGGGTGCTCTACGTGCTCGACGAACCATCCATTGGACTGCACCAGCGCGACAACGACCGCTTGCTCGATACCCTCTGTGAGCTGCGGGACTTAGGCAACACCTTGCTGGTCGTCGAACACGACACCGAGACGATACGCCGGGCCGATACCGTGATCGACATGGGCCCCGGCCCCGGCAAGCAAGGCGGCGAGGTCGTCGCCCAGGGCGACACCGAGGCGATCATGGGTAGTGAGGACTCGATCACCGGCGATTACCTCGCGGGCCGAAAACAGATTCCGGTACCCGAAAACCGGCGCGAATCGGAGGCGGCCCTTACGGTCCAGGGGGCTCGCCAGCACAACCTCGCGGACTTGGACGTACGCTTCCCACTGGGGAACTTCGTCGCGATCACCGGAGTCTCGGGCTCAGGGAAGTCGACACTGATGCACGACGTGCTCTACAAGAGCCTCGTCCGAGCGATGAACGACAATCGTAGTGTGGATCCCGGCGATCATGACGGCATCGAGGGCACGGAGACCATAGAGACCGTCCGGTTGATCGACCAATCGCCCATTGGCCGCACGCCCCGCTCGAACCCGGCGACCTACACCGATGTCTTCGATCACATCCGGGATTCCTTCGCGGAGACGAAACTCGCCCAGCAGCGCGGGTACGAGAAGGGGCGCTTTTCGTTCAACGTCAAGGGCGGCCGTTGTGAGGCCTGTAGCGGGCAAGGTACTGTAAAGATCGAGATGAATTTCTTGTCCAATGTCTACGTCCCCTGCGAGGAGTGTGGTGGTTCGCGCTACAACGACGAGACGCTGGATATCACCTATCGCGGCGCGACGATCGCCGAGGTACTGGAGATGAGCGTCGGGGAGGCCTACGACTTTTTCGAGCACGACACCCGGATCAAACGCCGCCTCCAGCTCCTGAAGGACGTCGGCCTCGATTACATGAACCTCGGCCAGCCCTCGACCACCCTCTCGGGGGGCGAGGCCCAGCGGGTGAAACTCGCCGAGGAGCTCGGCAAAAAACAGAGCGGCGACACACTCTACTTACTCGACGAGCCGACGACGGGGCTACATTCGGCCGACGAGCGCAAGCTCGTCGACGTGCTCCAGCGACTGGTCGACGACGGGAACACCGTTGCGGTCGTCGAACACGAACTCGATCTGGTGAAAAACGCCGATCACGTGATCGATCTGGGCCCCGAGGGCGGGGAAAACGGCGGGAGAGTCGTCGCCAGCGGCACGCCCGAGGAACTCGCCCGTATCGAGGACTCCTATACCGGCCAGTACCTCAGGGACCTGTTGCCGGCGATCGACTTGGAGGGCCCGCGTGGCGATCGCCGGACACCCGCGCCGGCCGCGAGCGACGACTGATCGAAACGAATCGGGCTCTACGAGAACTAATGGGAGGCCGGCGACGCTGCCTTCGGCTGGCGACGGAATGCTCCGTGCGAAGTGTAATTTTTCTGGCCGATAGCCGACCGCTGGCATCGGCCCGGCCGGACTGGCCCGCTCACCGACGGTGTTGGCTGGTCCCCCTCGGGTTGCGAGCCCACGGTCGGGACCGAACGCCTCGATTGCAGAGGTTGCGGCCCGACCGTCGGGCGATCGATGCACGCGACTCGTCTGCCGACCGCTGACAACCGGCGAGACACCACTGCCGGAAACACGCGCCCCCCGCGGTCGATACCGGATGCGTGCTCACAGCCGGATTCAGTCTCCGCATCGGATGCCGAACCGACTGTCTTATCGGCTATCGGTTGGTCGGAAATCTTATGAAAACATCACTTGGAGGGGGCCTCTCCCGCTCGTTCGACCGGGACCGAAACGGAGCCGACGGACGCGAAGCCGATCGGCTCGGAGCGCCCGCGGCCGCAATAGGGCCGACCGACTGCCGGAGGTCGGCGAACCGGCGGCCAGAGCCGCGGGAACCTGTCGGACGGCAGGGGCACGATGAGGGCGGCGACGCTCACCGATCGGGTGCTCGTGCCAATTGCCAGCGAGGAAGACGCCCGGACGACCTCTCGGGTGCTCCGGCCCTACCCCCGATCGCGTGCTCGCCGTCCACGTCGTCGAGAAGGCTGGCGGGGCTCCGGACAAAGCCGGCGTCGAACAGCGCCGGGAGTACGCCGAAGGGATCTTCGCCGCGGTCGAGTCGGCGTTCGGGACTGCTGGGACCGTGGTCACGACCGAGATCCGATACGGTACGGACGTCGCCGAGACCGTCATCGCGGCCGCGGGGGACTGGGAGGCCAGCGCGATCCTCTTCTCGCCCCGGGAGGGCAGCCGGTGGCTCCGGCTGTTGACCGGCGACGTCGCGCTCTCGCTTCTCACCGGTAGCGACCGGCCGGTCGTCGTCCTCGTCGGGGAGGACGACGCCACCGTCGACAGCGCTACTGCGGGCACGAACGCGAACACCGACGCCGATCGCTCGGACGCCGGCGCGGATGGGAGCGGAGACGGCCGAACGGAGTCCGGCGAATGAGCGGCGAGGAGGAACTCGCGAAGGACTTGGGGCCCCTGGCCGCGCTCACGATCGGGGTCGGCACGATGATCGGTGCGGGCATTTTCGTCCTGCCCGGGACGGCCATCGCCCAAGCTGGCTCTTTCGCGATCGTCTCGTTCGTTGTCGGCGGGGCGATCGCGCTGCTCACGGCGCTGTCGGCCTCCGAACTCGGGACGGCGATGCCCAAATCCGGCGGGGCCTACTACTTAAATCGCGCACTCGGACCCCTGTTCGGCTCGGTCGCGGGCTGGGCGAACTGGATGGGGCTGGCCTTTGCCTCGGCGTTCTATATGGTCGGGTTCGGCGAGTACATCCGGGCGATCCTCGGGGTTGAGGGTGCCGTCGCGCTCGGGCCCCTTTCGCTGTCGGTCGTGAAGGGGGTGGCACTGGCGGGTGCGGGACTGTTCGTCCTGATGAACTACGTCGGTGCGAAGGAGACCGGCCGGTTGCAGAACGTGATCGTCGTGATTCTGGTCGGGATCCTCGCGGTCTTTACTGCGATCGGCACGCTGCGCGCCGACCCGGCGAACCTCCCCCCGGCGGCGGGGGTCGGCCCGACGATCACCACGACGGGGCTGATCTTCGTCTCCTATCGGGGTTCGTCCAGATCACGAGCGTCGCCGAGGAGATCAAAACCCCGGACGGAACCTCCCGCGCGCGGTGATCGGCAGCGTCGTGATCGTGACCGTGATCTACGCGCTCGTCCTGATCGTGATGAGCGCCGCCGTCGAGGAGGGGTTCATAGCGGCCCAGGAGCAGGCGGGAAACATCGCGGTCGTCGAGGCCGCACGCCTGCTCGCCGGCCCCATTGGGGCGATCGCGATGCTCATCGGGGGCTGTTGGCGACGGCTTCCTCGGCGAACGCCTCGATTCTCGCGTCCTCGCGCATCAACTTCTCGATGGGCCGGGACGGACTCGTCAGCGCCCGGCTCAACGCGATCCACGATCGGTTCGGGACGCCCTACCGTTCGATCGCGATCACCGGCGGGTTCATCCTGCTGTTCGTTTTCCTCGCCGACGTCAACGCCTTGGCGACGATAAGCAGCGTGTTGCATCTGGTCATCTACGGCCTGCTCAATCTCGCGTTGCTCGTCATGCGCGAGGCCGACCTTCCCGAGTACGACCCCGCCTATACCGTCCCGCTGTACCCGATCACACCGATCCTCGGAGCACTTACCTCCTTTGCCCTGATCGCGTTCATCGAGCCCCGCGTCGTCGTTCTCGGGGTAGGTTTCGTCGTATTCGCCGCGCTCTGGTATTTCCTCTACGCTCGCTCCCGCACCAGCGAGGGCGGCGTGCTCAGCGATCTCGTGCTCTCGAAGCCCGAGGAGTTCCCTGAAGGGGCGGCCAACGCCGTCCGAAGCGTACGGCCCGATGGGGGTAATTTCCGGGTGATGGTGCCGCTCGCGAACCCTGAGCACCAGACCGACCTCATCGAACTCGGAAGCGTACTGGCGAACGAACACGACGGCGAGCTCCTGGCCGTCCATATCGTCACGATCCCCGACCAGACCCCTCTTAGCGAGGCCGCCGATCGCATCGCCGAGTTCGACCCCGGAGAGGGGGAATTGCTCGAACGCGCCCGTGCCGATGCCGGGACCGCCGACGTACCGATCGAGACCAAACGCATCCTCTCCCATCGCTCCTTCGAGGAGATCTTCGACGCCGCCCGCACCTACGATGCGGATACGGTCGTGATGGGCTGGGGCGAACACGGCGCGTCCGGCCGCGTCGAAGGGACGGTCGACGAGCTCACCCACGACCTACCCTGTGATTTCCTCCTCCTCCGGGATCGGGGCTTCGACCCCAGACGGGTACTCGTCCCCACGGCAGGGGGGCCGGACTCGGAGCTGAGCGCGGCGGTCGCGAAGGCCTTTCGGCGCATCTACGGCGCCGAGATCACCCTACTGCACGTCGCAGAGGACGCCGAAGAGGGCGAGGCCTTTCTCCGCGAGTGGGCTACGGAAAACGGGCTGGCCGAAGCCACCCTTCGGATCGAAAGCGGCGACGTCGAAGAGGCGATCACCACCGCCGCGGAGGACGCCACGATGGTGATCGTCGGCGCGACCGACCGGGGATTGCTCTCGCGTGTGCTTACCGGATCGCTCGTCTTCGGCGTGCTTGAAGAACTGGAGTGTTCGGTGCTGCTCGCCGAGCGCGCCCGCGACCGCTCGCTCCTCGAGCGATTGTTCGGGCACTGACAGTCGGGACGTACCGGGACACCCACCGTTCCCCGTCGACGCCGAGGGCCATTGACACGGGGGTCGCGGGCTACGCCGGGGGACCACCAACGATCCAGCGATCGCCCGGATGGGCCCTCGGTGTCCTGGTGGGCGATCACGACTCCGTTCTCGGACTGCCGGTTGACCGATTCGGACACCGTTCCGAACCCGAACTGCCTAAGCTGGCCGACCGTGCGGTACCCGCCGGCGGCACCGCAATCGAACCGGCTCAGCCTACTTCCCTCAGCAGTCCGGTCGGGTCCCTGCGAGCAGCAAGCGCGATATTTTAACCGTTCCGACTGAAATCACGCTCAATGGTCGAACACACTCGAACGCTAGATTTCAAGATCGCCTTCGCGATCGGGCTCGGGACGATGATCGCGGCCGGGATCTTTTCGCTTTCCGGGACGGCGGTCGCCAGGATCGGCTCCAGTGCCGTGATCGCGTTCGTCCTCGCCGCGATCATCGCGGGCGTTACCGCCGCCGCGTACTCGGAGTTCGCCTCGGTCTACTCGGAGAACGGCGGGGGGTATCTCTTTACCTCCCGCACTTTCGAGGATCGCGATCTACTCACCTACTCGATCGGTATGAGCCTCTTTTTAGGCTATACCGGAACGACGGCCTTCTATCTCGCGACGATGGACGAGTGGGTCATCGAGTTCGTCCTCCCCGAGTCGCTTCAGTTCCTGCCACACGGCACCTTCGGCGTACTCACCGCGGTGCTGCTCGGCGTACTTAACGCCCGCGGGACGGAGGAATCGGGCACCTTCCAGTTGTTCGTGACCGGCGCGAAGGTCGCCGTTCTGCTGGCCTTTATCGGCGGCGCGGTCGCGTTCGCCGGGCCGACCGCGGCGGCCGGCACCTTCGCTACGCGTTTCTCGACCGACGCTATCAGCATCGTGAGCGTGGCGGCGCTCGCCTTCATCACCTTCTTCGGTTTTTCAGCTATTGCCGCGAGCGCCGGGGAGATCATCGAACCTCGGAAAACAGTTCCCAAAGCGATCGCTGCCTCGATGGTGACGGTGACGATTCTCTATGCGCTCGTAATTGTCGCGATGGTCAACTCGCCGGTGCCCGCCGAGGTGGTCGCACGCCAGGGCGAGACCGCGATGGGAACCGTCGCAGCGGCCTTTTTCGGACGGTTCGGGCTCGCCGCGGTCGGCCAGGCCCTCATCGTCGCCGGGGCAATCTTCAGTATGGTTTCTGCGTCGAACGCCTCGATCCTCGCAGCGACCGGGATCGGCTCGCTCATGGGCCGACAGGGCCAGGCTCCGCGGCGTTTCTCCCGCATCGACTCCCGCTATGGAACGCCCACCTGGAGCGTCGGGACGGCGACGGCGGCGATCGTCGCCCTCATCGTTGCCTTCATTGCCCTCTTTCCTGCCGAGGGCGGGCTCGGCGGTCTTCACCTCGGCCTCGAAGCGCTCACCGGCTTCGCGACGCTCAATCTCCTCTTGCCGCTCGCGGTCGTGAACGTCGCGCTCGTCTACTCCCAGCGGAAGTTCCCCGACATCGAACGCGGCTTTCGGGTGCCCGGCGTGCCCTGGGTACCGGCGATCGGCGTGCTCGCGAACCTCGGGTTGATCTACAATCTACCCCGGATCGGCGTCGCCGTCGGGTTGGTGCTCACGGGGGCGCTGATCGGTGCGTACCTCCTCTGGGGTGGAGCCCCCGATACCGACGATCTCTTCGAACGCGTCGTCCGGATGTCCGGATCACCGACAGCCAACGGCGGCACCATTAGTCCCGATGCGGTCGAGGAACACGCCGACTCGGCCGACGACGATCGCTACCGGATCCTCGTTCCCGTTGCCCGTCCCGACCGCGCAGCCAGGCACGTCCAACTCGCGGCAACGATCGGCCGCTTCCAGGATTCGGATCCGATAATCGAAGTGATCAATATCACACAGATTCCCGAACAGACTCCGAGCGAGACTGTCATCGACATCGCCGAGGATCGCGCATCGGACATTCAGGATCGGCTAGAGGCGACGACCATCGATGCCGAATACAACGTCGAGGGGCATATCTGTGAGGACATCGCCTTCGATGTGCTCCAGAGCGCCCGGGACGACGAGGCCGATCTCATCCTCATAGGCTACCCCGAAGACAGCCAAGCCATCGTCCAGAACATCGAGTACAATGCCCCCTGTGACGTGCTCTTCGCTTCGGGCTTCGACGATTCCGATGGAAGCGCCGCCGACCCACAGAACGTCTCGATCGTCAACGTCGGCGCTGGCGGCGGTCCACATCACCAAGCAATGTTGCCAGTCGTGAACGCAATGGGTGAGAGCGGATCCGAGATTCACGTCATTAGCGTAACCCCCACGGGCAATAGTGGGGGTACCGAAGAATCGACCGACGACACGCTACAAGGGCTCTCGGGAACTGAGAACGTCAACGTACACAATGTGAACACGACGAGCGTTGCTGAAGGACTCGTCTCCACAGCCGCGGAGAACGGAGGAATACTAGTGATCGGCGCGACCCGCACCCGACGGTTGCGTCAATGGGTCTTCGGTTCGACGCCCGACCAGGTGATCGATCTGGCGAAAGGGGCGGACGTACCTATCCTCATCTACGCTGGATCACCCACCGTCGCCGGTAGTATCGAGGATTACCTCTTCCCGCTCTATCGATATTACCGGCAGTTGAGGCGAGGTCGCCGGCCGCTCGAAAGCGCCTCCGAGTCCTAACACCACTGGCCTCTCGACCACAGTTCCTCAGTTACGATCGCGAAAACAAAAAGAGAACGTCACGATGTCTCACGATTCATATCGGCTCGCCGTTCCCGTCGGCGGTTGCGAGCCAACGGAGGGGCTTGAGCAGTCGATCCGGACTGCCGCCGAACTCGTCCGCGACCGAGATCGAACCGGAGAACTTCTCGTCGTTAGCCTGCTCCAACTCCCCGAGCAGACATCACTCAACCGGAGCAATATCGACGACTCTCGCCTACAGAAGGCGGACGACACAGCAACTCAGCTTATGCAGGTCAGTGACGAGATGGGGATTGCAGCCGAAAAGACAGTACAGGTAGTCCACGACGGAGCGACGCCGATCGTTGAGTTGGCTGCTAACGACGGGTGTGAGGGTGTGTTCGTGAACATCGATACGAGTCAGTCGAAACGACAGCCGGTGCTGAGTGCGCAGGCTGCCATAGAAATTTCCACACACGCTGAAACTGATGTCTTCGTTCGCAAGCTGGTTCCCGGATCGAATACGGTCCAGCGGATCCTGTTGGCAGTCGGAGGGGGGCCTCACTCGGCGTTAGCCACAAAGGCCGCTCGAGCTCTCGCGATCGCTCACGATGCACAAGTCGACATTACTCACATCTATCCGGAGGACGCAGCGACTGATCTAGGTGAAGAGACCGCGATTCTCCAGCAAGCAGAAGAGACGCTAAGCGGGATCGAGCTGTTCGAAACGGGTCTCCTCCCCAGTAATAGCGCAGCGGACAAGGTCGTCGATCGTTCTCAGAAATACGATGTGACGGTGCTCGGTGCTCCGACAGCGGATCTACTGCGACAGCTCGTATTCGGAACAGCAGCAAATGAGTGCGAGAACGCTCGAGCAGCGAACGCGGCCTTCATGGCACAACAGCATCCAAAGAAGGAACAGAGGTGAAATCGAGTCTCGAACGACAGGGGAGTCCCGGATGGCCCTTCGCTGCTCGTCACTCGTACTCGTTCGAACACGTCCTTCCGTTCACCTTCGTCCTATTAGGTCCCGGTCACCCGGTAGGCGAAAGGGTATTCACCGATGGATCGCCAGGACCTGCTATGGGACGCCGTCCGGACTGTGAGACGAGCATTAGCCCCGTCGAAAGCGGCTCTGCCGGCCCCGGCAAGACCGTTTGGGTCTGCCCGGAGTGTGAGGGGATTCTCGGCATCAGCGAACACGCCATCGGTGGGTAGTCTCACTGACCGCATCGTGAACCTCACTGGCGACGGACGAACCGGGAAGGACTTACCGACGAGAACAAACCTGTAGACGAGTACAGATGTACGATTTCGTCGTCGTCGGTGCCGGCCCCGCCGGCTCACGGTTCGCCCGCCGGGCCGCCGAGACCGGTCGCGACGTCCTCCTACTCGAACGCGGCGACGTAGGCGAACCGCTCGCTTGCTCGGGTCACGTCAGCGCCGATCTCTGGGCGTTCACCCCACCCGGAGCCCGCGAGGCCCTGCTCGAAAACGAGATCCGGGGCGCGAACTTCCACGTCGGCGGGCCGGGAAGCAAGGGGGAACGCTTCTATCGGGACCGGACGATCTCATACGTCATCGACCGCGTCGGGCTTGACGTGCTGCTCGCTGATGCAGCACGGGATGCCGGCGTCGACCTGCGGGAGGGCCACAGCGTCCTCGCCGTCGAGGAAGACCAGGAGGGCGTCGCGGTGAGTGTACGCACGGATGCGAGCGATGGCGGCGGTACCGATGATGCCGGTGGGTCCAGCACCGAACCGACGACCGCGACGTTCCACGCTCGGATGGTCGTCGGCGCGGACGGGCCGGTTTCAACCGTTCGCCGTGAGTGTGGCCTCCCCGAACCGGGCGAGAAGCTCCAGGGCCTCTTGGCTTTCTCGACGGAGACCGAACCCGCCGATTTCGTCGACGTCCACCTCACCGCGCCGTCGTTTTTCGCCTGGCGCATTCCCCGGGGCGAGGCCGGCACCGAGTACGGTCTCGCGGCCCCGCCCGGCGAGAACGCGAACGAACTCTTCGATCGATTCACAGCCGACTACGGTATCGAGGTCGGCGAGGTCTGTGCGGGAATGATCCCGATCGACCCACCCAGCCGGGTCACCGGCCACCGGAGCCTCCTGATCGGCGATGCGGCCGCCCAGACCAAGCCGTTTACTGGCGGCGGGATCGTCTATGGTATGACCGCCGCCGACCACGCCGCCCGCGAGGTCGACCCCCGCGATCCCGATTCGCTCGCCGCCTACGAGCGCGCCTGGCGAGCGGATCTGAGCACCGAGATCCGGCTGGGAGCCTGGATTCGCCGGGCGTACTCGCTTCCCGAACCCCTCCAGAGAGCCGGGCTGCGAGCGCTCTCGGGCGAGATCGACGTGCACATGGACAAGCCGACCTCCGTCTTTTCGACCGACCAGCTCAGAGCCTTCCTCTCGCGATCCTAACTGCCTGCCCGCTCGCAGTTCGCTCGTCGGTCGAGCGAACCTGTCACTTTTTGAACTACGACTTCAGTTTTGTATCCATGCCTGGCGCGACCTTCCTCCGTAGTGACCGCTTGACCTTCTGCACCGTCGAGAACGACGACGCCGACATCGAACTGCTCCAGCGGGTACACAACGACCCCGAGTTCCGTGAGGGGCTGTTGTTCCGCTATCCACAGAGTCGCGAGGAGATCGAATCGCTCGTCGAGAGTACCGAAGCCGAGGACGACAGGCTCGATCCCCTCGTCTGTGTGAACGAGGAGCCGGTCGGTTCGACCAGTCTCTTTGACATCCGACAGGGCGATCACGCCACGCTCGCCTACTGGCTGCTCCCCGAACACCGCGGCGCAAGCTATGGGACCGAAGCCGCCGCACTGCTAATCGATCACGTTTTCCGCACGCTCGGCCTGCACCGGGTGCTCGCCTGGACGATCGGGTACAACGAGGCCTCACAAGCACTGCTTCGCCGGCTGAGCTTTACCCACGAAGGGACCTTCCGCGAGCACGTCTTCAGGGCGGGGAGTACCACGACGCCGAACACTACGGTCTGCTGGCCTCGGAGTGGGACGGTCTCGAAACCGTCCTCGACGTTCGGTCGTAGACTCCTTGTCGTAGCTTCCGAAGCGGTCGGGGAGATCGGGGCGTTTCGGCGGCGAAACCTACTACCAACGATCCTCCCCACTGATTCTCTAGTGCCGACCTGAGCTGCCTCGATCGGACTCGCTCCCAAGCCGTAAGTGATCCACCGGCCTACCACGAGGTGTGACTCCCTCCCGATTCACGACCGGCGTCTGTGTTATCGCGATCGTCGGCTGTCTGCTCGTCGCGAGCGCACCGCTACTCGTCGGTGCCCCGGCGGCCTTCCGGGGCAGCGTCGTCGCCTCGGGACTGTTGGGTGTCGTGTTCGCCGGTTATAATGCCTACTCGGTCCGCACGTACGGTCAGCCGCGCCTAGCCGCGGGTGTCATAACTGCGATCTTCGGCGCCTGGTTCGTCGCTGCGCCGCTGGTCTATACCGTCGGTGGAATTCTAACCGCGCTCGTCCAAACCGGGGGCGCGCTCACCGCTGCGTTCGGCGGCTACGCCGCCATCGAAGCGGTCGAACTCCTCGTCCGGGGAACGCCGATGGCCGAGAACGTCCCCCACCCGGAGAACGACTGATCCGCTTTCGTCCTCTCGACTCTCTCGGCTGTCGCCGACCGTCCTGTCCCGATAGGCGCTGATTCGCGTTCGCTTACTCGTAGGTCGGCAGTCGCCCCGACCGATCCGAGCCTTCGACGAACGGCAGCGCCTCGACGCTCGCCGCCCGCTCCTCGCCGTCGATCCGGATCGTCACGCTACCGCCTTCGAAGCCGTATCTCAGAAGTGCCAGCGCGATCGGCTCCTCCAGAGTCGGACTCTCGACGCCGCGGGTCACCCTCCCGACCGACGAATCCCCGTCGAACACGGCCGCCCCCGATTCAGGCACTGTCTCACAGGCCAGTCCGAGTAGTCGCCGGCTGGGCTGCCCGCGGTTCTCGATTCGGGAGACCACCTCCTGGCCGACGTAACAGCCCTTCTCGAAGTCTAGTCCGTTCCGCAAGCCCAGAACGTTCGGGACCGTCCTACGGAGCTCGGTCGCGAACAGCGGCGTGCCGGCCTCAAGCGTCAAGGCATCGAAGGTCTCGTAGCCGAAGGGCGGAGCGTTCATCCCGCGGGTGAGCAGCGTATCGAAGATCTCGGCGGCGTCCGTCCCGGCACAGATGATCGCGTAGCTCTCCTCGCCACAGAGCCCGTCGGTTCTGATGACCGTTGCGCCCGCGTCGCCTATCTCCCCGCGGACGAAGGTGAGGTGTTCGTCGGGCGTCCCTGCGTTCGTGAGCACGCTCGCTACCTTTTCGGTCGCCTGAGGGCCGTGTATTTCGAAGACGCCCATCGCGTCGGTCGCGACGCTGATCTCGACGTCCTGGATGAAGGTCTTTCCGCGCCACTCCTCCGCTAATGGCTCGGCGCGGGCGGGCGGGGTAAAGAGGAGCAAGCGCTCGCCCGCGTTGTAGACGTAGAGGTCGGTCTCGATCTTTCCCTGTGGACCCAACAGGAGCGCATAACAGCCCTCACCATCGCTATCGGGTACCCGGTTCGAGACGGCGTTGTCGACGAACTCGAGGCGATCGTCGCCCTCAACAGTGAGGATCCCATAGCCCCGCTCGATGGCCCCCGCGCCTTGTCTGACCGCGCGGTGAGTGCGTTCGAGGCGGCCGTAGCCGGCGACAACGCGCTTCCCGCCCCGCTCGGTAAAGGTCGCGCCGTACTCGGCGTGGAGTTCGGTCAGTTCGTCGTCAGCGTCGGTCCTCTCCTCGTCCGTCTCTCCGTCGGCGGTCGTGGTCATTACCGATCCTCAAGAACTCGGGTGATTTAACGGTTCGACTCGAACGCGACTGCTGCGGCCGGTCGATGGCGAGACGAACCCGTCGTCGATTCCTCCCCTCTTTCCGGTCGTCGTCGGTTCCGTTTCCCCTTCGTTGTGAGGCGAGGTGTAGCGAAGGTGTTTCGAGAAGAGGGCTACAAGGGATGAAGGGACTGCCCGCCGCTCTTGTCCCCGCCCTTGTGCTCGTCCTCGTCTTTCTGCTCGTCGCCGTCCTCGTCCGCACCGCTTTCCGCCCCGTCGTCCCCGTCGGTGTCCGACCGATCGTCCTCCTCTCCGTCGTCTTCGGGTGTGTAGACGTACAGACAGTCATTGGGGTACGAGCGCCCGTATTGGTCAGCGTCCTCACAGCACAGCACGCGGCCGTCGTCCATCACGAACACGTTGTCGACGTTCACGAGCGCGTCGTTCGCGACGTCGGCCGGATCGGTAGCGTCCGGGCCGACGATGACCGGTTCGAGCGTGGAGATATCGTAGTCCGCTTCGATCTCGGCGCGATACACCAACCCGCCGTCGACGCGGTCGAGTTGCAGATCGCCCGCCTCGTCGGTCATCCCGTCGTTGACCTCCGAGATACCGACGTAGATGTAATCACCGGGCTCGGCACCCTCGGCGCTGTCGATCCCCTCGCTCTTCCTGAACTCGACGCTCGCACCGACTTCCTTCGCCGCGGCGCGGGTTTCGAGGAAGGGAACCCGTCGAAGGTCCTCGTCGACCCCATCGGGACCGTGGGCCTCGTACTGTGTGGCCCACTCGACGATGTCCCCGTCGGAGATGTAGTCCTCGTTCCCGTTCTCCACGACTTCCCGATCGGCTTCTTCGAGCGCCGTCGGTAAGTCCTCCTCCCAATCGGTGTCAGCGTGGCTTTCCAGGTAGTCGATCTGGGTGATGCCGTCGTACTCGGCGATCCAGGACTCGACTTCTCCATTGCTCGCACTGCCCAGTTCGATCCAGTCGAGTTCGAGATCGACGTCCGCGGGCGGTTTTTCTTTCGCAGCTTTCTGGTTTGTCACCTCGACGGCGTAGAGCGTCCCTTCGATGTCCATCGGGTCGTCGTAGCTCGGAATCGGCGCATTGGCGACGAACTTGTAAAAGCCCTTGTTGTCGCCGTCGGAGGTGACGAAGACTGTTCTCTCGTCTTCCTGTACGTCGGGTGCTTCGTGTGCACCCCGGCTCATCGCCCAGTATTTCGCCGGCTGGGTCGTCTCCGACTCGGGGTTACGGAAGTCGACGATGTACCCGGTCCGGTAGGGGTTCGGATAGCCCTCGCCGATCGGCGTCGTGGTGTTTTCCCCGTCGCTCTGGTCGACCGGATCGGCACCGAGATAATAGGCGTGTAGTTCGAGGCCGCCGAGTGCGAACGCGCCTTGCGGGTAGACGCCGTCGTTATACTCCTCGTACCATTCGGTTTCGCCGATGTCCATGGGATTGGGCCGGTTCCAGAACGGAGCCGCACCCCGATACCCGACGCCGGTCCCGACCTCGAGGATCTCGCTGGTAGTCGCGGTCAGCGACAGGCGCGTGTGGGAGTACTCCTCTTCGGCCGAGATGGCCGTGTTCCACGGACTCAGATCGCCGTAGCAGTTGATCCGAGTGCCCCCGAGATCACGTAACTCGTCGGTGTTTGCGAGGTTCGTGGTGTTCGCCAGGTCAGCACTCCAGGATCCGTCCTCGTGCTGGCTGATCGGCATTCGGGTGACGTTGCCGGGACTCGTCTCGAAGTTCGTGAACAGGAGTCCCTCCGTCCCGTCGTCGTTCGTCGCGACGAACTGGTTCATGTCCGGCGTGAACCCGAGATCGAAGTACCGGGACGCGGCGAACTCCTCGACGCTTACCCCCTCGGGCGTGACCGGTATGCCGAGGTCCTCGCTGCCACCGATGTTGTCGCCTTCTTGGGCGAGAAGGGTGTATTCGCCGCTACCGACTCGGACCTCGGACTGTTCTTCGTTCGTGTTCGGGATGCTCAGTTCGTCGAACTCGCTGTTCTCGGTGAAGTCGTAGCCTTCGACGTACCCGATCCCGCCCCTATTGAACGGTGCGGGATTCTGCCGACTCGGATGCTGCAGGCTGAATATGAGTGTTCCACCCTGCGTGACGAACGGTCCGGTGACCTCCGCGCCGAGCGCGGTCGATGCGAACCGTTCGATCGTACCGTTCACGCTCGGAGCCCCCGGCGTGTCTCCGTCGTCTGCTTCTTGGGCGCTCGCCACGCCACCCACGCTGGCACCGAGCGCGGCGGCGACCGACGTCGCCATCAAGTTCCGTCGAGTGAATTCGACCATGCGGGTGGATGCCCAGCGGCCCGGTAGAAGTACTTTTCTAGTAGGGTTCTATGGATAACCATCCTCTAAAATAGGCATATGTTCCATGTGTATGATACGTGATGTCAATTGTCTACCACACCAATGAAACATCGAACCGCCGCCGACAGTGAAACCGTGGTCCGTCGCTCGGAGCCACACCAGCGTAATTTGTAGCCGTTCAAGTACGAGTCCCTCGTCGGTTCTCTCGTGAGCGAGTCCGTACGAATCGACCCCGGGTATCGTGAGCGGATCGACGACGACACTGCCGGTCGATGATTGCGGTTCCGGACGTTCCCTCGGCTACTCCATGCCGCGCTCGCGCGCTCCCTCGCGGATCTCGTCGGCACGCTCGCGGACCCAGGAGACGTACCGTTCGATCTGATTCGGCTTCTTCCCGTAAAATGACGCCACCCAGTTGACGTCCGTCCCGGACTGAGTGAGGAAATAGGCCGCGAGGGTATCCCGACCGGCTTGGATGACTTCCGGGGGAACGCCTCGCTCGCCGGTCCCGCCCTCCTCGAAGCCATTGACGTCGAAGTAGACGTCGGCATACAGTTCCGCGAGGGCCGGATCGTCGAAGGTGATCCCCTCGTGATCGGGTGCCTCGAACCGATAGCGGAAGTCGCTCTCGTCCGGCAGTCGTTCTTCGATGATCCGAACGCCCAGTATGTACTCCCTGTGTGTCGACTCCTCCCCTGTCGTCGGTGTATCGGATCGTGTCATGAGTTCGCTTTCGAATCGCGGGTCCGTCGTTTTCTCGACTTTTACGGTCGGAACCGGTCGATCACGTACCGAACCCGATCGCCGAGTGAGAACTCGTCGTCCTCGTCTCGATCGGGATCGGGCACGACCTTCTCGTCGGGTTTGATCACCATTCGTTCGTCGTCCCGGTCGACCTCGATGAGACCCTCCTCCTTGAGGTCGGGAAGGGCCCCTTCGATCTCGTCGATCCCGACGTCGGCCTGTGAACGGAGTTCGAAGACGGTCAGTCCGTCCTCGCCAGCGTCGACGAGCGCGTCGAGCACCGCGAGTTCGGTCTCGTCGCGGTTCCGGTACTCGCGCTTCGCTTTCATTGGTGACTCTATCCCCGCGAGTACCTTACCTGTATCCCTCGCCGTCGCCTCGGCCCTCGCTCGCCGGCCGGTCGTCCGCGCTCGGCCCTTCCTCCGGTTGCCCGGCCGACGGTCGCTCTCGGACTGACCGAAGGGGGTACGTTTATGCGCTCGGCTCCGGAACGAACGGGCGATGGAGTTCAGGTGCTCGTTGTTCGGCCACGACTACGCCGACTACGACGTCGAGCGCGAGCGCGCGGACCACGGCACCGAGGTCGTCAACACCGTCCGGACTACCGAGGCGTGTCGGCGCTGTGGGCACGCGCGCGTGCTCTCGGAGAACACCGAGATCGCGGCCGCTGCTGTCCCGGAGTCACCGGACTCGCCGGAGGACGAAGCGTCCGAACGCTCCGGGGCGAGTACGTCGAGGGCGAACGAGTCCGGAGGGGTCGCCGATTCGGCGGCACGGTCGAGCGCACGCCCCGAAAACGCCCATCGCGAGAACGGTCGGACCGATCGATCGGCAGGGGAACGCTCGCCCGGGAGCGTCAGTCCAACGGCCGCCACGGCCGAAAGCCGCTCGCTCGAGGAAAGCGTACTGTGGTGTCCGGCCTGTGAGTTCGCCGAACCCGCGCTGGGGTCGGCGCTGCGGGCGGGCGATAGCTGTCCGGCGTGTACTCGGGGGTACCTCCGGCGTCGGGGCGGCTGACGCGAAAAGGGTAAGAGAGGCCACTCGTTAGACCTCGCTCATGCGCGAGTACAAGATGCGCCGCGGCGAATACCTGGACGAACGGATCCCGGAGATGCGCGAGACCGTCGAGGAGTACTTCGGCCCGGTAACCGACACCGAGACTTACAGCGGCAGTGACCTGCTGGTGATCGACGAGCCCGACAACCCCGTCTTCGAGCGGATCGTCGTTGGCTCGGTCGCTTACTCGGGCAAGAAAGATGCCTTGGCGGTGGAGTTCAGCGAGCGGGATCCGACCGAACTCTCGCCCGACGACCTCGAAGCCGCCGGCGAGGCCGTCTCGATCAAAAACGACTTCCTACTCGAAGCGACTGGCCGCGACGCCAAGAGCCGACGCAAGTCGATGAAAAACGACGTGCAGGACGCCGACGCTCCGGACAACGTCTAACGGTTCCCTCACCCCGCCCCCTCTTTCCTCCCGGTTTTCCCCTGTCGGACCCACGATCCCCGGGCGATTGTTACGGAGCCGGTAGTTCGATCCCCTCCCGGCTACCGGCTACCCCAGTCGCTTGCGATCGATCGAGACGCCCGCGGCGGTGATGACGAGCTGGTCGTCGTCTTTCTGAACGATGTCGCCGCCGACTTCCTGGGCGACCTGCTGGAGTTCGGCACTGACCCGCTCCATCGTCCGGTCGCGTGTCGCCCGTGGAGCGATGTCGGCGATGACGATGTCGCCGTCGTAGATGGCGTCTTTGATCGGCGCGACGTCGCGCTGGCTATCGATCTTCGCGACGTGGACCTGTGTCCCCGTCTCCGCGTCCGACGCCTCGAAGTCCTCGATGTCGAGTTCGATGTAGTCGGCCGGCTCGCTCCGCGATCCCTGTCCGCCTACCAGGCGGTCCATGAGGCCCATGCGACGAGAGGTGGCCGGGACCGGCATAGTTCTTGCGTCGCGCTCTCGTGACCGCCATCACCGGTAGCTACCACCGAACTATCCCCAAAACTAATGTTGTAACGATCCGAACCGAAATATAGAGATGAGAGAACATATCACACGCCGGAGCGTACTACGCGGCCTCTCGGGGAGCGCCGTCGGCGCGTTGCTCGCCGGCGGGGCGGCCGGTCGCCCACCCAAACGCATCGTTGGCACCGACGGCCCCACAGCCACACGGGCGGCACGTCGCCGCGCGGAGTCGGTCGGACGGACGCTCGATTTCGGCTCCGTAGGACAAGCGGTCGCCGGTCGGTTCTCGGACCAAGCCATCAGGAACCTCCGGCGACGGAACGATGTCCGGTACGTCGAGCGGGACGGAACGATGCGCGCTATCCACCACAACCCCGGGCACGACGGCGGCCCACCGGGCGGCGGCGGTGGTGGTGGCGACACTAGCCAGACGCTGCCCTAGGGGATCGACCGGGTAGACGCCGAGGTCGCCCACGCGAACGGCGAGACCGGCAATGGCGCGGACGTCGCGATCATCGACACCGGAATCGACTCGGATCACCCGGATCTCGAAGCGAACCTCGGTTCCGGGAAGGCGTTCGTCGCCTGTCGAGGACCGAACTGCAACACCTCTTGGGACGACGACAACGACCACGGTACCCACTGTGCGGGGATCGCGGATGCGGCTGAGGACTCCCGGGGAGTCGTCGGTGTTAGCACGCAGGCGACGTTACATGCCGTAAAAGTGCTCGACAAGCGGGGCAGCGGTTCCTTCTCGAACGTTGCGGCGGGCATCGAGTACACCGCCGACCAGGGTTGGGATGTCGGGAGCATGAGCCTCGGTGCGTCCTCGGGTTCACAGACCGTCAAGGACGCCTGTACGTACGCTTCAGGTGAGGGTGTGTTACTTGTCGCCGCGGCGGGCAACGACGGCCCATGCTCGGACTGTGTCGGCTATCCCGCGGCCTACTCGGAGTGTATCGCCGTCTCCTCGACGAACTCCGCGGACGGACTGTCGAGTTTCTCCTCGACCGGCCCGGAAGTCGAACTCGCCGCGCCCGGCACCGACATCTACTCGACGGTCATCGGCGGTTACGACACCTTCTCCGGGACGTCGATGGCCTGCCCACACGTCAGCGGTGGCGGTGGCCAATTGATGGGTAACGGTTACACCAACACCGAGGCGCGCGATCGCCTCAATAGCACTGCCGAGGATATCGACCTCTTGGCAAACGAGTCCGGTAACGGTCTGCTCGACGTCGCCGCGGCGCTCGACCTCGATTCGAGCGATAGTACGTAGGAGGTACTGATCGCTCGCGGCATGGGTGGCTGAGGGGAGTAAGCCCCCTTCTGTTCGGCCCGGCATTCGGCTATGCGTCCACACCACGCCCGGGCTACCTGTTGTGTGGACTTACACCGGCGAGGATTCGCCGTTCCATCCGTTCTCCGCCCTGCCCGGTCCTTTGCGACCGCGCGGCCCTCGGTGGGTTAACTCCTCGTTCCTTGTTCGGTCCCGACACGGATGGCCGGGATCTTTCTCGGGTCGGGTTCGCGCGCGAGCTGAGCCCGCTCACGCCGGGACGGCGGTATCGCCACCGCCCGCACCTCATCGGTCGGGCGAAGGGGTCTCGTTTCTGTTCCAGAGCCAGCGGTCTCCCGCTCCGGGCTTGCGCCCGGTCGCCTGCCCGGCTGGTGGGGGGACTTTCCTCATGACCCGCCGCGCCGATCGGCACGCGGGCCACGGGAGCCGGGCTCCCTCTGCCGGCAGCAACTACGCGAGCCACATCAAAAGGGATTCGCCTCGCGGCGGTGTCGAGTATCCCCCAAGCGTTCGGGTCACTCCCCGAGAATCGTGGCATCGCCGGTGCTGGCCCGAAACCCGCTCATTTCGCTGGCGGGACGAACGCTTCGTTGTAGGTAGTGGCGTCGTGGTAGTTATCGCGCGCGTAGCGTTTGACGTGACCGCCAACGAC
>PXRJ01000048.1:62713-119817 GCA_003021705.1 Halobacteriales archaeon QS_3_64_16
CAGTTACCGAGCCAGCCTCGAGATCGAGACGATAGTTCGAGTCGGTCGGGCCGACGACCCCAGAACCACCACAGATGGCATGCAGATATCGATCCCCGTCGCTCTCGATGAATCCCACTGTGGCCCACCGCTTGGCCTCGGGTAGACGGGCGAAATCCGGGTCGGTGACGGCCTCGGTCGTGGGATCGAACGTCCAGATCCGCGATTCATCGTACCGGCCTAAGCTATCGCTGTCGGTGCCGTGGTCGGTCGCGCTCTCCCGGTCGGTGACGTTCGTCCCGCCGCCGATACAGTAGATCAACTCGCTTGCGGGATCGTAGACGCCACTCATCGCCCAGCTGCGATACGGACACCGCACGCCTGTCTCGCTTGTCAGATCCCGCCAGCCCACACCGGGCTCGTAGACGGTGATCGCATCGGTCGGATTGTCGCCGTTATAGGGCCCGTCCGGTGGTGCGCCCCCGAAGCTGAAGACCCGGTCTTCGGTCGCCACGCCACAGGGACCCCACAGTTCCGCAGGCATATCGGCGATCGATTCCCACTTACCCTCCGAACCGGCCGCCGGGTCGTAGACGAACGCTCGGTCGGTTGCATCGAGACCTGGTCCCGACCTGAACCCGCCGAAGTAGTACAACTGGCCGTCGAGCACGCCACCGCCAGCGGCGCTCTGATCGGCCGGTAGCCGCTGCTTTTCGCTCCAGCCGACGGTCGGCTCCGGGGTTTCCGTTTCGGTGTCGGTCTCGGGTGTGTCGGTCTCGGATCCGGTCGTTAGGTCCCGGGCCGATTCGGTGCTCGCGGGCCCGGCCGTCGACGCCCGGGTCCGAGGTGTTCGGTCCGCCGTGCCGGCCGTTCTCGACGGATCTTCGGTTCTACAGCCCGCCAGACTCACATAGACGCCGGTCCCGATCGCGGACAGGAGTCGCCGCCGGGAGTACATCCGGGGCGGACTCCTCCTCTTATCGCACAAGTAATTCTGGGCCGACAATCGGTCTCACCGCTCCGCTTTCGAGCGGTCGCCGCCTTTGGTATCGCCGTCGCTCCCGGTCGCCGATTGGCTACTCACGCTCGATCGACCGGGTTTAGGCCGGTGTGTCGCCGTCGGCACCGAACTTGACTCGATCGGCGTCCTCGCTCGCCCGCTCGGCGATCGCATCGAGGTCGAACTCCTCTAGGAGTTCGCCGTCGCGGATCAGCGGTCGGAGCAGGGCCTTTCCGCCGGCCGGTCCCTGGCGGTCGGCCCGAGTGACGTGGTGGCCGCCGTCGGGCGCCCGGTAGACTTCCTTTTTGCCGGGCAGCTTCCCGCGTTTGGCCGTCGGCTCGCCCTCGACAGCGACGATATCCAGCGCGAAGTCGATCGGGTCAGCATTCGAGACGTAGCCTCCGACGCCGAAGCCGTCGGCGACCCCGCGTAGTTCCCGCAGATCGGCGGGACCGAGCCCGCCGCTCGCGAAGATCTCGACGTCCTCTCTCCCTATCGAATCGAGCGCCCAACGCACCTCTCGCAGGATGTGGGAAAAATCACCGCGTCGCGAGCCGGTCGTATCGATCCGGACGCTATCGAGGTCCTCGCCGAGCGTCGCGGCGGCCCGCAGCGATTCGTCGACCTCGTCGGAGTACGTATCACAGAGCGCGATCCGGGGGACTTCGGGGGGCACCGCCTCGTCGAAGGCTTCCCACGCACGCTTCTGGTTCCCCCGGCCGAAGGCGATGACCATCGCGTGGGGCATCGTCCCGCCGGCCTCTCGACCTAAGATCTCGCCGGCCGCGACGTTCGAGAACCCATCGAGCCCGCCGACGAGTGCCGAGCGCTCGACGACCGCCGCGATCGAGGGGTGGACGTGCCGGGCTCCGAAGCTGAAGACGAGCGAGTCGGGTGCTGCGCGCCTGACTTCGAGTGCCCGGGTCGCCATCGTGGAGGCATGGGAGAGAAACCCTAATAGTGCAGTTTCGAACCGTGCGAAATCGAGGTAGGGGCCTTCGATCCTGAGGACGGGGCCACCGTCGAACAGCCGTCCTGGGGGGATAGCCTCGACGTCGATCGAGTGGCCCGCGAGCAGGGTCGCAGCGTCTTTCACACCACACAACAGTTCGAACTCGCCGGTGGGGAACTGATCGGCGGTCACCTCCGCTGTCACGTGGGGGTTCTTGCCCGCGCCTTCGAGCGTGGTAGCGGTCCGGTCGAAGTACGCGTCGGTCGCCCGCCCCTCGCCGATCGCCTCCGGGGAGACGATGTCGAAGTCCATGCCCGGGCTACTGGCCCCGCAGCGAAAAAGCTACGTCTTCATACCCCGCTCGCGGACGCGCTCGGTCTTCACCGCCCGTCCCGCTCGTCCCCCCGGTCGGGGTACGTTACTCGTCGTGTAGCTTCGATCGCCAGGAAGAGAAGTCGTCGCAGCGTTCATCGGCCGTCGGTTCTCGATCGTCGGCGATCAGCTACTGTGGACGCTGTCTAAGTCCTCAACCGTCGGCGCGTTCGTGATCGTCACTCGATCGCCGTTGACCTGCACTCGGATCGCGTCGGTGAAGCGACTGGCCCCCTCGATCTCCCAGGTGCTCGTTGAACCGTTCTCGGAGACCTCGTTGCCACCCCAGTGGCTGAGGAGGTCCTCGTAGCGCGTAGCGAACTCCTGGGCGTCGGCGGGCGAGTCCCAGGCGAGCCCCCAGACGTAACCCGTCTCGCCTTGGTCGTTCTGATAGACGTACATCTTATCGCCATCCCAGCCCTGGGTCGCCGGCAGATCGTAGTTCAGCGGGTCCGAACTGTTCGTGCCCTGGCCCCCTTCGCCCCGATTGACGACCTGTCCCGGCCGGACGACCGCCGACTGGTTGTAGCTCGTGCCGCTGCGCACGTCGAAGAGGGTGTAGGCGAACATCGAGGACAGCGCCGACTGGCCGAGTACGGCGTAGTCCGGTCGTGCCTGCCCTTGTCGAGCCGACCCCGGACGGACGCGCTCCCAGGCTCGCGAGGAACTGTCCTGGACGGTGACGTTTGTCGGGGCGTCCTGCTCGTAGAGTTGGGGATAGATCACCTGCTCGGTGCTCGCCGGCAAGTTCCGGTGGGCGGCGTTCACTGCCTCCCAGCCGCCTTGCTCGTACAGCGAGGCGACGAACCCGGGACCGTCGCTGTAGGGGAAGAACTCGAGGGAGTAGATGCCATAATGTAGCTGGCTGGTCGAGCCATTCGAGCCACTGCCGCCACTCTCGTTCTGTGGGGGACTCTGCCAGGAGTCGTCGAAACGCCCTTCGTACCGGCGCTGGACGAAGTTAGCCGATCCTTCGATGAGGCCATTACGAGCGTTGTAGGCCTCGCGGGTCGGCGCTCGGTCGTCGGTCAGGTCGAACTGTTGGTCCTGGAGCGCGTGAGTCAGTTCGTGGGCGAGCGTGCTGGCACTGAGCCGGGGGTTCGACGCTTGGGAGACGACGACGATCGAGTCGTTACCCGGCGCGTAGTAGCCCTGCACGCTCGATCCGCGGTTTTGGTCCTGTACGGCCAGTGAGTTGCGGTCCTCGCCGACGAGGAACATCGCCTCGAACTTCGCGTTATCGAAGGTCCGGAAGGCTGCCGGCTGCCCGCCCGATCCGGATCCGTTCTGGAACTCGCTTCGCGTGATGACGTCGACCGAGATCGGTTTCTCGTACTCGAGCTGGCGGACGACCTCGATGCGAGCCATCGTCCGGTTGACGACCGCCCCGCGTTCCGAAGCGTTGAGACCGTCGCTGTCATCGACCGAGAGGGACTCGTTGTACCAAAGTCCGTTCTCCCAGCCCAGTCGGTCGGAGGACGGATCCGCGAGATCGCCGGTCGCCGTCCCGGTACCTGCGGTTCCCGATTCGGTTCCGGTACTGGTCGTCGCGGTACTCGCGCCCTGGCCTTCGCTCGTCCCGGTCCCGGTCTCGCTCGTCGCGGTTGTTTCGGCGTCCCCGGGGGCACCGGTCGTCGACCCGTTCCCCCCGCCACCCGAAGAGCCCAGCGGGGCGCTACACCCCGCGAGTACTACGAGAAGGGCAACCGCCAACGCAGCAGACGTTCGCATACCTTCCGAACGATACCACCGGTGAAAAACCATGCGGGACGGCTCAGTCCTCGTCGGACGGATTCGACCGGCTACCCGTAGCGCCGAACCGTTTTGTGCCGGCACGCCCGAGCCTCGCTATGAGTTTCGATCCCGAGCGAAGTGCAGTGGTAGTCGTCGACATGCAGAAGGGGTTTTGCCATCCCGACGGCAGTCTCTACGCGCCCGGTTCGGAAGCGGTGATCGAGCCGATCGCCGCCGTGCTCGACGACGTGCGTGAAGCCGGTGCGAGCGTGATATTCACGCGAGACGTTCACCCACCCGAGCAGTTCGAGGACACTCACTACTACGACGAGTTCGAGCGCTGGGGCGAACACCTCCTCGAGGACTCCTGGGAGACCGCGATCGTCGACGGGCTCGAAGTAGGGAAGAACGATCACGTCGTTACCAAACACACCTACGACGCCTTCTACGAGACCGAACTGGAGGGCTGGCTGCGAGCCCACGGTATCGACGATCTACTCGTCTGCGGGACGCTCGCGAACGTCTGTGTGCTGCATACTGCGAGCAGCGCCGGGCTGCGCGATTTCCGGCCAGTACTGATCGAGGACCTGATCGGTGCGATCGAGGACTCACACCGCGAGTACGCCCTCGATCACGCCGAGTGGCTCTTCGGCGAACTCATCGCGGCCGAGGATGTCGCGTTCGACTGACCGCCCCGATCGCTCCCCCGACGGTTCATCAACTGTCATCCGACCACCCCGCCATCGCCGGATAGTCGACGACTCAGTGATTCACCAAGTCAGTCCCTCGTAGACCAGCCCTTCGCGCCGGGCGATCACCCGCCGACCGTCGACGACGACTGGCGAACCCATCGCGTCGAACTCGGCGTCGAGGGCTTCGAACTCGTCCCAGTCGGTCACCACCACTGCTCCCGATGCCCCTTCGAGGGCCGACGCCGCCGAATCGACGTACTCGATGTCGGGGAAGTGCTCGCGCATCGAGTCAGTCGCAACCGGATCGTAGGCCACCACCTGAGCGCCGCGGGTCTGAAGTCCCTCGATCACTTCGATTGCGCGGGAGTTGCGTACGTCGTCGGTGTCGGGCTTGAAGGCCAGTCCCAGTACCGCGATCCGTTCGTTCTCGCACTCGACGTGCTCGTCGAGCAGTTCGAGCAGCCGCTCGGGCTGGCGGTCGTTCACCCCGGCGGCGGCCTCGAGCAGTTCGGGCTCGTAGCCACGATCGCGGGCGGCGGCGATGAGCGCCGCGACGTCTTTGAGGAAGCAACTCCCGCCCCAGCCCACGCCCGAGCGCAGAAACTTCGCGCCGATCCGGTCGTCGAGGCCGATGGCGTCCGCGACCTCGTAGGCGTCGACACTATAGACCTTACAGATGTTCCCGAGTTCGTTGATCAGGCTCACCTTCGACGCGAGGAAGGCGTTGTTCGCGTACTTGATCATCTCCGCTTCCCGGAGCCCAGTCTCGACGACCGGTGTCTGTCCACTGGCGAGCAGCGGCTCGTAGACCTCGTGCAGTCGGTCGAGTGCCCACCCACGATCCGATCGATCCTCGTGCGTCGGCCCCACCTCGCCGCTCGCTTCCCCGTCCTGATCCTCCCGTCGCGTGCCGAAGACTATCTTCTGTGAGTTTAGGAAGTCAGGTACTGCAGTGCCCTCCCGTAGGAATTCGGGGTTCATCGCGATCTCGATGTCCTCGCCGAGGTCCGTTCCCGATCCGGCTTCGAGAATGGGCCCGATCACCTCGCCGGTCGTCCCGGGGATCACCGTGCTCTTGACGACGACGAGGTGCTCGCCCTCTTTCGCGGCGAGCGCCTCGCCCAACCGTTCGGCCCCGCTTTCCATGACCGACAGATCGATGCGGCCCTCGGCGTCGGTCGGCGTCGGTAGCGCGAGAAAGGTGAGGTCGGTCTCCCGGACCGCCGCGTAGTCGGTCGTTGCCTGCAGCCGGTCGCCGGCCTGGGCTTCCAGTAAGTCCTCCAAGCCGGGCTCGTAGATCGGGGCCTCACCCTGGTTGAGAGTCGCGACGACTTCCTCGTCGACGTCGATGGCCCGCACGTCGTGGCCCAGATCGGCGAAACAGGCCGCGATCGTCGTGCCGACGTAGCCGCTTCCGACGACGCTTACGTTCATCGCCCCTCCTTTGCAGGCGTCCGGTTCAAGCGTTCCGATCGGTTCCTGGAAGGGAGCCAATAGGTTCTTACCGCCTGCTCCCGACCGTTCCTGGTATGCAAGCCGTCGTACTCGCCGCCGGGAAAGGAACCCGTCTGCGCCCGCTCACCGACGACAAACCGAAGGGCATGGTCGAGGTCGCCGGAAAGCCGCTGTTGACCCACTGTTTCGAGCAGCTGAGCGACCTAGGGGCGGAGGAACTGATCGTCGTCGTCGGCCACATGAAAGAGGCAATCATCAGTCACTACGGCGACGAGTTCGACGGCGTCCCGATCACCTATGCCCACCAGCGCGAACAGAAGGGCCTCGCCCACGCCCTGCTCACCGTCGAGGAGTATATCAGTGATGAGTTCATGCTCATGCTCGGCGACAACGTCTTCGAGGCTAATCTCGCGGACGTCGTCTCGCGCCAGCACGAAGAGCGCGCCGACGCGGCCTTCCTGGTCGAGCCGGTCCCCAAGGAGGAAGCCGGCCGGTATGGCGTCTGTGATACCAATGACTACGGCGAGATCACCGAGGTCATCGAGAAACCCGAGGACCCCCCCACGAACCTCGTCCTCACCGGTTTCTATACGTTTACCCCCGCGATCTTCCACGCCTGCCATCTCGTTCAACCCTCCGCTCGCGGCGAGTACGAGCTCTCCGAAGCCGTCGACCTGCTGATTCGCTCGGGCCGGACGATCGACGCCATTCGTATGGATGGCTGGCGCATCGACGTCGGCTACCCCGAGGACCGCGATGAAGCCGAGCGCCGCATCGAGTCCGAACCCGGCATCGAAGCCGAGATCGACGAGGAAGGATCGGCGTCCCCCGAAGACACCGAGGATACCGCGGATGCCGAAGCGACCGGGAACGCCGACACAGACATCGACACACAGCCCGAGGCCATCTCCGCGCCCGCGGGGTCGAGCGAGGACTCGACCGAGTAGCCACCTCTCTTTTTCCTCTCTCTGCCTTTCGTTCCGGTTCCCGCTCGTCGTCTCCGATTCTTCCCTTTTCTCGTCGCACCTGGGCACGAAGCCGGTTCTTCCCGGTCTTCAGCCAGCCGCGCGACGTTTTAAGTACGGTCATCAATAGCATCGTCCATGAATCTCGTTTCGCTGCCGGACATCGAGGCGGCCCGCCACCGGTTCGACGACCCGGCGGTTGTCAGGGAGACCCCTATCGAATCGAATCGCTCGCTGAGCGCTTTTGCAGGTGCGGAGGTCTCCCTGAAGATGGAACACCTCCAGCGGACAGGTTCGTTCAAGACCCGGGGAGCCTACAACAAGCTCGCCCAGGCGAGCGGGCAAGAAGGGATCGAGCGCGCGGTCGCGGCCAGCGCCGGGAATCACGCCCAGGGCGTTGCACTGGCTGCGAGCGAGGTCGGACTCGAGTCGACGATCGTGATGCCGACCGACGCCCCGCAGACGAAAATCGACGCGACCCGTGGGTATGGCGCCCGCGTCGAACTGCATGGAAACCACTTTCCGGCGGCGATGGAACGGGCTCGCGAACTCGCCGAGGAGAGTGGTACGTTGTTCGTCCACGCCTACGACGATCCCGCGATCATCGCCGGCCAGGGAACGCTGGGACTCGAGATCTACGAGGCGATGGCCGACCTCGATACCGTGATCGTGCCGATCGGCGGCGGCGGGCTGATCAGCGGGATCGCGGCCGCCTTAGCAGAACTCGATCCCGGCGTGCGGGTGATCGGCGTTCAGGCCACGGGCGCGGCGACCGTGCCCGATAGCCTTCGGAAAGGTGCTCCCCAGTCGGTGGCCTCGCCGAAGACGATCGCCGACGGGATCGCTACCGGCGGGGTCTCCGAACGTACCCTCGCACACATCGAGGAACACGTCGATACCGTTCTCACGGTGAGCGACGAGGAGATCACAATGGCCTTGTTAGTCCTTCTCGAGCGTTCGAAACAGCTCGTCGAGGGGGCGGGTGCGGCCTCGGTCGCCGCGCTGCTGAGCGAGGATCTCGACGTCGAGGGCGAGACGGTCGTCGCGCTGCTCTGTGGCGGGAACATCGACATGTCGATGCTCCGAACAGTATTGACCCACGCGTTGGTCGGGCGCGAGCAGCTCCTCCGCCTGCGCGTGCGGATCACCGACCGGCCCGGCCGGATGGCCGAGATCTCGGGGCTCATGTCCGAGCACGGCGCGAACATCTCCCGCGTCCGCCACGACCGGGCGGTCGACGAACTCGACGTGGGCGAGGCTTATCTCGTCTTCGAGGTCCTGACCAGTGGCACCGAACACGCCGCCCAGATCACCGCCTCAGTCGAGGAAGCGGGCTACGAGGTCACGCGAATGAACTGATCTTTCGGCCGGGTCGCTGCGCTTCGACTCGGTCGACGATCGAGATGTCTTCTCGGTGTGACGGCGCTCCTCGGTGACGGCGTGTGGTTTCCTCCTCTTCCCCGATGCCCGTGATTCACGTAGCTGGGCAGTGAAATCCCGCTATGTCCGAAGACTTCGGCGTCGTCACGCCCGCGGAGATCGAACCGGACGAGTTCGACACGGTCGCTATTCCTCATCGGAAGTACACCGACGCGCTCGGCTGTACCGACAGTCGGGTGAACTACATCGCCCTGGAGCCGGGCGAGAAACTCACCTCTCACGCCCACGAGCGCCAGGAGGAACTGTTCGTCCCGCTCACTGGAGGAGAAATAGAGATCAACGGCGCGGTTTACGACGTTCCGCAGGGTGGGGTCGTGCGCGTCGGTCCCGGGCCAATCCGGGGGCTGCTGAACCGAAGCGACGGGGAGACTCACTGCTGGATCGCGATCGGCGCGCCGCCAGTCGGCACGATCGAGGACTTCGGCGAGTACGTCCTTCCCGAGGGTGAGGGTAGTGACGGAACTGACGGCTAGCGCTCCGGTTTCGCCGCTTCGATACAGCGGTGTGAACGCCTTCGCAAGCAGCGGTGTTTGGAGTCGGCGGAAACCTTGTATACATCGAATACAAAGTAAACAGCATGGGAACGGTATCGACGCGGGTGCCCGAGGACTTAGAGGAGGAACTCGAGACCTACCTCGACGAGAAGCGGGTAGACAGGAGCACGGGCGTCCGGAAACTTCTAGGAGAGGCTCTGGAGGAGTGGCGTCGGGAGCAGGCCCTCGAGGCTCTATCCGATGGCACGCTGTCGTTCACCAAAGCGGCGGAACTGGCCGGGATGTCCGTCTGGGATTTCGCCCGACTCGCGAAGGACGAGGACGTCGTGTGGATCGCCGACGACCACATCGAGGACGACCTCGAGGCGTTTTAAGTGTGGATCTTCGACGCGACCCCACTCATCTATCTCGCGAAAACCGAGCGACTCGAGGTGATCGTGGGATCTCTCGACGAGCCCTGTGTGATGCCACGGGAGGTCTACGAGGAAGTCGTTGTGGTCGGCATGGACGCAGGGTATCCGGACGCCAGACGCGTCGAACAGTGCGTAGAGAAGGACCTCTTCGAGGTAATCGAGACGAGCGACGGGCCACTCGAAGCGAAGCTGAGTGACAACGACTCCTTGAGCGACGCCGAGGTGGCCGTTCTCGCTCGTGCCTCCGAGAACGACGCGATCGCGGTCATGGACGAGGAGTACGGTCGGAACGTCGCATCGGTCGAGGGAATCAGGACTCGCGGAACGGCCTTTCTCGTCCTCCGACTCCTCGAAAGTGAAGCGATCGACGGCGACGAGGCGCGAGCAACGATCGACGCGATAATCGATGCGGGCTGGTACTGTTCACCCAGCGCGTATGCGAAGATAGTCGGCAAAATCGACTCTCTAGAGCGGTGACCGGTCGTTCCGACCGTGGCCGGACTCAGTGACCATATCGACAGCTCGCTCTCTCCCTATACGTGCAGCGAGTATGGTCCGGCTGAGTCGGATACTCACCGGACGAAAGCGAAAATTAGGACCGTAAGAGTTGCTTCCCGCTGTCGGGTCGTCGGGTTACGATATCCGAACCGCCTGACCGGTGCCCGGTAACGACCTCGCTCAGTCGTCCGCTTCCGGGGCGTTCAGCTTGGCCTGCTCGCGAGCACTCGGGTTGACCGAGGGTTTGAACGGCACCTCCGAGACCTTCGCGTAGACGGGTTCGCCGGGTTCCTCAGCGTACTCGTCGGGCAGATGGACTCGGAACTCCCGCTCGACGTCGCCGTCGTAGACCTGGTCGATGTGGCCATCCACGTCGAGTTTCTCGACGGGCACGAACCCGAGCGCGAGATTGGTCTCGAGTTCGGGGTTGTACCACGGCGAGGTGACGTAGCCACACTCCTCGCCGGTCTCGGGATCGGAGATCAGCCAGAAGTCCGGCGCGTAGTCCCGGATCGGCTCGCCGGCCATCTTCAGGCCGATCATCTTGTGAGTGAAGGGATACTCGCCGTTCTCGACCTGTTCTTGCTGTTGCTCTAGGGCTTCCTTCCCGACGTACTCGCTGTCCTTATCGTCGGGAACCTGGTAGGCCAGGTTGACCTGGAAGGGGGAAGTTTCGTGGTCCATGTCTTGCCCCCACGAGAGAATGCCCGCCGCGATCCGGCGGTGATGAGAGGGGGCGACCTGCATCCCGCCGTGCTCGCGCACGCTCTCCAAGACGGGGTCCCAGACGCGTTCTGCGTTTTCCATCGCCTCTTTCACGTAGATCTCGAAGCCCTTCTCCCCGGAGAAGCCGGTCTGGCTCACGAGACACGAGACGCCGTCGATCTCGGCTTCCATGAGGCCGTAATAGGGAATCTCCTCGACTTCCTCGCCCACCACGTCGACCATGACGTCGACGGACTTCGGGCCCTGGATCTGCATCGGCGCGACGTCGATCTCGTCGATTTCCACGTCGAAGTCCTTCCCGACATTCACACCCTGGAGCCACTGCATCAGCGTCGAATCGGAGATCGAGAACCAGAACTCCTCTTCGCCCGGCCGGAGGAGGACGGGATCGTTCAGAACCCCGCCGTTCTGATTACAGAGGATGACGTACTTGCCTTTCATCACGTCGATCTCGGTCGCATCACGGGTGATGACGTAATCGGTCAGGGCTTCGGCGTCCGGTCCCTTGACACGGATCTGGCGCTCGACGGCGACGTCCCAGAGCGTTACGTGATTGACCAAGGCATCGTACTCGGCCATCATGCCGCCCTCGTCGGGTTCGAGCATGCCTCGCGGGTGATAGATCCGGTTGTAGACCGTTGCTCGCCAGGCCCCGTTCTCGTTGAACGATTTATGGAAGAAGGGCGACTTGCGCACGCGGGTCGAGACGAGCATCTCGATGCCCGGATCGCCCGATTGGCGCAGGTTTCTCGGTAGCGTACGATCGGACTGATCGACGCTCGGGTGGTTCGGGTGTTCCTGCTCGTGGGTCCGGGACGTTCCTTCGTTCGACATCGCTTGTGGGATCGTCGCTAGGGAGAATAACGATGCGTGTTGAATGGTGGACGAAACTAAATAGGTCCGTCCGACCGATCCAGTCTCCTCACCCGGTATCTCTCGCCGGTCGAATATAAACCGGTGGAGTGAGGCTACGAAACCCTTTAGGCTCGATCGGGCCCGAATACGGTATCGACCAGTCGAGAATCGAACCGGGAGTCACGTCGACGGGAACACCGGAAATCCACACGACCGAAGCCGCTTTCAGGGCCGTCGCCGATCGGGCCCTGCGGGGCGCACGCATCCCTATCGAGGTTCGGGTGACGGTCGCCGATCCCTTCCTCGCCTACCGACGCGCCCGCGAGGACGGTGGGATCTACCTGGCGACCACTGGCGGGCAGTCGGGGTGGGGTTACTTCGCGACCGATCCGGTCTCGCGCCTGCAGGTCGGCCCCGAGTCCGTCCCGGTAGTCGGAGACGAGGACTCGCCCTCCCCGTCGCTCGCGGAACTCCAGAACGTTCTCGACGGTGAGCGCCTCGTTCGTGGCGAGTGTGAAGTACCCTATCCCTGCGGGGCCTTCGGCTGGCTTTCGTACGATCTGGTCCGCGAACTGGAGGATTTACCCGACGAGACGATAGACGACCGCGAACTTCCGATTCTCCAGATCGGCGTCTTCGATCGCGTGGCCGCCTGGGAAGAACCCCGGCCGGCGGGCGAGACCACACTGTATGTGACTGCCTGTCCTCGACTCGACGGCGATCCGACCGCGGTCTACGAGCGGGGCCGGGAGCGCGCCCTCGCCCTCGCCCGCGCGGCCGTCGCTGGCGATCCGGGGGTGGGGCCGCCGCCGGTCCGAGCGGGTCGGGCGAACTTCGAGAGCGACTGCACGGAAGAAGAGTTCGCCGAGCGCGTCCGACGGGTCAAAGAGCGCATTCGCGCGGGCGATACTTTCCAGGCGAACGTCTCCCAACGACTGCGCGCGCCCGCGGCCGTCCACCCAGTCGAGGCCTTCGACGCTCTTCGAGACGTGAATCCCGCGCCGTACTCCGCGCTACTGGAATTCTCCGGAATCGATCTGGTGAGCGCCTCGCCCGAACTCCTGCTCGATGTCGATGATACGACTCGATACACGGCGGAAAACACGGGCACTCCTCCAGCAAATGCGGCACCTCGATTGTTAACCGAGCCGATCGCCGGGACTCGCCCCCGAGGGCAGACCCCCGCCGAGGACCGCGCGCTCGAAGCGGACTTACTCGACGACGGGAAGGAACGCGCCGAGCACGCGATGCTCGTCGATCTCGAGCGCAACGACCTCGGGAAGGTATCGGCCTATGGCAGCGTCGAGGTAAGTGAGTACCGCCGGGTCGATCGCTACTCGGCGGTGATGCATCTGGTCTCGCTCGTCGAGGGCAAGTTACGTCCCGAATACACGCTCGCGGATGCCATCGCTGCCGTCTTCCCAGGGGGCACCATCACCGGCGCGCCCAAACCGAAGACGATGGAGATCATCGAGGAGCTCGAAGCCACGCGCCGCGGCCCCTACACGGGGTCGATCGGTGTCTTCGGGTTCGACGGCCGCGCGACGCTCTCGATGCTCATCCGGACGCTTGTGGGCCGAGAGGAGGAGTACTCCCTCCGAGTCGGTGCGGGGATCGTCCACGACTCGGTACCCGGCGAGGAGTACCGCGAGACCCTCGATAAGGGTCGAGCACTTATCGACGCTCTCGACGCGGCGCTCGATGAACGTGACCTCGGGATCGAAGAGGCCGAGTCGGAGGTCGCCGAGTGACCCGAACTGACGATCCTGCCTTCCCCCCGCTCGCCGTACTGGATTCAGCACCGAAACCGGCGGTCGACCTACTGGAGGGTATCGCGGAATGACACGCGTTCTCGTCGTGGACAACTACGATTCCTTCGCCTACAATCTCGTCCAGTACGTCGGCAGCGCGGTCGGCGCGCCCGACGGTGGGGAGGTGATCATCCGGCGCAACGACGCCATCGACACCGAGGGGATCCGCGCGCTCGATCCGGATGGCATCGTCGTCTCGCCAGGACCCGGCACGCCAGCGGAAGCGGGCGTCTCGGTCCCGGTCTTTCGTGATCTGGAGTATCCCACGCTGGGGGTGTGTCTCGGCCACCAGGCGCTCTGTGCGGCCAACGGTGTCCCGGTCGGCCACGCCCCCTCGGTGGTCCACGGCAAACCCTCGACGATCCGCCACGACGGGCAGGGGATCTTCGCAGACCTCCCTCGGGAACTCGCGGCCGGTCGGTACCACTCGCTGGCGATCGACCGGGAAGAGTTACCCGACCGCCTGATCGAGACCGCCCGCTCGGTCGGAGACATCGCTACCGGGGACCCTGACATCGATTCTGATGCCGACGGCGGCGAAAAGGGACTGCTCATGGGCGTGCGTCACCGCGACCGGCCCCACCTGGGCGTGCAGTTCCACCCCGAGAGCATCCTGACCGAGACGGGGGTGACGATGATCGAGAGCTTCGTCCGGCGCTGTTGCTAATTAGCTGGTAGCCACCCGGCCGAAAGGGAAAATACCCCGTGCCCTCAAGCCGGTACGATGGTCGAACCGGTGAACCTGAACGTCCCCGGTTTTCCCTATCTCCTCCTCGCATTGGCGTTTTTTGCGGTCGTCGCCTTCCTCTCCGGGGTTCTCAGTCCGATCGAACTGGCGATCTGGCGGCACCACCGATCGGACGAAAAGGACGGCGAGGAAGCGGGGGAAGACGAGGGCGAAAGGGAGGACGGTCAGGCCAAAGTCGAAGGCGGGGACCGGTGGAGGAATCCGATCACAGAGGACACGCCTGCGAGTTCCGGCTCGGAGACAGCGACGATCTACGAGTGCCGGCACTGTGGGACGACGCTCGAGACCGGCGACGGGCACTGTCCTCGCTGCGAGACTGCCTCGATCGCCCGCTACGAGATCGGGTGAGACCGCCGATCGCCGTCCTCACTCCGTCGGGGGCCACTCCTCGGCCCATCCCGTAGTCGGCTCCTCGATCTCTCGCCGCGTGCTCTCGATGGTGTGGCCGGTGCCGACGTGGTGGTCGATGGCGAGAGCGGACTGGTCGCTCCGGCTGTGGTCTTCGGTGCTCGCGGACCACTCACAGTCCACGCAGTAGATCACGAGACGCGTCACAGTCACACATAGCGTTGCCTCGTACAATAGTGTTGTGAGAACGCGGGTGATCGCATTCCGCGCCTCGAGTACCGATGTCCCGAGCGATGCGACCGGGCGATGGAGGCCTACCCGCCGACCGTTCGTCGCCGCCAGTCCTCAGTATCGGGCGTCTGGTTGAACGTATAGACGTGGAGACCACGGATTCCATAGTCGGAGTCCTCGGCATAGGGCGCGAGCCCCTCGACGAGATCGTCGGGAGTGTACTTCCCACGTGACCCGAGCAGTTGGCGCGCGAAGCCAAGCACTCCGGTCGTCTTCCGCAGGAAGCGTACCGAATCGCCGACCCCTACCTTCCGGGATATCTCGATCAGTCGTCCGTAGTTCATCACGCCCGGGATACCGACCTCTACCGGCAGCTCTATGCCCCGCGCTCTGATCCCTTCGATCCACTCGATAACCGCGTCGGGATCGTAGCACAGTTGCGTAACGATGTAGGTCGCATACGGCTCTTTCCGCTCCATCGCTTCCCTGAGTGTGCGGTCCTCGAGGAAATCGTGTCCCTCCGGGTAGCCGGTGATGCCGACCTCCTCGAACGTGTACTCCAGTCCGTCGAGGGCGACGAGTAACTCGTAGGCCGAGGCGAATTCCCCTACTGGATCCTCGCGATCGCCGCCCGGAATGAAGATGTCGTTCACCCCGGCGTCGGTGAGTCGCCGGGCGATCTCCTCTAAGTGTTCCTCGTCGCGGACGTACCGGGCGGCGATGTGTGGGACGACCGCAAAGCCCCGTTCGGCCGCCCGCTCGCTCCACTCTAAGGTCGCATCGAGTCCGAGCGTCGGCGAGGTAGTGATGGCGATCGCCGCGCCGTCGGGCAGGTGGTCCATCTGCTCGCCGAAGCTATCGAAGGGCATCAGTTCGAAGCGTGGCTCGGCCAGCAGCGTCGATACTCCATCGGCGGTCGTCGTTCGGCGTGGTTCGAGTGACATTGTTCTCGGTAAGATCGGTAAGCACTTCCCGGTGTCGTGGTCAGGGTGTCGTAGTCTCGAGGCCGTAGCCCCGAGTAGCCTCGGCCTCAGAACAGCCCGGAGACCGTTCCATCGGGATCGATATCCATGTCCGCAGCAGCGGGATCGTCGGGCAGTCCCGGCAGCGTCAGCACGTCGCTGGTGAGCGCGACCAGAAAGCCCGCCCCGGCGGAGGGGTAGATCTCCTTGATCTCTAGGTTCCAGCCGGTTGGTGCGCCCTTCTTCGCGGCGTCGTCGCTGAGCGAGTGGAAGGTTTTGGACATCACGACCGGCACGTCGTCGTAGCCCAGTCGGTTCATCCGCTCGATGTCGTCCCGGGCGCTGCTCTGGAAGGAGACTGAGTCCGCGCCGTAGATCTCGGTCCCGATCGTCTCGATTTTCGTCTCGATCGAGCTATCGAGATCATACAAGTACTCGAATTCCTCGTCGTTTTCGTCGATAGCCCCGAGGAGCCTCTCCGCGAGGTCCGTCCCGCCCGCCCCGCCCTCCTCGAAGACGGTCGATTCGGCGGCCTCGATCCCCAACTCCTCCCGGCAGTGCTCCAGAACGGCTTCGACTTCGGCGTCGCTGTCGCCGGGGAAGCGATTGAGCGCCACAACAACTGGGACGCCGAAGCTCCGGAGATTGCTCACGTGTTTATCCAGGTTCTCGAAGCCCGCTCGGACGGCCTCGACGTCCTCGGCCTCGAGTTCGTCCGTGTCCGGCGGCCACATATCGAGCCCGTGATATTTGAGCGCGCGCACCGAGGCGACGAGCGTGACCGCAGCCGGCTCCATATCGCCGAACCGACAGACGACGTTCATGAACTTCTCCGCGCCGAGATCCGAGCCGAAGCCGGCTTCCGTAACGACGTAGTCAGCGAGTTTCCGGGCGACGTCGTCGGCGATCAGCGAGTTCGTTCCGTGAGCGATGTTCGCGAAGTGGACGAAAGTAGGGGTGCCCTCGGTCGTCTGAACGACGTTCGGTTTCAGCGCGTCTTTCAGCAGAATCGCGACGGCACCGGTCGCCTCAATATCGTCGGCCGTCACGGGCTCACCCTCGGCGTCGTAGGCGACGATGATCCGGGCGATGCGCTCTTTGAGGTCGGCGAGGCTATCGGCGAGACAGAGCACAGCCATCATCTCCGACGCCGCGGTGAGGATGAAGCCGTCCTCGCGAGGGACCCCCGTGACCTCGCCCCCGAGCCCGATCACCGTCTCGCGGAGCACCCGGTCGTTCATGTCGATCGCGCGGGGCCACCGGACCCAGTTGACCGGGATATGGGGGTCGTTGCCCTGCTTGATGTGATTATCGACCATCGTCGAAATGAGGTTGTGCGCCGAGGTGAGCGCGTGTAAATCACCTGTGAAGTGTAGGTTGATGTCTTCCATCGGCAGGACCTGCGAGTAGCCTCCCCCTGCCGCGCCGCCTTTGACCCCGAAGACCGGGCCAAGCGAGGGCTCGCGGATCGCTCCCAGCGCTGACTCGCCGAGCCGGTTTAGCGCCTGGCTCAGCCCGACCGTCGTCACCGTCTTACCCTCACCCATCGGCGTCGGCGTCATCCCGGTGACGAGGATCACCTCGCCGTTCTCGCCCTTGGACTCGCGGATTCGCTCGATGGCGTCGAACTTCAGTTTCGCCTTGTAATCGCCGTGCAGATCGAGGTCCTCGGCCCCTAATCCAATTTTTTCGACGACGTTGAGGATATGGTCTTTGTCCACCTGCTGGGCGATTTCGTAGTCCGTCGGAAGCGACTGGGATTCGTCCATCGAGGCCATTCTATCCCGCCGTTTCGCCGAGTGCTTCTTGAACCTTCGTGTGACCTGCAACGTGGGTTTTTATCTACCGTCCCGCCGCCGGCCGGTCGCCGATACTGGACCCCTGCTCTCGTCTTCCCACCCACGCCAGTTCTGCGAGTTCTCCCGTCGGCCGCGACCGGTTCGCTGCCCCGACGGTTTCATTCCTCCTGGCTCCCGAGTCGAGTCGTGAGCGATCAGCCTAAAGGGGCGAAGCTACTCGACGGCCGATCGGTCGCTACCGGGATCCGCGAGCGAACGGTGAAACGAATACAGGCATTGCGGGAGGCGAGCACGACGCCGACGCTGGCGACGATCGCGATGACCGACGACCCGTCGTCGAAACGATTTCTGGCACTGAAACACGAGGCCTGCGAGGAGGTCGGCATCGACGTCCGACCGACCCTCCTCCCGTCCGACGCGCCCGCCGAGCGCTGTTACGACGCTATCGAGGCCGCCAGTGAGAGTACGGACATCGACGCGGTGTTCGTCCAGGTTCCCCTCCCCGAGGGCGTCGAAGAGCAGAGGGTTCGGGCATCGATCGCTCCCGCGAAGGACATCGATTGTTTTCACCCTTTGAATCTCGGTCGGCTCGTCGGTGGCGACCCGGCGATCGAACCAGCGACTGCCGGGGGAATCCTCACTCTGCTCGACGCCTACGGGATTTCCCCTGTCGGTCGGGATGTAGTGATCGTCGGGAGATCGACCGCTATCGGCCGCCCGCTGGCGAACCTCCTGTTGAGGAAAGCTCCGGGTCCCGACGCCACTGTCACGGTCTGTCACACGTTCACGAGCAATCTCGTAGCCAGGACCCGGCAGGCCGACGTCCTCGTGGCGGCCTGTGGCGAACCGCGACTCGTCGACGGGGCGATGCTCTCGCCCGATACCGTCGTCGTCGACGCCAGTGCCACCCGGGTCGAAACCGAGAACGGTCACGAGATCGTCGGCGACGTCGATTTCGAGAGCACACGGGCGAAAGCGCGTGCGATCACGCCGGTTCCCGGCGGGGTCGGCCCGATGACGCTGGCGAGTCTTCTGCAGAACGTTGTGATTCTCGCCGAACGGCGCGCGTGAGACCGAGGCTGCACTCGCATCGCGTACAGCGCCGCATTTACCGCTGTTATCGCCACCGTCGGCAGTGTTACTTTGGAGCTTGCGGTAAGGCAGGGCTCGAGTTGAACAGTTAGAAAGCCCCGACGCGCTCGGCTTCTGCTCGCGGGCCTGCGGTCCTTGAGTCGTCGCAGGATCGCGGTGCGATCCTGCTGGCGCGAAAGGCACAGTGTGCCTTCCGCACGTCATCAGAACGCTGCACGTTCTGATTGGCTCACGAGAGCGCCGTTCTCGTGAACGTGGCAGGAACGCACAGCGTGCCTGCTGCAAGCGAGGCCGCCGGTCTCGCGATGACCAAGGAGGCTGAAGGCCTCTTTCGAACCACGGCGAAGCCGCCACGCGGTCGGTCCCTTTCAGTCACATCCGTGGCGGTTGCTCGGCGAGTCGTCTCTTCACCTAACGCTGCCGGAAACGGTAGGAAAACGTTCACTTGCCACGGTTCGTGGAAAGGGTATGGAGATCGAGACGGTCGAGGCGATCGGCCTGCGCCGCGAGCTGGATGAGTCGTTCGCGAACGCCCAGAAGTGGACGTCGAGTCGCGAGTACTGCTTAGTGCGGGTCGAAAGCGAGAATTTCACTGGGTGGGGTGAGTGCTGGGGGCCGATCGCCGGGAATCGCGAGATAATCGAGCGGGTGATCGCTCCCTGGCTCCGCGGTCGGGATCTCGCGCACCCCGAATCGGTCCACGCCGACCTCGTGACGTTGCTGCGCGGGAAGTACCACTCGCATATCCCCTGGGGGGCTATCGGCGGGATCGACATCGCGCTGTGGGATCTGCTGGGGAAACAGGAGGGAAAACCGGTCTCGGCGCTGCTCAGCGGCGGTCGTCGCGAGTCGGTCCGGGCCTATGCGACCGGCGGGTTCTGGCCACGAGTCGAAACGTTCGAGGCGGTACGGAAGGCCGTCGTCGAGGAGGCTCGCGCACACGTCGACCGGGGCTTCGGCGCGCTAAAGACGAAGATCGGTCTGCATCGCCACTTCGGGTGGGGCTCCCAGCGCGACGTCGAGTTGGTACGAGCGATCCGCGATGCGGTCGGGCCTGAGGTGTGGCTGATGGCCGACGCGAACCACGCCTACGATGTCGCGACCGCCCGGCAGGTAGGAAGGAATCTCGCCGACCTCGATCTGGCCTTCTTCGAGGAACCGATCCCACCGGCGAACATCGAGGGCTACGCGCGCCTGCAGCGCGACACCGAGGTGCCCATCGCCGCCGGGGAGTGCTGGACGCCCCGGCAGTTCGACCGCGCGCTCGAGAGCGGCGCGGTCGGCTACGTCCAGCCGGACGTCACGAGCACCGGCGGGCTCACACCGTCCCGGCGAGTCCGCACGGCCGCCCAGGCGAGAAGCGTTCAGGCCCTGCCCCACGTCTTCGGCAGCGCGGTCGCGCTCGCGGCGAGCCTCCAGTTACTGGCGACGATCCGCGGGGACCCGATGTTTGAATTCGATCGGACCCCGAACCCGATCCGTGAGGACCTAGCGAAAACGCCGATCGAAAACGACGGTCCGGAGGTACCGATTCCCGAGGGGCCTGGCCTCGGCATCGAGATCGACCCCGACGTGCTAGCGGACTTTCGCGTCGAGTGATATCAGCGTCCCGGTCCCGTCGTCCTCTCGCAGCCCGATAGTCCACATTCGGCGAGCGAGACTCGTTGCTGGTGTCTATACTCGTTCGACGGCGTCGCCGACGCGAATCGTCCCGCTCTCGAGGACATCGACGCGCAGGCCGCCGCGGTGGACGAGCGCCGGAAGGGCTTCCTCGACCGTCAGCGCGGCGAGGTGCGAACACGGCTCGCAGAGCCGATCGCCCCGACAGAGCACCTCGCCGACGCGAAAGCGCTCGCCGACGAGGTGGTTGAGCGCGACGCCCCGAGTAGTGAGGTTCCTGCGATGGGCACCCGGATCGAGGTGAACGTTGGCCTCGCGGGCAATAGCGTCGAGCGCTTCGCCTTCGACGAGCGTGAGATCACGGCCGCTCTCCTCGCGCTCACCGTCGGAAAAGGTTCCCTCACCTCTGAAGTATCGATCACCCCGTAGTCCCCTGCCGGCGAGCGCTTCGGCCCTCTCCCTCGCCTCCATCTCGGCTTCGGCTTCCGGCGCGACGTGAATCGTCTTGAGGGTACCCGTTCCGGTCATCGATCACTCCGTGGGACGGTGTGTACATAGCCTATCGGGTCCCCCGAACCGGGCTCGGCCCGGTGTGTCGAACGGGCGGCCGGTCGCCGAACCGACGGCGAGAGCCGAAACTCGGCGGCAGCGAGAGGACGATGCCGGGGAATCGAGAGCTTTACCCGCTCGCCCGTCGCGCTCCCGGATATGGATCGGTTCGACGTAGCCGTCGTCGGCGGCGGCCCCGGAGGGATGTCGGCGGGGTGGGCGGCCGCCAGAGGAGGCGCGGATGCCGTCGTGATCGAGAAGGGTGTCCCCCGGGCCGACCGCGATGAGTTGGGGCCGGACTCGACGGACGCCGCCGGCATGCTCGATTACTGGGTCGATCTCATGGCCCTCCCCGACGGGATTCCCGAGCACGTGATCCTCCGAGATCTAGAGGGAGCGAAGTTCCACGGTCCGAGCGAGTCGGCGACTCTCCGGTCGACGTCGATCCCATCCGAGTATCCGAACTTCGGCTTTACCTTTCATCGAGCGCGGTTCGACGACTGGCTCCGCGAGGAAGCCGAAGGTGCGGGCACGGAGTACCGCGTCGGCGTCGGCGTGAGGGAGGTTACCCACGAGAAAGCCCCGACGAGCGCGTCGGGCTATCGCCACACGCTTACTCTGCGGGACGGCACCGAGATCAGTTCGGAGTACCTGATCCTCGCGGATGGTCCCCAGCGGACGATTACGATGGGCATCTTAGAGGACTTTACCGACGCGCCGGTCGCCGATCCCTTAGGCGCGCGACGGGCGAATCACATCGCTTACCAAGAGCATAGGAAATTCCCCGAGGAACTCTTCGAACCCGACTTCCTCGAGTTCTGGTGGGGTATCATTCCCGGCCACACCGCTTATCCCTGGATCTTCCCGAACGACGGTACTATTGGACGAGTCGGGCTGACGATGCCGATCGACGTCGATCTCGACGAAGTGCCCGAACGCGACTCCTACCGGTTACTCCGGCCCGAAGACGATCGCGTCCCCTTGGGAAAGGAGTACGTCCGCCGGCTACTGGAAGCCCAGTTCCCCGAGTACGATGTCGATCGGGACTTCCCGTTGGTCGAAGGTCGCGGCAAGCGCGGCGGGGTCGAGTCCTACCCGATCTCCTCGACCCGGCCGATCGACTCCCCGACTCGGGCAGGGATCGCCGTCGTCGGCGGGGCGATGGGCGTCACTTCCGCGTTTCACGAAGGGGGCGATCACGTCGCGGTCCGGTCCGGGAAGATCGCCGGCTCGCTCGCGAGCGCGGGCGTACTCGAGGCTTACAATCGCGAGTGGAAGCGGGCGATCGGCACCGAGGTCGTCCGAAACGTTGCCTTCGCCGACGTGGTTCGGGACTTCACACCGACCGACTGGGACCGCTCGGTCGGGGCCGTCCGCCGGATGGTAGACCGGGGTGGAACCGGCCCTCGGGAGGCACTCGGTGCCGGGATAGAGGGCACGAAGCTGCTCGGCCGGTACCGGAAGCGCAAGTTCGACTATCGGGGCGGGCGATACGTCCAACTCGCTGAGTCGGAGTTCTCGGTCTGAACCCCCTGATCGGGATATCGACCGACTCGACCGACTCGACCGACAGCGAGCACAAGCGCTTTGAGCGCTCTTACCTAACCCGGCAGCGAGCATGGAAGAGCGCACGCGCGCCTATCTCCGCGGGCGCTTTCGCGACTATTATCGTCGCCAGAACTTCTCTCTGCCTCCCGAGGCCGAATCTCGGGAGTGGGGGTATATCACCTGGAGCGCCGGTCCGGGCACGACGATGGTCCGGCACAACGCTCTGCTCGATCTGGGCGATTTCGACGATTTCCTCGCGCGCGAGCGCCCCCAGCACGTCTACTTCTCGGCCGGTCGCTACGACGATCCCGGGGCCGGTAGTATGAGCGAGAAGGGCTGGCAGGGCTCGGATCTGATCTTCGATCTCGACGCCGATCACCTGCCCGCCGTGACGCTCGGCGAGGACACGTACGCCGAGATGTTAGGAAAGTGCAAAGCAGCGCTCGAACGACTGCTTTCCTTTCTCGAGCGCGATTTCGGCTTTCGGGATCTGGAGATCGTCTTCTCCGGCGGGCGGGGCTATCACGTCCACGTCCGGGATGGGGGTGTGCAGGACCTCGATCGTGGGGCCCGCCGGGAGATCGTCGATTACGTCCGAGGGACTGGATTGCAGTTCGAGGCACTGCTCGAGAGCGAGGCCGTCGGGGGCAGTGCCGGTCGGAAGAGTCCCGCGCGGAAGCGAACTCTCGAGACGACCGGCGGGTGGAGCGCGCGCGCCCACCGGCACCTCCTCGCGTACGTCGACGAACTGCTCGCAATGGAAGAAATGGAGGCCGTAGAACGCCTCCAGTCCTTCGAAGGGATCGGCGAAGGGAAATCGAAGGCGATCCTGCGTGCCGCTCGCGAGAACTACAGCCAACTCGAGACCGGGAACGTAGACGTCCACCCCGCGGTGTTCGGGCTCGCCCGCGAACTCGCGAGCAGCGTCGTCGAACAGGACAACGCGCCGATCGACGAACCGGTGACGACCGACACCAATCGGCTGATCCGCCTACCGGGCAGCCTCCATGGCGGCAGCGGGCTCGCCGTCCGACGGATCGCCCGCGAGGATCTAGAAGGGTTCGACCCGCTGATCGAGGCGATCCCCGAGACCTTCCGTGGCCAAGAGATCTCGATCGACGTCACCGATCCGGGGCTCGTGGAACTGGGCGGCGATAGCTTTACAATCGATGACGGGAACCAAACTGTCCTAGAGTACGTCGGCGTGTTCCTCATGGCCCGGGGGCGCGCCGAGAAGGAGCGTGAATAATGGAGTTAGGATGGACTTAGAGGACATACAGTCCGCACGGAGTCGCGAACGCCGGACCGATAGCCTCCAGCCTCTGGCCGATTCCTTCTACACCGAGGCCGGCGCGTTCGTCGCGGAGTTGCGCGCGAAGCGCACGGAGGTCGCCGCCGAGGCCGACGATCCCTTCGATTCCTCGGACGTCCGTCGCCTCACCAATAGCATCGAGACCGCCGAAAACACCGTCGAGGCGATCTACGAGCGCCGCGTTGGCAAAGTCCTCAAACTCGCGAGCCTCGACGCCGCCGGCATGAGTACCGACGACGGCGGGCTCACCCCCGAGGAGCGAGAGCTCTTCGGGACGCTCACCGACGCGATCGAGCGCAATCGCCAGCAGGTAATCGAGGGGGTCGCAGCGGGCGAGGACGACGGAACGGGCGGGACGGTCGAGACGATCGAGGACGAACCGACGGCCGCTCCCAACTCGACCCCGGCTACCGATACCGGTACCGACACTGGAGCCGAAGCCAATGACGCCCCCGGAGCAGAAGCGCCACGAGCCGATCCCGATCGCGCTCCCGAAGCCCCCGAACCACCTACCGAAGAGCCGGCCGACGACCGAGCGACGAACTCGATAGCCGACGACGTTCGGGCCGAAGAGACGAGGAACGAACCGAGAAACGGGCACAGTGACGAGCACGAGAACGAGGAGGTAAAAGCGGAGCCGATGGGAGCCGCCGACGCGATGGGGGCGCCCGCCGGGACGGCAAGCGAGGGGAATTCCGACGCCGACCGGGAGACCGACGGGGGCGTATCGGCCGCGGACGGCCAGCCGGCAGCGGCCACGGGCACTAGAGCTATCTCGACCGGTCCATCCGGCGCGCCAGAGTCCGCGGCTGGAGCAGGGATGGAAGGAGACGGAAGGCCACCGCCGGAAGACGGGAGTCGAGCGACCGAAGCAGACGGGGAGGACGGAGCTCCCCTGCGAAACGGCGCGAGCGAAGGGACCGAAACGACCGACCGCCAGACGGTTCGCATCACGCGCGACGTCGGTGAGATCGTCGGCATCGACGAGCGCGTCTACGAACTCGCGAGCGAGGACGTCGTACAGCTGCCGGCGGCGAACGCGAAACCCTTAGTCGATCGGGACGCCGCCGAGCGACTGGAGTGAGTTTCCTAAGGAAAGGATCGGCATCGGTGAGCGACTCGGCGGTCGATCGGTCGGACGGCGACGGCCGGTCGACGACGATCAGCCGGTTCGGATCTCGAAGCGCGCACCGCCGCGCTCGCTTTCGGTGACCGTAAGTTCCCAGCCGTGAGCGCCGACGACGGTTTCGACGATGGTCAGCCCGACCCCGATCCCCTGCTCGCTCGTCGTGTAGTCGTGACCGAACACCCGTTCGCGCCTGGCCGGATCGATGCTCGGCCCGTCGTCGGCGACGTAGAATCCGGCGACGTCGGGAAGCGAGCCGACTTCCACCACCACCTCGGGGCCGCCGTGTTCGATCGCGTTCGCGAACAGGCTCCCGAAGAGCTGCTGGAGCCCTGTCGGGTCGCCCTCGATCGTCCCGCTGGCCGTCGATTCGTCCGAGAGTCGATCGACGACGAGTCGAGCGGACGCCCGGTCGAGAGCCACCCCTGCCCAGGCATCCTCGACGATCGGCTCGAGTCGGACGCTCTCACAGTCACCGACCGTCCGACCCTGCCTGGCGAGGGTCAGCAGTGCCGTCGTGAGCCGCTCGACCCGATCGGTCGCCCGTTCGATCGGTTCCAACCCTTCCAGGTCGCCGGTCTCCCGAACCAGCTCGAGGGTGCCCGTGATCACGTCGCGCGGGTTCCGGAGATCGTGGGAGACGACGCTTGCGAACTCCTCGAGACGGGCGTTCTGCCGGCGTAGCTCCGCTTCGCGGCTCCGGAGCCGTTCCTCGCGGTCCGCACGACCCAGAGCGGCTTCCGCGTTCGCGGCCAGCAGTTTCGCGACGTGTCCGTCGGCCGCGTCGAACGCACCGACCCGGGTCGAGCCGGCGTTCAAGATTCCGAACTCCCTGAGCGGGAGGATCATCTCGCTCCGAATCGGCGTGTCGGGGTCATGCCGGTCGGGTTCGGTGCTGAGGTCCTCGTAGACGCGCGCCTCGCCCTCGACGAACGCTCCCCAGGAGACGCTGTTGCCGGCGGTGTATGTCGGGAACGTATCGAGCAATGCGGTTGCCTCCTCGATCGAGGCGATCGGCCGGAGGGCCTCCTCGGTAGCGTCGTAGAGCCAGAGGGTACAGATCCGGAGCCCGAGCGTGCTTCGAGCCGCTTCGACGGCGATCTCACCGATCTCCTCGGCGGTCTCGGCGCTCCTCATCCGCCGCGTCGCGTCGTGGAGTTCGGTCGCGCGCCCTCGGTCTTTCGTTCGATCGCTAGTAACCTGAAGAACGCCTACCAGGCTCTGGAACGCGCCGCTTGCAGCCCGCAGTACCCTGAGACGGTTCTCATAGGGTACCCGGTCGCCCGTAGCCGTGAGCAACTCCACCTCAACGGTGGCTGCTTCGCGTCCACGGTCGTCCAGTAGCTTGCCGATAGTTGCCTCGCCCGTCTCGACGGCCGCCTCGTCTACGAGGATCGATAGGTGCTCGCCGAGCAGTTCCTCGCGGGCGTACCCGGTGAAAGCGAGGAGCGCCTCGTCGACGGCTTCGAAGCGACCGTCCCCGTCGAGCGCATACGTGACGTCGCCGAGGAACTCGATCGCCGTCTCGTTGCACCAACGGTCTCCATCGAGTGCGTCGGGTAGCCTTCGGGGTCTATCCATCGTATCGGCCATAGATACTGGTTCGTCGTCGATCGGTGTTTTCTGGGTCGTCATCCTACATATACCCTCAGTCGAACCGTGATCGCCGGTTCGACGGGGAAAGACGACGAACGAGAGGAGACACGCCGTACTTGTATGATCGTGGTACACTAATGAATACAGTTATTAAATCGTAGCACAAACAAGGGAATGAAATGAGCGTTAGTTCGCCGCCCGATCGGGAAGCAGGCGTCCTCGTCGCGGAGGACGACCAGGATCTCGCCGATCTGTACGCGAGGTGGATCGGCCGGGAACACACTGCATACGTCGCACACGACGGCGAGGAAGCCCTCGAAAAGCTCGATTCGGGGATCGACGTCGTACTACTGGATCGTATGATGCCCGGGCTCTCGGGCGACGAGGCCTTAGATCGCATCCGCGAGCGCGGCACGGACTGTCGGGTAGCGATGGTCACAGCCGTCGAGCCGGACTTCGACGTGATCGAGATGGGCTTCGACGCCTACCTCACGAAACCCGTTACCGAAGCGGACCTGATCGAGATGATCGACCGCCTCCTCGATCGGTCCTCCTATTCGACCGATCTCCAGGACTTCGCGGCGATCGCCTCGAAGAAGGCGCTGCTCGAAGCCGAGAAATCGAGCGCGGAACTCGAGGCCAACGAGGAGTACCAGCAACTCACCGATCGCTTCGAGATCCTCCAGGAGCGAATGCGCGCGAGCGAGCAGGTCACGAGCGAACATGCCGGGTTCGTCGCCGTGTTGCGCGACATCGACGACGAGAGCGAGGGAGAGGGTGGGAGCGAGTCGGCCACGCCCGATCCGGATGGGGACTGACACTTCCGACGTAGGCCGTCGTTCCGATGGACGACGCTGGCGCTTACTTTTCGGATGCCGTGGATAGATACGACAACTGGCCTCGTGGTGTGCGCTCCAGCGGGCGAGCGAACCGTAGGCGAGCGAGTGAGCTTCCCCCGCGAGCGAGTGCCACTAGGCACGAGCGAGCTTTTTGATGACGGGCGAGACCGAAGGTCTCGCTGTTGCAACAAACGCTTCGCGTTTGTAGCACAGATTTTTGCCGGGCCCACAGCGAACGACCGTAGGGAGTGAGCGAGCGAGGACCTCAGCAAAAAGGTGCGTGTTCTAGAACTCCTCGACGTGCGGACGGACATCGAGCTCGAGCGTCCAGGCGCTGGGGTCTTGCTGGGTGAGGTGCCAGTAGGAATCGGCGATAGCGCCGGGCTCGAGGTACTCTTCCGGACTCTCAACATCTCGGTTCGGCGGCAGGATACCGCCGTCGATCACAGCGTGGGCGACGTGGATCCCCTGCGGGCCGAGTTCCCGAGCCATCGATTCGGCCATGCCCCGAACGGCGAACTTCGCGGCCGAGAAGCCAAGTGCGCCCTCCCGACCCCGCAGCGCGGAGGTCGCGCCGGTAAAGAGGATCGTTCCCCGGCCGTCGCTCGCCTCGTCCGCCTCGTCTGCTCCACCTCCGCCCGCTCCGTCTGCGAGCATGTCCTCGGCGGCTTCCTGTGAGCACAACAGGGCACCGTACGCCGAGACGCGCCAGGCTTCCTCGAACCCCTCGGGCGAGATGTCCGTAAGTCCGCTCCAGGCGCCCCCGCTGGCGTGATTGATCAGGGTATCGACGGGATCGAAGGCGTTCCGTACTGCCTCGAAGCCCTCGCTCACCGCGTCGGGGTCGGTGATGTCGGTCGGAACGGAAAGAACCTCCCCAGCCTCACCCTGTAGGTCGCTTTCCAGTTCCTTGAGGTACTCGGCCGAACGGGCGAACATGCCGACCGAACAGCCCTCGGCGGCGAATTTTCGGACCAGCGATGCACCGAGACCGGGACCAACACCCGCGACGACGACGGTCTGTGCCATGGGAATGCCACACGCTGCTGGCATTAAAACTACTGTCGATAGCGCCGGTCGACCGGATAGAGGACCTACAGGCGCTCCTCAACGAAGCCCCGCGCGAGCCAGGCTTCCGCGCGCCGGAGCCGGTACTGCAGCGTCGAGCGTGGGATCTCTAAGGTGTCCGCAAGCTCCTCGGCGCTCACCGATCGGGGGGTTTCGTAGTAGCCGTGTTCGACCGCGGCTTCCAGTGCCCGTCGTTGCTCGTAGGAGAGATCCGCGGCGGTCACGGCCTCGTCACACCAGTGGGTCGGCTCGCCCAAGTGCCGAAGCGAGAGGGTAAGCCCGTCCCGGAGACCGGACTGGAGTACGTCATACAACTCGCCGACCGCGCTGTTTTCGCGCATCAGGATTCGCCACTCGTGGCGACCCTCGCGACGCAGTGCCTCGTAGAGAAGCCCATCCCCGAGGTGCTCGGCGGTCAGATAGGGGATCGAGTGACAGTCCTCGAGGTCGGTCTGGTAGGTGTAGATCGTCCGCCTCGTCGAATCGCCCGAGAGCACCTCGTACTCCTGAGTCACCTGACAGGACCCGTCGTGCAGACACTCGTCGCACTGATCGGGATCGAGAAAGGGACCTTCGACGGCCTCGATGGCGTCTGTCGGGCCGGTGAGCCGGTCGACCCGCCAGATGCTCTCGGCGGTGACCGAACAGGTCACCGTCTTCGCCGCGAGTTCGGGGTGGGCGAGGAAGACGTCCATGAGCCGGTCGGCCTCGGGGTCGTACTCGACGGTAAAGGCGAACTCGCGCATACGCCTCGTATTCGCCCAGTGCCAAATAGACTGTCGGCGCGACGGGAGTGGCGATTCGTCCGGCCGGCGAGCGAACCGAATCCTCCGAGATGGCCGAACGCCACGAACGAGTCGCTCCCGATCGATCGTGGTAGTCCAGAGGGGAACTTCGACGATTGGCATGTGCCAAGAGAAGGTATAAACGGGAAGGGGCACTACTATAGGGTGCAGAACAGAACGCATCGCGCCGTCGATTACGATCGAGATTCGAGCATACGCTCACCACTTCCACATTGGAATCCCAAACGATTCGCACCTACACGACCGCATCGCAGACCCGAACGAACGAGACCGAGCCCGAAGCCCGCACCGACGCCGAGCGCGAGCACAACCACGAACGTGACCACGAGGGCGGGCAGGCAAGCGAACGCACCGAGGGCGAACTCGTCTGTCCGGAGTGTGGCGGCCGTCTCGCCGAGGACGCCACACACGGCGAGACCGTCTGTGAGGAGTGTGGCCTGGTCGTCGAGGAGGATTCGGTCGACCACGGCCCCGAGTGGCGGGCGTTCGACTCCGCGGAGCGCGACGAGAAGAAACGCACCGGCGCGCCCACGACGCGAATGATGCACGACAAGGGCCTCTCGAGTCAGATCGGCTGGCAGAACAAAGACGCCTACGGCAACGCCTTGAGTGCCCGCAAGCGCCAGCAGATGCAGCGTCTCCGCACGTGGGACGAACGATTCCGGACCCGGGACTCGAAGGAGCGAAATCTCAAGCAGGCCCTCGGCGAGATCGAGCGGATGTCCTCGGCGCTCGGACTCTCCCAGGACATCAAGGAGACCGCGAGCGTGATCTACCGCCGAGCGCTCTCGGAAGATATGCTTCCTGGGCGGTCGATCGAGGGGATCGCGACCGCCGCGCTGTATGCCGCTGCACGGCAAGCCGGCGTACCCCGGAGCGTCGACGAGGTCGCCGCGGTGAGCCGGGTCGAGGAGATGGAGTTCAAGCGGGCCTACCGCTACGTCGTTCGTGAACTCGGCCTCGAGATCGCACCACCCAATCCCGACGAGTACCTGCCCCGGTTCGCCTCGGATCTCGACGTGAGTAACGAGACCGAGACCCGGGCCCGCGAGCTACTACGAACGGCCGCCGAGAAGGGCGTCCACAGCGGGAAGAGCCCGGTCGGGTTGGCCGCAGCAGCGCTGTACGCGGCGGCACTGCTGACGAACCAGCGGATCACTCAGGACGAGGTGAGTGCGGCCGCCGACGTCTCGACGGTCACGATCCGCAACCGGTACCAGGAACTCTTAGAGGCCCAGGACCTCGGTGTTCCGGCCTAAACGCGCCGTGATTTCTCGGTTCGCTCCCGTCCTCGTCTGCGCCGAGTTCCCCGGTCGGCAGGCCGGACTGACCGGATAGCGAGTTTGCCGTCCTCGACATACAGATCCTTAGCCCTGCCCACTCTTCCGTTCGTATGAGCGGCGCTAGTCGGGAGATCGCCTATCTGCGAGTCGAACACGAGGAGAGTGAGGACGAATCGCTGCTCGTCGCACCGATCGGGGCTACCCTCAGAGATGTCCTGCTCGCGAACGGCGTCTCGCCCTACACGGCGATCACCGATCGACTCAACTGCGGCGGTCGGGGACTGTGTGCGACCTGTGGCGTTCGCTTCACAGGCAACAAACCGGTCGAGAGTGCTACCGCCGAAGCCGAGGAGGACGGAAGCGAGGACTCCCACGTCCCGCGCCCCGAACACTGGCACGACGAGTTAGCGGCGCGTTTCGGCTTTCCCCGGCTGTCCTGTCAGACCGAGGTAGAAGAGGACATGGACGTTAGAATCCCCGAAAAGATCGTCTGGGGCTCGCGGCGTCCCGATGAGGGAGACTGACGGTCGGTGGGTCACCACCTGCACGAAGCTGGCGACAGCAGTCAGTCCAATCCCGCCGGTTCGAGAACGGCGATATGGCGCGTCAGCGAGCGGTGGACTCGGCGCTCGAAGGTACTCTCGACGACCCAGCCGGCCTCCCTAGCCGCCTCGATCCAGGGCTGGTCCCCGACGATCACTGCCCGGGAAGCGAGTCGGCGGGCCTCTACGAGCGCGCCGGCGACCAGCGAGTCGAGATCGCCGGCGATCTTCGACTGACGGCCATAGGGTACGTCGAAACAGACCCCATTGGCAACGCCCTCACGAAGCGGGAGGCGGGTCACGTCGCCCTGAAGCACGGCGAATTCGTTTCCTCTCCTATCGGTCTCGTCCACCCCGCTCCCACTACCGCTGTCGTCCCCGCCCTCCCCGTCCGGGTTCGCGTCTCCGTTCTCGTCGGGTTCGCCTCGAGTGAGGTCGCTCCCGTCGAGGTAGTGAGCGAGGTTCCTTCGCGCACCGTCTACCATCTTCGCCTGCGCGTCGATCCCCACGACGCGCGACCCGGCAAGTCCAGCCTCGACGAGCAGCCCGCCAGTGCCACACATCGGATCGACGACCGTCCTGCCAGGCCCTGCCCCAGCGACGTTCACAATGGCGCGTGCGAGCAGCGGGTCCATCGACCCCGGTTGGAAGAAGGGCTTGTTCGTAGGAGCGCGCCCGCCAAAGTCCCGCACGCTCTCGACGGCGAGCCAACCCAGCGCACAGATCCCGACCTCTCCCTTCTCGGACCCCTTCCAGTCGGGGTCGGTAGCCCCGCCTCTCTCTCCCTCCGCCTCGCTACCGACCGATGTCCCCCTAATGAACGAGAGGTCGGCTGGCGCAGCGAAGAGCGCTTGTAGTTCGTGGTCGGGCGCGTCGAGGTCGATATCGAAGCCATAGCCCGTCAGCACAGCTCCGAGTTCGCGCTCCACTTGCTGGGTATCGACGCCCGTTCGCCCGCGAACGTCCCGGGCACGCACGGCGACGGTACCCTTCCGGTCGATCGACGCCGACGTTAAGAGGGTCCGTGCACTCTCGACAGTAGCGTCCGCTTGTCCGAGAAAGTCATTCGCCCGCCGCGTGTAGGCGAGGCGGCGAACCGCCCCCTCATCGGGACCGTCGGCGAGCGCGAGACCGGGTGCCAGAGGAGCGACCTCGCCCGCGGCTGTGGCGGCCTCGCGCACGGCGAAGGCGTCGTCCTCGCCGGCGAGCTCGAGTAGGTAGCGCTGCTCGCCGTCCGAAGAGGTCCTCTCGAAACGATTGCCATCCGTTCGAGTCACGTTCGTTACCTATCACGAAGAGGGACCAACCTTTATAAGTCTTAAATACGATTTTTAAATCGAACATGAGCGAAACCGAAGTCACGGACCCCAAAGAAACCATCAACATCGAGAACGTGGTGGCTTCGACGGGTATCGGTCAGGAACTCGACCTCCAGAGCGTCGCGATGGATCTGGAGGGGGCCGATTACGATCCCGAGCAGTTTCCCGGTCTCGTCTACCGTACTCAGAACCCCAAGTCCGCGGCCCTGATATTCAGGTCGGGCAAGATCGTCTGCACAGGAGCAAAGAGCACCGCCGACGTCCACGAGAGCCTCAATATCGTCTTCGATAAGCTGCGCGATCTCGAGATTCGCGTCGAGGAAGACCCAGAGATCATCGTGCAAAACATCGTGACGAGCGCCGATCTGGGTCGCAATCTCAATCTCAACGCGATCGCGATCGGCCTCGGTCTCGAGAACATCGAGTACGAGCCCGAACAGTTCCCCGGCCTGGTCTACCGTCTTGACGAGCCGAAAGTCGTCGCCTTACTGTTCGGCTCGGGCAAACTCGTGATCACCGGCGGAAAGGAACCCGTCGACGCCGAACACGCGGTCGATAAGATCGTCTCCCGTCTCGAAGAACTCGGTCTGCTCGAGTAGTCCGTTCGTCCGGACTGCCTATTCGTCCCCTGGTACTCGTTTTCTCCGTGTTGTCTTTGTTCTGAGTTCTCATCGCTCGACGGTCCTTTTCCTGTCAGCCTTCGATCGGTCGAATCGAACCGTACGGTCGTCCCTTCGCTACGCTTTTGATCCGACCCGGTGTGCTCCGAGCATGGAACGACGAACGATCGCAAGCGGGACGGAGTGGGAATCAGCCGCCGGCTATTCGCGTGCGGTGCGCGTCGGTCCCCACGTCACGATTTCGGGGACCACTACGACCGACGCCGACGGCGAGGTCGTCGCGGGCGAGGCCTACGCACAGACAGCGAGAGCGATCGCGAACGTCGAGAGCGCGTTGGCGGAGGCGGGCGCGGAACTCGCCGACGTCGTGCGGACGCGGATGTACGTGACCGACATCGAGAAGTGGGAGGCGATCGGGGGAGCCCACGCCGAGGCCTTCGGCGAAATCCGGCCGGCGACGACGATGGTCGAGGTGAGCCGGCTGATCGCGCCGGAACTGTGCGTCGAGATCGAAGCCGACGCGATCGTCGCCGGTGCCACCGAGGACGCCGACGACACCGACGGCTGCGACCACGACGAGTACTCGGGAGGTAGTGCAGGTGAGGACGCTGACGGCATCCACTGATCGAACTGTCCGGGAGAAGTCAGTGGACACAAACCGCCGGGGATAGAGGTTGTAGTATGACCGTTCTCGCGCAGTTGAACCCGGCAGCAGGAGGGGTGCTTGCGTATCTTGGCACCTTTCTGCTGGCGGCGCTGTTCTATACGTTGACGGCCCACATCGCCGCGCGCTACGTGCTCGGGACCGTGCCGATCAAGCGCGCGGCGATCGTCGGACTCGTCCCCGCAGCGATCGCCCTGTTGCTTCAGCAGTACGGCCCCGCGATCGTGATCGCAGTGTCGCTTGCCGCGGACTTCCTCGCGATCCGGGTCGTCTACCGGCTCAAGTACAAGACGACAACGCTCGTCGCCGTCGTTCACTACACCGTGAGCGTGCTGCTGGGCATCACGATCTTCAATCTCGTTTCGCTGCTCGGTACGGCACCGGGGTGACTCGGCTCCGATCGTCGTTCGTGCTTCGAGCGACGAGATCGGTCGGCAAGGCCTCTCAGTGGGCGTCCCGATCGGGGTGTTCTTCTCGGCTGTGTTCTCGGAGGGCGTCCTCGCTCTCGAAGAGTTCCCCACAGGTCGCACACTCGATCTCGTCCTCGCCGCTCCACTCGCCGGATGACATATCGGTTGCTGTACCCCCTAGCGTATAACCGGCGGCCCGGCACCAGCAGGTTCTGTTTTCCGGTCCCGGTCGGTCTATCGGTTTACTCAACGAGTCGCTCGATGCCGGTCACCAGAATGTCACTCGCCCCCTCGGCTTTCACGTCGTTGATCGCCTCGAAGACGTCCCGCTGGTCGACCACGGCGTGCACGGCCACCGCATCGGTGCCCGCGATGTCCATCCCCGTCGGCCCACCGAGGCCGGGGATCACCTCCCTGACGTCCGCGAGTGATTCCTCGGGGACGTTCATCATCAGATACCGTCTTCCCTCCGCCGAGAGCACGGACTGGAGTGCCATCCGGATCTGTTCGACTTTCGGTTCCTCTGTGACGTCGGGTCGGGCGACCAGCCTGACCGAACTCTCTAAGACCTCCTCGAGGACCTCTAGCCCGTTGACCCGGAGCGTGGTACCGGTCGAGGTGATGTCGATGATCGCGTCGGCGATATCGACCAGCGGCGTGAGTTCGGTCGCGCCCGAGACCTCGACGATCTCCGGGTCGATCTCTCGCTCGGCGAAGAAATCCCGCGCGACACCCGGGAACTCGGTGGCGACGGTCCCGCCCTCCAGATCCGCAACCGAAGAAACCGAACTCGTCTCCGGCGCGGCGAGTACCAACCGGCAGCGACCGAAGCCCAGATCGAGCAGATCGCGGAGGGAAACGCCCGACTCACGGATCTGATCGAAGCCGGTGATACCCATATCGGCCGCGCCGTCGGCGACGTAGGCCGGGACGTCCGCCGCCCGGACGAACAGCAGTGTGACGTCTGGATCGACCGTCTCGGCGTAGAGCTGTCGGTCGGTGCCATCGGTGACGTGGAGGCCCGCCCGTTCTAAGAGATCGATCGTCGGGTCGTGGAGTCGGCCTTTGTTGGGAACCGCGATACGCATTCGTAGCCGGTGTTCGCCACCGAGGGGGAATTGCCTTTCCATCGAGCGCATGGCGGTCGATCAGGTGTCTCCTCTCGCTACCGGGTGCGGATGTCGACGTCGACTGCCCGATGGGCGGCGATCGGCCCGGTGGCGATCGTCGTCTCACGTCGTCGAACGCTACATTGACACCGACGGGAAGAGAGGTCGGGATATGACGACGCTTCGAATCGCGGGCGGCCGGTATCTCACTCCCGAGATGGTGGTCGAAACTGGCGACGTGCTGGTCGATCGAGGCACTGGAAAGATCATATCGGTCGGCGAGGTCGAGGACGGCGAGGAGACGCTCGACGCGACCGGCTGTGTAGTGATGCCTGGACTCGTGAACGCCCACACCCACGCGGCGATGACGCTGCTTCGGGGGTATGCCGACGACGAGCCCTTAGAGAGCTGGCTGCGCGAGCACGTCTGGCCCGCCGAAGCTCAACTCACCGCCGAGGACATCAGGGCTGGAACGGACCTCGCACTCTGTGAGATGATCAGATCGGGGACGACCGCCTTTTGTGATATGTACTTCGAGGAGCCTGCGGTCGCCGCGGCGGTCGAGGAGGCGGGCCTCCGAGCTCTGCTGGGACACGGCATCGTCACCGTCGGGAAGGACGAGGAGGGCGTCGCCGCGGAACTGGAAGAAGGCCTGGGATTCGCCCGCGAGTACCGGAACGCGAGCACCGAGGAGAGTGTAGAAGGCGAGAGCTGGGTTCGGACAGCCTGTATGCCCCATAGCCTCACGACCGTCGCCGAGGACGCCATCGAGGAGTGTGTCGCGGCCGCCAAGGATCTCGACGTGCCGATTCACTACCACGCGAACGAGACGGAAGGAGAAGTCGAGCCGATCGTCTCCGAACGCGGGATCAGACCGCTCGAATACGCCGACGATCGAGGGTTACTCGGCGACCGGGCCCTTCTCGCTCACGGCGTCCACCTCGACGACCGGGAGATATCCTTGCTCGCCGAGCGCGGGACGGGCGTCGTTCACTGCCCGGCCTCGAACATGAAACTCGCCAGTGGGATGGCCCCGATCCAGGACCTGCTGGACGCGGGCGTCACAGTAGGACTGGGAACCGACGGCGCGGCCTCGAACAACGATCTGGACCTGTTCGACGAACTGCGCGACGCCGCGATGGTCGGCAAAGTCGCCGCCGACGATGCGAGCGCGGTAGCAGCGCCGGACGTTCTCGAGATGGCGACCCGCGGTGGTGCGGAGCTACTGGGATTCGACTCGGGCCGGATCGAACCCGGACGAAGCGCCGATCTCGCGGTCGTCGACTTCTCAGCATCGCATCTCACACCGGTCCACGATCTAGTGAGCCACCTCGTCTATGCCGCCCGGGGTTCCGATGTCCGACACACGATCTGCAATGGAGAAGTCCTCATGCGCGATCGGGAGCTAACGACCCTCGACGAGGACGCGATCCGCACCGAAGCCCAGAAGCGGGCGATGGGGCTCGCGAAGCGCGCCGAGAGCGGGTGAGCGGATACGGTCGATCGTCGAGGCGAACCGTCGTTTTGCGAGCTGAAGCCGGTGGGACGCTCGCCGTCGTACGCGAACGACCGTCTATTTCCAGACCAGCCCGTCGAAATCCCCTATCAAGACCGTCTCGCCGTCCTCGTTTTCGAGCACAGCTGTGCCGCTGGCCTCGAAGCGATCCTCGCGTTCGGTTACGGATTCGGTCTCCCAGGTGCAGGTGATCGTCTCGCCGGTGTAGACGGGGCGGCGGAACGTAAATTCCATCTCGCGGGCGAGGTACTCGAGATCGCCACCGATCTTCGTCGGGATCGTCGCTGTCAACAGTCCTTGAACGATCAACCGTCCGTTCTCGTCGGGATCGGTGTGGATCGGCTGCTGGTCGCCCGAGATCTCGCCGAAGCGCCTGACGTCCTCGGTCGTAAAGGTCCGCTCGTGGGTGTGGGTATCGCCGACCTCCGGCACCGGTGGGTCGCTCATGGGTGGCGTTCCGGCGGCTGGGGTTTCAACGTACTCCTCTCCCGAGATCCCGACCGGCCGCCGAAGCGCCGAGATGTCGGAGAACGACGGGTGACCGAACACCGGCCCGGCTTCGTCAGCGTTTAGACCGTGATACTCCCATATCGGGTATGACGGCGACGATCACTGACCGGCTCGACGAACCCAGCACGGCCCGCGAGCGTGGCCGGAAGAAAATCGAGTGGGCACGCGAACACATGCCGATCCTCGCGATGCTACGGGACGATCTCGATTTCTCCGGCCAGCGGGTCGGTATGGCGATGCACGTCGAAGCAAAAACTGCCGTGCTCGCAGAGACCCTCGCTGAGGCCGGCGCGGAAGTCGCTATCACCGGCTGTAACCCCCTTTCGACCCACGACGACGTGAGTGCCGCACTCGACGCCCACGACCGGATCGCTTCCTACGCCGAGCGCGGGATCGACGACGACACTTACTACGCGGCGATCGACGCCGTGATCGACCACGACCCCTCCCTTACCGTCGACGACGGCGGCGATCTGGTCTTTCGGATCCACGAGGAGTACCCCGCCCTCCTCGATTCGATCGTCGGCGGCTGTGAGGAAACTACCACTGGCGTCACCCGGCTGCGCGCGATGGCCGAGGACGGAGCCCTACAGTACCCGATGTTCGCCGTGAACGACACGCCGATGAAGCGCCTCTTCGACAACGTCCACGGTACTGGAGAATCCGCGCTCGCGAACATCGCGATGACGACGAATCTCTCCTTCGCCGGGAAGACGGTTGTCGTCTCGGGGTACGGCGACGTCGGTCGGGGCGTCGCGAAAAAGGCCGCCGGGCAGAACGCCCACGTCGCCCTCACGGAGGTTGATCCCCGTCGTGCGCTCGAGGCCTACATGGAGGGGTATGACGTGTGCCCGATGAGCGAGGCCGCCGCCCGCGGGGACGTCTTCATCACCACGACCGGCAACCGGGACGTGATCAGCAGCGAGCACTTCGAGGACATGAAAGACGGCGCGTTGCTCGCGAACGCCGGGCACTTCGACATCGAGATCGACCTGGAGGGACTCGCGGAACTCGCTGTCGACAGCCGAGAGGTCAGACCCGGGGTACAGGAGTACGAACTTCCCGATGGCCCCCGGCTGAACGTGCTCGCTTCCGGTCGGCTGGTGAACCTCGCGGGGCCGCTCTCGCTCGGCCACCCGGCGGAGGTGATGGACCAGTCCTTCGGGATTCAGGCAGTCTGTGTCCGTGAACTGATTCAGGGTGGGGGGTACGAGGCGGGCGTTCACGACGTGCCCGACCGACTGGACCGGGAGGTCGCCGAGATCAAACTGGCCGCCGAGGGCATCGAGATCGACGCGCTTTCGAATACCCAAACCGAGTACCTCGAGTCCTGGGATCACGGCACGTAGTCGCCGATCGACGATCCTCTTAGCTCACCCACTTCTCTTCTCTTTGCTCACCTCCCGTCGGCGGCAACTACATTCGCCGCGCTCTCCGCTCGCTTAAGTACCGGAGGGAGAGAGTACGCTGTATGTCGAGAGTCGTCCGGGTGAGAGCGAATGCCCGGTAACCCGAAGGGTGATCGTCGGGAGCGGGAGCTGGTGAACGAGTTGGACGAAGCCGGCTTCGCGGTCATGCGCGCGCCGGCGAGCGGCAGTGCCACCGACCGCGAACTCCCGGACGTGCTCGCGGGCCGTGCGGATCGGTTACCTCGCTCCGAGGGACGCGACGAGGGCAAGGCTACTGAGGACGGCGGGAACGACGATACTGGGGGTAGCGAGCCGTTGTTCTACGCGATCGAGGCCAAATCGAGTTCGGGTGATCCGATCTATCTCACCGGCGAGGAGGTCGAAGCACTCGTCTACTTCGCGCGGAACTTCGGCGCGAAACCCCGTATCGGCGTCCGGTTCGATCGCGAGCCGTGGTACTTCTTCCACCCCGCGGACCTCTACGTGACCGACGGGGGCAACTACCGGGTGAAACGCGAGACGGCCGTCGGGCAGGGAGTCGATTTCGCGGAGCTGATCGGTCGCTCGACCCAGGCCCGTCTCGGCGATAGCGGGACATCCTGAGTGGTAGCGGACGTCGCCGGAGGCAGGCACAGCCGGTCGGCGACTCGCGGTCGGAGGCCGATCACCATGCGTATGCCACGAACACGTCTTTAGCGGTCGACCGAGTAGCCAAGCCGTGAGTTCGGATTCGTCGTTCGCGCTTCCCTCCGCGGCCCATCCCGGTCGAGTCGCGCTGCGAGTGAACTCGCTCGCTCGGGTCGTCCCCTTCTACCGGGAAGTCGTCGGCCTCGACGGAAGTCGCGAGGGCAACCAGATCCGCCTCGGTGCCGGGCAGACGGCGCTGCTCGAACTCGGGGAAGCACCCGATGCTCCCGAGCGCACCCCCAAGGAAGCGGGACTCTTCCACGTCGCCTTTCGCTATCCCGATCGGGCCGCACTCGCCGATTGCTTAGCACGGATCGAAGCTTCCGAGTACGAACTCACGGGGGCGTCGGATCACGACGTCAGCGAGGCGTTGTACCTGCGTGATCCGGCCGGCAACGGCGTCGAACTCTATTACGATTGCCCTCGAGAAGAGTGGCCCCGAACCGACGACGGCGGGATCGACATCGATACCCGCCCGCTCGATCTCGGTGAGCTCTCGGCACTCGCGTCCACTACTGAAAAGGAGCGAACTAGTGAGGACGAAACCGACCTCGTCGGCGATAGCGATAACGATGGCTTCACCGCTGCTCCCGTGCCCGCCGAGACGGCGATCGGTCACGTCCACCTCGAGGCGATCGATCTCGACCGAACGGAGGCGTTCTACACTGACGGTCTCGGGCTCGGTGTACAGGCACGCTATGGCAACCGAGCCACGTTTCTCGCAGCGGGGGAGTACCATCATCACCTCGCTATCAACACCTGGAACGACCGCAGCGAGCGCCCAGAGGGCAAACAGGGACTCGCGTGGTTCGGGTTCGTCCTGCCCGATTCCGGGACGCTCGATCGGGTCGCAGAGCGCCTCGCCGACCGCGGGCACGCGGTCAAGCGACAGGACGATCGTGCGTTCGTGACCGATCCCGACGGCACCCACCTCCGACTATCGACGAGGTGAGCCGTCTCGATACCTCGATTATCGAAGCGAGCGTTCTCCCGAGGATCGGCGGTCGAATCGACGTACCGATGGGTCAGGAACACCGATCGAGGGTATGCCAGGCGAGAACTCCGAGTTAGACGAAGCGGTCGAGGCGTTCCTCCAGGATGCGAGAAGCGTATACGAGGAGTACGAGGAGGGCTATATGGACCCGGACGCGGCGCTCTGGACGATCGAAGGCCATCTCGACTCGCTCGAAGAGACGCTACGGAAACGAGATGAGGACGACGACCGAAACTGACCGGCCCAACCCTATGCTGGCTGACAGTCGTACGGAATCGAGCATCCTGATTCGGCGAGCACAAACCCCTTCGCTCGCCGACGCGTCATCGGAATCGATGAAGACGGTCGTCCACCTCTCGAACGCCGACCCGGCACTGCACGAGGCGGTCGTCGGCAACGTCCGGAACCTGCTTGCCGACGAAACCCTCGCCCACGAAGCCGTCGCGCTTGTCGTCAACGGCGGCGGAATCGGCCTCCTGAGAGAAGATTCCCCACAGTGCGAGGGAATCGAGGCACTCGCCGCCGAGGGCGTAACGCTCAAATCCTGTCGGAACACCCTCGAAGGCGGCGACATCGACGAGGCGGATCTGCTCGATGGAGTCGAGATCGTTCCTTCCGGAATCGGCGAAGTGGCCCGCCTCCAATCCGAGGAGAACTACGCGTACTTCAAGCCCTGAATCGATGTCGGGAACAAGGTAGGTAGGATTGCGAGTGGCTCAGAGAAAGAGCGCCGGAATCGTATTTCGGAGGATATTGAGCGAGATCACGAACAGAAGCGAGTTCACGGCCCAGTTGAAGCGTTTCTCGTCGATCTCCAGGCGCCGGAGATAGGAGCCGAGTAGCATACCGACGATCGTGACGACGGCGATGACCGAACCGAGCCAGATCTGGTAGCCACCGATCACGCCGAAGACCGCCAGTCCGAGGATCTTCGCGGTGAAGATCGCCCCGAGCACGACACCGAGGCCGCCGACGTACCGGTCAGTGTCGCGCTCGAAGGTATGGAGGTAGGCGGGCAACAGCGGGCCGAGGTTCGCGACCGAGAGCAACACGCCCTCGAGTAACCCCACGACACCCAGCGCGACCGGGTGGTGGGCTCCTTCGATCCTCACGAAGTTCTGAGTGATCTGAAAGAGGACGTACCCGAGGATCATCAGCCCGATCAGGAAGGGGATCGCCGGACCGGTGCTGAAGGCGGCGAAGAGGAAAACGCCTGCGAACGCACCGACGATCGCGAGCCCGATCAGCGCCCACTCCCGGCGGACGTACTCCAGTCCCGTATCCGTCTCCGCGAGTTGGAAGAGGTTGATCATCCAGGGGGGGATCGCTAAGATCACGACCGCGAGCGCGGGGTCGATCACTGTCGCGAAGATCGGCGTCGTAATGAGTGCATAGCCGAAGCCGATCATCCCCTTGACCGCGCCGGCGGCGATCGCGACTAAAACTAAGAGAGCGATCGCACTGGGGCCGACGTTCGACTGGATCCCTCGCGTAAGGTTCTCCATGCCGGGGAACAGCGCGATCGACCCGGCGACGACCGCACCGGTCGCGATCACCATCGTCACCTCCCGATACTTGAACTCCAGTAGGTTCTCGACGAACCGTCCAGGGTCGATCGTCGCCTCGTCGGCCGCCATCAGCTACTCACCGTCGTCGCTCGCGGCCGCTGCTGCGATCGAAAGATCCGATTCGTCGTCAGTAGTGCTTCCATCATCGCCTGTTGGGCGCCCTCAAGTAAGGATGTGAACTCCCCGGAGGGGGTTTCCGTAGCCCGGTTCGTCGCTGTTTGCCTCTGTACCGGGAAATACCGCGTCTCAAACGATATAACGTGGATACAGCAGTTCGGACCTCGTCGCTTTTCCAGGATATAATTGCCGATATATCGGTCGCACAGGTCCGACCGCCCCGATTCGTTCCGAACCGTCCGGAGCACCCGGGTTCGCTCGACCTGACCCGACGGCCGGACCTGAAGGATTATGATCGGTCCGTCCGGGAATACGTTCATGACCGCCTTCTCCGAGCGAGTCGAGCAGGTATCGATCAGCGGCATCCGGGAGGTTTTCGAGGCCGCGGGCGAGGGAGCGATCAACCTCGGCCTCGGTCAGCCCGACTTCCCGACGCCCGATCACGCCCGGCAGGCCGCCATCGAGGCGATCGAATCCGGGAAGACGGATGGTTATACCACTAACAAGGGGACCCGCGAACTCCGAGCGGCGATCAGCGATAAACACGCTCGGGACAACGATCTCGAGATCTCCCCTGAGAACTGCATCGCTACCTCCGGAGGGTCCGAAGCCCTCCATATCGCTATCGAGGCCCACGTCGACAGCGGGCAGGAAGTCCTGATACCCGACCCGGGCTTCGTCTCCTACGAGGCCCTAACCCATCTCGCGGGCGGGGAGCCAGTGCCGATAGGGTTGCGCGGGGACCTCACGATGGCCCCCGAGGACGTCGAGCGGGCAATCACCGAGGACACCGCCGCGTTCGTGGTCTGTTCGCCGGCCAATCCCACCGGCGCGGTACAATCGCCCGAAGACATGCGCGAGTTCGCCCGGATCGCCGACGAATACGACGTGCTCTGCATTTCGGATGAGGTGTACGAACACATCGTCTTCGAGGGCGAACACCGCTCGCCGATGGAGTTCATAGAGGGCGACAATGTGGTAGTGGTGAACGCCTGCTCGAAGAGCTACTCAATGACGGGCTGGCGACTGGGCTGGGTCGTCGGAAGCGAGGACCGGATCGAGCGTATGTTGCGAGTGCATCAGTACGCCCAGGCCTGTGCGTCCGCCCCCGCTCAGTACGCCGCCGAAGCCGCCCTCTCGGGCCCTCAGGGGATCGTCGGCGAGATGACCACCTCGTTCGAGCAGCGCCGCGATCTCGTCCTCGATGGTTTGGAGGAGATGGGACTGGACGTGCCCACACCTCAAGGAGCCTTCTACGTCATGCCCCGGGTCCCGGAGGGGTGGGTCGAGGCAGTCATCGACCGGGGCGTGATCGTCGTCCCCGGCGAAGCCTTCGGCGAGCGCGGGGCCGGCCACGCCCGGATCTCCTATGCCACTGGCGAGGCGGAGTTGGAGGAAGCACTCGACGTCATGGCCGGGGCGACCGAAGCGGTCCGGTAACTCGAACGCCGACGGGAGAGCGACCGACCTCACACGAGCGATCGGTGGGGTCCGTACTCGTCTACTCCACGGGTTTTCCACAACGACGCTCGACTCCGTTCGTTCCGGACGCTCTCACCCGATCCAGTTCAACGCACGACGGCAGAACTAAGCCGGTAGGTTCGGGAGGGACTGACATGAGTACGGACGGGGAGCGACCACAGCGCCACGAGGAGATCGACGCGATACTCGATCGGAAACCGGGGACCCGCGAGGTTCGCGACGAGGCGAACCGGTACACCGTCGTCGGAGCGGCCGATCGAAGCACCTACGCCGACTGGCTGACCTCGATCGAGGACCACTTCGTCTGTCATCGCAATCGAATGCCCGAGATCGACGCCGACTCGTGGTCGGTCTCCCTGACCGGTCTCGATTCCGATATTTCCCTCTCGATGGATACCATACAAGAGGAGTTCCCGACCGTGGCGGTCGCCCATACGATGGAGTGTGCGGGCAACGGCCGCGGCCAACACGAGCCCGAAACCAGTAGTGTGCAGTGGGGCTGTGAGGCAGCCGGCACCTCGATGTGGACGGGCACGCCGCTTCGCTCGGTGCTCCGGGCGGGGGGGATCGATGATGCCCCCGAGGAAGCGAACGACCGGTGGCTCACGGCGATCGGCGGGGACTCGGTCGACGAGGAGGTCTTCGCGCGATCGATCCCACTCTCGAAGGCTATAGAGGACTCGATTCTCGCCTACGGCATGAACGGCCAGCCCCTACCTAAGGAACACGGTTACCCAGTACGGCTGATCGTTCCGGGCTGGTACGGTGTCAACAACGTGAAGTGGCTCGACGAGTTGCGAGTCATGGATTCGATGGTCACCGAGGGATCGCTCGATCGGCCGGGAACCCACGCCCGGTGGCAGCAATCCGACTATCGGCTGTACCCGAGCGAGGGCGAGCCGGCGGCGCACGAGACGATCGCCGAGACCGGCACGGAAGCACAGCTCCGATCGGGGGCGGTCGATCACCCCTACACCTTCGACGCGATGGTAATGTCGCTGATCGGGCGTCCCGGGGATGAGGAAGCGATCGAACTGGCGTCGGCGAACGCCTCTATCGAGATACTCGGAGTTACCTGGTCGGGCGACGACGCTATCGATGGCGTCGAGATCTCGACCGACGGCGGCGATAGCTGGGCGGACGCCGAGGTGTTCGGCCCCGACTACGCCGGTGCCTGGCGGCTGTTCCGGTACGGCTGGCGGCCGGACCCGGGCACCTACACGCTCTGCTCGCGCGCGAGCGACGAGGAAGGACGAACACAGCCCGCGCGGATCAGCGACCCAGAGAAAGAGGAGTGGTCCGAAGCCATCGAATCGGAGACGTTCCCGTGGAACGAGGGTGGCTACGCCGCGAACGCCTACGTACCGAACGCGATCGAGGTCACGGTTACGACCGCGGAGTGACACGTAATAGTCGTCTCGAACGTGTCGTTCGTGCGCTTACTCACTTAGGGAGCCGGTCGCTTCGAGGCTCGGGTCCCGAACCGGGTACTCCGGAGGAACAGTAAAGCCCGACTCCCAGAGGGTCTTCCCGGAAGCGACGAGACGATCGGCCCACGCTCGTCCGTCCTCGGTAATCGCCGCTACACCGTATCGGATCGGGGCACCCACGATCGATCCTTCTCCCAGGTCGTAGGTGACGCTCGCGTACTCCTCGGCGCGTGCCGGATCGGAGAAGTCGATCCGTGCCGGCAAGGGTCGGTAGGCGAGCCCTCGTTCGACGGCCATGCTCCGGTAGGCAAACGCCGCGTCGAGACTTCCCCCCTCGAGTACGCTCAATAGCTCCGTCTCCGGGAGGATCCGGGATTCTTCGAGAACGCGCTGGGCATCGATTTCGGTGGTCCGCTCGGCCAACCGCAGCCCCATGACGGTCCGATAGCCCAGCGGATCGAGTTCCGGGTCCGTCCGGCCGATCGCGATTCTTTCGGATTCGATCGCCCGTCTCCAGTTCCGTTCGATCGTCCTGGCGTGGGCCGACGCCCGATCGTAGGCGAGCACCAGGGCGTTGGTCGCAAAGAGCGTCGCACGGTTGGCGATCCCCACGAAGAGGCGCGGGTCGGCGAGCGCGACTGCGTCGGGACGCCGGAGGTCGTTGAGAACCAGCCGTCGTGCCGCGGCGCTCCCGTGAGCCTCGATCGCCGCTCCCGGTACCTCTCGTGCGACCCGAAGCAGGCTCCCCGCGACGAGCGCGTCGGTCTCGCTCCCGGTCGGTTCGGCACGTTTCGACTGACCGTATAGAAACGTGCCGACCGCGCCGGAAGCGATCGTGCCGCCGGCCACGCGAAGCAGGGAACGACGCGAGCGACCCATCGTACGTAACCGAAACCACGGACAGGCAAGTAGTTTTGCAACCGAACTAGATTACATCAGTTTCTCTCCCGACGTCAGTGGGCCTAAAAAGGGTGCTCAGTAGTTCAACTGCGACGTTCGGTGGAGACAACCTGTCAGGTAGGCTCACTCCTCGGCGAGAAAGTCGACGAGCAGGTCGTTTACCGTCTCCGGCGCGTCGGCCTGGACCCAGTGGCTCGCCTCGGGGAGTCGCTCGACGCTCAGATCTTCGACCCACCCATCGAGCCCTTCGGTGAGCGAGACCGAAAGCGCGGAGTCCTGTTCGCCCCAGATCAGTAGCGTCGGCACCTGCACACGGCGGTAGGCCGGCGGCCGACCGGACTGTCCGACGAGCGCGCGCCGCAGGGTCCCGATCGGGTTCTCGCGGGCAAGAGCACGATAGTAGTTGATCGCGGCGGTGAGCGCGCCGGGTTTCGAGAGGGCCTCGGTGTAGCGCTCGATATCGACGCTATCGAAGGCATCCGGGTCGACCGGATCCTCGCGGAGCAACCGATCGAGTACTCGGTAGTTGCCCGCCCGGATCGCTCGCTCGGGCACGCCCGGCAGTTGGAAGAAGAACATATACCAGGACTTCCGCAACTGGGAGGCCGAGCCGAGTTCGCGCTGGAACCGTTCGGGGTGGGGCGCATTCAGAATCGCGAGGCGCTCTATAGCTTCGGGGTGGCGGATCGCGACCTCCCAGGCGATCGCCCCGCCCCAGTCGTGTCCGACCAACAGCGGGAGCTGGGCCTCGTCGCTCTCCTCGGAACCCGCTTTCTCGGCACCGAACTCCTCGATCAGTCCCATAACGTCGCCGACGAGGTGAGTGAGACGATAGGCCTCGACACCTGGGGGTTTCTCGGAGGTGTTGTACCCCCGGAGGTCGGGCGCGATAACGTGATAGCCCGCTTCGGCCAGGGCGGGTAGCTGGTGGCGCCAGGCATACCAGAACTCCGGGAAGCCATGAAGCAGGAGCACGAGCGGGTCGTCAGGGTCGCCGGCCTCGACGTAATGCAAGCGGACGCCGTTCGCTATGGTCTCGCCGTGGGTCCAGGGTTCGGTCGTTCCCTCCCGGGTCGTCGTCATGCGCGTCGATACCACGCTTCGACGAATAGGCGTTCCGAACCGGCGGTGTGACCGCCGGCACGCAGCCCTCGGATCGACCGTCGGCTTCGCCGCATCGTCGTCCGGCCACCGGACCGCTGTCGAGACACCGTCGAGCCACTGGATCGGCTGTCGGTCCTCCGGTCTCGCTTCTCAGGACCCGTCGTTCAGCGGATCGTTCGGCAGTCCCTCGGCGGCTTCGAGTTCTTCGAGGGCGACCTCACCTTCGGGGATCCGGAAGTTCCTGGGCAGCGCGCGGGGAGCGTCGGGCTCGTCTACCGTATCGTCTACTGCGTACGCGCCCCAGGTGGCTTCCTCGGGAGTGAACTCCGCGATGGCGTAGCCATTGTACTTCGCGTTGAAGAACTCGGCGTGGGGGCTCTCCTCGGTTACGATCTCACTCAGCGTTTCGTTGGTGAGCGAGGGCGATTCGGATTCGACGTCGGTCCGGCCTTTCTTCCCCCAGACGTCGGCGATACCCGGGTTGCTCGTTATCGCCGGTGCCATGAGTTCGACGCCGACGGTCTCCTCTTCGGGCCGAACCGGCGTGCGGCTCTCGACGGTCTCCCAGTCGTTCATCAGGTAGGACGCGAGGTAGGTGTGTAGATCGCCGGTAAAGGTCACGAAGTTATCGACGTCGAAGTGGGTGAGTTGGCCCATGATCTCCCTGCGCTCGTGCTCGTAGCCGTCCCAGGCGTCGTAGTTGCGGGCGAACTGTCCGTCGTCGGAGAAGGCAAGCCACAGCGGCGAGAGTGCCACCTCGTTGGCCCAGGCCTTCCAGGTCGCGTCGGTCTCCTTGAGCGTATCGAGGAACCACTCGCGCTGCTCGAAGCCGAGCATCGTCCGTCGGCGTCGTCGGCCTCGGGGACGTTCGGCGGGATACCGAACTGGCGCTGGCCGGCCGCGTCGCCGCCGGGGGGCAGCGAGCTGAAGAGCCGTTCGTCCGTAACGGGGAGTTCGAGCAGGTCGCCGAAGCGAAGCGAGCGCCACATATGGAAGGAGTCGAGAATCGAGTCGGCGTCGGGATCGTAGGCGACGCGGGCGGGGTTGTACTCCCACCAGGCCTTGATCCCCTCGACGAACAGTTGGCGCATGAACTCGGGGTGGTCGTTCTTCGGGTGGCTGTCGGCCCACGGGCGGTCGTTCTCGTAGTCCCAGTAGCGATTGTTGATGATCTCGTGGTCGTCCCAGGTCGGGACGAAGGTATGGCGCTCGAGGGCGCGTTGGAAGAACCGATTGCCCTGATACCTGCGCCAGAGATGCCGGAAGTCCTCCAGGGTCCAGGCAACGTCATTGCCGCTTGGCAGTGAGATCGACCGCCCCTCCAGATCGACGGGGTCGCCGTAGCCGTCCTCGCCGGCGTACTCGTAGATCTGGTCGCCGAGGTGGACGATGTAATCGACGTCCGCGTCGGAAGCGATCTTCGTCCAGAGGATCGCCCCTGAATCGGTCGGGCCGCCGCTCGCCACCGATAGCGGAAAAGTCTCTTTGGAGTCTCCGTCTTCCGACCCCGACCAGTCGACTTCGCTCCGTTCGACCGACCAGGGAGCAAGCCCCTGGACGATCTCGCTGTCGAACAGCGCCATCGACGCCCCGCCGATCCCGGCCGCCCCGATCGATTTGAGCATGTTCCGTCGGTTCAGCGTCTTCCCCTCGTTCGTGTCGGACGTGATACGACCTGGTTGCCGAAACCAATTCCATTACCTGTTTATAATTAGTTCCGTGAGTCGAGACGATCGCCCTCTGCACGAATTCGGGCGACGGTCAACAGTAGTCAGTGGTGTTCGACAACCGGGCTGTCGTGTTGTTTATGGGTTGGGGGCTGTACCTCTCACCATGGAGGTCGCGCGCCACGGATCGGGGGCCAGAGCGGTGCTCGAAGCCCTCGCCTCTCAGGTTCATCCGGTCTTCATGCTGCCGCCGCTCGCTGCTTCTGCATTCGGTGCGGTGCTGGCCCGCGAGTTTGTCCCCGTAGTCGGCGTTATCCATGCCGTCGCGATCTTCTTCGCGCTCTATACCGCCCACGTCAAGGACGGCTACGTCGATTTCCACATCCGAGGCGAGGACGACGACCACCCGATTACTGCTGCGGGCTGCCGGCTCGTCCTCGCCACCTCCTCGACGGCATTCTTCGTCTGTCTGGGCGCGCTCTGGTGGTTGTCCGGGGTCGAGGCAGCACTCCTCACGCTTCCTGCCTGGCTGATCGCTTACTTCCACGCCCCGCAGCTCGATACGAACCCCGTGAGCGCGACGACCGGCTATCCCCTCGGAATCGCCGTCTCGCTGCTCGGGGGCTATTACGTCCAGGCCGGTGGGCTCTCGCCGGTGGTTCTCGCGTTCGCGGCGGTGTTTCTCCTCTTACTGTCGGGGATCAAGGTCATCGACGACGCGAAGGACTACGAGTACGACCGCTCGATCGCGAAACGCACCGTCGCCGTGGTACTCGGTCGGGATCGGGCGCGCCTCACCGCCTACGGGCTGATGGCCGGTGGGTTGCTCGTGGTACTACTTCTCACCGCGCTGTCGGTCTTCCCGCCGAGTGCCGTCCTCGCGGTACTCGCTTTCGCCGCAGTGGCTCTCGTTGCCCGGCGTGCGGAGTCGGAGCTCGCGACGATGTTGTTGATTCGGGGCTCGTACGTCTTTCTCGCGGTACTGGTCGTCGCGGTGTGGTACCGTCCGTTCGAGTGAGCGACCGGTTCCGCGAGGCCCTCGCTCCGCCCAGCCGATCGTCGGTCCTATCGAACCGCCTCCTGAACCTACGGGAACGACGGTGAAAGTTCCTCTCTTCGATCCGATAGGCCCACACGGAGCACGCAGGCAAAGGCGCTATCCGAGTCCCGACTCCGTTTACCAGTATGCCGACAACGAGACACTTCGCGTGCAAGACCTGTGAGATCGACTTCGATACGCCCGCCGGACTCGGCCAGCACGTCGCGATCGCCCACGGGGAGTGTGCGGTCTGTGGGGAAATTCTCGAGGACCCGGAGAGCGTGGACGACCACACCCAACAGATCCACTGATAGCTCGGCTCTGCTCGACTCGATCTCGTGGCCTGACTGAACGGAGAAGGAGAACGCCGGATCGTTACTTCGCCGTACTCACGATCTTGATCACGTCGCCCTCTTCGAGTTCGTAGGAGTCGGCAATCCGGCGGCCGGAACGCGCGTCGACCGCGTGAACATAGCCCTCGCCGATATCGGAGTGAACGGCATACGCGAGGTCTTTCGGCGTCGATCCGCGGGGCAGGAGGTGGGCGTCGGGGAGCACAGCTCCAGAGCCGTCGCTCCAGCGGGTCTCGTTCTCGACGGGGTAGATAGTAATACAGTCGAGCAGATCGTAGACCGCGACGTTCATTGCTTCTTGAACGCCGGTGCCGCCCCACTCGGCCATCACTTCTCGAACCTGCTCGAGGCCCTGTTCCTGCTCGGCCGTCGGATCGCCAGTGATCTCGAAGTCAGCGTCCCCCGGATCGTAGGCGATCGCCCCTGCCTCCGCGGCCCGCCGGAGCGCGAGTTCGCCCTCCGCCGTCGCCGGGATGACCTGGTCGGCTGCCTCTTGCAGGGCAGCTAGGTTCTCTTCGCTCGCGACATCGGCCTTGTTCGCGATCACGACGATCGGCAGCGTGCGCGCGCGCAACTCGCCCGCGAGCGCTTCCTTGTCCGCTTCGTCCCAGGCCTTCGGATTGGCGGGATACTCTACGTTCCGAAGGGTGGCGGCCACCTCCCCCCGGGTCGCGCCGAAATCGACGAGCAAGTCGGTGAGTGCGGCGTCGAAATCGAAGTCGGGCGCGCGCGAGCCCCGTTCGAGGGTCTCCCAGTTGCGACTCACGATGTCCGCGAGCCACAGATCGAGTTCCTGCTCGATAAACGCGAGGTCCTCGAGGGGATCGTATGCACCCGTCTCGATCGGTTCGCCCTCGGCGTCCGTCCCTCCCGAGGCGTCGACGACATTGCAGACGACTTCGGCAGTCGAGAGCGCATCGAGGAACTGGTTGCCAAGTCCCCGGCCGTCGTGGGCTCCTGGGACCAGGCCGGCGACGTCGAGTAACTCGATCGGAACGTAGCGTTTGCCCGCCTGGCAGCGCTCGTTGCCACACCGATCGTCGCGATCCAGGCAGGGACAGTCCGTGCGGACGTGGCTCACTCCTCTGTCGGGGTCGATCGTCGTGAAGGGGTAGTTCCCGACCTCGGCCTCCGCGAGGGTCGCGGCGCTGAAAAACGTGGACTTGCCGGCGTTTGGTTTCCCGGCGAGTCCGAGCGAGTTCATGCCTCGTGGTGGGTGGCGGGCGAAAAACTGCTTTCGATCGTCGTCTCGATCGCTCCCTAGCCGACCGGTCGAGACCGCCGGCCGTCATTCCCTCCGATTTTCGAGCGTCGAGGGGTCGACTACCCGGGAGAGAGGTCGTCGTCCCGGCCGATCGTGACCTCTCCGCGGGCTCGGATCGCGCCATCGACGGTGACGTCGAGGCCGAGATCGAGATCGCTACAGGAGACGTCCCCGAGCACGCGCGCACCGGGCGCGATGGCTATCGACCCCTTTCGCGTGGTGACGTCGCCGTGGATCGTGCTTCCCGAACCGATCGTAATGTCCTCGCGTGCCCGGAGGCTGCCGAAGATCTCGTTTCCCCCGCCCGCCTCGATCGATTCGGCGCGGAGATTACCGTGGAGCCGGCAGTTATCGCCCACGACCGCGGGCGTCGAAACCCGCCAGGCGTCGTCCGAGACGTGTCCGCCTCGGGGGATCACGAGTGCCTCTCGCCCGTTTTCTCCGCCGCTGTCCCCCTCGCCTGATTCGGCTTCGGTCACCTCCTCTAAGACGTCGGCGGCGGCTTCCTCCTCTCCCAGACGAAGCAGCTGTGAGAGGTAGATGAAGAGGAAGACGACCGTCGGCATCGGGTTGCGGATGACGATCCAGCCACTGGCCTCGAAGCCCTCCTCGATCGACACGTCGTCGCCGATGTCCAAGTCTCCAGAAACCATGAGCCGGCCGCCGACGTGGACGCGCTCGCCGAAGTAGGCGTCCTCGCCCACCAAGACGTTGCCCGCGACGTCACACCACATGTCGAGTCGACAGTCGCCCTTGGCTTCGATATCACCGCCGAAGCGGACCCGCTCGCCGGCGATCACGGTCCGACCCCGAACCCCGAAATCGACTGTGCTCTGCCCACCGATGAACACGTCGGAAGCGGTCACGAGGTCGCGCTCCTCGACGGTCGTGCCGTCGGGGACGCGGAGTTCCGAAAGCGGGTCCGACCGGAGTTGCACGGGCGTTGCCTGCAGTCGGCGGCTATTAAAACTATCCGAGTGACCGCTTCCGGCTCAGAGCGACGCTGCGAGAAGGCAACGACGGGCTATGCGGTGCACGAAGACTGTCCGGGCAGTCGAGAGAGCGGTGCCGGTGATACGAACCGCTTTTGCTCGCCGGGGCCGGAGCGAGGAAGGATGACCGTTCTCTCCTTCGATAAGAGCGGCGTGGACGTGGTCTACGAGGGCACCGAGTTCCGCCTCGAGCGAGCGCTGATCGAGGAAGCGACCGGCCACCCCTACCCACAGGCCACCGACCACGAGGTGCTGAAGATCGTTGATCCGAACCCCTCGCTCACCGGCGAGCCCCGCCGGATCGGTGATATCGTCTAACCGACCGTTCGCTTGCAAGCGTTCGTTCTCCGGGACCGTTCTCGCGGTTCTCCTGGTAGCTCGCCTCGCGATCGATCGAGTGAGTACTGATTGCCTCGACGCCTTAGAACAGCAAGAAGACCGCGAACGGAAGGGCAAATAACAGGAGAAACATCGCCAGCAGGATCACGGTGTAGCTGACGGCGGTCCCGACGGCCGTTCGCCAGGAGGGCTGATCGAACGTCTCGCGGAGGCCGGATTCCATACCGAAGGTCTGCCCGTCCCGGTATTAGTTCTGCCGCTAGATCGGACCGACTGGAGCGGGAACCCTGAACGGGTAAGCGAGTAACGGAATCGGAGGAAATCGAAGCTAAGCGGTGAGACGAACTCGGGCGTCGATCAGGCGAAGGTCTTCGAGACCTCGACTTCCTCCTCGTCGGTCTCGAGTTTCTCCCGGGCTTCCCGGAAGTCCTCCATGGTGACCTCGGTGCGGTCGTCCCGGATCGCGAACATCCCCGCTTCCGTACAGATCGCCCTGATGTCCGCGCCGCTTGCCTCCTCGGTCTCTTCGGCGAGGACCTCGAAGTCGACGTCCGCGGCGACGTTCATACCACGGGTGTGGATGTCGAAGATGATCGCTTTGCCCTCGGTGTTGGGTTTGGGGACCTCGATGAGGCGATCGAAGCGACCCGGCCGCAAAATAGCGCGATCGAGCATATCGAAGCGATTCGTCGCGGCGATGATTCGTACTTCGCCTCGTTCCTCGAAGCCGTCCATCTCCGACAGTAGTTGCATCATCGTCCGCTGGACCTCCGCATCGCCGGAAGTCTTCGAGTCGGTACGTGTCGCGGCGATGGCGTCGATCTCGTCGATGAAAAGCACCGCGGGCTGGTTCTCGCGGGCGACCTCGAAGAGATCGCGCACCAATTTCGCCCCTTCGCCGATGAACTTATGGACCAACTCGGAGCCGGCCATCTTGATGAACGTGGCGTCGGTCTGGTTTGCGACCGCTTTCGCGAGTAGGGTCTTGCCGGTCCCGGGTGGGCCGTAGAGAAGAACGCCTGAGGGCGGGGTGATGCCCACGTCCGAGAACATCTCCGGGTTTTCGAGGGGCATCTCGACGGTCTCTCGCACTTCGTTCATCTGCTCTTCGAGGCCGCCGATGTCCTCGTAGGCTACGTCGGGGCTGTGATCGATCTGCATGACGCGGGCCCGGACATCGGTCTCGTCGGAGAGGTCCTTGACGATCGACAGCGAGTTATTTACCGCGACCCTGGTCCCGGGTTCGATTCGCTCGCGCATCTCGTCGGTCGCGTCGGTGAGTGCTTCCTGGTTGTTGCCGTGTTGTTTGATGATGACACCCTCCTCGGCCATCTCCTGGACCGTGGCGACGAACAGGGGCGATTGCTTCAGCTTCTTGTTCTCGTGGGTGAGTCGTTCGAGTTTCTGCTGGTACTTGTTGTTCTCTGCGTTCGCGTCGAGCAGCCGATCGCGCATCTGTTCGTTCTCGTCGCCCAGCGAATCGAGGCGATCTTCCAGTGCGTCGATCTTCTCGGTCTGTGATGCACCGTTGTCGTACGGTAGGTCGATGTCATCCGCCGTCTCGCTCATTGCCTCCAGGTACGGAACTAACGGATAAGAGGCTTCGGGTGAACCAGGACTCGTCGACGATCTTCGGTGTCGATGGAACCCCAGGAGCGGCACTCACTCGCTAATCGCTCCCGCCCTGGTCCTCGGTGTCGACGTTGCGTTCGCTCGGTTCGGTTCGATAGCGAGAGAACGCGCCACGAGCCTGCTCGGTGGTCCGGTAGCCTCGATCGCTCGCGGCGATCGGGTCGAGAGTGGCAGGTTCGACGGGTTCGATCGAGCCCGCGGCCCGCAGTTCACCCACCATCCCGTGCAACTCGCTCTCACAGAGGTCGTACTCGTCCAGAAGGATTCGCACGCCGACGGGTTCTCGCCCGCTGATCTCCCCCAATAACCCGAGCGTCCGGTCGTCGCTGATCGTTCCCAGTTCTTCGCGGATCGCCTCCGGTACTGCCCGCCCGGCGACCGAGAGTGCCGAGGCCTCGCTGCTCTCGATCTCGTCGTTCGGCAGCTCCAGTTCCTCGTCGGTCCGTGGGTCGCGTACGCGACTCGACTCGGCCGATCGCTCGAGACGCAAGAACTCAGCTCCGCTCCCGTCGCGAACGGTGTCCATAGTGCTCGTAGACCGCGAAGACGATTAGCGGTTGTGGTAGCCTGATCCCCGTACTCGGTAGTCATCGAGCGGGACGAATCGACCGCCTACCGACAGCGGCCGCTCGGTCACTCTTCGTCGCTATCCTCACTGTCGCTACCGTCCTCGCCGTCGCTGGCGTCGTTTCGATCACGATAGCGCCGGTACTTGTAATAGGAGTACGCGAACGCGAGGACGCCGAGGACGAACAGGCCGCCGCCGAGTCGCAGTTGCCCGCGGAAGTACGCGAGCATCAGCCCGAGGCTCGTCGCAAAGAGCGCGAGATTGAGGGTCACGACGAGGCCCCAGAACGTAACGAAGAGGTCCTGTGGGACCTCGGGGTCCATATCGGCGTCGCCGTTCCCATCGACACCGCCGGGGATTCGAACCGAGGGGATCTCCGGCCCGAGGTCCTCCGTCGGATCGGTGATCGATCCGTCGAAGGCCTTGTCCTCGTCGTCGTCAAGCACGAGTGCGATCGTACCCCGACTGAAAAAAGGAGTTCGGCGCGATCGTGGACTCGGAATCGATTCGTCCCTCGTCGGGTCGGTTCGACGGTTCGCGTCCTCGTCCCGAGGACTATCGACGGTCGGCGAGCCGGCAGGTCCGATCGGACTGGAGCCAGGCGAGCGGCGCTTCGCTATCGTAGAGGACGACGGCACCGTCGTCCTCATAGGTGTCGGCCCGCGCGATACTGTCGGGCGTGTCGGGCCCGGGCCTGGCCTCACTGTCGCCGCGAGCGCGCGAACGATTCGCGTTGGAGGACATCTCGTTAACGGCGCTACCGGAGGTCCCGGTAAATGCTTTGTGGGCAAACCGACTGACGCTAGCCGCCTCGGGTTCGAGCAGTGATCACCGTCCATCGGTCGAGCCCCTCGGGGGATCATTGGGGTTTTTACCGGCGGCGGCGAAGGCCCGCTCATGGGAGAGACGGAGCAGGCGCGGCTCGCGGACGTAGGCGAGGGGGTGGCCGCGGCGGAGGCGGTCGCCGGCGACGGGGGTCATAGTGCACCTGTCGTCGACCTCGACGAGGAACGGTTTCCGCCCGTCGAGGAAGCGATGGAGATCGCGGTCACGCAGGTCGATTACACGATCGCCGGGAGCGGTCGGAACGAACGGCCGATCGTCCACGTCTTCGGCCGCCGACCCGACGCTCCCCTCACCGCACCGTCGGTCCACGTCCGGGTCCATGACTTCGAGCCGTACTTCTACACGCCGACCGAGACGCTCGACGAGGGGAAACTCGACAAGGACGTCATTACCCGCGCCGAGGAGGGCTATACCGGTATTCGTGGCGAGGAATTGACGAAGGTCTGTGCCCGGACCCCCCGGGACGTCGGGCAGGTCAGGGACGAGTTCGATCACTTCGAGGCCGATATCCTCTTTCCCAATCGCTTGTTGATCGATAAGGACATCCAGAGCGGCATCCGGGTTCCCGACCGGCGCGCGGGGGCTGGGAGCGAGACCAACGGCAGCGAGGGCATCGCAAGCGATGGTAGTGGGAGTATCGCGAACGAGGACGCAGGCGACCCCGAGGACGAGCGGATCGTGATCGATGTCCACCACGAGGAGATCACGGCCACCGACGCCGAGGCCAGTCCTCGAGTGCTGACCTTCGATATCGAGGTCGACGATCGATCGGGCTTTCCGGAAGAGGGCGAGGAGCCGCTCCTCTGTCTCACGAGCCACGAGTCGGGTCGTGAGGAGTACGTCACCTGGCTTTACGAAGCCCCGGACGGGGATGGAGTAAGGCCCGAGAGATTAGACGATTACGAACCGATCGGCGACGAGGGATTAGATATCTCGGTACGAGCCTTTGACTCCGAGGAGGGGATGCTAGAAGCCTTCATCGAGTACGTTCGTATCACGGATCCGGACGTCATGACCGGCTGGAACTTCGCCGACTTCGACGCACCGTACTTGCTCGATCGTCTGGAGGTCCTGGGAGGAGCCGAAGCCGAGGGCCCGGACGGTGAAGACGTGGATCTCGAGCCCGACCGGCTCTCCCGGATCGAGGAGGTCTGGCGGTCGAATTGGCAGGGTCCGAATATCAAGGGCCGGGTCGTCTTCGATTTGCTCTATGCCTACCAGCGTACTCAGTTCTCCGAGCTCGATTCCTACCGGCTCGACGCAGTGGGCGAGGTCGAACTCGGCGTCGGGAAAGAACGGTATCCGGGCTCGATCGGCGATCTCTGGGAGTCCGATCCTGAACGGCTACTGGAATATAATCTCCGGGACGTCGAACTCTGTGTCGAGATTGACCGCCAGCAGGACGTGATCACCTTCTGGCGCGAGGTCGCCGCCTTCGTCGGCTGCAAGCTAGAGGATGCCCCGACCCCCGGGGATGTCGTCGATATGTACGTGCTCCACGAAGTGCATGGCGAGTTCGTCCTGCCCTCGAAGGGCCGCCAGGACGCCGAAGACTACGAGGGCGGTGCGGTCTTCGACGCGATCACCGGAGTCAGGGAAAACGTCGCAGTGCTCGACCTGGCCTCGCTGTACCCGATGTCGATGGTCACGGTCAACGCCTCGCCCGAGACGAAGGTCGATCCCGAGACGTACGACGGCGAGACCTATCGG
>PXRJ01000049.1:0-20375 GCA_003021705.1 Halobacteriales archaeon QS_3_64_16
AGTGCCTCCAGGCGCGGTCGCTTCGGCAAGATGTCGAACCTGTTCCGCTGTGAGAGCTGTGGACAGGAAAGCGCCGCCGTAGGCGAGGCGAGTGCTTGGGAGAACGTCGCCGGGAAGGCCAAGGAGGTCTTCGAATGTCAGTCCTGCGGTACTCACCAGCACCTGGAGGGATAACACATGGACATGATCGTCCTCGGCATCGCCCTGATCCTGGGCGCGATCTACGTCCGCCGCCTAATCGGTCGAATGCGCTCGGAAACCGTCTCAGGCATTCGGGATAGCCAAGAGGACGAGTAAAGCAGCGAAGAGTGCGGTGCGAACGGTGCGGCGGTTCGACGGGCCGGCGGTCGGTCGCGGTTCGCGGTTCTTTTCAAGCGGAAGTCGGTCAGTTCGGATAAGCCGATAATTCCGCGAGGTGATCGGGACTCCGGGTAGAACTGTAGCTGTCGGCCGAGTCTCGTACAGAAGAGCACGACATCGGTTCGATGGTTCAGTGACAGGACGCTAACTATCGTCCCGCTGGAGAGAGGACTTACTGGTAGGTCGCGGTCATATACTCGATCACGTTTCCGACTAGTTCCGGGTCGAACGTCCAGAAGCCGGCGTACTCGTCCGATGCCCGTTCCTGGGCGACGAGAGCAGCCGCCTCGCCATCGGCATCGCCCTCGGTGCTGTCGAAGGCAACGACCCAACTGTCCGCGAGTTCCTCAGTTCGGCCGGGGTGGACCGTCGGTTTCTCGACCTCCGGCAGGTCGTGATCGGCGAAGCCATAGATGTGAACGTCAACCCCTTCCTCTGCAAGCAGGTTGTACTGGATGACCGTCCGGAGGTCCTCGCCCAGAAGCGAGAGGCGTTGGAAGCAGGTGTGGATCTCGCCGGATTCGATCTCGAGGGCCCGGCGCTCGATATGTCGGGAAGCAACGATCATCTGTTGAGTGCTGTGTGCGGACACTACCGTCGTGCCGATCGGTTCGAGAACCTCCGTCGGGCAGTCCTCACCGTCCGTCCCGGTTGAGAGCGACTCGGCGTCGCTGGTGGCCGCTGTTCGGAGCGTCTCGGTGTCGGTAGTGAGAAGCGGATCCGGTCGGCCATCGGCGTAGACGCTGACGAGAGGGTTCCCGGGATCCGATCGACTTCGATTCCAGTCTGGCTTCAAAAAGCCGCTGGGCACGTCGCCGTGGGAGACCCTCTCGGGCTCGATACCGAGGAAACGCCGAATGTCCTCGCACGCTTGCCAGGGGGGAGGGTCGCTGAAGACGAGCCGTTTTGACGGAGGGTTAGCGGCAGCGATGGTCTCGGAGAGGGTCATATATTGGGGGGTCGTTGTGGGTGCATATAAAACGCACAGACTTTTTACTCTGCTGGCTAGCTGTTTCGGTTACCCTGTTCCCGCTGTGGCCTGCTAAGGGAGGACCACCGGCGAGCGTTCGACTCCCGGCGGGTTCCCAGTCGGTAAGACGGAGGGTCGAAAGAACGGTGACACGTTCGCGAATAGTGCAATGCCCGATCGGCCCTAGCATGGGAAGGAAGGGTATTCACGAACGTGACGATAGATCGTAGAGTCGTATGGATCATTAGATCGATCGCTGATTATTCGCCGTTTTATAAGCGATCGCGAACCGAGAACTCGCTTCCCGTTCGCTGGGAGAGAACAGAAGGGTACGATCCGAGGCGGATACGTGCAGGAAGTCCGGGACAGGAGGGGACATCACTAACGAGGGAGGACACCGGGCCCGACCACTGGCGATAACTGGTAGTATAGACGCCGGAGTACGGTCGGAGAGCCCTCGAACGCGCCCCCGACGTTTCGGTCAGTATCGGTCGATAGCTTCGGCGTCGATCATGGGTTATCCTATCGAACCTCCTGCAGGGGCTCAACCAGGAACGCGCCGGCCGGGAGAGTGCCGGGATGGACAAGCGACCGGACGTTACCCGAATCTTCTTTGCGACGGACATCCACGGCTTGACGGCCTGTTGGCGCAAGTTCATCAACGGTGCGGACTTCTACGACGCGGACGTCCTGGCGCTTGGTGGGAATACGACCGGCAAGGCGATCTTCCCGATTATCGAGGAGGGCGATCGCTACACCTACACCCGCCGGGGTCACACACAAGATCTCCGAGGAGGGCGAACTCGAGGAGTTCGTCGCCTCGCTCGCGGACGTCGGCTACTATCCCTACGTGCTCGATCGCGCGGAGTACGAAGAACTCCGGGAGAGCGACTCGGGCGAGCGCCAAGACGAGATCTTCGTCGCCGAGATGAACACCCGGATCGAATCGATCTCGTCGTGGGCGAGGTCGTCGATATCGACGGCGAGTTCCAGATGGCCAGTTCGGGCTGGACCGAACCCACCCCTGGGACACCGACCGCGAGAGGAATCACGAGAGGAACTCCACGACCGCCTCGAACGCGTCATTTCGAAGCTCGACGATCACGACCGGGCGATCTTCAACTTCCACGAACCTCCCTATAATTCACGGCTCGACGAGGCCTCGGAGTTAGGCGACTACTTCCGGCCGAAGTTCGGCGCACATTCGACCGAACCGGTCGGCGGTCGGGCGGTTCGAGAGGTCATCGAGAGCTACCAGCCCCCGCTGTCCTTACACGGCCACATCCACGAGTCACGCGGCCGAGCGCGGATCGGCGAGACGATCGCGATCAACCCGGGCAGTGTCTACTCGGAGGGCCCCTCCAGGGCGCGGTCATCGACCTCACGCCGGAGGTCGAGATCCGAGGATTCGTTCAGGGGTGAGGCTATCGATCCGTTCGGTTCGTTCGTCTCGATCGAGGAAAGCGACACTCGAGGTATCGAGGGGCTGACACGCCACGCGTCCCAGCGAGGCCTGACTGCACGTCGCTCGTCGGGGAGGAAGGTCTCGAACGACGAGCCTTAATGTGAGTCGGGAGGATAGTGGAGGTATGACCCAGCAAGCCGCGGCGGAGGACTTCCTCCTGCTCAATCCAGGACCAGTACCCCTCACCGACGACGTTCGCCAGACGATGGACGCGCCGATGGTCTCCCACCGTTCGGCGGCATTCGAGGAAACCTACGAGCGTGCCCAGCGCGGTCTCGATCGCGTCTTCACCGAGTCGACGCTCGACAGCCGGCGAACCGCGGCGGAAGGAGCGGGGACGAGTCTGATCCTCAATGGAACGGCGACGATGGGGATGGAAGCCGCCGTGGCGAATCTCGTGGGGAAAAGTGAGGAGGTCGTGGCACTCGTAAACGGCAAGTTTGGCCGCCGGTTCGCCCGGATCGCCGACCGATACGCCGAGGTGAAGCGCGTCGAGGTCGAATGGGGGCAGGCCTTCGATCTCGAGGACGTACGAGAGGCGATCACCGAGAAGACCGACCTGGTGACGATGGTCCACAACGAAACGAGCACAGGCATCCTCAACCCCGTCTCGGCGGTCGGCGAGATCACGGAAGGAGGGGACGCGCTGTTCGCCGTCGATGGCGTGACGAGCTTGGGAGGAGACGTCTTCTGTATCGATGATTGGGGGGTCGACGTCGCGATCACGGATGCCCAGAAGGCACTGGCTGCACCCCCGGGAATCAGTGCGATGTACGTCACCGAGCGGGCCGCCGACCGAACCGACGGCGAGCGCGCGCCCTTCTATTCGGATCTGGAGTGGCATCTCCGGAAAGCAGAATCGAACCAGACGCCCTTTACGAGTGCCGTGCCGCTCGTCCGGGCGCTCGCGGTCGCCGTCGAGGAAATCGAAGACGAGGGACTGGCCGACCGCATCCGCCGCCACCGCCGCCAGGCCGCGGCCTTCCGTCGGGGCTTTTCGGCGATGGGACTAGAGGGGTTTCCGGAGACCGAGGGCCTCACCGTGCGCTCGAATACCGTAACCGCGACCGAACTCCCGGCGGAAATCGAGCCTGCCGACTTCTTCGCAGCGGTCGAGGCCCGGAACGTCTCGCTCAGCGGCGGGCAAGCCCACCTCGGCGGCGAGATCTTCCGGGTGAGTAACATGGGCACCCTCGCCGACGAGGACGTGCTTCGCGGGGTCCGTGTCGTCGGCGAAGCGATGGCCGAGGCCGGTGCGGAGGTCGACGGCGAGGCCGGCTGTAAGGCCGCCCGGGCAGTGTTCGCGAGCGACGACGAGAGAGATCGCGAGGAAGCGAGTGTCGAAGCTGCCGGGGAATAATCGAGGGGCCGAGGAGCGCGAGCAGCTAACCGGCTGGTGATCCGGAGATTCGAGCGGGATCAGCGACGGTCGTCGGACGGCGAATCGATATCGATGGAGTCCTCGTCCGCGTCGAAATCGGTCGTGTCCGCCCCGTTGCCCTCGACATCGGGCGAGGAGCTATCGATCGTCTCCGAGGCCCCGCTGGTCGGGTTCTCCTCGTCGGGGGTCGCAACAGCATCGAATTCGTCGAGCAGTCCCAACAGTGCATCGTCGGTAGTCAGATCCCTGGCTTGGTCGATCAGCGCCGCGAGCACGCCGTATTCGAGCAGGGCGACGATCGCCGCCCGGCCGACTTGGGCACCGATGCGCTGGCCGGCGATCTTGATCGCGAACTCCTCTATGCGAGACCCCTCGGCGAGTTCGTCGGCGAGCTTTCGGCCCAGTAGGCGGCCGAGGACCTTGCCGGCCTGTTCGCGTTCGATCGCTTCCTCGACCGTCCCGCCGTCGAGTAGCGTCCCGATATCGACCGCCTCGAAGGCCTCGCGTGCGCTATTACCAGTGAGATAGGCCTGGCCACCGCGCAGGGCGAGTCCTACGAGACTGCTCGTGCCGTCGGAGTCGTCTCCAGCCATGTGCCCGATTCTCGGGACGAATCCTGATAAACCTGGGGCCGGCAGCCGAAACCGACGACGGCGGGAAGCGAGATGCGAGGAAGATTCTCACCCGCGATCGAAGGTCCGCACTCGAGAAACGTCGAGACGCAGCAGGAAGGGCAAGGCTCCCAGCGCGATCGCGACCTCCGCGAGGCCGACGACGAGGAAGGCAGCGTCGAAGCCTGCCGCGTCCGTGAGGAGCGCCCCGCCGGTGATCCCGGCGAGAAAGCCGAGGCTACCGACGATGTTGAACCCGCCGATGGCGGTGCCCCGCTCGTTCTCGGCGGCGAGATCGCTCACCAGCGCGAGGGTCGCCGGCGCACAGAGCGCGCCGAAAACACCGACCAAGGCCATCGTCGCGCCCGCCAGCAGGACCGAGGGCGCGAAGCCGACGGCGATCACCGCGAAGCCGAAGAGTCCCGAGCCAACGGCGATCGGGCCGACTCGTCCGATTCGATCGGAGAGGATTCCGGATGGATACTGCAATAGGGCGAAGGGCGCGAAGAAAGCTCCCAATAGCAGGCCCGTCGTCGCGGCGTCGACGCCGAAGCGGGTCTGGAAGTATATCGTGCCGACGAACGCGAAAAAGCCCGCCGCGAGGCGATCGATCAGGCCGAAGGCATACGGAAGGGCGAGCACCGGCGTTCGCCGCAGTGCCGCGAGCGCGGCGATCGGGCCCTCCGAATCCGAGTCGGCATCGGGAACACGGTCAGTCACGGCGAAAGAGAGACCGGCGACAAGGGCAAGACAGGCGCTCGCAACCCATAGCGGTGCCAGCGTATCGATCGCGTAGAGGCGACCGCCGATCGGCGCGCCGAGTGCCGTGCCGCCCCCGATAGCGATGCCCGCAGCGCCCATGTTCCGGCCGGTCCCGCCCTCCAGATCAGTGAGCATCGTGATCGCGAGCGAGAAGGCCCCGATGGTAAACGCTCCCTGGAGGAAGCGAAAGAGGAGCACGGTCGTGAAGGTCACCCGCCCGGAGGCTCCGAGCGTCGCGAGCAGACCGTACCCGAGGGCACCGCCGAGCGCGCCGAGTGCGACGAACGGGCGGCGGGTGCCCAGCGCATCCGAGAGCGCCCCCCAGACGGCGGCGAAGAGCACGAACCCGAGGAACTCCACGCCCAGAAACCAGGTACCAGCGTCGAGAACCGAACTACTGGCCCCTAACGCCTCGATGAGCGTCGGCACGCCGGGGTAAAGGAGGACTTGAGCGAAGAGCACGGCGAAGACCGTCGCCGCGAGGACGGCGCGATCGCGCGTGTGATTGGCTCCCGTCGCCGTAACCATATCGGTCGGAGGAGCGGCGGGAGTAAAAACGTCGTCCGTCGTGGTCGGCGATCGTGAGGTAGCGACCCGACGATGCCGGCCGGTCCGGGCGTGAGAGGAGCGAGGACGACGGACGGTTACTCGTAGTAGCGATTGCCGGCGACGGCTATCGTCCCCGGCCCGGCGTACCGGCGGGCGTTTGCGTGCCGGCGGCGACGGAGGAGACGGCGATGCAGCGGCCGAAGTTCGATCAGCGTGAACCCCGCGGCGATCACACAGAACCCCAATACCGTGCTCGCCGTGATCGCCTCGTCGAAGGCCAGCCAGCCACTCACCGCGGCGATGATGGGGATACAGTAGCTCACGAGGCTCACCTCCGAGGGCCCGAGTTCGCGGAGCAGATCGAGATAGAGCAGGAATCCTCCGGCGCTCGCCGCGACCGCGAGATAGACCAAGGCGAACAGCCCCTCCATCGGGAGCGAACCGAGCACCGCGAGCGTGCTCGTCGAAGACGGTCCGAAGAGCCCGCTCAGGAGGTGCAACACTCCGGCACCGACCAGCGTCACCCAAGCCTGGGTCGTCGAGAGAGGAAGTGACGTATCGAACCGGGCCGTGAGTACCGATCCGAAGGCGAAGGAAAGCACCGAGCAGAACAATAGGGAGACGCCGAGCAGCCGGCCGTCAAGCGCGCTCCCGGGGTTCGCGACGATCGCTACTCCGACGAGCCCGACGGCGAGTCCGGCAGCGCCCGGCGGTGAGAGCCGTTCTCTGAGTAGTGGTACCGCAAAGGCCGGCGTCACAACCGGGACGAGGCTCATCACCACCGCGCCGATCGCTCCCGAGACGTAGACCTGTCCGGCGAACAGCAACGCGAAATACAGCCCGATCAGCAACACGCCGCCGATCGCAACCGCCCGCCACTCCGCGCGCGTCGCGGGCCACCGTCGTCGGCCAGTGCTCAGAACGTAGCCGAACAGTACGACGGTCGCGAGATCGAACCTGAGCGCCGCGAACAGCAAGGGTGGAAGGGACTCGAGCCCGACTTCGATCGCCGGATAAGAGGGTCCCCAGAACAGCGCCAGCAGCGCGAAGAAGACTCCGTTCCGTAACCTATTCCACTGCATTACACAACCGCCCCCACGTCGTTTCCATCGAGATCTACCTTAGCGGGCCTTCATTCTTGAGTCTTCTCGCAGCCGTGCTATCACGGAACGGTTTGTCACGATAGGACGTTATCGATTTCGGATAGATCTTTATCGATCGTTCAGGAATCGGGCTTTCGGGGGACGGAGCGACGGCGGTGGGCGGGCAGTATGGGCGAGAGGGTTCGACGACCGACCGAAAGGGGCAGAGTCGGGCCAGCGTCCGGCCGTCGGTGTCGGGACGATACTCGCCTGTTATCAAGGGAAGGGAGTCGGCAACCACCTGGACGATACGCTTTCGCCGCGGCGCGAGCGAGCCGCGAGAGTATGTCGAACGATCGTGGTAGAACGGACGGCGAGGAGAGCGAGGAGACCGGTACCGAAGCGGGAGAACGATCGGGGCTTCGAGAACGCCTTCGGAGCCGTCGGAGGTTTCTCGCTGGCACAGCAGGGGTAAGCGGGCTCGCGCTCGGCGGGTCGGCGTTCGCCAGCGGCGGCGGAACCGAAGCCGGCGACGCGGGCGAGGGTAACGACGGGGACGAGGACGGTGAGGGCGACAGCGGCGAGGAGAACGGCGAGAGCGAGGACGAGGAGGTAGAGTATGCCTGGAAGCCCACGGCGTATGACATCACCTCGGCCGACGGATTGCGGCTTCGCGTCTGGAAAGAAGTTCAGGGAACGCCAGCCGAAGCGGTGTTGTTCGTCCACGGCGCGACCTACGGCGGAGTATCGATGTTCGACCCGCCGGTCAACGCCGAGTGGGACGGGTGGATGGATTATGCGGCGAACGCGGACCAGGCCGCCTACGCGGTCGATATCAGAGGGTATGGCGACAGCGAACGGCCACCGGAGTTCGAAAAGGATCCCGAAGAGTCCGATCCGGTCGTGCCGGCGGCGGTCGCGGCCCGGGACGTACGCGATACGATCGAGTGGATCCGCGCGGAGCAAGGATACGATCGCGTGCACCTGGTGGGACTGTCCTCGGGTACCTGGCGGGTACGCGCGCTGTTCGCCGAATACGATCCGGAGGTAGCGAGCGTGACGCTGGCCGCCGGGTCGTACCAGCAGTTCGAGACCCCGACCGAGGACCTGCCCGCCTGGAGCACACAAGAGAAAAGCGAGTTCGTCGAGCGCTGGCGCGCCCAGGTGCCGGATGGGGCCGACCCCGACGACTGGATCGGCGGCGAGCAATACACCGCCGAGGCAGTCATCGACGCCGTCTGGAAAGCGATCTACCTGTCTGGTCAGGGCCTCGACAGTGAGGAGGGCAGTGACGACGAGCAGACGATTCTCAACCCGACGAACCTACTGCAAGACGCTCTACACGATCCGAGTGCTATCACGGCACCGACGCTCGTGATCCGTGGGTCGAGCGATCCGCTGATCTCCCGGGAGGGGGCACTCGCGCTGTACGACGCACTCGATATCGAGGAGTACCGCAAGGAGTACACCGAGATCGCCGGCGGGACACACTTCCTGTTCCTCGAAGATCGGCGCCTAGCGCTGTACGACGCAGTTCGGGGGTTCCAACGGCGGTAGGATAGTAGAGCAGTAGCGACGGAAGACCGGGAGGATCGGTCGGCGATCAGGAACTGACCTCTTCGTCGAGTACCCGGACGTCGAACTTCGTGCGCCAGCGGTAGCGACGACCGCCCCAGACGAACGTCCGGCGGGCGAGAGCGTAGCCGAACAGCGGTAACTGAACTATCGTCGCCGGATAGGCGAGCAGTACGGTCCACCGGCGAACACCGAAGACCGTGTAGACGACCGCGAGGATCCCCGTCGTGAGGAAGAATCCGGGAAGCGGAAAGAGCAGACACAGGAGGGTGAACAGGGACATGACAACGCTGGTGAGTAGCGTCGTCCGCGGATCGTGACGTCGGGCGATCTGGGTGAAGCGGACGTGGCGCTCTACCGATTCGGCGATCGTCCCGCCGATCGGCACCGATCGCACCCGGCGGCGCGGTGTCACGTCGAGATACTCCGCAAGCAGACCGTCGTCGCTCACCGTACGGGAGAGATCCGCGAGGAAGTCCTCCCAGTCGAGATCGCCTCGCTCGAATATTACTGCTCCGCCCCAGGCTTTCCCCGCCGCGTAGACGCCCAGCGTCCCCCCAAGAGCATAGAGCGGTTCGCACAGGAGCGAAAGCGGGTCCCGGCCGAGGAAGAAGGGTAGTTCGGCAACCGGGCCGTGGACCGCGTAGTCGGCGTGCAGGCCGGCGAGCCAGTCGGACGGATGGTAAAAATCGTCGTCCGTCCAGACGATTCGATCGTGACTAGCTTGACTCATCCCGGTCGCGATGGCGTTCGCCTTGCCCGAACAGCCCTCCGGGTCGCCCGCCCGAAGGAGGCGAACCTGTTCGGGGAGGTCCGTTTCGCGGCTCGCGATCGGGTCGGCGTCGGTATCACAGATAAGCAAGAGTTCGTCTTCGGGACCGAGTTGGGCGGCGACCTCTCGACAGGCCGGGGTCCAGGCGACCGTCGGCAGCAGAACGCTCGTGGGCGGGGCCATCGCTATCGGCGATTATCGGGATAGGAGCATAAACGAACTGAAGTGCTATTCCGAGTCGAAGCGGACGATCGCGACCGTTCGATCGGAAAGCGAGATCGAGGCCGGTTCGCCCGGATCTAACTCGTAGAGATCGGGGTCGTCGTCACGCGCGAGGACGGCACTCGACGCGCGGGTCGTCGACAGCAAGGAGAGTTCGATCCGTCCCGCCTCGGAGAGGCCGATCGATCGGGGAGCATCGATGGGCTTGTGGGTGTTATTGAAGGCCACACCGATCCCGGTTCGGAAGAAACCACCAGTAATCGAGCGGTAGTACGCACTGGAACCGAAGGGCGTTGCGACGAGCACGCCGTCGCTGATCACGCGATCGGCCTCGTAGACCACCTGCTCGCGATCCGCTCGGTCCTCGCCGCTCGCGCCTTCGATTCCTCCTCCGGAGCCCCCAGAGCTCTCGGCAGTGTCGAGTACCCGGACGGTGAACTTCGCGGCCCGTCCCGGGTCGGCGTGATGCAGGTGAACGTCGTTGAGCGCGTCGAAGTCCTCGCGGATCGGCTCGCCCTCGCGCGTCGCCGCTAACTTCCGGTGGGTTTCAAGACGGTAGTCGGTACCCCGGCTGCCGTCCTCGAGAGTGGTGAGGCGTTCTAACAGGGTATCCTCGTCGACATCGATCGTGTTCGCCTCCGAGCCGGGACCCGCGACCGGGAGGATCGTCGGCTCCTCGTAGCGGCGACTATTATAGAGAATCGAGCCGTCGCCGCCCAGCGAGAGGACAATGACGTCGTCGTCGTAGGTCCCGGCTACCCGGTAGCCGTGTGCTTCGAGGCGGTCCCGATAACCGGCTTCGATCGACTCCTCGGCCGCACTGAGGAAATAGCGCATCGTGGTCTCTATCGTCAGTACCTGTGCCGCCCGGAACTACCTGTCGTGCTCGCCTCGCCGCAGGTCGATGGCAGTGAACGGGAATCCCAAGTCTCGATCGTCCGGCGAGGATTGCCGTGATTCTCGGTTATAGATGCGTCGAGACATATGAGTCCCACACATGATCGGAAACGACGGCGAGGGTAGCGACGGGAAAGACAATAGTGGACAGGAGGGACTCGATCGAGGTCGGGAACGAGCAACCGACGGCAGCGGCTTCAGTGAAGGCAGTGAAAGAGGGGGCGGTCGAACACCGGGGTTCGGGACGCAGTGTGTGCACGCCGGCGCGCGCGTCGATCCGGCAACCGGTGCGCGCACGCCCATCTACCAGAGTACCTCCTACGAGTTCGAGGACGCCGAACACGCCGCGGGGCTCTATGCCCTAGAGGGCGAGGGCAACGTCTACTCGCGAATCAGCAATCCCACGGTCGCCGCGCTCGAACGCCGGCTGGCCGATCTCGAGGGAGGAACCGGCGCGCTCGCGACGGCCTCGGGAATGGCCGCGCTCGATAGCGCGACGCTCGTGCTCGCCGAAGCCGGCGAGAACGTGGTTTCTGCGGCCTCGATCTACGGCGGGACCCACGCCTATCTCGCACAGACCGCCTCGCGGCGGGACATCGAGGCCCGCTTCGTCGACACGCTCGCGTACGAAGAATACGAGGACGCGATCGACGAGGAGACGGCCTACGTCCACCTCGAGACGATCGGGAACCCCTCGCTGGTGACCGCCGACATCGAGCGGGTCGGGGAGATCGCTCATGCACGAGGTGTCCCGCTGTTCGTCGACAACACCTTCGCGACCCCACAGCTCTGTCGGCCCCTCGAGCACGGTGCGGATCTCGTCTGGGAGTCGACGACGAAGTGGATCCACGGATCGGGCACGACCGTCGGCGGCGCGCTGATAGACGGCGGGACCTTCCCGTGGTCGGAGCACGGCGAGAAGTTCTCCGAAGTATGTGCCAATCCCGCCTTCGACGGGCTGGATTTCACCGAGCGCTTCGGCGATCGAGCCTTTATCGAGGCCGCTCGCCAGCGCGGGGTCAGGAGCCTGGGGGGTGCTCAGTCGCCCTTCGACGCCTGGCAGACCCTCCAGGGCTTAGAGACCCTCCACCTGCGGATGGAACGCCACTCGGAGAACGCACTGGCGGTCGCGGGGTTCTTAGAGGACCATCCCGCGGTATCCTGGGTGGCCTATCCCGGCCTGGAGAGCCACGAGACCCACGCGAACGCGAAACGCTATCTCGAAGGTGGGTTCGGCGGGATGATCGCCGTCGGCTTGGAAGGTGGCTACGAGGCCGGCAAGCGCCTCTGTGAGGAGGTCGAACTGGCGAGTTTCCTCGCGAACGTCGGGGACGCAAAGACCCTCGTGATCCATCCAGCGAGTACGACCCACGCCCAGTTGAACGAAGAAGAGCAGCGCGCTTCGGGTGTGACGCCTGATCTCGTGCGCCTCTCGATCGGCATCGAGGACCCGGAAGACATCATCGGGGACCTGCGAGGCGTGCTGGAAGAGGAGGAGGGCGAGGCCTGATGCCGGCCCACGAGCAGGGCGTACTCTCGGTCGGGAAGTTCGAGTTCGAGAACGGCGAGTCGATTTCGGACTTGGAACTCGCCTACGAGACCTACGGGGAGTTCACCGGCGAGAACGCGGTGCTGGTCTGTCACGCGCTGACCGGCAGCGCCCACGTCGCCGGTCGGCGACGCCGGACCGACGGCGAGGAGGGCGGGTCGGCCCACGGCCAGGCCTGGGCGTGGTGGGAAGACATCGTCGGCCCGGGGAAGGCGATCGATACGACCGAGTTCTACGTGATCTGTGTGAACGTCCCCGGCTCGTGTTTCGGCTCTACCGGGCCGGCGAGCGAGAAACCGGACGGCGAGCCCTACGGTGTGGACTTTCCAGCGGTCACGGTCGGGGACTGGACCCGTGCCCAGCGCCGGCTGCTCGATGCGATCGGCGTTCCCGGACTCCATGCTGTGGTCGGCGGGTCGGTCGGGGGGATGAACGTTCTCGAGTGGGCCAAACGCCACCCCGATCACGTCGATCGGGTGATCCCGGTGGCCGCGGCCGCCCGATTGGATCCCCAGTGTCTCGCGATCGACGCGATCGCCAGGCGATCGATCCGCTCGGACCCGAACTGGAACGGCGGGAACTACTACGATGGCGACCCGCCAGAGAGGGGCCTCGCGCTGGCCCGCCAACTCGGCCACGTGATGTACCTTTCGAAACAGTCCATGAGTCGGAAGTTCGGCCGGCGGTCGGCGGGTCGAGATGGAATGGGAGAGATCTTTCCCACCGATCCCGCGGCGGGCTTTTTCCCCTACCGGGACGTCGAGTCCTATCTCGACTACCAGGCCGATACCTTCGTCGGGGGCTTCGATGCTAATAGCTACCTCTATCTCACGCGGGCGATGGATAACTACGATCTGGCCGCGGGCTACGAATCCGACGCCGCGGCGCTGTCGGCCTTCGACGGCGAGGCACTGCTCCTCTCCTTTACCGGCGACTGGCACTTCACGACCACACAATCCGAGGCCCTCGCGGCGGCCTTCCGGGAGACCGGTTCGCGAACGGCCCACCACGTGATCGAATCCGATCACGGCCACGACGCCTTCCTCGTCGAACCGGAAAAAGTCGGCCCGCCGCTCGCGGATTTCTTAGCCGAGGGCGTGGCGGGACAAGCGGTGACCGACACCGATGGGGATAGCGAGAACGAATCCGAAGAGGAGTTCGCACCGGTCCACGTCGGGCTGTTCGGCGATTAGATCGGGTTTCGAGGGCTCGCCTCAGAGCTGGCGAACGTCCTCCCACTCGGTAACTTCGGGGCCAGCAACGCCGCCCTCCCAGGACGGTTCGATGCGCTTCCCGTCCACGAACGAGCCGTAGTGTTCGTCGTCGACGCGGATCTCGAGGCGCGTCGTCCCGTCGTCGGTACGCCAGCTCACCCAGACGTCGTGCTCGCCGTTCCCTAGCGGGTGGGCCGGCGCGTAGGGATCGCCACCCGCTTCGACGTAGGCGACGTACTCCAGAAGACGGTCTTCTAGCGTCATACATATCACCGATCGCCGACAGTAATAGTTACTTAGTGCGTGAAGAGCGAGGAGCACGGCCGGTCGGTCCCTACGGTCGCTCTAGAAGGGAGATGACAGTGGCTCGTGGTGATTCGATGAGGAACACAGCAGAGGCGACGGTCGGTGCTGAGGACCGATTGGAAGGGCCGGACGCGGACCGTAGGAGCAGGCTACCGGTGGTACGACATCGGTTCGTCCTCGTAGTTCGCCCCTGTGAGACCGACATCACGGGACGCGACGGTAGCACTCTTGGGGATCCCAGGGATCGCTACCCGTGCCGTCGTCGCTACCCGATCAGTCGACGAGGTAGCCCAGATCGGCCAGCTGGCGTTTCATCGCGTCGGAGTACTCGGCCTTGCGGGGCTCGGTGTCGGCATAGTCCGGCTGGCCGGCGGTCTCCATCCAGCGGGTGTGGATGCCGTCCAACCGGTCGCGTTCCTCGGGATACGTCCCCGAGACGTCCGTATTTTCGTCGGGGAGTTCGTAGAGTTCGGTCCGATCCTCGCTCGCGAGGTACTTGAACTCGGGCGTGCGAAGCGCCGTCAGGTCGGCGTGGTGATAGGGCGAATCGTCGAAGGCGGGATTCAACTCCGTGAAGCGCTCGATGTTCTTTCTCGCCCGGTCCCAGCCGCGCTGGGTGATCGTATACTCCCGGGACTGCTCGCGCATGTCGATCCCCTGGAAGCCCTCGGTACGAGCGCCGACGTGATCGAGCAGCGTGGTCATGACGTCGGCGTGTTGGACCATCCCCTCGTAGTCGGAGATCCCATCGAACCCGTAGGTGACCAGCGGGACATTGCAAACCGCGTCGTTCGTGGTGACCATATGGGCGAGCATACCGTCCTCGCCGAAGGCCTCTCCGTGATCGGCGGTGATTACGACGATCGTGTTTTCGAGCATATCGCGCTCGGCGAGAGAGGAGAGCAGCCCCCTGATGCGCTCGTCAGTGTAGGCGAGTTCCCCGTCGTAGAGCGCCTCTATCGCGCGCCACTGGTCGTCCGTAAAGTCACAGCCGTTCGCGATGTTCTCGTGTAAGTCATTACTATGTCGGAGGCTGACCTGTCTGGCCTCGGCGATCGACATGTCGAAGGCGTCGGCGAACTTCTTCAAGTCCTTCTTCGGCGGGTAGTAGACGTGGTGGGGATCGCCGTAAAACGTATACAAGAAGAAAGGATCGTCCCTTCGTTCGTAGGAGCGCAGCCAGCGTTTCGCGATGTCATTAATGATAAAGCCGGTTCCGATGCGCTGGGTGTCGGTCGTGAAACCGGGGCCGTGGCGATGGAAGTTGAGCGCGTATTTGGCCAGTGTTTTCCAGCCGGCAGTTTCGAGGATCGTCTCGCTATTGAGATAGGCGAAGTCCTCGAACCCGCGGTCCAGCCCCGATATCGGGCTCACCTGGCCGTGGGGGGCGATGAGGCCGGTCCGGTAGCCGGCCTCGCGCAGGCGTTCGGGCGCGGTCTCGAAGTCCTCGGGCAGAACGTCGTGGATCATCCCCGTTCCGTGGTGGGAAGGGTAGGTCCCGGTGAGGATCGACGCACTGGAGGCGAGCGTCCAGATACCATGGGAGAAACAGTTCTCGAACCCCCGACCGCCCTGTACGTTCGCGACGCGCTCGAGGGTGGGTGTGGTCTCCCGGTCGTAGTCGCCCAGGAAGGTGTGATCCGCCCGCGTGCTCTCGACGGTGATCCAGACGATGTTCGGTCGTTCCATGAGAGATCAGTCGTGTAAGTGGCCACTAGCTACCGTCGCCATATAGCGAGGAACGCTCTGAAAGACTTATGTGTTATCTAATTGTAATATCAGCTCCAGTATAGTATTTAGTTTTTTATCTACCGAATAAAAGAAAATCTAGCGAGTTCGAGACGGTGGGCGACGAACTAACGAACGGATCCCACGCCGAGGCCCGTATGGAGCCGCCGAGCGGCCAGGAATAGGGTGGACCTCGAAGAGCCGAAGCGGATCGAATCAACAACTGGGGAGTCCCCCTTCGGTCTCGAGGACGCCTTCGAGTTCGGCCATCGAGTCCACGGAAACCTCACAGACCGACTCGACGGCCGGTTTCGGGTCGTAGCCGATCGCAAGCCCACAGGCCGCGAGCATCGGGCGGTCGTTCGCGCCGTCGCCGACCGCGACCGTCTCCTCGATCGGGACGTTTAGATCCGCGGCCAGATCGGACAGAGCGTCGTCTTTCGTCCCTTCGACGAGCGGGCCCTCGACCTCGCCGGTAAGTGCCCCCTTACTTGCGACCAGCCGGTTCGCGATCACGCGATCGACCGAGAGCCCCTCGCGCTCGAGCGCGCGGTTGACGCCGCGTTCGAACCCGCCGGTCAGAATCGCCGTCCTGACACCCGCGTCGGCAAGCGACTCGATTACGTCGGCTGCGCCCTCCCGGAGCCGAACTGCGGCGAAGGCCTCTTCGGCGTGATCGAGCGATAGGCCCTCGAGAAGGGCGACGCGCTCGCGCAGGCTTTCGGCGTAGTCGATCTCGTCGTTCATCGCTCGGTCGGTGATCGCGGCCATCCGGTCGGCGACCCCACACTGCTCGCCGAGCAACACGGTCATCTCCGAGTCCGAGAGGGTACCATCGAAGTCGAACGCGACGAGGGACATGCGGATCGTTCGACCGGGCGCGGACGTTCGTATCTATCGACTCCGAACTGGCGGCCGGTCGACGACGGGTCGGCGACGGATCGGGGTGTTTTCACTGTACTCTCGAGGCCGTGAAGCAAGCGTTATTCCTCCGGACGCGAAGGTTCGGCCATGAAGGTTCTCGTCACCGACCCCATCGCCGACGCCGGCCTCGACGTGCTTCACGAAGCCGGCCACGAGGTGCGGACGGCCTACGACGCCGAGGGTCCTGAGTTGTTCGACGCGATTTCCGACGCCGAGGGGCTGATCGTCCGCTCGGGCACCGAGGTCACCGCCGACGTGCTGGAGAACGCCCCGGACCTCACGATCGTCGGCCGGGCGGGGATCGGGACCGACAACATCGACATCGAGGCCGCCACCGACCGGGGCGTGATCGTCGCGAACGCTCCCGAGGGCAACGTCCGGGCCGCGGCCGAACACACCGTTGCGATGACCTTCGCGACCGCCCGGTCGATTCCCCAGGCTCATGCCCGCCTCACGGACGGCGAGTGGGCAAAGAGCGAGTTTCTGGGCACGGAACTCAACGGCAAGGTCTTGGGCGTCGTCGGTCTCGGGCGCGTCGGCCAGGAGGTCGCCCGCCGGCTCGGGAACTTAGGCATGGAGCTCGTGGCCTACGATCCCTACATCGCCGAGAGCCGCGCCGATCGGCTGGGAGCCGAACTCGTCGACCTGGAGGAGTGCATCGACCGAGCGGACGTCCTCACTATCCATACCCCGCTGACCCCCGAGACGGAAGAGCTCATCAGTGACGCCGAACTCGAGCGGATGGAAGGGGGCTATCTGGTGAACTGCGCTCGGGGCGGCGTCGTCGACGAACCCGCACTGGCCGAAGCGGTCGCCGAGGGCGTGCTCGAAGGCGCGGCCGTCGACGTCTTCGCCGACGAACCTGTCGCGCCGGACAATCCACTCCTGCATACTGAAAAGGTCGTCGTCACGCCCCATCTGGCCGCAAGCACCGAAGCCGCCCAGGAACACGTCGCGACCTCGATCGCCGATCAGGTACTCGCCGCCCTCGAGGGACGGCCGGTCGCGAACGCACTCAATGCACCCTCGATCGACGAGAGCGCCTTCCCGCGGGTGCAGCCCTACATCGACATCGCCGAGACCGCCGGCCGGATCGCCGTCCAGCTCTTCGACGAGCGGGTCGCGGAGGTCGAGGTCACCTACGCCGGGGAGATCGCCGAGGAAGACACCGAACTCGTGACCGCGAGTGCCCTGAAAGGGGTCTTTCGCCCCTTGGAGTGGCAGGTCAACGCGGTCAATGCCCCCCGGGTCGCCGAGGAGCGGGGGATCGAAGTGAGCGAGATCAAGCGCCGACAGGCCGAGGACTTCCAGAGCCTCGTGACCGTCGCGGTCAAGGACGACGACGGCGGAGAGATGGGCGTCTGTGGAACCTTGTTCGCCGGCGAGGACCCCCGGATCGTCCGGGTGGACGACTACCGGGTCGATGCGATTCCCGGCGGCCGGATGATGGTCACGCGCAACGCTGACGCCCCCGGCGTCATCGGCCTCATCGGCACCGTGATGGGCGAGTACGACATCAATATCGCCGGAATGTACAACGCTCGGGAGGCCCACAGCGGCGAAGCGATGACCGTCTACAATGTCGATCAGTCCGTCCCGGAAGAGGCCAGAGAGCAACTCGAAGGCGACGATCGGATCATCTCGACCCGATACATCACCCTCAACGACGAGTAGAGGACTGAAGCGGCGCTCTTTGTACCCGAAAGGTTAGGCCCATTACGTCAACATCACTACTAATGCGACGCTGGAGCATGCCCCGCTGGTGGCACTACATGAGTATCGGAGTAGGGGGGCTCGGACTCGTTCTGACGATAGCAGTAGCCGTCTTCCTCGGATCGCCGAATTCGACGGGTTTCGTCGTATACGCGCTGATGGCTGCTGGCTTTTCCGTCCTACTCTCGGCCGATTTGGGCTTCGGTGTCGGCGTTGGCACACAGCGAGTAGAAGACGTTCGACTCAGCGGTGTCGGACAGATGCTCCTCGGAGGGGCGCTGATAGCGATTGCCGCTTCGACCTTTACCCATCGAGGCGGGTTTCACAGAATGGACTACTGCAGCGCCCGATGTCTTTACCGGGGTGCTGGGTGCTCTCATGATTCTATATGGGCTCGGGTTCGTCCTTCGGCCTGACCAGTTCGGCCCGGCCAGCACCAGGAATTCAGCGGTGAGGTGAAGAGAAGCGTTCACACTGTTGCTCGCACTCTACCGAGGCTACTCCGCGAGGTGTTCGAGCACGCTCTCGGTGTCCCCAGCAACCGGTTCGGGATCGCGGCCCGCAGACGCCGCGGCGGCGGGGTCTTTGAGCAGATGGCCCGTCGTGAGACAGACGACCCGCTCGTCGCTTTCGACGACGCCCTGCTCGCGCAGTTTCCGCAGGCCCGCGAGCGACGCCGCACTCGCCGGTTCGACGCCGATGCCTTCCTCCGCGAGCGCGCGCTGGGCGTTCGTGACCGCCTCGTCCGAGACGGAAATCGCCGTCCCGCCGGTCTCGCGGATCCCGGGCAGAGCCTTCGGGGCGTTGACCGGATTACCGATCCGGATGGCAGTGGCCTTCGTCTCGACCGAGTCCCACCGGGTGATCGCTTCACTACCGTTCTCGATCGCTTCGACGAGCGGCGCTGCGCCGTCGGTCTGAATACCCGTGAGTTTCGGCATCTCCTCGGCCTCGATCGCGCCGCTCTCGACCAGCTCACGGAAGGCTTTGTACAAGGCCGCGGTGTTGCCCGCGTTGCCCACCGGCAGACAGATCCGGTCGGGAAGCGTCCCGTAGTCCTCGAGGAAGCGCTCTACGATCTCGAAGCCGATCGTCTTCTGACCCTCCAGCCGGAAGGGGTTGAGCGAGTTGAGCAGGTAGGCCTCGCCGCGATCGGCCAGGTCGCTGACGATATCCAGACAGGTATCGAAGTTGTCCTCGACTTCGAGCACTCGGGCACCGTGCAGTGCCGCCTGAGCGAGTTTGCCCGCGGCGACCTTGCCGGTCGGGAGGAGTACCAGGGTCTCCAGGTCTGCGCGGGCACCATACGCCGCGAGCGCCGCGCTGGTGTTCCCGGTCGAAGCACAGACCAGCCGCGAGACGCCGACTGCCTTCGCGACTTCGACGCCGACGGTCATGCCCCGATCCTTGAAACTCCCAGTGGGGTTCATCCCCTCGTGTTTCACCCGGAGCGCGGGGAGATCGAGTTCCTCACGCAGCCTCGGCACTTCGTACAGCGGGGTGTCGCCCTCGGGCAGCGAGACGCCCTCACCGAAGGGCAACGCGGCGGCGTAGCGCCAGACGCCCCGGCCCGAAAACTCCGCGAAGTCAGGGTAGTGCTCGTAGCGGGCTTCGAGCAGGCCACTACACTCCTCGCAGCGATAGATGACTGCCTCGAAGGGCTCGAAGGGCTCCCCACAGTCGATACAGGCGAGCCAGACGCCCTCCTGTGCAACGGGCGGCGCTCGGTCCTCGGCGAGCTGTAAGTCGGCCATTGGGGAAAGTGAAGCGTGGAGGGAGCAAAAAGGGGCCGGTATGGTGGGTCCGTAGATCACGACCGTCTATCGATCCCGTGCTGAGAGTTCGACGCCACCGACCGAGAGCGATCAGTGCTCGCCGAACTCCTCGATTCGGGAGTGGACGTAGGCACTCCACTCGTCTAAGGTCTCGTGCATGAGTTCCTTCGCGTCGGGCAGGGGCGTCGCGGTGTACTGGTAGACGTGCCCGCCCCCATCGAGCAGCCGCCGGCCCCGGGTCGCCAGTCCCTTCTCCAGGAGCGTCGACAGCGAGCGATTCACGTTCGATCGGTCGCGGTCGAGTGCATCGGCGAGTTCGGCGACGGTGCTACTGGGTTGGTCGAGGAGTTCGAGGTAGGTGCGAGACTCGTGGCGCTGGATCCCGAATACACAGGTCATCACGTCCGCGAAGCTCGGTTCCTCGTCGAGCATGAGATCCCGGAAGCGCTGGGGGCTCGGATCGGCGTTAGTCATACCTACAGTGGTGGGCGACGGGTAATAAGTCCGGTCGTCGTCGGGG
>PXRJ01000049.1:20402-62278 GCA_003021705.1 Halobacteriales archaeon QS_3_64_16
ACGGGTAATAAGTCCGGTCGTCGTCGGGGAGGTGAGTGCCGTCGTCGAGAGGGAACTCGGTGTCAGCCGGCACCGGAAGCGGTATCTCCACGGCTGTACCCCTGGTCCTCGAGACAGGTTCACATGCCGTCTTCGGTCTCGTGGCGATGGAGCGTCGTGGGCGTATCGCAGTAATAGGTCTCGCCATCGAAGCGCATGACGACCTCGTAGGTCGAGCCCGCAAAGTCCGTGCAGACGAGAACCCGGTCGCCGGCCCGCAATCGTTCGAGAACCGCATCCGTGTCGTACTCGCCAGCGTCCATCGAGAACTGGTAGGACGAGCACGGCCATGAGCGTTGGGCGGGAAGTCGGGTCGAGGCCCGCGAACGCGAGGGAATCGTAGGACGGGGAAGAACGGTTCCGAATTCGGTCGTGTGCGACCTTCGCCAGTGCGTGGTTGCTACACGCACGACGAACGGCTATGTCCTTCCTCCCAGATAGGTGGGTTGTATGAGCCAACAGATAGAGACGAGTGGTGCGACGGGAACGAGCCTCGAGACCGACACTGGGAGCTGGGTCAGCGGGCTGGTCGGCGGCCTCGCTGGCGGCGCAGTGATGGGACTGATGATATCGATAATGATGGCGCCGGTGATCGAGGGCGCGATTCCAGGGCTGTACGGTCTGAGCGGCGGGCTCGCGGGCTGGGTCGTCCACATGTCCCACAGTGCGGTGCTCGGTGTCGTCTTCGCGGCGGTCATGAGTGGCCTCGGGCGGTTCTCGGGGAACGTCGGGGCGACGGTCGGAATCGGCGCGGTCTATGGCGTCGTGTTGTGGGCCGTGCTCGCGGCGCTCCTGATGCCGGTCTGGCTCGCGGCCGTCGGTTTCCCGGCCGCACCACCGTTCCCGAACTTCGCGCTGCCGGGGAGCCTGCCAGCCCACGTCGTCTACGGCGTCGTGCTGGGCACGATCTACCCCTACGCGAAGGGAATGGGAATCTGAGCAGCCTTCGCACTCGATAGTCACGATATTCGACCGAGCGATCGGCCGGCACGACCACCTCGAAGAACGACTGGAGTCTTTTTCGTCGCCTTAGCCAGTTCGGCGGCTACGCTTCGGTGTCCGTAAGTCCCCACTCAGCGTCGGCAATCCGCTCGACCGCCAGTTCCTCGCGATCGCCGAGCAGCCGGACTTCGAAGGCCTCCTCGACACGGGTCACCTGGACGTCGAGGATCGTTACGTCGGCGGTTGCGTCCGTCTCGCGGGGATCGGGCGAGGACTCGGTCATCGAGGTGAGCGCGTACTCCTCGTAGGGTATCCGTTCGGTAGCCTCGATCATATCGTCGATATTGTACACGTCGACGAGCAGCTCCTCGGCGGGCTCGTCCTCGGAGATCACCATTCGGTAGGTCTCCATCGACATACTGGAAAGCGAGGAACGGAGCGGGTTTCCGTATTATGCCTGCACGGAACGGGATCGAAGAAGAGCGGCTGGGAGAAAACGACCGGTCAGATCGCGTCGAGTAGAACGGTCAGAAGTCCCTTCTGGGCGTGCAAGCGATTTTCGGCCTGTTCCCAGACGAGCGCTCGATCGCTCTCTAACACGCCCTCGGTGATCTCCTTGCCGCGGTGAGCCGGCAGGCAGTGAAGTACCTGGGTGTCGGAGTCGAGCAGATCAGCGTTCACCTGGAACTCGCCCTCGCGGAAGACCGCGAGTTTCGCCTCCCGCTCGTTTCCCTGACCCATGCTCACCCAGACGTCGGTGTAGACCGCCTCAGCTCCAGCGGCCGCCTCGCGGGGATCGCTCGTTTCCTCGATCGTCCCTCCGAACTTCCGAGCGCGATCGAGGACTCCTTCGTCGATCGCGTATTCTTCCGGAGTACAGACCGTGAGATCGAGACCGACCATCCCACAGCCGACCACAAAGGAGCGGGCGACGTTATTACCGTCGCCGATCCAGGCGATCGAGGAATCGGAGTCCAGGTGCTCGCGGATCGTCAGCAGGTCCGCGAGCGTCTGGCAGGGGTGGGCGTCGTCGGTGAGGCCATTGACGACGGGAACGGTCGCGTGCTCACAAAAGGCCTCTAACTGGGCGTGATCGAACAGCCGCGTCATGATCGCGTCGGCATACCGCGAGATCGATCGCGAGAGATCGGCGATCGGTTCCCGACCGTCGAGACCGACGTCCTCGGGTCCGAGGAAGATCGCATGCCCCCCCAGTTGAGTCATGCCCGTCTCGAAGGACACTCTGGTCCGGGTGCTTGGCTTCTCGAAGAGCATCGCGAGGGTGCGATTGCTCAGGTGGGTTTCGAACTCGCCCCGATCGAGCGAGTGCTTCAGGTCGGCGGCGGTATCGAGTACGGTCTCGAGTTCGGCCGGCGAGAGGTCATCGACGTCGCGGAAGTGACGTGGCATGGTACTAGTACTGGTGCTGATCGAGCGTGGAGAGGGTTGTAGTGGTCTCAGTTCCCCGCGAGCGTCGCGGCGGCGTCCCGGAGGATATCGAGCGAACGGTCGAACTCCGCGAGCGCGAGGTGTTCGTTCGGGGCGTGATCGAGATCCGAGTCGCCCGGTCCATACGTCACCATCGGACAGTCCCAGGCTCGGAAGATATTCATATCGCTCGTGCCGGTCTTCCGGAGCAAGCGTGGATCACCCTCTGCCCGACGGATCGCCGCGCGGAAGGCTCGGGCGACGGGCGTACGGGGTGACTGCATGACCGGTTCGACACGATCTTTCCACTGGACGGTCCCCCCGTTCAGAACGCCGTCGGCGATCTCCTCGACCCCCTCGGCGGTCATCGCGGGCGGGACGCGGAGCTGGACGTCCATCGTCGCCTCCACGGAGAGCCCATCGGTCGAGGACCCCCCGGCAAAGCCGACCGGCTTCGTGGTGACGCGCTCGAAGACCGGCGTCCACTCGTCGGGTTCGAGTTCTTCTTCGACCCGACGCCACCAGTCCATCGCGTCCTGGATGGCGTTGTTCTCCGGTCGGGAGGTATGGCCCGACTCACTGGTCGCGACGTAGGTGCCCGCGAGCAGCCCCCGGTAGCCGAGCGTAATGCCCTCCCAGCCGCTCGGCTCGCCGTTGACCACGGTATCAGGGGCCTCGCGGGTATCCAGCAGGTGCCGAGCACCCCCCGAGTCGACCTCCTCGCGGACGACGCCCGCGAAGCTTACGCCCTCTTCGATGGCCGCGGCCGCCATCGCCGCCAGTGCCCCGGTCGCGTCGACGCTGCCACGACCCCACAACTGTTCGCTCACGTCGTCACTGGGGATCTCGCTACTCTCGGCGTCGATCTCGCTCGTCTCGCTTTCGTCCCCGGGTTTGATCTCGACCGGGATGTCCCCGGGTACCGTATCGACGTGGGAAGTGAGTAGCACCGAATCGTCCGCGGGCGCGCGGACGTTGCCCACGTCGTCGATCCAGACCTCGCGGCCGTGAGACTCGAAGAAGTCGACCAGCCGCTCACAGCAGGCCCGCTCCTCGCCGGAGGGCGAGGGAAGGGAGACGAGATCGACGAGTAGCTCCCGGGCGTCGGGACGATCGCGCTGGCGCTGTGAGCTCATGGCTGTGCCTCCGTCTCCGTTCCCATCGTCAGGGCGATCGCTTCGACGACCCGGTCGACGTGCTCGGCCTCGATCGTGAGCGGCGGGAGGAGTCGGAGGACCGTTCGGCCCGCGGGCAAGGCGAGCACGCCATGCTCGATCGCGAGGTCACGGAGCAAGCGATTCGACCCGCGTTTCACCTCGATGCCGGTCATGAGTCCGGTTCCCCTAATGTCCCGCACCGTCTCGCCCAGCGCCGTATCGAGTTCGCCGGCGAAATACTCGCCCATCGCCTCGGCATGAGCGGGCAGGTCCTGATCTTCGATGACCGAGAGGGTCGCGTCTGCGGCTGCACAGACGACCGGTCCGCCGCTGAACGTCGAGCCATGTGGGCCTGCGCCCTCCGCGACCCACTCCTTACAGAGGGTCGCGCCGATAGGAAGTCCGTTGGCCAGTCCCTTCGCGCTTGTCAGGATATCGGGGACGACGTCGGCGTGTTCGATCGCCCACATCTCCCCCGTGCGGCCGAGTCCCGTTTGGACTTCGTCAGCGATGAGGGCCGCGCCCGCTTTCTCGGTGATGTCGCGGGCCGCCTGGAGATACGCCGAGGAGCCCGGGTTGATGCCGCCCTCGCCCTGGATCGGCTCGACGATGAACCCCGCGGTGTTCTCGTCTACCGCCTCGTCGAGGGCTTCGCTATCGCCGTAGGGGACGAACTCGACGTCCTCGATCAGGGGTTCGTAGGGTTCTCTGTATTCGGATTTCCAGGTGGTTGAGAGCGAGCCCATCGTCCGGCCGTGAAAGCCCTGCATCGTCGCGACGAATTTTTCCTTTCCAGTCGCGCTGCGGGCGAACTTCAGCGCGGCTTCGTTCGCCTCGGTGCCCGAATTACACGGCCAGACGTGCTCGATATCGCCCGGAGCGACGCTCGCGAGCCGGTCGTAGAGCGCGTCGCGGGCGTCGACGGGGTAGGAGGCCTGCACGAAGGTGAGTGCGTCGAGCTGGTCGGTGATGGCTTCCTGTACCTGGGGATGGGAGTGTCCGAGGGGCACACAGGCGTAGCTCGCGCCGAAATCGAGGTACTCGCTTCCACTCTCGTCGTAGAGGTAGGGGCCCTCGCCGCGCTCGATCTGGATCGGTTTCTCGGAGTAGACGAAGCCCGTCACGACTCGATCACCTCCTCGCTTTCCGCCCGGTTCTCGCCATCGTTCTCGGTCTCCTCGCCGTCCCCCTCTCGGCCGACTGCGCCGGGCAGGACATGAGTTCCACCGCCCTCCAGTGCCGCGGTGATCGGGGTCTCGCTGCCGGCGTTGGCGACGATCACCTCGCTGGCACCGTCGTCGAGCGCTTCGATCGCGGCCATCACCTTCCTACTCATGAATCCTATGGCGGCGTCCTCAAGCGCGGCGAGTTCGTTCTCGCTTTCGACGCGGTCGATCAGCGTGTCCTCCTCTTCGGGGTCTTCGAGGACGCCCGGGACGTCCGTCAGTGAGACGAGCTGCCCGCCGAGCGCACCGGCGACGGCCGCGGCCGCCCGGTCGGCGTCGGCGTTGACTGGTGTACACCCGTCGGCGAGCATCGGTACGGTCACGACCGGTGTGTACCCGCCCTCGAGCAACGTGGCCAGGAGATCGGTGTTCACGTCCTCGATCGTCCCCGAGAAATCACCCCGTCGGATCTTCTTCGTGCCGTCCTCGACGACCCTGATAGCCGATTTGCGAGGCCCAGTGAGTAACGCTCCATCGACCCCCGAGAGGCCGACGGCGTCCACGCCCTCCGTCTGCAACCCGGCCACCAGGTCGGTGTTCAGCTTTCCAGGGAGGACCATCTCGAAGACGTCGATCGTCCGCTCGTCAGTAAAGCGCCCGACGACGCCAGAGGGCGTCTCGACGTACTCGGGGGTCTCGCCGAGATCCTCTAAGGTGTCGTCGACCGCGGTCGAGCCGCCGTGAACGACGATCACGTCCTCGCCCTCGGCGACGAGCGCGGTGACATCGGCCAGCGCACCGGCGGGATCGACCGCCCGAGCGCCGCCGATCTTCGCGACGATCGTCACGACCTGACCTCCGTCAGAGCCGTTTCGTCGAATAAAGTCTTTATTGGCAGGTGGGACTGAAAGGGGCCAGTCGCCTCGGCGAACCCCGGCGACGTAAGCACCGCAGGCGATCGAACGTAGTGAGCGAGCCGAGGAGCACAGCGAGCCGCGGGAGTCGAGGCGACTGGGGGCTTTCGAGGCTGTTTGATCATCATAATCGTGTCCGAATCGTTCGAATCCGTGTCAGTAGCTGAAATCATATTACGGTGCTCCCACAGGGTGCAGTCCCTGGAACTCCAAGCCAGCGCTCTCCTCGAAGCCGAGCGCGACGTTCGCGGCGTGAACTGCCTGACCCGCCGCGCCTTTCATCACGTTGTCGATCGCGGCGAAGACGACCACGCGCTCGTTGCGCGGGTCGAGTTCGAAGCCCACCTCGGCGAAGTTCGTCCCGGCAACAGCTTTCGGTTCCGGATAGCGATACACGCCGCCGCCACCGCTTACCAGACGGACGAAGGGCTCGTCCTCGTAGGCCCCCCGGAACGCCCCCCAGAGATCGCCCTTCGAGACCGCTGCGGCCGGGAAGACGTGGGAGGTCGCCGCTGCGCCCCGAACCATATCCACCGCGTGAACCGTAAAGGATAGCCGAAGCCCGAGGTTCGCCTCGATTTCGGCCTCGTGACGATGGGAGGTCGGCGCGTAGGGCCTGACCACGCCCGAGCGCTCGGGATGAGAGGAGGCTCTCCCGCCGCCCGCACCGCCCTCCGAGGAGCCGACTTTGACGTCCGTGACGATCCGCTCGGTTCCGGTCGCGTTCCCCTCCTGCCCGTCGCCCCCGACGATCCCGTTTTCGACCAGCGGCAGCAATCCGAGGCTCGTCACGGTGGCGTTACAGCCACCGGCGGCGATCAGTTCCGCGCCAGGAAGCTCCTCGCGCGAAATCTCGGGCAGTGCATAGACTGCCTCGTCGAGCAATTCGGGACGGCTATGGCCGTCGTACCACTGCTCGTAGGCCGCCTCGGTGGGCAGCCGAAAATCCGCACTCAAATCGACGACGGTGCCGGCGGCCTCGCGGAACGCGTCGATGCGCTCCATCGATACTCCATGCGGCGTCGCGGCGAACAGGACGTCTACCCCGTCCAGATCGGCGGGGTCGGTGAATCTGAGGTCGGTCCCCCGGAGGTTGGGGTGGACCATCCCGACCGACCGGCCGTCGTACTCGCGGCTAGTGGCCTGGACGACCTCGAAGCCGGGATGACCAAACAATAGTCTGCAAAGTTCGCCGCCGGCGAAGCCACTCGCGCCGACGACCGACGCGGTAAGCGTCCCGGGTGTCGAGTCCGAACCGGCCTCGGCGTCGGTCTCGATATCGGTCGAATTCACTCGAGCCACCCCCAGGTCATGCGGCCGTCACCTCGCAGTCCTCGGCGACCGTCTCGAGCCAGTCGACCACCTGCTCGGGGACGTCCGCCTCGGCGACGTCGTCGAGCGCTTTGAACTCGACGGTGTGGTTCACCTCGTGGACAGTATATGATCCTCCGGTCTCCATGAGATCGATGCCCAAGAGACCGCCGCCGACGGCCGTACTGGCCCCCTCGGCCAGCCCCCGGGCTTCGTCGTCGATCTCGAATTCCGCCGTGCTCGCGCCCTTTGCGGCGTTGGTGAGCCAGTGCTCGGAGGAGCGAGCCATCCCGGCGATCGGCACGCCGTCGGCGGCCACCACCCGGAGATCCCGGCCCGGCTTTGGGACGAAGTCCTGGACGTAGAACACCTTGTGCTCGTAGTGGCCGAGCGTCGCTTTGTGTTCGAGGATGGCTTCTGCCGCCGAGCGCGACTCGACTTTCGCCATGAGCCGGCCCCAGGAGCCGACCACGGGCTTGAGTACGCAGGGATACCCGAAGCGCTCGATCGACTGTAAGGCACTGTCGGTCGTAAACGCGACTTCGGTCGCCGGTGTCGGAATTCCTGCACTATCGAGTGTGAGGCTCGTCTTCACCTTGTCCGCACAGACGTCGGCGGTCGCCGCGCTATTGATGACAGGGATGCCGTACGCATCCAAGAATCGCGTCGCATAGCGGCTCCGGCTGGTCGCGAGACACCGATCGACGACCAGATCCACACTGTCGAAGTCCTCGGGTGGAGTATCGAACCCGAAGCGCTGCTCGCGGACGTCGATCTTCGTTACCTCGTGGCCCCGCTCGCGCAGCGCCGAGAGAAGTAGCTTCTCGTCGCGGCGGATCCGCGAGTAGAGTATCCCGAGATGCATTTTCAGGCCACCGTCAGGACGCGGGACGCACCCGCCGTCGCCTGGTTCATTCTCCCCAGTCCTCCTCGAGTTCGGGCGCAATCTCTACGGTCACCGGGTCGGTCTCGGTGATCTCCAGTTCGGCACCACAGGTGGTACAGTCGACGATCTCTCCGACCTCCGGACTGTCAGGCAGGGACACGTCAGCCCCGCACTCGACACATTCTGCCATCGTACCCCTCTCTCCTCTCGCCATTCACTTAACTCCTTCGGAAATACCAAATAGATTACTGTATCGTAGCTCCCGCTGTTCGTGCACAGATCGCATCTCGCGCGTCATATCGGATCTCTATATCACGATAGTGGTAGGTAGTCCCCGGAAGGGGACGGCGGTCGGTCAGAGATACGCGCTCACCTCCTTGTCGAGTGTTTGCTGGGCCGAAGCGAGTGCCTCGCGGCGCTCCGTGAGTGCCTCGCCGTCGTCAGCAAGTGCCTCCTGTGCGTCCTCGAGGGCCTCGTGCGCGGCCTGGGGGGCTGGCCCGCCTGTCGAGTCGCGGCTCGCGACGCTTTCCTCAGGATCGAGAACCGCCGCGAGCGCCTCTCGGGAGACGTAGCTCTCTAAAGGGTCATCGAGTAGGTCCTCGGCCGCCGCTTCGATCGCTGCGCGCTGGGCCTCGCGATAGGCGAGTTCCCCGCTCCCGAGACGCTCGGCCGCACTCGCTACCACTTCGTGGGCCGTCCGGAAGGGCACGCCCTGAGAGGCGAGTAGGTCTGCGACGCCGGTCGCCGTCGAGAAACCCTCGGCGGCCGCGTCGGCGAGGGCGGGCCCGTTCCACTCTGCGGTCGCGATCGCGCCAGCGGTCACGTCAGTGGCTTCGGTGACGGTGTCGACCGTTCGCCAGACGTGGGGCGTCGCTTCCTGGAGGTCTCGGTTGTACGCGCGCGGTAGCCCTTTGAGCGTCGTCGAGAGCCCATCGAGGCCCGCGCTCGCCTCGCCGGCCGCCGCCCGGACGAGTTCGAGCGCGTCGGGGTTTTTCTTCTGGGGCATGATCGAGGAAGTCGAGGCGTACTCGTCCGCGAGCGTTAGATAATCGCGGTTCGCGAAGCCAATCGAATCCTCGGCGAGACCTGAGAGAGTGGTCGCGAGGCCAGCGAGGATCGCGACCGACTCGAGGCAGAAATCCCGGGTCGAGACCGCGTCCATCGAATTCTCGAGGAGCAACTCGAACCCGAGCAGCTCGGCCGTCCGCTCGCGGTCGATATCGAAGGTGGTGCCCGCGAAGGCCCCGGCACCGAGCGGCGAGCGGTTCGTCCGGCCGTAGGCCTCCGTTAGCCGCTCGGTGTCCCGCCGGAAGGCCGCCTCGTACGAGTAGAGGTAGTGCGCGAGGGTCGTCGGCTGGGCCGGCTGGAGGTGCGTGTAGCCGGGCATAGTGGTCGAAACGTGCTCGGCCGCACTCGCCAACAGTGCCTCCCGCAGTCCACAGACGGCCTCGATAGCCTCTAACAGATCGCCCCGCAGCCGGTAGCGAATGCAGGTCGCGACCTCGTCGTTGCGGCTGCGGGCGGTATGCATCCTCCCTCCCTCGGGCCCGACGCGATCGATCACGGCCGTCTCGATCGCCTCGTGGACGTCCTCGCCGTCGGGAAGCGCCCCGAACCCGGCGGCTTCGATCTCTTCGAGGGCCGCGAGGATCGCTTTCGTACTCTCCGCGTCAACGATCCCCTGCTCTGTGAGCATCACGGTGTGGGCGCGATCGACCGCGAGATCCGCGTCGAAGATCCGCTCGTCGGCCGACAGTGAGGAGAGGAAGCTCCGGGCGGGCCCGCCGCTGAAGCGATCGCGGCGGACGGCGTTCCCGGATGTGTCCTCTCCACTCATTTCAGCGGTCCTCGTTCGTCGTCTCGGCCTGGTCGCTCTCGATCGCGTCGTCCTCGCTTTCGCTATTCGCACCGCCGTCGGTGGCCGCTTCGAGCGGATCCTCGGCCTCGCTCGCGCTCTCGATGACGGTGTTCGCGAGGCGCTCCTGGAAGCCGTGATACTTCGCGACGCCGGTCGCGTCGCCCTGGGTGATGTCCCCGACAGTCTCGGTGTTGAACGACGCCGCGGACGCCGAATACACCCCATAGGGGCTCTCCCGACCGACGGGCCGGGCCTGCCCGCCGGTGAGTTTTATCGTCACCGTGCCGGTCACCCGGCTCTGGGTCTCCGCGATGAAGCCTTCCAATGCGTTCACGAGCGGGGCAGAAAGCAGCCCTTCGTAGGCTTTCTCCGCCCAGCGCTGATCGATCGTCGTCTTGAAGGAGCGTTCCTCCTTTGTGAGCACGAGATCCTCGAGCGCGCCGTGAGCACCCAAGAGGACTGTCGCTGCGGGGTGCTCGTAGTTCTCCCTGACCTTGAGCCCGAGCATCCGGTCTTCCATGACGTCGGTGCGGCCCACACCTTGAGCCCCAGCGCGCTCGTTGAGCCGGGAGATCAACTCGACGGGATCCATCGCCTCGCCGTCGATCGCGACCGGATAGCCCTCCTCGAAGTCGATAGTGAGGGTTTCGGGATCGCTTTCGCCCGGCGCTGCCGTCCAGTCGTAGATCCCCTCGGGAGGTACGTAAGAAGGCTCTTCGAGTTCGTTGCCCTCGACCGCACGGCTCCAGAGATTGGTGTCGATGCTCCAGTCGCCCTCGTTACCCCCTTCGACGGGGAGATCCCGTTCGGCGGCGTAGGCCTGTTCGAACTGGCGGGTGAGCCCGAGTTCCCTGACCGGCGCACAGACCTCAAGATCCGACTGCCGCCAGACCGTCTCGAAGCGTAGCTGGTCGTTGCCCTTCCCGGTACAGCCGTGTGCGAGCGCGCCACAGTCGTTCTCTTCGGCGACTTCCTGAATCGCTGCCGCGATCACGGGCCGGGCGAGCGCAGTTCCCAAAGGATAGCCCTGGTAGGCGGCGTTCGCCCGCACCCCATCCAAACAGACATCGGCGAAGGCGTCGGTGGCGTCGACGACGTAGTGTTCTAAGCCGAGAGCCCGGGCGGTCTCGCGGGCTTCCTCGAACTCCGCGTCGGGTTGGCCGACGTCGACGGTGACGCCGATCACCTCCTCGTAGCCGTACTCCTCCTCTAAGAGGGGCACACAGACGGTGGTATCGAGCCCGCCGGAGAAGGCGAGCGCGACCCGGTTCGCGTCGGTGTCGGTCGGGTCGTCGATGGCAGCCGGATCGGTCGAATCGGACAGGTCGGTCGGGGTGGTCGAGTCGTCGGATTGCATCTGGTCTCTGGTAGTGATCGGTCAGTAGCGATCGGTGCGCCAGCTCCGGAACGTGGGAACTGGGAGGCGAAGGCGAAACGTGGGAGGAAGAGTGTATGCGGGCCTAAAGGGGGCCCGGTCGTCGGACTCGCGGGGGAAGGGAAGTCCCGTCGGTCGCGAGCGAGCGACCGGCGAGACGAGTCCGTGTCATATCTCCTGTTACCGTCGGATGTCTACTAAAGCGTTTCGAGACCGGGCGAGAGCGGAACGCGAGCGCTTGCGGGGGGCTATCGAACGACAGGGAAGGCGAGCGAACCCCAGCCGAGACCGAAGTCGAGGGCGGCGCTTATACCGACGGAAACCCGACGGCGGACAATGGACGGAAGCGCGTGATCGGGCGTCGGTACAGCCTCAACGCCCCAGTGCCGGGCGAAGCGAAGCGACTGGCAGCCGGCCTCCTCCCGCGTCTCACTGCCTTCGAGCGGGTTCGCGAGGACCACACCCTGCTCGTGAAGCGCTTCGGCGGCGGCGAGAAGAACATGGAGAGGGCGTCGGACGCGAGCCACCGGCTGGCGACGCTTCGAAAGCGGGTTCGGCCGGTGCTCGAAGACGTGCCCCCGTTCGAGGCCCGGATCACCGGGATCGACTGCTTCGAACGGCCGACGCGGGGCTCGGATCCGGTGCTTTACTTCGCGATCGAAAGTCCCGGCATCTATCGGGTCCACCAGCGGCTGGTCGAGGAGTTCGGCGCGGTCGCCGATCTCGAGGGCAAGGACTACACCCCGCACGTGACGCTCGCACGCGACGGGTCGCTGGAAACCGCACGGGACTTAGTAAGTGAGATGGGTGAGATCGACCCGATCGAGTGGACCGTCTCGGAACTTCGTTTCTACGACCCGCGATACCGGGAAACGGTCGGACGCGTCCCGCTGCCCGCCTGAATCCGCCGAATCGTGAACAGCGAGGGTGCCGTCGGGCGAACGCTCGACCCGCTGTTTCACTTCCGCTGTGGGTGGGATAACTATTACCACGATCAGCTCTCCCTCTTCGCACGATGACCGAATCGGAGAACGCAGACGTCCTGCAGGAACTCGCGAGGTTACCGACGATCGCTCACCCGACCGCCTCGCCCGCGGGCGAGGAGATCGTCTTCTACTACAACGAGACGGGCCGCAACGAGTCGTACGTCCTCGACATCAAGACCGGCGAGCGCGAGCAGTGGAGCGACGGCAAGGTGCCACGGAACGCCCAGTGGTTCATCAGGTGGGACAGCGATGGCGAACGGGTCTTTTTCCACCGCGACGAGGAGGGCGACGAGCAGAACGACATCTACGCGATCGACCGCGCGGGCGAAGTCGATCCGGTCATCCGGTCGGCGGGTCAGAACGTCCTTCAGGACATCGGGCCGGATGGCGAGTCCCTTCTCGTCGGATCGAGCCGCGAGGGCCAGATGAACTGCTATCGCCACGATCTCGCCGAGGATAGAACAACCAAGCTCACTGACTACGAACCGGCCGCCATGGCGGGGACGCTATCGCCCGACGGCGAGCGACTGCTCGTCGCCGACAACACCGAGGACCGCATGCGCTGTGGCGTGTACGATCTCGAGAGCGAGTCGATACGGTGGCTCGGGGATCGCACTCACGAGAAAGCGCCCGCGGCGTTCACCGAGGACGGAACTCGCGTGCTCGGGACCTGAACGCGTGAGGCCGGGACGATTCCGATCGTCTACGATCTCGAGTCGGGGAAAGCGAGGGAGTTCGACCTTTCGGGAGGGATCGCGAGCTTCGGGATGGCCGGCGAGAGCCTACTGGGAAACGATCGGGTGTTGCCAACGCATACGACCTCGACGCGCCGGCCTGACCTCCTCGCGTACGATCTCGCAAGCGACGACATCGAGATTCTCCTCGAAGCCGAGTACGGAAGCTTCTCGCCGGCCGAGTTCGCCGACAGCGAGTACTTCACCTTCGAGTCCGACGGCCGGCCGGAGACGCCCGCCGAAGCCGTTTCTCAGGATCCCTCCGAGACGATGGAGATCGGCGCGTTGCTCTACGATTCGGGCGCACGGCCCTCGCCACTGATCGTCAACCCGCATGGCGGTCCATACTCCCGAAACAGCGACACCTTCTCCTATCGCACGCAATTCTTACTCCAGCGCGGGTTCTCGGTGTTGCAGGTGAACTATCGGGGCTCGACCGGTCGGGGCCGGTCGTTCGTCGAGGCGATCTACGACGACTGGGGCGGTGCCGAGCAGGGCGATATCGCGAGCGGCGTCGAACACGCGTTCGACGCTCACGAGTGGCTCGACGACGATCACGTGGTCGTCTACGGCGGGTCCTACGGTGGCTACTCGGCGTACTGGCAACTGGTTCAGTACCCTGCACTCTACGCTGCCGGGATCGCCTCGGTCGGCGTGACCGACCTGCGGGATATGTATGAAAACACCATGGCTCACTTCCGGACCGAACTCCCCGAGAAGAACCTCGGCACGCCCGCCGAAAACCCCGGCCTCTATGCGGAGCGCTCGCCGGTCACCCACGTTGAGAACCTCGCCGCGCCGCTGCTCGTTTTGCATGGTGTCAACGACCGACGGGTTCCGGTCTCCCAGGCACGGATCTTCCGGGACGCGCTCGACGAACACGGCTTCACCGAGAGCGAGGACGGCAGAGAAGGCGAGTACGAGTACCACGAACTCGGCGAGGAGGGTCACGGTTTCTCGGATATCGACCAGAAGATCCGGGGGGTTTAGAGTACCTGGATGACTTCCTCGATCGCCGGATCGCGGGCCCGACGGGGAACGCCGCCGAGGACTGATCGATCCGGTCGACCGGTCGATCGAACGCTATCGCTCGCGGACGACCGCCTCGATCGGCTCCTCGGGATGGGTGGTAAGCGACCCCTGGAGGGAGATCGGTTCCGCGGAGGTCAGTTCGAGCCGGTAGTCCTGCCCGATCGTCCCGAGGATCAGGGTCGCTTCGAGCATCGAGAAACGCTTGCCGATACAATGGCGGGGGCCGCCGCCAAAGGGGAAATACGCGTAGTTCGGGCGCTCGGCGGCACGCTCCGGCTTCCAACGACTAGGATCGAACTCGAGGGGATCGTCGTAGTATCGGGGGTCGCGGTGGATCGCCCACTGGGGCAGCATGAGCACCGACCCCTTCGGGACGCGGTAGCCGCCGAGACGGACGTCGGTTCGTGCCTCCCGAAACAGCGAGTAGACCGGCGGGTACAGCCGCATCGCTTCGGTCAGCACGCGTTCGGTGTACTCCAGGTTCCCGATGTCGGCCATGGTCGGTACCTGGCCGCCGAGCACCTCGTCGAACTCTTGGTGAAGGGTCGCTTCGACTTCGGGGTTGTGCGCGAGCAGATACCAGGTGTAGGTGAGCGCGAGCGCGGTAGTGTCGTGACCTGCCAGAAGCATCGTCATCAGCTCGTCGCGCAGCAACTCGTCGTCTACCTCCTCCTCCTCGGGTTGGGCGCGCAGCAAGATCGAAAGGAGGTCCATCGGCCGGTCGCCCCCGATATCCGTCGTACTGGGATCGACGCTCGGGTCCTCGGCGGTGCCCCGGCGTTCGGCCAGTACGTCCTCGAGGAGTTCCTCTAAGGTCTCGATCGCGGCCTGGTACTCACGATTCTCCTGGGTAGGTACCCACTCGGGCAGCAGCGTGCGGAGGATGTCGGGTTCGAAGTGCCGGCCGAGGGGTTCTAGGTTCGCCTGCATTCGCTCGACGGTTTCGTCCTCGAAGCTCACACCGAACATCGTATCGACGATGATCTTGACAGTGAGGCGAGCCATCTCGGTGTCGATGGAGATCGTCTCGCCGTCGCTCCACTCGGCGAGGGTGTCTTCGGCGTGATCGGTCATCATCCCTGTCAGGCCACCGATCCGGCGCATATCGAAGGCCGGCTGGGCACGGCGGCGCTCGCGACGCCAGAAATCGCCCTCGCTGAGCAGCAAGCCGTTGCCGAGCAGGTCCTTCAGGTCGTCGTCGAAGAGGGGCTTACGGTACTTGCGTTCCTCCGAGACGAGGACGCGTTCTACGTCCGCGGGGTTCGTGAGCAGGTAGGCTGGGTCGTCGGCGAGGGAGAACTGCGCGACGTCGCCATAGGCGTCCCGGCAGGCACTCATGAACGAGAACGGATCGCGGGCGAAACGGCGAGTGTTCCCGATGACGGGTGCGCCCTTCGGTCCAGGAGGTGTCGCGCGCATGCGCGTGCTACTATCCGAAGCGACGAGAGGGTTGTGCTCGCGGCTGGTTTCGGCCTTTCCCAGGTTCGCACCGGTTCCCATAGAACGCTACCGCTCTCGCTTCGGAGCGACCCATTGGGGCCGGCGGGAACTACGGTATCGGCGGCGGACCGTCGTAGGCGTCCATATCACCGTAGAAATTGAGCAGCGCGAACTTCAGCTTGTCCGGCGCGACGTCGACGATCTCGGTGCGTTCTTCCGGCGGGAAGGTATCGCGGACGGCGTACTTGCCCATCTCGCGGGTCGCGCGTTCGGTGTACCGTTCGTCGAGCAGGAGCCGGGCACCGAAGTCCTCGGGCGAGCGAAGCACGCGCCCCAGAGCCTGGCGGGTCTTTCTGATCGTCGGGATCTCGACGGCGTATCGCCAGCCGGCGTCGTCGTCTCCGCCGTTGCTGCCACTACTCCCGCCGCTCCCGCCGTCGCCGAAGGCCTCGCCGTAGGCGTTCTCGACGGCCCGGAGTCGGTCGTCGAGATACGGGTAGGGAACCCCGACGACTGCTACCGTTCGGGCGTCGTCCCCGTCGAAGCTCACCCCCTCGGTGAGCGTGCCCCACAGCGAGGTGAACAAGGTGGCGTCCTCGCTGTCGGTGAACTCCAGGCGCATCCCCTCGGCCCGGACTCCCGGTTCGTCGAGATGCAGCGTCGAATCGGTGGTGCCCTCGAGCAGTCGGTGATACCGTTCGGCCTCGCTATAACTCGGGAAAAAGAGGAGCGAATTGCCGGGCGTGAACTCGATGACGTCCCGAAGGGTATCGGCGATCGTCTCCTGGGTCGCCGGGTCCTCGCGCGCGCTCGCGAACAGTGCAGGGGTCTCGATCGCGTAGGTGCGGCGGCGCTCCTCCGAGAAGGAGAGGTCGAAGGCCATCGTCGCCGGGTCCTCTAGGCCGAGGACATCCGCCGTTACGTCGAAGGGGCGCAACGTTGCGCTCATGAGGACCGTAGAGTGGACCTCCTCGAAGAGGTCCTGGGTCACCGCCCGTGGAATACAGGCATAGAGTTCCGCCCGGCCATAGACCCCTTCGGGACCCCGGCGCACGGAGAGCACGGGGAAGTGTGTGCCGCTCGCGCCATCCGCGAGCCAGGTCTCGATGAAGGCGGCGGCCTGGAGGGTCTGGCAATCCCGGCGGACGTCGGTCTCACCGTCGCGGTAGGCCCGGTCGTACTGGCGGTCGAGGGCAGTACCCAAGGAAAGGGCAGCGTCCGTGTCGAGGTCGATGCCCTGGCCCTCGTAGGCAGAGAGAAAGGCAAGGGTGAGGTCGTCGCGTCCCTCGGGGTTCGAAATCGAGAGATCCTTCCAATCCTCACCCACGCGTTCGCGGGCCCCGAGGCCCAACTCCTCGTCGTAGGTCGCGAGAAGTGCCTCGCGGAACGCGCCGATAGCGTTTCTCGCCTGGCTCGCTCGCGAGTCGTCGGCCTCCTCGAGTTCGGCAAGCGCGCTGTCGAGGGTGGTCTCGGTGAGCGTCCGAGTGGCGTGCTCGCGGGCGGTGCGTTCGACGTTATGGGCCTCGTCGAAGACGGGAATCACGTCCTTGGGGTCCCGGCCGAGCCACCGGAAGAAGGCCTCGCGGATCACGGGATCGAGCAGGTGGTGGTAGTTACAGACCACGAGATCGACGCCCTCCATGCCGTCCTTCAGTAATTCGTAGCCACACAGCCCCTCGCGCTCGGCGTAGTCATAGATCTCCTCGGGCGTCCGAACCCCCCCATAGAGCCACTGGTAAAAGTCGTCGGTGTCAGTAGTCAAATTCCCGTAGTAGTGCTCACAGACCGATCGTTCCTGAAGATCCTCGAGATCGGCTTCCACAGTCTGCAATTCGTCCATGACCGCACCGCGCGCTTCGGTGGCACTGTCGTCGCCGGCTTGGGCGCGCTCCAAGAGATCACCCTGGCGCTCTTCGAGCTCGCGTTTGTCTTCTTCCAGATCGATGACGTCCTTGGTAGCGTCCCGGAGGACCTCACACTCTTCGTAGCCGACGTCGATGTGACACATCGAGGCCTTGCCCCGGAAGACGGCCGCACGGATCGGCTCTTCACCACGGATCGCCCGGGCTTCCTCGATGAACTGGCGGGTCTGCTGGTGGACATTGGTCGTGATCGCGACCGTCTTGTCGGTCTCGCGGGCGAAGGCAAGGGCAGGGACGAGCGCCGCCAGGGTCTTGCCGGTGCCACAGGCACCCTCGAAGAGGACGTCCCGGTCGTTCTCCAAAGCGTCGTAGACCCCCGCGATCGCCTCGCGCTGGTTCTCGTAGGGCGAGTCGTATGGGAAGAAGCGCGCGTGCGTCGATTCGGCCACTACCGGATGTTTCGGCGGCTCGGAACATAAGCCCTCGTCTCTACCCCCGGAAACCGGGCCGTCGGCCAGGGTTTGGTCGCCGTTCGACGGTCGATCACGACGAGTGCTCTCTGCCCGCTCGATATGTTCCCAAGTTATTTTTGCTAAGTTTATTATGTTCCCAAAGCATAGGGCGGGCGATGAGAGACGACCAGGAGCTATCGATTTACGCCGGATCGGACGGGAGCCTGCGCACTGGGTGGACGGTGCGGATCACGAGGAAAAGTAACCGCTGGAAACCGGTGATGGCCGACGACGGCGCAGGATGGATGCCCGAATGGGACACGAAACGCGGGGAGTTGGTCTGGTACGTGCAGACGACGCTCTCGGAGTTACTGACTGGGTAGCGATCCGCCGGAACGATGTCGATTCCGCACCGCGAGTGATCGACATGAGAGCGGAGGACCGATGAGCACCGACCCCGATCCCGACCGGAATCGGACGAAGCTCCTCCGGGCGCGCTGTTATGACTGTGGGTGGGTATCTCAGTGGGTGAAGCCGGACTCGTTGAGCGAGCGCGTAGAAACCCACGAAGAGAGGGAACACGACGGCGAGGCGACGATCGCGATCGACCACGAGAACGTCCATCGGGATATCGACCCGGAGCAGGTACTCGAAATTCTCGACGAGGTACTCAAAGAAGGGGAGTGGGAAGCTGACCGGAGTGATAGGGACGAGGATTCAACCGGTTAGCTCGACGAACTCGAAAGGGATTCCGGGGCACGGTTTCGGGGTCGGCGAAGGCTCGCTCGTAGGGTCCGAGTCCGGATGTCGGCTCGGAGTCGTACATTGCAAAGCCCGCCGCTTCGACCCCGGCGATCGCCTCGCGGATATTCTGGACAGTGTAGGCGACGTGATAGGGCGAGACAGCTACTAGGGAATCCAGTAGCGGGTCGATATCGGTGCCTCGCTTCTCGCGGGCGATCAGATGGAACTGACAGTCGGGTATCTCGGTGAAGACCATCCGTACCGCCGGGTCGGTGCCGTCCCCGCTCCCGGCGTCGTCCCGGCTCTCGGCGTCCTCGGTAAGCGTGAGCGCACTATCGAAGTCCTCGACTATCTGACCGACGTGGTGAACGCCCGTTATCATCGCTTTCCCTCTTCGATGGCAGCCCTCAAGAGGATTCGTCTCCGTCGGCAGGGGCGTTAGCGGTCCTATTGCAGGCCGGGAAGACACTGCAGAGCACGAGCGGCCGAAGGCTCCGGAAGAGAGAGGCGAGTCGGGGGAGAACGATAGTAGAACGTCGGTGATTAGGCTGTGCTCTCGGTTCCGTCCGTCGGGCGCTCGGGTTCGATGTAGACGTTTCTGATCTGGGGTTCTATCTCTCGGAGGGCGGCTTCGATTGCGTCGATTCGGTCGCCGATCGCGGCGGTGTCCAGACCTGATTCAAACGCCACGTCGGCGGCGACGATGATCTCCTCGGGACCGAAGTACACCGTTCGGAAGTCGGCGATGGTATCAACGTCGTCCGTGCCGGTGATTCGATCACGGAGCTGTTTTTCCTCGTCGACGGGTAGGCTCTCGCCGAGGATGAGCCGCTTGTTCTGCCAGGCGAGGGCAACGGCGAAACCCATCAAGAGAAAACCGATCACGAAGGCAGCGATCCCATCGTAGACGTGATTTCCTGTCAATTCAGTGAGGTATATACCAATCATGCCGATCGCGGCGGCGGCCATAGCGATCGAGTCCTCGACGAAGGCCGTGAGCGTGGTCACGTCGCTGGTCTTCCGGAAGGCCTCGCGGTAGCCGCTCCAGTCGTGTTCTTCGATCTGGGATCTCATTCCCGCGTTCGCCTCCCTAAGTGCGTACACCTCGAACAGGATCGCGAGGGAGAGAACGATGTAGCTGATCTGTGCGCCGCTAAGAGTCACGTCGATCAGCGGTATGGTGGCGTTACTCACGCTGTAGGTGCCCTCGCCGACGATCGCCTCGTAGCCCTTCCTCGCGCTCTCGATTCCGGCGACGCCGAACAGAAGCACCGAAACGAGAAAGCTGTAGAAGAACTGTGCCTTGCCGTAGCCGAAGGGATGGGTCTGATCGGCGCTGCGCTCCGAGTAACGGATGCCGATCAGTAAGAACACCTGATTGCCGGTATCCGAGACCGACTGGTACGTCTCCGATAACATCGCCGCACTGCCCGTAAGCAGATAGCCGACGAACTTGAGAATCGCGATCGCCCCGTTGGCGATCAGCGCGGCGATCACGACCGACTTGCTTTCAGCCATTACACGGGGTCCGATAGCGACCGGCAAATAGCTCGTGGATTGGGATTCATACGTCTGGTTCGCGTTCGATTCGGTATGATCGCCGTCGTCTCCGATACACACGGAAGCTCGGATCACCGGCTCGAAGGCCACACCGCGGACGCCGTCCGCGAGGCCGATCTCGTGCTCCACGCGGGCGATTTCACCACCAAGAACGTCTTCGCGGGCTTCGAGCGCGAGGCTACCGACCTCCGGGCGGTCTATGGCAACAACGACGCGGCAGAACTCGCCGAACACTTGCCCGCGACGCGGGTGATCGATCTCGCGAGCGAGGGGTTCGACAGCCGAGTACGGATCGCGCTCTGTCACGGCCACGAGCACAGCGAGACGGCGCTGTCGTTGCTCGGTCGCCAGTCGAACGCGACGCTCGTCGTCTCGGGGCACTCCCACCAGCCGGGCGTGACCGAGGCGGGCGACCTGGTCCTATTGAATCCGGGCAGTCACGCCGACCCGCGGTGGAATCGGCCGGCACACGCCGAACTCGATGTCGCCGAGGGAGGCGGGCTCGACGGCCGGCTGCGCGAGCCCGATGGGACCGTCTTCGAGACGTTCACGGTATCGCCGCTCGAGAAGTGAGAGATCGGGGGTCGGTCGCTGCAAACCAGAGACCGGTGATCGGAGACCCGAACCGATCGGGTAGTCCGATTCGGCCGGACGACCGATGTTGACGCCGGGGGCCCGAAACGATCGACGCCAGCCCCGAAACGGCTTTAGGAAGGGAGGCAAACGCCAGGATATGGGTTTGAGCATCGATCCGGTACTCGTCGGTCTCGTCGTGGTCATGCTCGTCTTCGTCTTCGGGGTCTATCTCCTTATCCGCCGGACGCTGCTCAGCCTCCGCGAGGGCTTCGAGAGCGGCAAACAGTAGCTCACTACACCCTCTCGATCGCGCCGTGTACTATCGAGTGCAACGACTATCGAACGGGTCGACGTCGGTCGAATGGCCGTCGATCGGGCATTGAGCCTATGCGAGTGCCGTTTCGAGCCGATCGATAGCCGCTTCGACGTCCTTTCGGGAGACGTCGAGATGCGTACAGAGGCGAACGAGGTGATCGTCGAAGGGTACCCCCAGGACATCGACTTCGGCCGCACTCTCGAGGAAGTCGGTGGCGGGCATCTCGGTATCGATGAGGACGATATTCGTCTCCGGGTCGCGCGCGGAGATTCCGTCGATCCCGTCCAAACCCGCGGCGAGCCGGCGGGCGTTCTCGTGGTCCTCGGCGAGGCGCTCGCGATTGGAAAGCGCACGGAGCCCCGGAGCGGCGATGATTCCCGCCTGGCGCATCCCACCGCCCAGTAGTTTCCGGTGCCGGCGCGCGCGCTCGACGAACTCCTCGGGGCCGGCGAGCATCGAGCCGACAGGTGCTCCTAATCCCTTCGAGAGACAGAACATGACCGAGTCGACCTCGCGGACGAGTCGCTCGGGCGGGACGTCGAGCGAAACGGTGGCGTTCATCAGCCGGGCACCGTCGACGTGGGTCGGGAATCCCAACTCACGAGCGGTCTCGGCGGCGGCGTCGATTTTTTCAGGTGCGATCGCGCTCCCGCCCTTCGAGTTGTGGGTGTTCTCCAGACAGAGCAATCCGGTTCCAGGGCGATGAACGTCCTCGGCGACGTAGCCGTCCTCGATGGCTTCGGGGGTGATCACGCCCCGCTCTCCGCCGTCTACTGTCCGGGGCTGGACGCTCGAGAGTTGAGCGAGGCCGCCGACCTCCCACTTGTAGACGTGGCTCTCGTATTCCAAGAGCACTTCCTGGCCGCGTTCGGTGTGGGTCCGGACGGCGGCCTGGTTGCCCATCGTCCCCGTGGGGACGTACATGGCCGCCTCCTTGCCCACTACCTCTGCAGCTCGGTGCTCCAGTTCGTTTACCGTCGGGTCCTCGCCGTAGACGTCGTCGCCTACCTCGGCGTCGCGGGCGGCCTCGCGCATCTCGCTGCCGGGTCTGGTCACCGTATCGCTGCGGAGATCGATCATACCGGGAAGCCGGGAGCGAGGGCAAAATAGCCGACGGTCGTGGGCACCGCAGTCCTTGGGGAGCCGAGCACGAACGCCGGCACCGATACCGAGGGCTCGATACTGGGCAACCGGCATGCCGATCGAATCGGGGGAACTCAAAAGAAGTTTGCGCGCCCCGAAAGCATCGGAGAGTATGGACCCGCGTATCCGCGAGCACGCTCAGGTGATCGCCGATCACTCCACGGGAATCGAGGCCGGCGATATGGTCGTCCTCAGCGCGCCACCCGAGGCAGAAGACCTCCTCGTCGCGCTCTACGAGGCGATCGGTGATCGGGACGCGACCCCGATCCATGTGGGTCAAAGCGAGCGGGCCGACCGGGCGTTCATGCGTGCGGCCGACCAGGAGGAACTTGAGACACCGAGACACACGAAAGCGCTCTACGAGGAAAGCGACGTCCTGATTACGATCCGCGCGCCGCGAAACGCCACCGAAACCTCCGATGTGGAGCCGGCCGCGACCGCCGCGCGCCAGCGCGCCAGCCAACCGGTCCAGGAGGTCGCGCTGTCGAAACGCTGGTGTCTCACCCAGTTCCCGACCGCTGCGAGCGCCCAGCTCGCCGAAACCAGTTCGGAAGCCTACGAGCAGTTCGTCTGGGACGCGGTGAATCTCGACTGGGAAGCCCAGCGCGACTTCCAGGAGGAGATGGTCGAGCGCCTCGACAGCGCCTCTACGGTCCGAATCGTTTCAGGTGAACGTACCGATCTCACCATGTCGATCGACGGAATGATTCCGATCAACGACGACGCCAGACACAATCTGCCTGGGGGTGAGGTCTTCACTGCGCCCGTCTTCGAGTCAGTCGCCGGCGAGGTCTACTTCGACAAGCCCGTCTACCGCCAGGGCCGGGAGGTCACCGACGCCCGTCTGGTCTTCGAGGAGGGCGAGGTGGTCGAATACGCCGCCGAGAAGAACGAGGACGTACTGACCGAGATCTTGGAGACCGACCCGGGCGCGCGCCGACTAGGCGAACTGGGCATCGGGATGAACAGGGAGATCGATCGGTTCACCTACAACATGCTCTTCGACGAGAAGATGGGCGACACAGTCCATTTGGCGGTCGGCAACGCCTACGATATGACGGTCGGCGAGAATCAGGAAGGCAACGACTCGGCCGCTCACGTCGACATGATCGTCGATATGACCACGGATTCGCGGATCGAACTGGACGGGGAAGTCGTCCAGCGAGACGGGACCTTCGCCTTCGAGGAAGGATTCGAGGGGTAGTTACGGCATAGTGCTTCGATCGGAACGATGGAGCCAGGTCAGTACGAGCGTACGTCAAGCCCGTCGATGCGCTCGAAGCGCGAGACGTTACGCGTCACTACCGGCCGTTCCTCAATGAGTGCGGTTGCCGCGATGATACAGTCCTCCCGGTCGATTTCCATACCCTCAGTGATCAGTTCGCCGCTGATCCGGCCGGCTTTCGCCATTACTGTTCGATCGGCCGATCGGACGGGTCTCGTATCGATGACGTCACGAACTCGCTCGCGCTCGGCCGCGGAGTCGATGGCACGAGCGACGCCTTCGTACAGTTCGAGAATCGTGACCGAGGAGAGATACTGCTGCTGGCCGGCGGCTTCTGCCTCCCGGTAGAGCTCGATAGCCTCCTCGTCGTCGTTCATCACGTCGATGACGAAGGTCGTATCGAGGATCACGAGTCCTCGCTCGCATCGAGACGTGTCGCGATCTCCGCGGAACGTTCCCGGGAGCGCTCTCGACGCGCGTCGATCGTCTCGCGCGTCGCCTCGGCTTCCTCGTCGGAGAGAACGCCGGCGAGTTCGAGCAACGAGCGCTCGCCGGCGATCCGTTTCACGACGTCCGAGAAGCTCTCGCCCTCGCGCTTCCGCTCTGCGATGCGCTCATAGGCCTCGTCGTCGAGCCGGATCGTCTTCGTTCCCATGTGTACACGGTCGTGTGCGGCAGCGATAACGCTTCGGTCGACAACGGGTAGAGGTTCGAAATATACAGCGAATCGACCGTACAAGGCCTCGAACTGATCCGTTTTAGAATGCTTCGTCCAAGATCCGTCGCCTATAGCCGTGGTCAACCGCTGCTCTGTAGACGGCTGGTTCGTGGTATCTACGGTACGACGATCGCTCACCTCTGTCGACCTCGTTGAGTGCTGCCCTCAACCATCCTCTTTTGACCGCCGGATCCGCTATTCGATCGAGTCCATCGTGAAATTCGAGCAAATGAGGGGTCGATTCTTCGTTCTCGAACCGTTCATAGTTACTAGCCCGCGCGATGAGTTCGTCCAAACCCTCCGTGTCGTCGCTCAGAATGAAGCCGGTGTGAGTCCGATCTGACCGCATGATAGTGAGGATGAAGCGACTGTTGATCGTAACGTGAATTTCCCCCGGCTTTCGGGATCGACGTGACCAATCTCGGATCGCCACTTGGAAGTCCGGTGATTGCTAAGACTTCTTCAAGAAAGTCGAAGTGATGATCGATCCACTCCCGACTCGATGCCTCCACAACCCGTTCGACGAGTTTCTCTCGAACGTCAATATCTTCGGGAATCTCAATCGAATCTCGGTCGTTGCTTGCTTTAGCCAACGAGGAATTTGACTCTCGGCGCGTCCGAGGGAATAGAAAGCGTTGATCGATGAGTCACGTCACGCGGTGTAGATTGTGACGTGCTAATGAACTCGTCCAGTTCCTCGAGTGTAGCCGAAGAGCTATTCGACCATAGCTCGTCGAACCAGTCGCGTAGCTCATCAACCGACTCGGGCTCGTCCAGTGAAACGGCGAGTTCGTCCCGACCAGCGAGCCCTTTTCGGGTGAAGTTCGCAGAACCGACGAGCGCACCCTCGCCGGCGACGATCGCTTTCGCGTGAAGGTCGCGAACGTCGTGGATTTTTTCGTGATGTTGGGTGACGAACTCTCCGATTCGATTTTGGGGTTCCACTTCGCTCGCTACCGAGCCATGCCTCCATGTCAGTCAGCACACGCCAGGAAGCGGCGTCCGCGAGGATTGATTCGAGGTAGTCCAGGTTGATGTATGGGGAGGCCAGTAGAACGTCCGCATCGGCAGTGAGGTCTCGAATCGCCCCGTCGAACGGCGATGGTCCTCCATCACGACTCTCAGCGGTGTGGTAGACGAGATCGACCATGAGTATCGAACAAGTTGTCTGAACAAGAAGTTACTTCTAGTAAAGTCGGAGAGTTGTGGATTCGTTGTTGCATCCGCGAGCGAACGATAGTGAGCGAGCGGTTCGCCGTGACTGAGCGCCAACAGGCGCGAAGGAGCGGGCCGACGAGCGAACGGAACGAAGTGAAGTTCGCGAGGAGGGTTTTTGGTGCAGATTTTGCCGAGGGCTAGCGAAGCCAGCCCGCAGAGCAAAAGGTGCATCTAGGTGAACTTCTGGATCGTCAGATCGAGCGTATCCAGATCGACGATCGGCGCATAGCCCACGTCGGGCTCGATATTGACGCGTTTCTGGAAGGCGGTCTGGTCCTGCCAGCAGCCGCTGTTGATCGAGAGGACGTTCCGGTGTTTGCCATAGCCCAGCTTGTGGACGTGACCGGTGTGGAAGACGTCGGGCACGTCGTCCATCACGAGGTAATCCCGGTCTTCCGGCGCGAGGCGGGTGTGACCGCCGTACTGGGGCGCGACGTGGCGTTTCTTCAGCAACTGGGTCATCGCGCGGTGGGGGTGGTCGTAGCTCGCCTTCTCCTCGGGGAGTTCGGCGATCACCTCGTCGAGCGAGACGCCGTGGTACATCAGCACCGAAACCCCCTCGATCGTGACCAGCGAGGGATTGGAGGTGACCCGGGCGTCATGCGCACTCATAATTTCCCGGAGATCGTCCTCGAAACCCGGCTGGGGTTCGGCGAGGCGCACTGCGTCGTGGTTGCCGGGGATCATCACGATCTCTACGTCCCCGGGGACTTCCTTCAGGTACTCGGAGAAGAGCTCGTACTGCTCGTAGATATCGAGGACGTCGAGTTCCTCGTCCTGACCGGGATAGACACCGACCCCCTCGACCATATCGCCGGCGAGAAGCAAGTACTCGACCCGTTCAGCCTCCTCGGAGCCCAACCAGTCGGCGAAGTGACTCCAGGCGTCGGCCCGGAACTCCTGGCTGCCGACGTGCACGTCGCTCACGAGTGCTGCCCGGACGTGCCGGTCGGCTCGGGAGGGGCCGTTCGTCCGGGGAACGTCTGGGAAGTAGAGTTCGTCGACGAAACAGATCCCCGCGTCGTCCGAAAGCGTGCCCTCGATCGCGATCGCCTCGTCGTAGAGCAGTTCGTCGATCCGCTCCGAGACCTCCTTGCCCGTGACGAACAGGCAGGGAAAGGTGCCCGTCGTGTCCTCGAGTTCGACCAGTCGGTGTCCGTTTCGGGTCGAGCGGATATCGGAGATCAGCCCGACGATAGCCACCTCCGCGCCGCCGGGCATCGAGCGGATCGCCTCGATCGGGCGGTGTTTCACCCGCGGGCGCAGTAATCGGGAGAGACGCTCGTAGCGGTCGCGAAACACGCGGACGAAGTCGCCGTACTCGCCGGTGCCCGTGCTGCGACCGGTCATGTCGTTGGCGACCTGTAGCGAGCGCTTCGCGGCGTCCCGGGGAGCGAACCCCTCCGTTTCAACTGGAGTTTTCGTCTGACCAGCGTCTGACGCGGCAGTATCTCCACTCGAAGCGGCGGGGTCGGATGCGATCGGTTCGGCCGAGTCACCTTCGGCGGCTGTGCCGGGGGCGGCGGTTTCGGTAGCGTCGGTAGCTCCGGTGGTCGCCGTGGTTTCGGCGATCGAAGCGCCGTCGGAAGCGAGAGGGATTTCGCTGATCGGGTCGGTCGGGTCGATCGCCCTGGCACTGTTCCCGCCGTCCGTTGCTGGGTCGTCGCCGTTCGTTGTGGTCGCAGCCGCCTCTTCGTTGGGGCGGTCGGGCGTCGTATCGACGGCGCTGCGGACGTGTTCCGCCGAGAGGGTGAGCGTCTCCTCGGGAGCGGCGTCGAGCGCGCGGGAGATCGCCGCAGCCGGATCGGACGTCCGGGCGAGCAGGGTCACGGCCTCGCGATTAGCGTTGTACCCACGGCTCGTGAGTTCCCTGACGACCTCTACCGGCGGCGAGGGCGACACAACCGATCGAGGGCAGCAAACGATAAAAGAATGCTGATAGTGCTACTGGTACTGATAGCGTCGACCGGAAGAAGGCCGAGTCAGAACGTTGAAGCGCGGACCGTCGTTAAACGTACCAATGAGTCCGCCCGACGACCGGTCTTCCTCCGAGGACCGGTCGGGTCCGATCGACTGGCTGCGGTGGTTCGCGACCACCGAAGAGGGACCCGCCGCCTATATTCGGGACGTGCTTACGAGCGCCGGAGCGGTAGTCCTCGTCGGACTACTGCTCTTCGGCATCAGCGGGATCTGGCCGCCGATGGTCGCCGTCGAGAGCCCGAGCATGACCCCACACATGAAGACCGGCGATCTGGTGTTCGTGATGGAAGAACACCGCTTCGCACCGGAGGCGGCCTACGAGGATACAGGGGTAGTCACGACGGCGATCGGCGAGCGGGTCGGCTACCGGGAGTTCGGACAGCCGGGCGACGTCGTCGTCTACAAGCCCGGCGGCAGCGATCTGGAGACGCCGATCATCCATCGCGCGCGCTTCTGGGTGAACGAAAGCGAGAACTGGTACGAGGAGGCGAACCCCGCCTTCCTCGCCGGAGCGGACGACTGCGAGGAACTCACGAACTGCCCGGCCCCCAATGCGGGTTTCATAACGAAGGGCGACGCGAACCCCCAGTACGATCAGGTGGGAGTGAGCGCGATCAGCGATCCGGTCAGACCGAGCTGGGTGATCGGCACCGCTGAGTTCCGTATTCCTTGGCTCGGGTGGGTCCGCCTCGCCTTCGCGGAGGCCGCGGCGAGCGCAACGATGGTCGGCGCTGCGCTGGAAGCACCGATCGCGAGCTAAGTACTAACGAGCAGCTATCGAAAAGAGTAATCGAGCCGACGGCTCAGTCCTCCCCGTCAAACCGGGACTGGACGAGGGGGTCGACCTCCCGGAGATCGGCCAGCCGCGAGTCGTTGAGCAGGACGTTCTCGGTTTTGTCGGTCGGCACCGAGAGACTGATCTCCTTCGTTCTCCCATAGCGTCCCTTCGAGACGACGACGGCATTGACGATACCCAGCATGTCGAGTTCGCTGATGAGATCCGTGACCCGGCGCTGGGTGAGGACGTCGGCGTCGATCTCCGTACAGAGCCGGCGGTAGATGTTGTACGCCTCGCCAGTCGTGATATTATGGACGCCGTTGTGTTCGAGCGAGACGATCGCATACAGCACGAGCTTCGACTGTGTAGGGAGGGTCCGGACGACTTCGACCACGCGATCGAGTTCGATTTTCTCCTGGGCGCGCCGGACGTGGCTCTCCGCGACACCGTTGGCCCCGCCTCGTTCGGCGAGTTCGCCCGCCGTCCGGAGCAGGTCGAGTGCACGCCGGGCATCGCCGTGTTCCTGGGCCGCAAACGCCGCACACAGCGGCAGGACGTCCTCGGTAAGTGCGCCGTCCTCGAAGGCCAGATCCGAGCGATGGGCGAGGATATCCCGAAGTTGGTTCGCGTCGTAGGGCGGGAAGACGATCTCCTCCTCGCCGAGCGAGGACTTGACTCTCGGGTCGAGGAAGTCGGTGAACTTCAGATCGTTCGAGATGCCCATGATCGACACCCGGGAGGTATCCAATCCGGTGTTCATCCGCGAGAGATTATAGAGGGTGTCGTCGCCCGATTTCTCGACGAGCTTGTCGATCTCGTCGAGCATGATGACGACCACGCGCTCGCGGTACTCGACGGCCTCGAAAAACGTCGAGTAGACCCGGTCGGTCGGCCACCCGGTCATCGGCGCGGGTTCGAACGAATCCCGATCGGCCTCCAGTTCCTCGATCCGCTCGGTAACCTCCGACACCGAGTCGAACTCGGTGTCCTCGAGGCTTCCCTCTCCCTTGCGAACGTCCGCCTCGAGGCTCGCCAAGGTATCGAGCCGGTCGTCAATGAACTCCCGGTTCTGTTCGATGAAGGCGTTCGCGAGCCGCGCGAGCACGCGATACTGGGTGTCGGTCACCTCACAGTTGATGTACTCGACCGTACAGGGTACGTCGTACTTCTGGGAGGTGCTCTCTAGCTCCTGACTGACGTACTTCGCGCTCGCGGTCTTTCCGGTGCCGGTCTTCCCGTAGATGAGGATGTTGGACGGAGTCTCCCCGCGCAGCGCCGCGACGAGGATCGTCGCTGTGTTGTTGATCTGGTCCTCGCGGTGGGGAAGCGTCCGGGGAGTGTAGGAGGGACGAAGCACGTCTTTGTTCTGGAAGATCGGCTCGCCGCTGAGCAGGTCGTCGAACAGCCCTCTCGAGGGCTCGTCCGCGGCGGACTCTTCGACCGACGATCCGGCAAGTGCGGCGTCCGGATCGACGTCGACATCGATATCCGCCGCGTTCAGGTTCGCTTCGATCTCCTCGACCGAACGGGACGAAGTGTCCCGGACGCGCTCGGCGGGATCGGCCCGGTCGCCCGTGGCGTCGGCCGGTCGGGGACCGACGATCGGAGCGGAATCGGGGTCGGTCGGCTCCTCTCCCTCTTCTTGCTTCTCTTGCCCTTCATCCCGCTGTGAGGACGGCCGGTCGCTATCGACCGATCGAACGTCGGGATCGGCATCGCGAGCGGCCTTGCGGTCGCGATGAGTCGAAGACGGTTTCGATGGCGGCTCGGTCGATCGGCGACCGTCCTCGTCGCCTCCGTTGTCCTCGCTATCCCCGTTACCGTCGTTGGCCTCCTCGCTCTCCTCGGACGTGGAGGGGGCGCTCTCGTCACTGGAGGCGGTTGCGTACCGATCCGATCCCTCTCTTGGTTGCTTGTCGAACATGGTGTCTAGTCTGTCGTCGAATCGCCGTCTCGCTCGGCTCCGGTTTTCTCGGGCGGGATGGAGCCAACGTGGTCGAAAGGACGATTCGTCACCCGAGCGAGGGCCGATCGACCACCCTCGCCCAGGAACTCTGATCTCCTTAACGTCCACCTGATCCAGGGGAACCAGGGGTAGGGAGGTTCTTAAACTTTCCCCTACGATGAAAGAGAAGCGATTAGAAGAACTCCGAATGGCGAGTAAAAGCGTGAGAACGGTGGCGAGAGGGGAGATGAGGGAGGGAGTCAAGCAGGAACTTCGGAAAAGGAACGAGGGTGAAAGTAGCACAGTCCGGACGATACCCCCCCACCCCTTCGTTTCGAGTGGAACAGCCGACGAGGGTGGGGAGGGGGTCGAGGGCTTTCTGTGAGAGGAAAGATTCAAGACTACTAGTCTCCTACTGGTCCGTAGCATTCGGGAAGCGAATACTACAGCTACTACATCAATAGTTCTAGCCTATAACTAGTAATTTCTAGAAACTTCAGAGCTGATAGTATCGTCTCGATCTCGCTCTCCCGCCGCCGCAAGTGGCTTCCACCCGAAACGAAGGGGGGGGGGTTCTCCTTCCTCTTTTCGTCCTTTTTTTCCCTTTTTCTCCGTTCTCCCTGTTGTTCTCATTCGTCTCTCCCCTTCCTCCTCGCCTCTCCACTGGCCCTTCTCTTCTTCTTCTCCTCGTTTTCGGTTATCGTTCGTTCCCGAGCCGTCTGACACAGGCTTAAGTAGCTGCGTTGAGGTAGCTCTTCTAATGCCGCGGCTCTTCGCGCGTCGCGGGCATGGGAGGACAGGATGGGACTGCTGACAGGATTGAGAGAAAGCCTCACGAAGTTGTTTTCGGGCGGGCCGACACAGCGACGCATCGGGATCTACGGGCCGCCGAACGCCGGGAAGACCACCCTCGCGAATCGCATCTCGCGGGACTGGACCGGGGACGCCGTCGGCCCCGAGAGCCACATCCCCCACGAGACCCGGCGCGCCCGTCGGAAGGAGAACGTCGAGATCAAGCGCAACGGCAAGTCGGTCAACATCGACGTCGTCGATACTCCTGGTGTGACCACCAAGGTCGATTACACCGAGTTCATGGACCACGACATGGAAAAAGACGACGCCGTTCGCCGCTCGCGGGAAGCCACCGAGGGCGTTGCCGAGGCCATGCACTGGCTGCGCGAGGACATTGACGGCGTGATCTACGTGCTCGATAGCGCGGACGATCCCTTCACCCAAGTCAATACGATGCTCATCGGCATCATCGAGTCCCGCGATATACCGGTACTCATCTTCGCGAACAAGACCGACTTGGAGGACGCGAGCATCAAACGCATCGAGAACGCCTTCCCCCAGCACGAGACGGTGCCGCTCTCGGCGCTCCACGGCGAAAACATGGACGAAGTCTACGACAAGATCGCGGAGTACTTCGGGTAACGATGGCCAAGGCAAACTCCGACTCCGGTGCCGACGACGGTAATGACGACAACGACGGGGACGGCGTTCAGATCGATCTGATCAGCAGCGAGCGGATGGCCGACCTCGCGAGCATGGAGAAGATCCGGACCATTCTCGATGGCGTCCACGACGGTAATATCGTCATCCTCGAGGAAGGTCTCTCGCCCGACGAGGAGTCCCGACTCATCGAGGTGACGATGGCCGAGATCGATCCCGACGAGTTCACCGGCATCGAGATCGAGACCTACCCGCGCCCGGATTCGGGCGGCGGGTTCCTGAGCCGGATCATGGGCAACGAGAATACTGCGAAACTCACCGTGATCGGACCGGCCGATCGTATCCAGACCCTGCACAAGGACGAGACCCTCATCAGCGCCCTCATCACCCGCCGGTAGACGAACATAGAATGCCCCACCAGTGCACTGACTGTAGCCACGTCTTTCCCGACGGCTCGAAGGCGATGCTATCGGGCTGTCCCGATTGTGGCGGGAACACTTTCCAGTTCCTCCCGGAGGGCGCGATATCGGACGGGGAACTCGGCGACGCCGAGGCTCCCAACGCGGCTGGTCCCGACACCAGCGCCGACGCGGCTGATGCGGACGAGGCCCCCTCGGCATCCAGGCGAGTTCCCGTCGAGTCGGCCGAGTCCACCAGCACCGACGACCCCGACGAGCCGGTGGCTCCACCGGAACCGCGCCGAGAGAATCCCGTCCCTCAAGGACGGCTCGAACGGGCGACCGAAGCCGTCCGCTCGTTCGTCTTCGATTCCCCACGCACCCACACCAGTTCTTCGAGACCCGAGAAATCCGAGCGAGCGGGCGACCCCGCCGAGAACGAGGCCGACGCCGGTAGTCAAGCCGATTCGGACGACGCGGCCGAGTCCGTTGGCAGTTCCACCCGAAACGGAGGGGACCGGCCCACAGACGGAAGCTCTCCTCCCGAGGCCCCCCACACCGAAGCTGACGCTCCCTCGGCGAACGCGGTCGATGCCGGTGAGGAGGGAGCCGCGGCCGACCCGTCGGCCGGCACCGACGCCGATGCTCGAACCGATCCGGACGGCCGGACCGATCCCAGAGACCGAACCGATCCCGATACCGCCGCCGGCTCCGAGGAGGTCGCCGCCGACGCTTCCAACGCTGCGGCCGAGGACCGCCCGCCGATAGCGGACCGGGAGGACGCCGCCGGTACCGACGAGTCCCGGCCCACGCCGTCCGACGCCACTCCAGCCGACGCTGCCGACGCCGTCGACACCCGGACGCCGCCTTCCGGAGCCAAGGACGGACGGATCGCCGCCGAACCCGCCGAGGATCGGCCCGACTTGGAGGAACTCCGCCAGGAGCTCAACGACCAGTTCGAGAGCATCAAGATCGTCGAACCCGGCCAGTACGAGCTGAATCTGATGGAACTCTACAACCGCGAAGAATACATCATCGCGCTCCGGGAGGACGGCCGGTACGCCATCGAGGCCCCCGAGACCTGGCTCGGCCGGCGTGCCGACCGGGAGTAGCCCGGAGCCGACCTCGGGACGGCCGCGCCGAACGGACGGGTTTAAACGAGTGCCCCGGAAACTGGCGGGCATGAGTCAAGCGACCAGGATCGTCCTCCTGACGGTCGCCATCGCGGGCGCGCTCGCGCTGGTGCTCATCGTCACCGAGGCTCTCGCCTGATGTTCGCCGAGCGCGACCTCTCGGAGGAACTCCTCGACGTCCGCGCGGAGCACGCACCCGAAACGATCGTGCTCGATACCGAGCGGGACTTCGAGACGCTTCCCCCCGCGATCGCCGAATCGCTGGGCCTCTATACCGAGTCGCTCTCGCCCGCCTCCTACCCGACCGAGTGGCTCCCCGACTCCGCACCCGACCAGCTGCTCACCTATGCGAGCGAGGCGTTCACGGTAGGGATGCCCGGTGACGGTGGTGTCGCCTGGACGACCCAGACCGACCCGCCGATCGTCCTCGTGAAAGCACGACTCGAGGGCTCGCCCGCGGAGTTCATCGATTTTCTTCTCGCCGAGGCCCTCGTCCAGATCGGCCTCGCGCTCCCCGAACAGTTCCTGTCCTTCTTCGGGGCGACCTACTCCGATCTCGACGCAGCCGTTTCGCTCTCGCCGGCCGATACCTACCAGCTCGCCGCCGCACTCTACGAGGCCTATCTCGGGTTGCACACCCGCGAGGTGTTCGGAGCGTGGGAAGAGTCCGTCCCTAGCCTCCACGACGCCTGGCGGGACGCCGGCGAGCGCATCGCCCCCAGAGTGTCGGAACTGCCCGAAAACGTCGCGCTCGGGCGGACCGAGTTCGCCGACGCTGCTGAACTCGCGTGTAGCGCGATTAAACACGACCTCGAGATCCCGACCCCCTTCGGCGCGCTCGACACCGAAGCGTACCGGGAGTACGGCCCGGGCTATGCACTCCGGTGGGCCGAGAAGACCTTCGAACAATTAGAGGAGTGACTTCGAGACTCTATCGTCGAGTCGGTTCTCTGTCGATCGAGCGATCACCAAGCCTACCGTTCAGAGCGCAACGGCGTCGCTCATCGGTTCCGCGAATACCGCGACGGTGCGCGTGTAACTATCACCTTCGATCGAGACCGTCGCTTCGACCGATCGGGGTCCAGCGTGGACGAGTCGCCAGAGCGCTACCGGGTCCGAATCGGCGGTTCTGTTCCCTCGATCACCGTTAGTAGTGGTGAGGGGAACGACCAACGAGTCCAGTCCCGTCGGGAGACTGGCCGAACTGGCATCGAACCCGCCGGTTTCGAGTCGGTCGACGGCCGCTTCGTGGGCCCGTTCGGCCCCCGCGTCGGCGCATTCGATTCTCATCCACTCCTCGAACGGGACGGTCTCGAACCGGGTTCCACTCGCGGTTTCGGCCACCCCGACTCGGAACGTCCTATTGGCCGGGCTGTGCTCGAGATCGCCGCCCGCCGGATCGCCCGTTCGCTCGGTCACCGAGGTGGGCGCTCCCTCACACCGGACCGGTCCCGACGATACCCGCCCGACGAGTGATCGCAAGCGCGCGCCGACGGCGCTTCCGCCCCCACTATTCCCACTCGGCATCGGCGTCCGGTGGGGTGGTGGCGACACATCCCGAGACGAGGACACTCCCGGCTGTGGCGAGAAGCGTTCGACGGTACATACCTATTTACAATAACTATTCGGCAAGTATCTTATACCCATCGAACGACTAGTACTGCGCCAGTCGACCATCCGACTCGTACCGATCGAACTCCATTCTTGTTTATCCGGTACAGGCACCCTGGGAACCCTGAGCTGCTTAGAACTCGCCGCGAACGCTGCCGTCCTCCGCCAAGGTAATCGTGCCGTCGAACAGGTCGCGATACCCCTCGAGAACGTCCTCGTCGTGGACCTCTTCGGCGAGGTGAAAGAGCCCGACTGCGTCGTGTTCGTCGAGTAACGAGAGGATGTCCTCGACGGCACTTCGCGCCCGGTCCTCGTCGGCATAGTAGGCCATCTCGGTCACCGAGTCGACGCTCACGCGCAGCTTCCCTTCGTGGCTCGCGAGAAACTCTTCGGTGACCTCGACGATACCTTCCAGGTCGTCGGGCGAAGAGACGTAGTGGATCCCCTCGCCGCTGCGCCGCGAGTAGCCCCGCTCGACGCTCAGGGCGTCGAGGATCGTCGCCCGGGAGCGATCGACGTCGTAGTGTTCTAATTTCTGTTCGACTTCCCGAGCCGTCGTTCGGGTCGAGATCACGAGGAAGCGGTCGGTGTCTTCCTTGAGGAAGTCGGTGTCGATCCGGTCGGTCTCGCCGGTGCTCGGATGTATCAGTACGACCCCGGTCCCTCCGGGAATCGAATCGGGCGTGTCCTCGACTTCCAAGCGATAGTCCATACCCGCCGGGCGGTCCGCGCCGACTTAGTTCTTAACCGATCGCTCGTCCGTCTCGACTCTTTCCTATCTCGACACCTCGTGTCCCGATCCCGGCGCCGCTCCGGCGGGCGACGATCGGGAGACCCGCTCAAAAGACGCTATCGGCGGTCGCGGCTCCGACCACGCTGAAGATCGCCCCGACGCCCACCGCCCGCACGGAGACGACCGCTCGTTCGTTGTCCGGGATATCGCTCAGGAAGGTCTCTGGTGCGCTCAATACGACCGCAAGCACGGCGACCGCGCCGAAGGACACGGCCCATCAAGGAGAGAAAGCGAAGCGGGATTCCACCGACATCGCGTTCGCAGTCGGGATCGCGGTCGGGGTCGGCCTTATACAGGGTCGCGTAGCCGATGGCCGCAACGATCCCGACGACGATCGCCGATCGCAGCCCCGACATGTTCCGCGCGACCGTCCAGACCTCCTCGGTGACGACGAACGGTCCCGCGAGCAGGAAGCCCCCGACGATCTGCTGGGCGGTATCGGCGAGTTTGAACCGTCGCCGCCCGTTCCGGCCTCGGCGCTTTCCGTCTCGACTACCATCCCTATCGTCCCCATCGCTCTCGTCGGGACCTCCGACCATTCATCCCTTGATAGGGGGCCTCGGAGCGAAAATTTCACCGCCTTCCCCACTCGATTCCCCGCTGATCATCCTTCAGTCCCTCGCCCGCGAGTCGAAGGAGTCTCCTCGTGTCCGCCCGACCTGCCGGCATGAGTGTTCGCCGCGAGTTCGACGCGTGGGCCGCTGACGGCCGCGACCGAGGGATGGAAGAGCGCCACTGGCACACCGCGAAACACGCGCTTGCTCGCCTGCCGATCGAGGCGGGTGACACAGTATTGGATCTCGGCTCGGGCAGTGGCTACGTGGGTCGTGCCCTCCGGGAAACCACCGACATTGGACCGGTTTATGGACTCGACGGCTCGCCCGAGATGGTCCGTAACGCCCGTTCCTACACCGAGGATCTAGAGATAGGCTTCCTCCAGGGCGACTTCGGCGCGTTACCGTTCGACGCGGATACGTTCGACCACGCCTTCTCGATGGAGGCCTTCTATTATGCGAGCGATCCCGACGAGACTCTCCGGGAACTCGCCTGCGTGCTCCGGCCGGGCGGGACCTTCCACTGCGCGGTGAACTACTACGAGGAAAACGCCCACTCCGCGGACTGGCAGGCAAACATCGACGTCTCGATGACCCGCTGGGATATGCCCGAATACAGAAACGCCTTCCGCGAAGCCGGTTTTCACGTCGCCGCCCAGAACACGATCCCCGATCGGGAGGTCGAGATCCCGCCCGCCGAGGCGTTTCCCACCGAAGACTGGGAGACCCGGGAGGCCATGGTCGAACGCTACCGGGACTTTGGCACGCTCGTCACTATCGGCGTCGTCCCCTGATTTCGCCGTCTCCCTCTTCGCTCTTCGCTCGCTTCCGTCCTCTTTCCCTTTCGCTCCTTCCGACTCCCTTTCGCTTCTCTCCCTCAGCCCTCGAGGACGTGGGCGTCGGCCGGATCGAAGCCGAGTTCGATCGTCCCTTCGGGGGTCGCACTCGCCGTCGTCCGCAACAGTATCGACTGTTCCTCCCAGTCGAGATGCACTCGGGTGGCTTCGCCGAGGAACTCACTGCTCCCGACGCGCGCCCGGAACCGGTTTGTCCCCTCTTCCTTCGTCCCAGTTTCGACCCGGAGGTCTTCGGGACGCACACACAGCAACACCCGCTCGCCCGCCTCGGCGTGCTCGGCCGCCGTTCGCGCCCGGAATCGCGCTTCACCCACCTCGATCGTCACTATCGTCCTCCCGTCGGTCGGTCGCGTCCCGTTCTGCCCTCTGCTCTCCGTACTCTTCGACCCCGGATCTCCACTCTCCTGCTCCTCGCCTGTCCCCTCCGTTTCATCTCCAGAACCCGATTCCACTTCGACGACCCGGCCCTCGAAGACGTTGTTATCGCCGACGAACTCCGCGACGAAGCGGGTCGCCGGGGAGCCATAGATCTCGCGGGGCGTGCCGATCTGTTCGATTCGCCCCTCACTCATCACCGCGACCCGATCGGAGACGGCGAGGGCTTCCTCCTGATCGTGGGTGACATACACTGTGGTGACGCCCAGTTCCGACTGGATCGAAGCGAGTTCGACCCGGAGCCGCTCGCGGAGGCCGGCGTCGAGCGCGCTCATCGGCTCGTCGAGCAGGAGGACTCGAGGGGCTGGCGCGAGCGCCCGGGCGAGCGCGACGCGCTGTTGTTGGCCGCCCGATAGCTCCGTCGGCGATCGCTCGCCCATTCCCGCAAGGTCGACGAGGTCGAGCAACTCCGCGACGCGCTCGCTTTTCCCTACTCCGCCGGGCGGATCGGCGAAGCGCAGACCGTAGCCGACGTTCTCCGCGACGCTCATGTGCCCGAATAGCGCGTAGTTCTGGAAGACGACGCCGACACCCCGGTCTTCAGGTGGGACGCTCGCCATCGAGGCATCATCGAAGCGGATCTCACCGCTCGTGGGCGCTTCGAACCCGGCGAGCGTTCGCAACAGCGTGGTCTTTCCACAGCCCGAGGGGCCGACGAGCGTGAAAAAGTCCTCTTCTTCGACCGCGAAGGAGACCCAATCGAGCGCCCGGGTCGCCCCGTAGCGCTTCTTTAGTCCTTCGACGGTGATCCTCGTCACAGCAGTCCTCCACGGTCGCCGAAGCGCTCGACGACCAGGAAGGCCCCGCTCGTCACCCCCAATAGAACGCAACCCATCGCGGTCGCGGGGCCGAGACGCCGCCCGAGGTAGCGCTCGACGGCGACGGGCATCGTGTAGCTCTCGGTGCCGGTCGCGAGAATCACTGTCGAGTCGAACTCCCCGATGCTGATCGCGACGGCAAACGCCGCTCCCGCGAGCACCCCGCCCCAGACGAGGGGTAAGGAGATATCGAGAAAGGCTCGCGCCGGACTCGCGCCGAGGCTGCGGGCCGATTCGGTGAGTCGCCGGTCGAGGCCGCCGAGCAATGGCGTCAGATTCCGAACGACGAAGGGATAGGCCGCTACGGCATGCGCCGCGATGATCGCGACCGTCCCGGTGACGGTGATCCGATACCCCCATACTTCGACGCCGAAGACCAATCCCCGTAGCAAGCCAAGGCCGACGACGACGCCGCTGACCGCGATCGGGGCCATCGCCAGCGCGTCGATCACTTTTCGTCCTCGAAAGCGGCGGGTACTCACGATCGCGACGAAGGTCCCGATCGGTACTGAAAGAACGAGGCTGCCGGCGGCGAAGAGCAGGGAATTGAGGATCGCGTCGAGGGGCTGGACCTGAAAGGAGTACGCCGTTCGCTGACGTGAGAGGAGAAAGTCGTAGTTCGCGAGGGTGAAGCCGGCGTCGTTCGTGAGGCTCGCGACGATCATGCTCGCTATCGGGCCGACGAACACCACCCCGACGACGAGTAGATACCCACCGACGGCGATCCTCGTCGGTGTGAGGGACCCGAAGAGGGGTTTCCGGTTCAGTGGCCGGCCCCCTCCTCCGCCCTCCCCGATTCCCTCCTGGCTTGCCTCGTAGCGCAGGTAGAGATAGGTGAGCCCGAGCGAGATGCTCGTCTCGATCGTCGCGAGCGCGGCGGCGCTCGCGTACTCCAGTTGAGTGACCTGGTTGTAGATCCACACCTCGATCGTCGCAAAGCCCAACCCGCCGAGTGCGAGTACGATCGCGAAGGACATGAACGAAAAGATATAGGCGAGCACCGCGCCGGTCGCGATCGCCGGCAGGAGCTGGGGCACCACGACGTCGCGGAAGGCCCGCTGAGGACTCGCGCCGAGGCTGCGCGCGGATTCGATGCGGCGGGCATCGATACTCTCCCAGGCGGCCGCGGTCACGCGGGTCACCAGCGGCGCATTGTAGAACGCGTGGGCGAGGATAACGATCGGCAGCGTGAACAGGACCTCGATCTCGCCGAGTCCGAGCGCCCTGAGTACCTGATTCAGCGTCCCGCTTTCCCCGAACATCGAGACGAAGCCGATCGCGACCATGATCGAGGGCATCACGAAGGGCAGGATCGTGAGCGATCGAATCACTTCGCGGCCGGGAAACTCGTAGCGCGCGAGGACGTAGGCTCCCGGCACCCCGAGCGCGACACACGCGATCGCCGAGAGCAACGCCTGATACGCGGTAAAGCCGATCAATCCAAGCGATCCGGTGAGCGTGGCGATCGGCGCTTCGAGTAGCGCCCGTCCGAAGGTCCCCGGGTCGGTGATCGCCCGGGCGAGCCACCCGACGTAGAACGGATCGGTGAGGATACCGACGATCGGCTCTACCGTTACTCGTCCGGCGACCGAGACGGCCTCGATCAGCACTGTGGCGACTGGGTAATAAAAGACCAGAGCGAGCAGCGCCGCCGCCCCCAGTCCCAGTGCCCACGGCAGGCCGTCTTCGAGCTGTCCTCTCACCGTCCGTGTTCTCCGTTCACCGGCCGGCGACCTGTCGCGACCAGTCCTCAACCCAGCCCTGGAGGTTCCCCCGTAGCCGGTCGTAGGAGTACTCGATCGTCTCGTCGGGCACGGCAACGAGCTGCTGGAAGTCGTTCGGCAGCGTGGCGTTCGTGACCGCCGGCAGCCCGACGTTGAGTTCTGCCGTTTTCGCCTGCACCCGTGGGGAGAGCATGAAGCTCGCGAAGGTGTTCGCGAGGTCGGTTTTGTCCGTCTCCTCGAAGGTCGCGATGCCGTCGGTATAGGGCACTGCACCGTTATCGAGGAAGGCGACCTGGTGTTCGCTCAGGTCCTCACCCGCGCGCTCGGCGAAGACCTGGTCGGTCGAATAGGATATCACCATCGGGGCCTCGCCATTGGAATAGGCCGCGTAGCTATCGGACCAGGAGCCAAGCACCTGCGCACCGTTATCAAGGAGTTCGGACCAGTACTCCAGATAGCCGTCCTCGCCTCTCGCCGCAATCGTCTGGAGCAGGAAGCGAAGCCCGGTTGCCCCTTGAGAGGGGTTCTCGGCGATGAGTGCCCCTTCGTAGGCCGGCTCCAGGAGATCGGCGAAGGTACTCGGGGCCTCGATGGCTGTCTCGTCGTAGACGAGACTCACATACGAAGTGCCGACCGGGATCACCCGGTTCGCCGAGTCGAACCCCAGTTTCGGTTTGATCGCGTCGTAGTTCGCGATCGGCTCGGTGTCGGCCGGCGCGAACAACCCGCCACCGCTCCCACTGCCTCCCGTGCCCCGAACGAGTTCCTCGACGGTGAGCCCGAGGTAGACGTCGGCTTCGATACTTCGATTTTGCTGGCGGCGCTGGATGAAGTAGTTGATCCCGCCCTCCGGCGAGACCCACTCGAGGGTCGCGTCATGGGTGGACTCGAACTGTTCTTTGACCCAGCCGCCGGGGCTGACGCTCGGCGCGTCCAGGTAGGCGGGATAGGTCGCCACGCGCAGCGTTTGCCCACCGTCGCTCTCGCCGACGGTCGTCCCGTTCGTCGCGTTCTCCCCACTCGTCGTCGACTCGTTTCCGTTCCCTACCGTCCCGGTCCCGTTCGCGCCGCTATCGACCGGCTCGGCCTGACAGCCAGCGAGCAACGCCGCTCCGCCGGTCGCCCCTGCAAGGAAATCCCGTCGTCTCATTACTTACTGTGACTACTGGGTGATACTTATCCCATCTGGTTCGTTGTCCTTCTTTTTCCCCTTGAGTTCGATCGCTCGACGGGCGGGAGCGAAGCGACCCTACGCGAGAATCGTCTCAGTGTCGTGGCGAGTGGGCCTCGCGTACCTCCGCTCCATCCCGAAGCTTATCCTCGCAGTTCGGACAGACCCGCACGCCCTCGATCCCGGCTGGGGCGAACACGCGGACGTAGTTCTCCGTGATGAACCCGCTGCAGTTTCTGCATTCCGGCATAGGGTCCTCTACTTTCACGGCGAACTACATAGCCCCCTGCCCTGACGATTCAAGCCAAGTGATGAGCCGTTCTCCGCTCCTTGTTTCTCGGTCGCCGCCGTTCGCGGCCCATCGATAGCTGGCAACGCGTTCGAACCGCCGTTGGTCGTACCGGCCCGCCGTGACACCCAAGCAGTTCGTCGAGAGCGTCGGGACGGACAACACGACCGTCCTCTCGCGGCTCGGCTCCTCGAAAGGGTTGTATGCCGACACCGAGGGGACGATGGAACGAGCGGCCGTGCTCCGGGCGGCGGCGACCGGGGAGTTCCACGCCCGTGAGACCTTCGAGGGTTGGGCCGAGGGCGAGACCGACGACGCGGACCTCCTGGGGAGGTCGGCGACGACACCAAAGCACGGTTAGCACGCGCTCAGGACCTGCTCGGGGAGGTCTGTGAGCAGTCCGCGGACCGGGAGCGCGCGAGTGCGGCCGCGAGCGACGCTATCGGGGTCGCTCACGGGGAGTACACCGATACCGTGGACGAGCCGGGCGAGAACCTCGAGCCCTCCTCTTGATCGGTGCGCCCTCGCTTGCGGGCGCGACTATCGCCCTCCCACTGTCGTCGATCGGCCCGTCAGGATCGAACTTTCAGGGATCGAGGCGAAAGGAGATCGTCGGCTGGCCGTTGAACTTCGGGCCGCTTCCCGCACGCTCGAAGCCGGCCTCGCCCACTGCCTCCTGCAGGTCTGGTTGTCCTTCCTCGATCAGCACCTCGACGGCCATGTCCTCGCGTCGGGCGAACCGTGTCGGCTCGTCGAGCAGTCGCGAAACCGCTTCTCGGGTACCGGCAAGCTGTGTGAGGTGGACGCTATCGCGGCGGGCATCGAAGCTCACGACGCCGACCGGCTCGACGCCGTC
>PXRJ01000050.1:0-605 GCA_003021705.1 Halobacteriales archaeon QS_3_64_16
GGGCACAACGTCGTTCCCGAGAGCGGCGAGTGGGGTCACGAGGAGATCGCGGGCCCCGAGACGACCTACAGCCACACCTTCGAGGAGGCGGCCTCTTTCGAGTACGTCTGTGAACCGCACGCGGGCGCCGGAATGGTCGGTTCAGTGACGGTCGGCTCGGGCGGCGGGGGGGGGTCCTCGACTGTCCTGCCCAGTAGCGCAAAGGCCATCGGCGTCGCGGCGACGGCAGCGATGATGTCCACCCTCGGGCTGGCGTACTTCTTCATCCGCTACGGCGGCGACTACGAGCAACCCGGCGAGTAAGCGGTTAGCGACGATCGAGACGCTCCTAACGCTCGGACCTATAGATGTCGATTACTCGGTTCGTAGACTGGACCGCCATCACAGCCGTCGAGGGCGGGCACCGCGATTGAGCTATTTAGTTGGGCGACACGCACCCGCGAGCACGATCGCTCTTGTTCGCTCGCTGTACTCACTCACCTCCCGCCCCCCGCTCTCGCTCGTTGCACTCGCGAGAACGACGGTGAGCGAGCGGCTCAGCGCGAACGAGCGTCGTGGACGCGAGTGAGCGTTTTTAGTCCAGGTTTTTGCTGTGCCCGCAGCGA
>PXRJ01000050.1:702-14175 GCA_003021705.1 Halobacteriales archaeon QS_3_64_16
CCAGCGAGACCAACCTGGGAAGATCGATCGCGCCCTTGTCTACCGAGTCGACGTCGAAGGTGACCCGGAGCCCCACTCGGGAAGCTGTCTCGCGCTCCGGGGGCGCTTCTTCGGGGACCGATTCGACGTACCAGTAGCCCTGCGCGGCAATATCCTTGATTATCGCCCAGTCGATCCGCGTCGGCGGCGTGGTGCCGGTGACCCGCGAGCGGGCGGTATACGCGAGTTTCCACCACTCGAACCGGAGGTCGTACTCGGTGCCGGGCGAGCCGTCGCCGTCCCGGGAAACGTCGGTCAGATACTTCGAGTAATCGGCGTACCGCGGGAAGTCGATCAGGAAGTCGTAGATCTCCTCCGGCGGTAGATAGACGATCGTGCTGACCTCGACTGCGTCCACGGGTTCGATACTTCATACCGGGACCTAAAGCTTCTGTTGCCGATCGTTCGAACGGGAGACCCCTGTCGGCGTCGAACCGCGACAGTCGATGTTAGTCCGTCATTACCAAACTTATATACACCTCTGATACTGCGTGGAATATACCGATGACGGGGAAGAAACGCGGACGGGGCGGAAGGGGATCGCTCGACGAACGAACCAAACGACAGTTGAGAGCGCTCGCGACGGCGCTGTTGGTCGTTCTCGCGACCGCCGCGGTGGGGGTCGGAACGGGCGTCGCGGGCGCACAGGCGAGTGGGTCCGGGCCAACGCCGATCGAGGGCTGTGGAACGATCGACGAGCCGGGGAGGTACGTGCTCACGACGAACGTCACGAACACGAGTGCCGATCCCTGTATCGCGATCACCGCGAGCGACGTGGTCTTCGACGGCGGGGGCCACACGCTCGCGGGCAACAAATCGAACTACGGGATCCGGGTCGACAACGGCGACGGTCCCCAGTCGAACGTCACCGTACGGAACATCGCGGTCGATCGCTGGGTTCGGGGGATCTCGTTCATGAACGCCACTGGTGGAACGGTCGAGAACACCACCGCGACCGATAGCATCGAGGGCTATCTCGTTCAGGAGAGCACCGGTGTCACTGTCAGGCACAACTACGCCTACGACAACGCACTCGGGATCCACCTTCGCAACGCCGAGGGGAACCTAGTGGAACGGAACGTCGCGAACGAGAACAAGTGGGGCATCCACCTCGAGTTCCGCGCGAAGGACAATCGCGTCGTCGACAACGTTGCACAGAACAACTCGAATTGGGACCTCATCTCGCGGCTCGACTCCTCGAACAACGTCGTCTCGCGGCTCGACGTCGGTTCCGGAACGTTCTCGATCGTCTCAACGAACGTCGCGCTGAAGGGCACGAACGCGACCCCCGACGCACCGAACGGCCGAGCAGGTATAGATAGTTCCGCCGAGATCGTCGGCGCGAGCAGCGAGGACCTCGACCCATCGATCGCCTCGCTCAGCGTTCATTACCGGGCCCCAGGTGGGAACGTCTCATCGCTCGCGATCTACCGCTCCGATGGGGGCTCCTGGACGGAACTCGACAGCACCGTGCGACCGGCCGAGAGCCTGGTTTCGACCAGTAACGTGACGGAGTTCGGGACGGTCGCGGCCTTCGGAGCGGAGGGGACAAACGCCCAGTCGGTGAGCCTCGACGTGTCCCGCCCGACGCTCACTCGGGGCTCGATGACGACGACCACTACGAGCGCCACCACGAGCACCGAGACGACTGCGGCCGAGACGAGCACGTCGATGGCGACGACCACCGCGACCACGACTAGCGAAGCGGACACGACGAGCGACTCGGCGACCGCTGAAACGAGTACGTCGATGGGCGGGACGACGGCGACGAGCGCAGCCGACACTGGTACCAGCAGCGGCACCGACGCCGGAACCACGACCGAGACGACCGGGCCGGGCTTTGGACTTCTCGCAGCGCTGATCGCCGTTCTGGCGGTGGCGTTGCTTGCGACGCGCCGGACGGGAGGCCGCTGAGGGTCCCGTTACTGACCGGTCCTCTTCGATCGGATCCCGGTGACCTATTCCAGGAGGACGACGGGCAATCGACGGACGGCTTTTTAGCAGCTCGAGCCCGATACCGACACGAATGTTAGCGGGCGTCAACGTCGCGCTCTGTGTCTCGGGCTCGATTGCAGCGGTCAAGACTACCGAACTCGCTCATGAACTGCGCCGCCAGGGCGCGACGGTTCGGGGCGTGATGACCGAAGCCGCCCAGGGGATCGTCCACCCCTGGGCCGTCGGGTTCGCCACCGACGAGCCGGTCGTCACCGAGATTACCGGGGATATCGAGCACGTCGAACTCTGTGGTCGGGAGGGCTGGGCGGACGTGTTGCTTCTCGCGCCCGCGACAGCGAACACTGTAGGAAAGATCGCCGCGGCGATCGACGATACACCCGTTACTACGTGTGCGACCACTGCTTTAGGTGCCGAAATGCCGGTGGTGATCGCCCCGGCTATGCACGAGCCGATGTACGATCACCCGGGAGTCGTCGAGGCGATCTCCCGCGTCGAGTCCTGGGGGGTGTCGTTCGTCCCGCCACGGATCGAGGAGGGGAAAGCGAAGATCGCGAGCGCCGATACGATCTGTCTCGCGACCGCTCGGGCGGCCGGTGACCGTTCCTTGGAAGGTAAGCACGTGGTGGTGACGAGCGGGGCCACCGTCGAATCGATCGACCCTATCAGAGTGCTCACGAACCGTGCGTCGGGCCGAACCGGGAAGGCGATCGCGCGGGCGTGTTACGCCCGAAGCGCGGCGGTCACGCTCGTCCAAGGCGGGCTCGAACCCGAGTCCAAGCACCTGCCCTACGCGAGCGTCGAAAGTGTCGAGAGCGCCGCCGAGATGCTCGAGGCGGTCGAGGCAAGCGTGAACGACGCCGACGCGCTGCTCTCGGCGGCGGCGATCGCCGATTACACGACCGACGCCGCAAGCGAGAAGATCCGCTCGGGCGGGGAGTTCACCCTCGATCTCACGCCGACGCCGAAGCTCCTCGACGCGATCCGAGCGGAGCACCCCGACCTGCCGATCGTCGGGTTCAAGGCCGAAACTTCGGGCGACGAGGAGGCGATGACCGAACAGGCCCGCGAACTCCTCGAGCGAGTAGATTTGGATTTCGTCGTCGCGAACGACGCGAGCGTGATGGGCGAAGAGGAAACCAGAGCGCTGTTCGTCCGCGGCGATGACGTCACCTCCTTCACCGGCTCGAAAGCCGATCTCGGAGCACGGGTCGCCGAGGAACTCGCCGCCGAGTTCTGAGATCGACTCTCGATCCCCAGTCGAGGACTCGGAAACGATCGAACCGCCCTACGAACCGAACCGAGGCGGACTCCTCACTCCCACTTGGCGAAGGCGACCGGCCTGACCCACCCGGCACTCGCGTTCTCGATTCGAACGGGAAAGGCCACCAGCGAAATCCCCGTCCGGCGGGACAACTTATCTAAGTTCGCCAATTTCTCGATCTGGCAGTACTCGCGTTCGCGGCCGGCGAAATGTGCCGGCCAGAGCTCTTCATTATTACCTGTCTCGGCGAACCGGCGACCCATCTCGGCGAAGGGCTTATCGAAGCCATACGCGTCGGTGCCGATCACTCGGACGCCTGCTTCGATGAGGTAGTTCGTGGCCTCGGCACTCATCCCGGGGAAGTCGGTGAGGTACTCGGGCGTGCCCCAGAGTTCGTCGGCACCGGTCTCGATCAGGGCGATCTCGCCCGGCGAAAGGTCGTGATCGAGCGCCGCGAGTCGATCCTCGATGTCCCCGGCACTGATCTCCGTACCGCGATCGAACTCCCGGAAGTCGAGCACGCACGCCTCGCCGAAACACCACTCCAGGGGGATCTCCTCGATCGTCTTCGACCGAGTGCCGCCCGACTGCGGGCCGTAGTGCCAGGGGGTGTCCATGTGTGTGCCGGCATGCGTGATCGCCCGCACCTCCTCCCAAGCGAGGCCGATCCCCTCGGGGAAATCCTCGGCTTCGATCTCGATGCCGGCCTCCCGGAGGTTTTCGGCGAGCAGCGCCGCGCCCTCACGGTGATCGAAGTACTCGATCTCGGGCGGCCAGGGCTCGCTTTCGACATTCGACTCGAGACCGATGCTCAGGTCGATCGGGCGAGCGTCGAGATCGATCATACTCACCGTCGTCGCTCAGGACCGGTATAAAACCGGCCGTCAGTCGGTGGTCGGCTCAGTACCGGCTATCGGGCGTTCTCGATCGTCGCTATCGTCGCTCGCGCTGTTCGATCTTGTTGAGTTCGATGAGCAGTCGGAAGATGGCCTTGACCATATTGGCGTCGACCTCGAAGCGTTCGGCGTTCTCGCCGGCTCGCTCCATCACCGCCTGCTCTTGGTCCTCGTCGGTCGTCGCCAGGTCTTCTTCGGCCTTGACCTCTGCGACCGTATCGGCGACGTAGGTCCGCCGGGCGATCAGCTCGACGAGTTCCCGATCGATCGTCTCGATCTCCTCGCGTAGCTCCTCGATGGTCATCTCCTCCGGTTCGGGATCGGCCGGCGTCACGCTACCCGCGCTCCACTCGTATTGGTTCTCGTTAGCCACGTCTGTCCTTTCCTGACGCTCCAGTCCTGCTTCACTGCTTCGAGTGCGTCCCGGTCGCCGACGGCGACCACGCTAGGGCCGGTTCCCGAGAGCGAGACGCCCCGCACCTCCGCGAGAGCCTCCATCATGGGTTCGGCCGAGTAGCCAAGCGCCCTGCAGTACGCGAAGCCATTGGTGGTCATCGCCCGCTCGTACTCCCCGGCGAGCGCACGGTTCGCGACGACCTCGGCGACCGGCGCGACCTGCCGACACCGCTCGACGTCGGCAGCCGCGCTGTAGGCCTTTTCTGGTGGCGTCCACACGAGGACATCGCGCTCGAAGTCGGTATCGTGGGCTAGCAGGCGATCGCTCGAGTTCTCCGTGACCGTGACGCCTCCGAGCATGCTCGCCGAGGCGTCGTCGAACGCCCCCGTCACCGTGACGCCGACCTCCCAGGCTGCCCGCACCCCGAGCCGGCAGGCCTCGATGCGCGTCACCGGCGGTTCGAGTTCGTGTTCGGTCCTCTCGGCCCCATCGGTCTCATCGGTTCCGCCAGCCGGAGTTCTTCTATCGCTCGCCTCGCTCGCCTCCTGGCCGTTCATCGTCCCTAGATCGGCGATCGGGACATCGAGCGCATCGAGGGTCGCGAGTACCGCCGCGTTCGCCGCGGCGCTCGAGCTCTTCAAGCCCGCGGCCATTGCGACCTCGCTGTCGGTCTCGATTCGTCCGTACTCGATTTCGGCCCCGGTGCTCGCGAGTTCCTCGACCACCAACTCGACACACCGCTCGATCAACCGAGTGTCGGCGTCGGGCGCGCCCGTGATCATCCCGGTGACCGCCGGCCTGATCGAATCGTCCAATTCCGGTCGGTCCTCCGATCCGGAGTCGAGTGGCTCCCCGGAAAGTGTTACCGTTGCCTCGGTGTGCCGGTCGATCGCGAAGGCCGCGCCCGTCCCCGTCGCGAGGGCATTGAGAATCGTCCCCGCTGCGGGGGCGCGCGCCCGGCCTCGACGTTTCATACCGATCGATTGCCCGGGGACGGTACTTACGCGTGGCGGTCGGCCCCGCTCGACGGGGGATCGACCGTCGATACTGCCTCGTCCCCAGCAGACACCGCGCTCGATCGAGAGACCGGAGCGCGACGCTTTTTCCTGCTCCCGACGGTAGTACGGGTATGAGCACGCGCAGCGACGTCTCGCCTGACACGCTGGGCATCGAACTCCGGGAGGAGGGTATCGTCGTGACCTACGCCGACGACCGGGAAGCGTTCTATCACGGCGTCCCCACGGCGGTCGAGGGGACGCTTAGGACCGCGCCGGGCAAACAGGTCCAGGTCCTCGTGACCGACCCGACCGAGACCGAGGGCGTGATGATCTATATCAACGATCTGAACACCCACCACGAGATCCTCGAGTCGACCGGCGTCGGGAGAGTAGTATTGGATCCAAACGAGAAGACATCGATATTTCCGGGTGTCATCGTCAGGGACACCAATCCCCGCGTCGAGATCGAAGCCGACCCCGAGACCGCCCGCGGGCGAGTGTTCGTCTTCGCGGAAGACGAGATCTCCGAACAGTCCTACGAACTCGTTGCCCCATCGGAGAAAGGCGAAGCGAACGAGGAGAACGAGGGGGAGGAGGGGAGCGAAACGAGCGAGGGGATCGACCCCAGCGCCGAGACGATCGAGGACGACGCCGAATAGGTCTCCGGTCGGTCGACTACCACCGAGACGCCCGCTTGCACTCGTTTCGGCCCGCTGGCCTCGCTTCTCGCTTCTCGACCTGACTCCTCGGAGACACTTCTCGCCATCGATCGTGACTACTGGACGTAACTCGGTTCCTCGGCGTCACAGCGTTGCTCGTGAGCTTCGGCCTCCCCGCTCGTCTCGAGCAACATGCCACACTCCTCGCACTCGTACCAGACTCCGTCGTCGCGTTCGGTCTCGACGACCATACCCGAACTGCGCTGCCGGCTCACAAATGTGTTACCCCGAACGACGGTGGAGACTCGGTCGACGATAGCTCGATCGGGGGTCGAGAGACCGGAAATCGATAGAGAAGCCGGTGGTCGCGAGCGAGAGAGCCGAACAGTCAAGGCTACACGTCACTCTACTGGCTGTATGAACGATCGAGCGGCCGTGACGGTGACCGCGAGGGGTGCCAGGAAGCGCGACGCCGGTCGCGGGGTCGCCCGCCTCTCGGGGGAGGCGCGGCGAACGCTCGGCGTGTTGAGCGGCGATACGGTCGTGATCGAAGGCCCCGAGGGAGCGGAGACGGTCGCGAAGGTCTGGCCGGCCGGCGACATCGCGGGCAATGCGGTCCGTATCGACGCCGACACGCGGGCGAACGCGGGCGTGACCGTCGGCGATAGCGTGTGCGTTCGGCCGGTGGCCGTCGAGGACGCCCGCTCGGTCACGGCTTCACTATCGATCCCGGCGACGATCGACGGACTCGAAGACGCGATCAAACGCGCACTGTCGGATCGACCGGTCAGGGCGGGCGAGGAGGTCCGTATCGAGCGCTTCGGGATCGGGAGCGTCGAAATCAGGGAAACGGAGCCAGGTGGGACGGTGAAGGTCGCCGACGGAACGAGCGTCCGCGTTACCGGGACCGATACCGCTGGCAAGGGGGCTACTGGCGGCGCGGAGGGGACGAGTACGGGGGCGGGAGCAGGCACGCCGGAGACGGAAGCGTCGACCGGCCCGGGATCGTCCGGTTCCGGCGGCACCAGCGGGGAATCGGCCGCCGACCCGAGATCGTCTCCGGGAGCCGGCGATAGCGAGTGGTCCGAGGACGCCGAAAGCGAGTCGGCAAATCGAGTCACCTACGAGGACATCGGCGGTCTCGACGAGGAGTTAGAGCAGGTCAGGGAGACGATCGAACTTCCTCTCGCCGAGCCCGAGCGCTTCCGTCGGCTGGGGATCGACCCGCCGAAAGGCGTTCTCCTCTATGGGCCACCGGGCACCGGGAAGACACTCATCGCCCGCGCGGTCGCAAGCGAGGTCGACGCCCATTTCGTGACGATCTCGGGACCCGAGATCATGTCGAAGTACAAAGGTGAGTCCGAAGAGCGCCTCCGCGAGGGGTTCGAGCGCGCTCGCGAGAACGCTCCGGCGATCGTCTTCATCGACGAGATCGACTCGATCGCGGGCGCTCGGGACGAAGACGCCGACGCCGAGAACCGCGTGGTCGCTCAGTTGCTCACGCTGATGGACGGCCTCGATCCTCGAGGGGAGTTGGTCGTCATCGGCGCGACGAACAGAGTGGATACGGTCGATCCGGCCCTCCGGCGGGGTGGGCGCTTCGACCGGGAGGTAGAGATCGGCGTCCCAGGGGTCGCGGGTCGCCAGGAGATCCTGGAAGTTCACACACGCCGGATGCCGCTAGCCGAGAACGTCGATCTCGACCGACTGGCCGAACGCACGCATGGATTCGTCGGTGCGGACCTCCGGGTGCTCGCGACCGAGGCAGCGATGGCCGCGCTCCGCCGGGAGGAAAGCGACCCCGAGATCGGAAGCGAGGACTTCGAGGCGGCGATGGCGGCGGTCGATCCCTCCGCGATGCGCGAATACGTCGCCGAAACCCCCGATACCGGGTTCGCGGACGTCGGCGGCTTAGAGGAGGCCAAACAGACCTTGACCGAGGCGGTCGAGTGGCCCTTAGCGTACGGACCCCTCTTCGAGGCGACGGCGACCGTCCCGCCATCAGGCGTTCTCCTCTACGGGCCGCCCGGCACCGGGAAGACCTTGCTCGCCCGCGCGCTCGCCGGCGAGAGCGAGGTGAATTTTATACACGTTGCCGGCCCCGAGTTGCTCGATCGTTATGTGGGGGAGTCCGAAAAAGCAGTCAGAGATGTCTTCGACCGGGCTCGGCAGGCCGCTCCGGCGATCATCTTCTTCGACGAGATCGACGCCATCGCGCGCGAACGGGGGACGAGCGGCGATTCGGACGCGGCCGAGCGGGTGGTATCCCAGCTGCTGACCGAGCTCGACGGGCTCGCAGAGAATCCCAACCTGGTAGTGCTCGCCGCAACCAATCGCCGGGACGTCCTCGATCCCGCCCTTCTCCGGCCCGGTCGGTTCGAGTCACACGTCGAGGTGCCCGACCCCGACGAGGAGGCTAGACGGGCTATTCTGAGTGTCCACAGCAGCGAGAAGCCCCTCGCGGAGGGCATCGATCTCGACTCGTTGGCTGCCGAGACGGAGGGCTACTCCGGTGCGGGCTTAGAAGCCTTGGTGCGGGAGGCGTCGATGCGTGCCATCCGTGAGTTCGCCACCGACATCGGGCCCGAGGAAGCCACCGAACGAGCGGACGAGATCCGCATCGAGCCCACCCACTTCGAGGCGGCCTGCGAGGCGGTCGATCGGATGAGCGAGTGAGCCAATCGGGTCGATTGTGTCGACCGAGTCGATGCTCAGCACTTCGGGACTTAGAAGACCTCTACCGGCAGTTTGTCGGCCGTAGAATCGACCGTAGCCGGCAGGACTAAACCGGTTCGACTGGTAGTAGAGGTATGAGCATCGAGATGGACGCGGCGAGTGCCGACGATCAGACCACAGTCGAGGACATGGCGAGCGAACTCGGGCAGGCGATCGCCGAGACCCCCGAACACGAGCGATTCGAGGAGACGCGCCGTGCGGTACAGGAAAGCGAGGAGGCACAGGCGAAAATCGAGGAGTTCGAGTCCACGCGCCAGGAGTTCATGCTCGCCCGCCAGTCCGGCGAGGCCACCCAGGAGGACCTCCAGGAACTCCAGGGAACCCAGCAGGAACTCCACTCGATTCCGGTGATGGCCGACTTTCTGGAAGCCCAGAACGAACTCCAGGCCCGCCTCGAGGCGCTCGACGACGCCATCTCCACGCCACTCGCGCTCGACTTCGGCGACAACATCGGCGGCTGCTGTAACGACTAAGGACCGGACGACGATAGCGATCGGTGGCCGCGAGCGACGAAGTGACTTTTATCGAGCGAATACGAACCGCAATCAGCCGTCGCCACTCGAGTCGAGCGAACTGCCGCGTACCAGTACGATGGACCGAGTAGCCTCGGCTAGGAGTTGGTAGTCGATAGCTCGCCTGCTGTGAGAAACGTGATCGAACGGTCCGGTCCCTATCGCCCCTGTGTAGGGAGCCAAGTTACATGTCGTTGATGCTCACCCAGTGTGTGCCGTCCTCGTCGACGATCACGCCGTCCTCCCGGAGCCGGCGCTCCTCGGCAGCTTCCTCGTCGACGGCGGCATCGCCGAGACGCGTGAGGTTGTTCGCGCGCGGGCCCTTCTCGGATTGCTCGATCTCGAATTCGACCTCCTGACCCTCCTGCAGGTCGGGACCGGTGAGATCGGCCATGTGGAAGAACACGTCGTCATCGTCGCCGTCACCGTCGCTGTTGTCCTCTCCCTCTTCCTCGTTGTCCTCTTCGACCGTGATGAACCCGTAGCTCCCTTGCTGGTTGAAGAAGCTTACCGTACCTTTTACCATAAGCGGAGATCAGTTCCCGAGTCCTATAACGGCTCCGTCCCGAGTCGATGTGCCGAGGGACGAATCGGTGGAACCGATGGAGTCGGTAGGAGCAGTAGGCCGGACCGCCGCCCGTCGGGTGGGCCCGGATGGCTCCGGCGAGGTACAACGATCAATCGTCCTCGCGTTCGCTGTAGGCAGCATAGCGCAACAGATTGAGCGTCCACTCCTGGGGGAGTTCCTCGATCGTCTCCTGGACGCTCATGCGCTCGTAGCCCCCATCGAGGATCGCGGCGACCTGATCGGCGGCGGTGCCGTACGCGACGCTTTTCCCGAGGGCCTCCGCTTCCTCCGTATCGTCCCACTCGTCGTTCTCGATCGCTTCTAACTTCTCGATCCCGCTCATCGTCCGCAATCGAAGCCGGAGGTTCTCTAAGTCCTCGCGCTCGGCCTCGGAGAGGCTCATACTGACGCGATTGCAGCGGAGCGCGTATAAATCGTCCGTCGGGTGGTCGGCTGTACGCACATCGAGTACCGCCCTCTGGGTCTTGCCGATAGTGGTAACGGTACAACAGCAATCGTCGATTGGGCCAGCGGTCCCCGTCGATTCTATACCAACGACTGGCCGTCGAACTCGCCGCGCTCGTATTCGACATCCATCAGATCGAGGATCGTCGGCGTGATATCGAAGAGATCGACGTCCTCGCGCACGCGAGCGCCCTCGTCGATCAGCAGGGATGCGTTGTCGAAGCTGTGCATCCCGTTTCGTGGCCCGGTCCCGAAGACCTCACCGTGGCTCTTGAACCCGGATTTGAGGTCGAAGCCGTGATTCGGGATCGCCACTAGGTCGGGGGCGATGTCGTCGTGGGCACCGCCGAAGGCTGCTTCCTTCTCGACGACTCGCTCACAGACCGGCTCGCCAGTTCTCTAAATCCGCTTTGAGTTCGTCGCGTTTCTCGTCGTACTCCGCTTCTGGAACGCTACCACGCGGTTCGCGGTTCTCCAAGTTGAGGTAGAACCGGCCCGGAATGAGCGAATACGCTTCGGTCTCGGCGGCGATGTCGCCGAGTTCCTCGTGCTCTTCTCCCTCGTAGGAGAGCCAACCCTCCTCTTCGAGCCAGGCATTACAGTGGACTTCGTGATCTAAGGTGGTAAAGCCGTGATCGCTCGCGACGACCATCGTCACGTCGTCGGCGAGCTGCTCGCGCAACTGCCCGAGGTAGTCGTCGACTTTCGAGTAGAACTCGAGGAACTCCTCTTTGTACTCGCCGTTTCGCTCGTAGTCCTCGAACAGGAAGTGATTCACCCGGTCGGTCGTCATGAATACGCCGAAGAGTAGATCCCAGTCGTCCTGCTCGACGTAGTGACTGAAGGCTTCGTACCGACCGTCGATCGTCGCGTGGGCGTCCTCGACGAACTCGCTCTTGTCCTCTTCGTGACCGAGGCGTGCGTTGACGTCGATCCGGTAGTCGATCCCGTTCAAGTACTCGCGCAGATCGTCGGGATAGGAGGCTTCTTCGACGCCGGGCGAGAGGAAGCCAGAAACCATCCGCTGGATGTCCCGCTGGGGCGGGAAGGTCACGGGGACGTTCATAACCGTCGCCGAGCGGTTCGCCTCCTGGACCCGGTCCCAGACGCGCTGTGCCTGGACGTCCCGGCCCATCGGGACGTAGGTGTCGTACGAGCCGTTCTCCCGGTCCTGAAAGCCATAGACGCCCGTCTCGCCGGGATTTTTCCCCGTAGTCAGCGAGGGCCAGCAGGCGCTCGATTCGGGCGGGACGATCGAGTCGATCGCGCCCGCCGAGCCCTTAGTCCCCATGTCGTAGAGATTCGGAAAGGTCTCGGGGTTGTCCTCGATGAGGCTATAGGGCACCCCATCGATGCCAAAGAAGGCGACGCGTGGACCGTCGTCGTTGCGAAGGCGGTCGAACAGACCCATGTCTGGCCTACCGATGGCGGCGCACAAGAACCTTCTTTTCCGGCTGTGGGGCGTAGATGCCGGTCTGCACATCGGCCGAGGCCCTCCGCCGAGCCGGTCTCGTCGATCGATTCGACGCTCGGCACGCGAGGACAGTGCTATAAGACCCCCGAGCCTAACGAGCGACGAGACGATGACAGAACAGGGGGGTACGGACGTGGCACCTGAGCGCAGCGAGGGAATCCTGGTGCCGGTCGGTCAGTCGGTGACGCTGCGGGAGACCGTCGCGTACGCCGTGAGCGAGGCCGAAGCCGCCATCGACGGCGACTCCGGCACCGACGGGGCTACCGATGCTGACGGGGATGCCGGGACTGCCGAAGGCGACGAGAGCGGCGAGGACCCCGACACGACCCAAGACGCCGACACAACTCGGGACGAGAACATCGACGATCTCGAGGGACCCGTAGCGTTGCATTTCATCTACCCTGCCAGTTGGCGGGCACTCGATCCGGAGGCCGAAGGGCGAATCGAGCAGGCTGAAGAGCTGCTCGATCGGGTCGCGATCTGGGTTCGCGAGGACTTAGGGATCGAGGATCCCGAGGAGTTCGACAGCGCAGAACCCATCGAGCGGGCGGGATTCACCCTCGAGACAGCGCTGATCGGGACTGAGGAATACCTCTTCAGTCCCGGCGATTTCGCCCGCGTGCTCGGCGAGTACGCCAGCGAGCACGGCCTCGAACAGGTGATCGTCGACCCCGAGTACGAACCGGCCGGCAGCGCGCCGATGCTCCGGCCGCTGGTGACCGAACTCGATAGAACAGGGCTTTCGATCGTGGAAGCGCCGGTCGAGCGCTCGACGCGCCGGAGAGCACTGCCCGGCCGCGGGAGCGTTCGGCAGTTCGTCGGCGTCTTCGGCGTCGCGTATGCCTTCTACCTCGCGCTCGGGGGCTTCGCCCTGACCGACGGCTACGAACTCGCGACCGGGGCACTCGCGGCGGCGATCGTCGCCGGGCTGACCTGGCGAGTCACCGTACGCCGGTCGGTCGATCCGCTCCTCGCGGCGAGGACTCTCGCTCGCTTCGGGATCTACGTGCCCTACCTCCTCTGGGAGATCGCGAAGGCGAACGTCACGATCGCCTATGTCGTGCTCCATCCTCGGCTGCCGATCGACCCGCGGATGGTCCGCTTCGAGGCCGCGGTCTTCGGCGATCTCTCGGTGACGACGCTAGCCAACAGTATCACGCTCACGCCCGGCACGCTCACCGTCGACGTTACCCGGCAGGACTTCGAGGTGCACGCACTCACCGCCGACGCGCGGACGGACGTCCTCGGAGGCTCGCTCGAGCGCGCCGTCCGATTCGTCTTCTACGGCCGAGACGGGGCGACCATCGCGAGCCCAGCCGAACGCACCGCAGGTGCGGCTGGCGGTACTGGCGGTAGCGACCGTGCTACCGACCCGAACGATACGAACCAGGACGGCGGCGAGGACGACAAACGCCAGGAGGGAGCGGCGTGACCGCAGCCAGCTCCGCCGTGAGCCCGCTGGTCTCCTCGGCACTGCTCGCGGCGGCGGGAGCGTTCGTCCTCTTCGGGATC
>PXRJ01000051.1:0-24191 GCA_003021705.1 Halobacteriales archaeon QS_3_64_16
AAGACCCCGATCTTCGCGACGCGAGCGTTTTTCGCCGCCCACGTCCGTTGGAGGAGGTGTTGTTGAGCACCCGCGACGGTGATGTAGAGCAGATACCAGCTGGCGATCTGGACGAGGCCAACGCCGAACCAGTTCGTTCCCGATGGGGGTAGCTGGCTGGTGACTGCCCCGATCCCGCCGGCATTACCCAGGGCGACCGGGATCGCGACGACCATGCCGACGATGATGACGATGCCATGGAAGGTGTCAGCCCACGCGACCGAGCTCATCCCGCCCCAGACCGTGATGCCGACGAAGACAGCCGTACTGATCCAGAAGCCGACCTGCAGAGAGATGTTGGTGACCGTCGCGATGATCGTGGCCATCCCGATCGTCTGGGCGGCGGTCAGGGAAATCTGGCCGATAAGCGTGAACACCGCGGCGAAGTACTTGGTGTACGCGCCGAAGACTCGCCCCAGGAGATCGGGCGTGCTCACGACGTCGAAGCCATAGAGCACGCCGATGAAGGCCGAAACCGTCATCCAGGCTAATCCCTGGGTCATCGCGTACCACTGGGCGCTGATTCCATCGACGAACGCGGTCTGTGCGATGCCCATCGTGAGGCCGCCGCCGACGAACGTCGAGAAATAGGTCATCGTGAAGGGAAGCAACTCCAGGTTCTTCCCGGCCAGCGTGAAGTCCACGTAGCCACTGCCCGCCCCGCGTCCGAACCACCACGCGACGAGGATCGTCCCCGCGAAGTACAGTACCATCGTCACGACGATGGGATCGGTCAAACTCGCCATCGCTCACCAACCTCGATTCCTCCGATTCGATCGCCATGATCGGTCGGTGGTCGACCATCGATATCGTCGCCGTCGTCGGTCATCTCCTCCTGGGCGTGTGGCGGGTCCAGTAAAACGGTCTAGGCCTGCTAATACGTGTCGTTGATACCAGGACAGATCGGCCACGGACTGACCGCACTGCTGCCGGTCGATTACCTAGTCGCCTGCTGGCAGCCCTTCGGTAGCGACGCCGCACTGACGGCGAGGGTTTATGTTTCGCTCGCCTGTCAGCACCGGTGTAATGCTAGTCGTTCATGCGACGTTCCCGGTCGACCCCGACAGCCGCGAGAGAGCACTCGATCTGGTTCGTGACCTCGCCGAGCAGTCCCGCGCGGAAGAGGGAATTATCGACTACCAGGTCGCGACCGACGCCGAGGACGAGACCGTCTTTCGGTTCTTCGAACAGTACGAGGACGAAGCGGCCTTCGGTGCTCACGCCGAGAGCGATCACTTCGGGGAGTTCGAAGCGGCCCTGCCCGAATTGCTCGCCGGCGAACCCCAGGTCACCCGCTTCGACGTGAGCGACGCCTCCGAAGTCGACCTCTGAGACGCTCGGCGACATCCGAGAGAACATCGCTCCTGAAGACAGGAGTGCCGCCCCAGTAGTACTCGGAAATCAGTTCTGTCGCGTTTCCCGGAAGACGGCGTAGATCTCGTAGCCGAACACGCCTGCGACGAGTGCGATCGCCCCCCACGCCAGCGCGGCGAACATCCCAGGACTGATCGCGGCGGACACGATCATCGACTGTCCCCCGTCCGACTCGCTTCCTCGGTCTCGCTCGACTCCTCACGAGGCAGTCGAGTTCCGCGAGTACCGCCGTCGGCCGCCGGGTCGCCCTCGTCGAGCCGTCCGATCTCGCGGCCGAGACGTCCGAGGTCGTAGTGGCTCCCGGTAGCCCAGGAGGCGAGCAGTGCCAGCCCCCCGGAAACGAGTGCGGCCCCGAAAAAGGAGTAGAGAAAGGAGGCACTCGGCAGCGTAGGGACGACCATGCTTACGATACCCCGGAGCGTCGGGAAGAAGGCAAGTCCCACGAGGAGGCCGGCGAGACTCGACCCCAGGGCTCCGCGCCCGGTGAGTGCTTCGGTATACAAGCCGGCGAGCAAAGGAAGAAAGGTCGCCGCGGCGAGCAGGTCGGCGGTGAGAAAGAGTGCGAGAACGCTGTAGCCCTGTGCGCCCACCCAGGCTGCCGCGATCGCCACGATGGCAGTGAGCAGCCGGGCGGCGGCCGTCAGCGTCCCCGTGCTGGGGTCTTCGAGGATTCGCGGGAGGTCTGCGGTGACGACGCTCGCGATCGCGTTGAAGAGCGTGTCGGCGGTGCTCATCACCAGCAGGACGGCCAAGAGGACGACCAGCAGGACGATCCACTCGGGAAACGCTTCCTGCAGCACGAGGAAGAAGGCGATATCGGCGTTGTAGTTCGCCCCGGTGTCCACGAGGCCAAGTCCCGCCGCAGCGACGCCGAACAGGCCGGCGAGGACGATCATCGGCAACACGGCAAGTGCGCTTATCAGGAACGACCGTCGGAGCGTCCCCGCGCTCTCGGCGGCGTAGATCCGCTGCCACCACGCCTGGTTCAGCATCTCCGCGCCGACGACGGCGATCACGACGTAGGCACCGAACTCGACCCCAGGGAGAAAGCCGGGGTTCAGCAACTCGGGATTCGTCGCAACTGCCGTCCGGTAGATCTCGCCCGTGCCCCCGAGCGCGAGCAGCGCGCCCGCAAAGCCGATCGCCAGCAGCGGCAGTATCAGCAGCGTCTGGATCGTGTCGGTGAAGATACTCGCTTCCAGTCCCCCGTAGGCGGTGTAGGCCAGTACGAACAGCCCGATCAGCGATGCGGTCTGCCAGGCCGGGACACCGGCGACCAAGGCAAGCGCGCCGGTGATGCCCGTCATCTCCGCGGCGAGGAAGACGAACATATACATGACGCTCACCGCGAGCACGTAGGCGTACATTGCCCGCCCGTACCGCGCGAGGGCGTACTCGGTGAGGCTGTGGCCCGCCGGGATCAGCCCCCGAATACGAGGCCCCAACGAGGCAAAGGCGACAAGTGCCAGCGCGCTGCCGATTCCATACCCTGCAGCGGCGCTGATCCCGCCGAAGGCCGCCCCCGCCTCCGCCGGACTGAACAGGATCCAGGCACCCATACTCGAAGCGATCAGCGTCGCCGTCAGCGTTCCAGTACTCGCGCTGTCGCGTGCGGTAAGGAAGTCCTCGATCGACCCGTCCCCGCCCCGCGAGTATCGGATCCCTACCCCCGCGAAAACCGCGAGCGTCACTGCCGTGAGCGAGAGCGCGACGCCTGCCGTTACCATTCTCGATTCCCCACTCCTGCTCGGTTCGTCCCCCTCATCTCACTCGGTCCAATAGTTGGTTGTATTAGTTACTTATGCCCGTGGTTACTCTCGATAGCCCTCCTCGGTGCTGTCGGCAGGATTCCTTCGTCCGTTCGCTCGCTGTGGTGCCGGGGGAGTTATGGCCGTCCCGCGGGAGGTGTGGGTATGTTGCGGTTGCCGAGCGAGATCGTCGCCGACCGGTTCGTCCCGACCGCCCGGGCGATGCTCGCCGCGGAGCTCGACGCGAGGGGTTTGAGCCAGCAGGCCATCGCTTCCCACCTGGGAGTGAGCCAGCCCGCGGTCTCGAATTACGTCGGCGGCGAAGTCGCGCTCGAGCGCCGCTTCAGCGAGGACGCCCGGATGGTCGCGACGATCGAGACCATCGCCGAGGGCTTTGCGACCGGCGAGATGGATAGCTACGAAGCGCTCTCGGAACTCGTCGCGCTGGTAGAGGAGTTCGAGGACCGGGGGCCGATCTGTGCAGTCCACGAGGAGGCGATGCCGGCGCTCGAAGGGCTGGGCTGTGATATCTGTGTGCGCGGCCCCGACGAGGCGAAGGTCGCCGAGCGCAGCGTCTTGGAGTCGGTTCGGCGGGCGGCCCGGCTGTTCGCGAGCAGCGAGGGCACTGTCGAACTCGTCCCGAACGTCGGGTCGAACATCGGCGAGGCGCTGCCCGACGCTCGCGAGGCAACCGACGTCGCGGCGATACCCGGGCGACTCCATGCGATCCGCGGCCGGGTCGAGATGGCCGCCGACCCGGAGTTCGGGGCCTCCGAGCACGTCTCCGGCACTCTACTGGCGGCGAACGCGGCCGATCCTGGGATCCGAGGGGCGATCAACCTCGCGACCGACGACCGACTGCTCGAGGCTGCCCGCGAGCGGGATATCGAGCCGATGGAGTTCGACGCCGACTACGAGGACCGTCAGGAACGGCTGCGCGAGTCCTTCACCGATCGGGGCGTTCCCCGCGTGCTCTGCCATCGCGGGGCCTTCGCAATCGAACCGATCACCTACGTGCTCGGCACGAGTGCAATTGAGGCCGTCGAGCTGGCGACCGACCTGATCGAAGCGGCGAGGACGGGGAACTGAGAGCGACATCGGTTCGATCGGGATCGGCGGCGAGTCGATCGAGCGGGTGTCGGATCGTCGATAGACCCGTGTCCACAACGCTCATACGACAAGCTATTGAATTATTGCGTATGTCCAGTGTCTCCGGCAGAAGTTCCTCGTCGACAGCCATGACTGTTCTCGGAGTGCTCGTCGCTCTGATCGCGGTTATCGGGACGACGTTCCTCGGCTGGGAGTGGAGTGCGAGCTTCGCCGAACAGCCGATTCCGTTCGTTCTCGGAGCTTGTGTAGCCGTTATTGCGATCGCCGTCACGCTTCGAAGAAGACTCTAAATCGTCGCTGGATCTCAGGCCTCGAAAATCACTACCCCTCGTAGGCCGCTTCGAAGAACTCCCGCTCCAGTCCGACCGTTCGCCGGAAGAGCCGGTCGAGTCGGCGTCGGCGGCGCGGTGATGCGGTCTCGAACTCCCGATCGAGTTCCTCCCGGAGCCAACCGACGAACGACGCGAAGTCGGGGTTGTCGTGGAGCGCGACCCACTCGGCGAGGTAGAACTCCGAGGGAGTCTCCTCGACACTTCTGGCCCAAGCGAGATAGACCCACTCGGCGGGGACGAAGGCGGCGAGGCTCTCGGCGTACCCACCCCCTCGGCTCGCCCGGCCCAACAGGTCCTCGAACGCCCGGGTACTTGAGGCCAACTCCGGATCGCTGCGGTCGCTTTCCGGAACGTTGAGCGCGTCGAAGGACCGTTCGAAGTAGTCGTTTTCTTCCGTGGTGAGCGTCTCTAGGAATTCAACTAACCGCCCTTTCGCAGCCATCGTCGGCGCGTCGCCGATCGCATAGCCGATCAAACTCGCCAGCGATTCGACGAACGCGTAGTCCTGCACCAGATACCGTCGGAAGACCGCGTCGTCGATCTCGCCCCCGTCCAACTCGCGAACGAAGCGGCCTTCGGTCGCCTCGGTCCAGTCGGGTTCGGATCGCTCGCGCAGCCAGTCGGTCGCCCGTGGATCGGTGCGGTTCGCGGCGTAGTCCGCGAACGTCCTGGGCACTGCCGGTTCGCTGTCGCTGGATTTCGGTGTGTCCATCACCGGACCGGCCACTCCTCTTCAGTGTAGGCCATCTCCCAGAACGCGGCTTCGAGGCGGGCGCTCGTGAGGAACGCCTCGCGCATGGCCTCGTGTTCGCCGGGGAACCGCTCGCCACACCGATCGACGAACTCGCGTAGCCACCCGACTTCCTCGCGGAACTCCTCGGAGGTGTAAGTCTCGATGAAGGGCGTATAGCGGTGCTCCTCGGTCGCCAGTTCAGCCATGTGTTCGGCGATGTCGAGATACCCCTGTCCACAGGGATAGATCGCCGCCGCGATCTCGGCGATCGAGCCCTCGTGAGCGACCCGCAGCAGGTGATTCGTGTACCCGACACAGGTGGGTGCTTTCTCCGCCACTTCGAGGTCAGCGGCCGAGAGCCCGTAGTCGGCGGCGAACTCCCGGTGGAGATTCATCTCCTCGTCGAGGGTAGTATGGGAAATCCCGATCAGATCACGCATCGTCTCCTCCTCGCGCGCCCGGACGCCGGCCATCGCAAAGGTCCGGGCGTAATCGAGCAAGTACAGGTAATCCTGCTTGACCCAATGCAAGAAGGCTCCCTCGTCGAGCGTGCCCGCGGCCAGTTCCGTGACGAAGGGATGGGACTTCTGTGCGTCCCAGATCGACGCGCCGGCTTCGAGCAGTCGGTCGCTTCTCGCCATGAGCGATCGTCGAGCGGCTCCGTGTTATAGTTTAGTGGTATAAGCTGATTATCAGAACTTCCGATCCGTTCGTTCAGTAGGCCGATCACTCGAGACGAGCGAACCCCTGACGACGCCTCGACCCGGCGCGTGCTTATTCAGGTCACCTGTGACTCGTTGACTCGTTCCGTTTCCTCTTTTTCGTCCTCGGAATAGCGAGTCACGCGTGCCTTCACGACGCGCGTGTTCTCGACCTCCTCGATGGCGATCGTGCCCTCCTCGAACGCCACGGTCTCGCCCTCGTCGACGATCCGTCCAGCGCGATCGAGAACGAACCCAGCGATCGTCTCGAACTCCTCGTCCTCGGGGAGCGAAATATCAAGGGCGTCGTTGACCTCCTCAATGGTGACCTCGCCCCGAACCACGACCGACCGGTCGTCAGCAGTCATTATCGGCAGGTCCTCGCTCTTTCTAAGAGCTCGCCGGCGTAGGATTTCGACAGGCTCTCGCCGAACAGGAGGGCCAAGGCCGTGACGCCGAAGGTGGTGGCCGCAACTGCTTGAATACCGCTGAGATAGAGTCCAAGCAAGCCGGTCGCGATCGAGGAGAGACCGATATTCGCCAAGTTATTGCCGACGAGGATAGTGACCAAGAGTCGGTGGGGATCGTCCTTGTGAGCCTCGAGCGTCTGTGCGCCCCGGTGGCCCTCCTCGACGAGCGCTTCGACTTGGTGGGGGGGGGCGAGAACATGGCGGTCTCCGAAGACGAAAAGAACCCCGAGAGCCCGATCAACAGGACGATCGCGAGTACGCCGACCGCGGTGAACTGCCCCTCGGTAATCGAGAGGCCAAACGCCTCGATCGCTAGAATCGGAAGCGATCCGACGTCGAAGAACGACTGTGAAAGGAGAGCAGACACGCTTTTCTAATGGGTCGCTGTGAGATCAACCGTATCGCTGGCTTGCGCGCGTCGAGATGTCCTCGCCGCCGGCTCGCGGTAACACGTAAGTTCCCTCGCGTCCTCCTCCGAAGCGAGAATGGCGAGCGATGTCCCGGAGTGGGTCCATCTCACCGACGAGGAGGAACTACTTTGGAGCGCCCATCCAAGCCTGCGGCCCGTTGCGCCCCTGCTCGCCCTCGGCCTCGGCCTGATCGTCGCCGGCTTCCTGCTCGCGCTCCTCGCTTCTCCCGTTCCCTTTCTCCCGTCGTCGCTGTGGTTCGTGCCCCTCGCCCTCGTTCCTTTAGGACTGGTGATCATCGCGCGGTGGTATCTCCCGCGGTGGGCGATCGGGTACGCCATCACCTCCGAAGAAGTCTACCAGAAGACCGGCATCCTCTCCCGGGACATCACCCAGTTGCGCCTCGATCGGGTCCAGAACACCAAGTTCAGCCAGTCGCTCGTCGAGCGGCTGTTGTCCTATGGCGATGTCCGGATCGATACCGCCGGAACGGGCGATACCGAACTCGTCTTCGTGGCGGTCGATCACCCCGAAGAAGTGAACCGGATCCTCACCGAGCAACTCGATGAGGTCGGCGTCGGCGAGGGGATCGGCGCCCGACCGTGACCTGAGGTGGCCCGTCCGGTGACCACGGTGACCGCTCCGGCAGCCGAAACCGGAACCCCAAGAACCGACGAGCACTGAGACCCGATGATGGGCCCGTCAGACCCGTTCCCCGAGACGCCCCCCGAGCGAATCTACGGGATCCGAAAGCGGACCGCCCTGCGGATCGTCCTCGCGGTCTGTACCGTTGCCCTCGTCGCGATCTGGTTTCGGGCACCGCTGATCGAGGTCTGGACGCTGTTGTGGCCGCCAGCAGAGATATCCGAACGCTGGTTCACGCTCGTGATGGTCGTCTTGCTGTCCTTTCTGGTGCCCGTCGCGATCGTTCTCCGTCTCGCTGACCTCCTCTACGATCGGTATCTCGCGAGCGAGGAATCCTGAGACCGAACGACCCTTCGTCTCTTGGGCGGCGGAGTACCGTTCTCAATGCTCGCTGCCATCGCGCTCGTCGAGAACGCGCTCGATCGCATCGAGAAGGGTATCGTCGCTCCCGACCTGTATGCGCTCGCTTCCCTCGTCCTCCCGGTCCCCGCTCTGGGGAGGAGTATCGAACGCCGCCCCATCCTCGGTTATGCTGTCGGCCACACCACTCGCTGCCGTCGCCCCGATCGCTCTCAGTGTATCGTTCGCGCCGTCTCCCTCGTTCACACCGTTCTCCCCGAGGACGATCCGGGGGAACTGGAGTCGGGCGACGATCACTCGACTCGTCTCGGGTACTGAAAACTCGAAGAGCGAAACGAGCTCGATACCGATCCCCAGCTGGGCGAGCGAGACGGCCGCCCCAGTCGTTTGGCTTGGCCCGTTCGTAAGGGCGAGTGTTGGGACCGAAATCCCGTCGAGCACGATCCGTGCGACGACCGGAACGGGGATCGAGACGGGCCCGATCGTCGCGCTGGCGAGCACGTTCGCGATCAGTGCGAGACTCAGGCCCCCCACCAAACTGGGGTCCGTCCCCACCGCTCCATGAACGCAAAAGGAGTTGGATTAGGTAAATGCTTATTGAGCTTTCTCGCACTCCGAGATGACATGCGTAAGCGTTCCGTACGGGCGACAGTAGTGACGATCGCCGTACTCGCGATAGTCGGGGCCCTCGTCGGAACGAGTGCGGTGCCGGTCGGTGCCGGCCCGGCGTCGGCTCCGGATTCGAGGGCGGCGGGACCGGGGATGACGGCCCCGATCGCAGCCCAGCAGGATAGCCCGGAGTGTTCGTTTCCGACGACGGTGACCGACGCGACCGGTAGCGAGGTGTCCCTCCAGGAAGAGCCCGAGCAGATCGTCGTGCTCGCACCCAGCGACGCCCAGACGCTCTGGGCGATCGGCGCGCGCGAGGAGGTCGTCGGAATGCCGGTCGGGCAGTACACTGCCTATCTGAATGGCACCCAAGAGAAGACCAACGTCGTGAGAGAGGACGGATCGGTGAACGCCGAACAGGTGGTTGGCCTCCAGCCGGATATCGTCTTCGCGGCGAGCGTGACTCCCAACGAGACGGTCGCCCAGCTTCGCCAGGCCGGTCTCACCGTCTACAGCACGGCGCTCGCGACCTCGATCGAGGACGTCTACGGCATGACCGAGCACTGCGGTCGACTGACCGGCAACTGCGAGGGCGCCAACGAGACCGTCTCGCAGATGCGCACGCGGGTGAGTGAGATCGAAGACGCGATCGGCGAGAGCGAGCGACCGCCGACTCTGTATTACTTCTACAATTTCATCGCCGGGACGGGCACCCACATCGATGACGTGATGAAGACCGCCGGGGCGCGAAACATCGCCGCCCAGGCCGGGATCTCGGGCTACAAGCCGATCAACCCCGAGGTCGTCGCGAACCGGAGCCCCGAGTGGATTATCCATCCCGACGCGTCGCCGATCCCCCAGGGCCAGCCCTACAGTAGCATCCCTGCGCTCGAAGCGAATCGGACGGTGGCACTCGACTCCAGCCTCATCCAACAGCCCGCCCCACGGATCGTCTACCCACTCACGGAACTCGCCCGGGCACTGCACCCCGAGGCGATGAGCGAGGCGAACCTCTCGTCGGTCGATTTCTCCTTGCAAGCGGCGAACACTTCGAGCACCGACGCGAGCGCCGGTACGAACGGGGCGAATACAGAATCGCCAATAGCTGCCGATGGTGGGAACGAAACGGTGAGCGCGACCACAACCACCGACGGCGACGCTGGCGGAACCGAAGCGACGACTGCTGCCGACGGGACTGGGACAGCCGGAACGACCGCTGGCGGAACCGACGGATCGAGCGCCACTGAGACGACCACGACCGGGCCGGACTTCGGGCTTCTCGGCGCGGTCCTCGCCCTGCTGGCAGTGGCTCTGCTCGCGCGATACCGGAACTGACCGCCCTGGAGCTATCCGCTCTCTCGGCTCGCCGGGCTGTCGCATCGGGACGTTCGGCAGGCGCTTCAACGACCGATGCCACACGAACGGAACGATGTCCAGCCACGGAGCGGCGATGCTTGACGAAACGGGGATCTTCGGCGTGTTCGCTGCGTTCACACTCGACTCCAGGTGGGGTAACGAGGGCGAGTCGACCGGGGATACCCGAACCGAGATCGATGAACTGCTCGCCGACTACGAGGGCGAGGCCCTCCTCGATACCTACCTGATGGACGGAGCATCGGCCGAGACGGACTACCTGCTGCGGGTCCACGCTCGCGAACTGCAGGCTGCCCAGGCGTTCGTACGGGACTTCCAGAAGACGGGGCTAGGTCGGCGCTCGCGACGGACCGAGACGTTCGTCGGTATCATCAGGGACCTGTCTACACACCCGAGGCCCCCGATCTCGACGCGGAACTCTCGGATCGGTCCTACGAAGGCGCCGACCCACCGCGCTATGCGATCACGATTCCGGTCCGGAAAACTGCCGGATGGTGGACCCTTTCGGAAGAAGAGCGACCCGATCTCATACGCGAGCACATCGAGCCGACGATAGAGTACCTCGATCGCGTTCGTCGCCAGCTCTACCACGCCAGTGGGCTGAGCGACGTCGATTCCTTACCTACTTCGAGACCGACGATCTCCTCGCCTTTCAGGACCTCTACCGGGAGCTACAGTCGATCCCCGAGTACCGCTACGTCGAGTACGGCGATCCGACGCTGGTCGGGCGGATCTGTGCGCCGACCGCGGCTCTCGGCCGAGCGCTCGACTGACCGACGAATCAGAGTCTCCACGACGATCTGGCTGCGTGCGGCACTCCGGAAGCCGGGAGACCGAAGGGGTTTATCCGATCCTCGAAGAACTCCCCGGTATGGTCGAGAACGTCATTTGGCCGGCCGCCCTCGACGCCGATCTCTCCCGAAGCGAGGGCCGCCGGGTGCCCCTGTCGGTCGCGGTTAGCGAGCCAAGCGTCGACGAGATCGCTCGCGCGGTCGGCCAGGTAGGCTACGACGCGGTCATCGAGCGCGAAAAGACCTACCCTCGGGAGTACACCCCCCGTGGACGAGTGCTCGTGAAAAACGCCGACGACGCCGGGAAATCCGACCTCCTCCAGGCCGTCGGTGCCTACCTCCTGGCGCTTCGCGGGTGAATGACGTGAGTAGCATATCATGAAACGCGTCGGCGAGGTGGTACGAGTAGCTCAAGGACTCGCGATCGTCCGTTCGCCGAACGAGGAACACCCCGATATCGGCACGCCAGTCGTCGATCAGACCCTCTCGAAGGCGGGTCGAGTGGTCGACGTGTTCGGCCCGGTCGAGCGGCCCTACCTCGCCGTCAGCGCTGCAGGCTCACCCGCCGAACTGCTCGGGACGGTGCTGTACGCCCGCTAACCGGTCGCCAACGGCGACGGTCGGCGGACTCGGCCATTGAATCCAAACCCCGAAGTCATCATAGTCGCTTCCTGCCGTATGGACCACTCTGGGCGCGTCTACGCTGCCGTCCTCGCGACGCTCGGGCTCTTTTTCACCATTCAACTCGGCGCGCTCGCACTCGTCCAGCCCTTCCAGCGCGCGGGCTTACAAGCCGTCGAGAACCCCTCCGACCCCGCTAACAGTTTCGTCTACCTCGGGGCGATCCTCGTCGCCACCGGTGTCTTCCTGCTCGCGATCAAGCTGGATGTAAAATGGCTCATTCGGGGACTGATAGTGCTCTCGAGTGGATCGATCGCGCTCTACGTCTTCTCGGTTCTCGTCCCGCCCCTTCTCGTCGTCTCGATCGGTGGCACAGGGCTGAACGCGCTGGCTGTCGGCGGCGCGCTCGCGCTCGCGCTTGCACTACTGATCTACCCCGAGTGGTACGTCATCGACGGCGTCGGCCTCGTCATGGGTGCCGGTGCGGCGGGACTCTTTGGCATCAGTTTCGGACCCCTCCCTGCAATTCTCCTGCTCTCGGTACTCGCGATCTACGATGCGATCAGCGTCTATGGCACCGAGCACATGCTCACCCTCGCGGAGGGCGTCATGGAGATCAAGGTGCCCGTCGTGCTCGTCGTCCCGCTGACGCTCTCCTATTCCTATCTCGACGACTCGGAAAGCGGGGAGTCCGACGCTGATGAGTCCGATAGGGAGGGTGAGGGCTCGGCCGAGAGCGACCCGGACGAACCGACCCCTGCCGCCGAAAGCGAGGCTTGGATCAAGGATTCTCCCGAGAACCTGGGGGTCGAACCGGCGGCGAACGGCGGCGCTGTGGAGGATACCGATCCGGATTCGAGTAGCGAGGACGACGCCGAGGAGGACGATGACGGCGATGGGTTCGGGAATCGCGATGCCTTCTTTATCGGCCTCGGCGACGCGGTGATGCCGACGGTGATGGTCGCGAGTGCGGCCTTCTTCTCGCCGGCCCCCTCCCTCGGCGTCCCCGCTATCGCGCTCAACCTGCCGGCACTGGCGTCGCTGATCGGAACGCTCTGTGGGTTAGTGGTGCTGCTCTGGTTGGTGCTGAAGGGCCGCGCCCACGCCGGTCTCCCCTTGCTCAACGGCGGCGCGATCGGGGGTTACCTGCTGGGGGCGCTCGCGAGCGGAACCTCGCTGGTGAGTGCGATCGGTCTCGGGCCGTACCTGTGAGAGCTTAGTCTCGTTTATTGCGATAATCGTCATACAATTATCGCGTGTACCGCATAGATTTTATAAATCATAGGTGCCGGACTCTATGCTACAACATGGCGATACTGCACGAATACGTCGAATCAAGCGACGACGACGGATTCCACGTAAAAGATCGATACGAAAATATGTACAATACATGGCAAGTAAATGACTCGGCTGAAGATTTATTTATAGAGTTAGGATATGAAGACGAGGATCCGATCCCAAACGAGCTTTTTCATTTACTCCGCAGAATCGGGTTAGTATATACGAACGAATCCGGAGTCAGGCCGGCTGAATCGTTAGATGACCTCCAAGACCTGAACAATGGGGACGCAAACGCCTTGACCAATACGGAGCGCCAGCGACTCATTAATATTCTACTCAATGATCCGAGAGTTACGCCGGGTCAGCAGTCAGAATTAAAACGCTATACAAATTTGGGAAAAACCACCGCGAGTCACGAGGACACCCCTGACGAGTCTACATTTGAGGGCCGAGTTGATGAGTACGACGAGTACTGGGTAGCCGTCGATCTCACACGTTTTCTCGGCCAACTACTTAATGACAGCGACGCAACCGCCAAAAATACTGGCAATTCCAAGCTGGCGCGAGAGTACACGAAATATAAACAATTAAAGAACGTCTTGAAACAGGAGTGTTCTAATATGCCGGGAACTCTACCGCTATATAAAGAAGAGATCGGACCGAAGAGCGAGTGGAAAGTTATGACGAAGGAACACTTGAAACAAAATGGAGTCGAAATACCAGGCCAAGAGAAGGATTCCATAGCCAAATTCGAGTTCAAATCGTATCATGACGATATCGCCTTACCAGGCGGATACGACATACCTGAAGTGTGGTCACAATCAGAACTAGTCGATGAACAGGACGTATCGCTCGAAGATCTTCCCGAGAAGACTCGCGAGGCGTTGCTGAAGCAAGCCTATCGAGAACTAGCTAACGATATGATACAATTATTAGAAGAAAAGCGATCGGACTCTTCGTAGTCTTATTCCCCGGTCAGCGCCTCGCTCGCAGGGAACCACTCCAACGACTGGCCGAGGGCTTCCTCGAGGGCTTTCTCGTAAAGCATGTACGCCGCCGCGACGGTCTCGATCGCGGTGCCCCCACTGTCGAAGACGGTGATCTCTTCCTCGGACTCCCGCCCCGGTGCCTCCCCGGCGACGATTGCCCCGAGTTCCGCGTGGACGTGATCCTCCCCGATCGCCCCGTCTTCGAGCGCGCCGATAAAGGAGCCAGCGTCCCCCTCGGCAGTCGCCCGGCCGCGCAGGTCGGGAACGTACTTCGCCCGGGAGATCGTCGTCGAATCGAGTTCACGCTTCTCGGGATCGTACTGGCCCATCGCGGTGACATGGGTGCCGTCCTCGAGGCGCTCGCCGTCGAAGACGGGTTCGCTCGCGGTCGTCGCGGTGATCAGAACGTCCGCGCCCTCGACGGCCGCAGCACTGGAGGCGACGGCGGCCACGCTCGCGTCGTAGCGTTCGTTCATTTCCCCAGCGAAGGTTTCGCGATTCTCCTTGGTCGGCGAGAAGACGTTGACTATCTCGAACTCCCGAACCTCCATCGCCGCCTGGAGCTGCCCGCGCGCCTGAGCGCCGCTACCGACGATCCCCAGTTCGGCTACGTCCTCTCGAGCCAGTGTGTCGATCCCGACCGCGCCCGCCGCGCCCGTCTTGAAGGGGTTCATGCTCGCGCCGTCGAGCACCGCGAGCAAGTACCCCGAATCGGCGTCGAACAGCGGGCTCACGAACTGGGCGTCCTCGGCCCCGAAGCCGGCGGCGTACATGTACCCGCCCATCGCCCCCGTCTCGGGGAGGATCGCCGTGTAGCTCGTGAACATGCCCGGCGGATCGGCGTTCGTGAGCTTGGTTCGGGGTTCGGTGGGTGCGCCCTCGCCACGCTGGCGATAGCCCTCCCGGACGGCTGCGACGTACTCGTCGACGCTTGCCAGTCCCGCGAGGTCCTCACTGGTTAGGTATCGGACGGCACTCGCGTCGTTTCCAGCGGCTCCACTGCCCGCCTGGGGTTCCTCGTCGACTCCGGAGTCGGTCATTCGTCTCCTTTGGATCGAGCGGGTATTAGGCGTGGCGACTCCTCCGGCTGGGCGGTGCGCCGGGTCGTCGCCGCTGATGCCAGTCGCTATCAGGAGAACGACAGCTACCTCTCGGGTGATCGGGTGCGACCGAACGACGAGCGTCATACATCACGAACGATTCTGCGCGTCTCGGAGCGACCCCAAAAGGACTTTTAGCGTCGGTAGCGCATGCCGCACAATGAGTCGCCCGGTCGAAGTGAGCGTCGTCCTCCCCGCGTACAACGAGGAGCGGACGATCGAAGAAACCGTCGAAACCACGCTCGACAGTCTCGGGGAGTTCCTCCCGGCCGGCACGTTCGAGGTATTGATCGCCGAGGACGGCTGTGAGGACCGGACGCCGGAGATCGCCGCCGACATGGCCACGGCGGACGATCGGGTTCGTCACGTCCATTCCGAGGGTCGTCTCGGGCGCGGGGGCGCGCTGCGGCGAGCCTTCCATGCGGCCCGGGGCGAAACGTTGGCCTATTTCGATACGGACCTGGCGACGGACATGTCCCACCTCGAGGAACTGATCGAGTCCGTCCGATCCGGCGAGGCGGACGCCGCGACCGGTTCGCGGTGGCTGCCCGAAAGCGAAGCCGACCGGCCGGCAAAGCGAGGCGTCCCGAGCAAGGCGTACAACGGGCTCGTCCGAACCTTTCTGCGGTCGGACGTCGAGGATCACCAGTGTGGATTCAAAGCCTTCGACCGCGAGGCGCTCTACGCACTGCTCGACGACGTCGAGGACGATCACTGGTTCTTCGACACCGAAGTACTCGTTCGGGCCCAACGCGCGGGTTACTCAGTACGAGAGTTCCCCGTCGAGTGGACGCCAAAGGGTGATTCGAAGGTCGATCTCGTTCGCGACGTATTAGGAATGGGTAGTCAGATCCTGCGCTGCTGGTGGCAACTCGGGATCCAGCCCCGGATCACCCGGCGGGTAACGGTCGCCGGCGGTACGCTGCTTACCCTTCTGGCCGTTTTGCTTATGACCCAGTACATCGATTTCGGGACGGTCCTCGAACGGATGGAGGGGGCCGATCCGGCGCTGGTCGGGGCGGCCGCCGTGGTCTATCTCCTCTCTTGGCCGCTGCGAGGAGCACGCTATCGCGACATCCTCCGGGAACTCGGTTTTCAGGAGCGGATCGACTTCCTCACGGGGGCGATCTTCATCTCCCAGACCGGCAATCTCGTCTTCCCCGCGCGGGCGGGCGATGCGGTCCGGGCCTACGTGGTCAAGACCCGCCGGCTCGTCCCCTATCCGACTGGCTTCGCCTCGCTGGCGATCGAGCGGGTCTTCGACCTGCTCACGATCACCGCGCTTGCGGGCACGGTCTTCGTCGGCCTCGCGGCCACCGGAATCACGACCCCTGGGAAGGTCGGCGCGCTCGTCGCGAGCGGCGGCGAGGGGGGAGCCAGTACCGGTAGCGGCCAACTCGCCGTCCTCCTCGCGGCCGGCGTCGGTCTCGGAGCGATCACGATGGTCGGTCTCATCGTCGCGAGCGCCCGCTCAGAGCGCAACTTCGTCCGCGCGGGGGTCTCGCGGCTGAGTTCCGATACCTACGCTGAGACGGTCGCACGAGTGATCGAGCGCTTCGCCGGGGACATCCAGGCCGTCGCGAACGATCGGGAAGCGTTCGTTACCGTCGGCCTCTCCAGCGTCGCGATCTGGACGCTCGACGTTGTGACCGCTCTCCTGGTATTCGCCGCCTTCGACGTCTCCTTGCCGCTCACGACGCTGATCGCCGTCGGCTTTTTCGCCGTGAGCGTCGGGAACTTAGCGAAAGTCCTGCCGCTCTCGCCGGGCGGCGTTGGGCTCTACGAGGGTGCATTTACCCTGCTCGTCTTCGGGCTCACGCCGGTCCCATGGGCGGTCGCGCTGGGGGCGGCGATCGTCGATCACGCCGTCAAGAACGTCGTCACCGTGATCGGCGGCCTCCTCTCGATGGCACTGCTCAACGTCTCGCTCACGACCGCCGTCGAGGAGAGCCGATCGATCAGTGCCGTCGACACCGGTCGGGAGATCGAACCCGAACGCTCGGTCGAGGACTGATCGGGCTCGGTTTCCGCCGACCGGACCGTCGTTCCACCGGGCGCTATCGCCCCACCGTGGGTGGCCGCGGAGCGAGTAATAACATATTAACGCTACTCAGCGGTTTCTCGCTGCCGATAGCCGGAGGTGTCTGGACACGGGCGGCACATCAACGAGTAAATAACTAAGTGCCTTTCGGGTCGATCTCCGATACAACTAGCGGCGTGGAGTTTCTCGGGTCGGTGCCCCGCCCGGATAGCCCCTGCCGCAGTACACACAATGAAAGACACGGACACACGGATGCGAACGCGAGTCTCGAAGGAGCAACGCGAGACCGAATCCGAGACGGACGAGGAGCGCAACACGCTCGATTGCCCGGAGTGTGGCGGGAAGGTCATCGCCGACAGTGGTCACGGCGAGACGGTCTGTGCGGACTGTGGGCTCGTCGTCGCCGAAAACGAGATCGATCGCGGCCCGGAGTGGCGGGCGTTTGACTCCCAGGAGAAAAACCAGAAGTCGCGGGTCGGAGCGCCGACCACGAAGATGATGCACGACAAAGGCTTGTCTACGAACATCGACTGGCGCGATAAGGACGCCTACGGTCGGTCGCTCGACTCGCGCCAGCGCGCGAAGATGCAGCGCCTGCGCAAGTGGAACGAGCGCTTCCGGACCCGCGATTCGAAGGATCGCAATCTCAAGCAAGCGTTGGGCGAGATCGACCGGATGGCCAGTGCGCTTGGCCTGCCTGAGACGGTCAGAGAGACCGCGAGCGTGATCTACCGTCGTGCGCTCGACGAGAACCTCCTTCCGGGACGATCGATCGAGGGCGTCTCGACGTCTGCGGTCTACGCTGCTGCGCGCCAGGCCGGCGTACCCCGGAGTTTGGACGAGATTACCGAGGTCTCCCGCGTCGAGAAAAGCGAGATCGCTCGCACCTATCGCTATGTCGTGCGCGAACTCGGTCTGGAGATCCAGCCTGCCGATCCCGAGAGCTACGTGCCCCGTTTCGCCTCGGCGCTTGAGATCTCCGACGAGGCCGAAGGACGCGCCCGCAAACTGCTCCGGAATGCCAAGGACCAGGGCGTCCACAGCGGCAAGAGTCCCGTTGGGTTGGCTGCTGCGGCGGTCTATGCCGCTGCCCTCCTCACCAACGAAAAGACCACCCAAGCCGCTGTGAGTGAGGTCGCGGACATCTCGGAGGTCACGATCCGCAATCGCTACCACGAGCTGCTCGAAGCCGAACAGGACCTCCAGTTAGTCTAGAACGCGCACCTTTTTCTCAGGGTTCTCGCTCGCTCCCTTCGGTCGCTCACTGCGGGCCTGAGAGAAATCTGCACCAAAAACGCCATCTCGCTCACCTGTGGCTCGCTCGATGGCGCTGAACCGCTCGCTCACTATCGTTCGCTCGCGGATACGTCGCCGTCTTGGCTCCCCTCTTGGATGGCTGGAACCTTCAGCCCTCGATCTTTTCCCTGGGTCCGCTGTACCCGAAGCATGGATCTCGATTTCGGGTCCTTCGTGCTCGCCGCGGCCACTTCGAGCCTCGAGGACGAACCGGCGGCACGCCCTCACGCCGACGCCATCGAGTTCCGGATGGACCTCCTCGATAACGATCGGGACCCGATCGCGGCGATCGAGGCCTATGAGGGCGAGCTCCCGATCATCGCGACCAACCGAACCGAACGCGAGGGCGGCGACGCCTTCCAGGGTCCACAGCGTCTCGACGTGCTCCGGAAAGCAGCCGAGTTCCCCGCGGTCGCGGCCGTTGACGTTGAACTCGCGACCGTCACCGGTGAGCGCAACGAGGAGGGGATCGAGGGCATACTTCCTCACGTTCGCAGCCACGACGCGAAGGTGATCGTCTCGACACACGACTTCGAGCACACCCCCCGCAATCGGCTCTCGGAGCTACTCGGCCGGACGAGTGAGTACGGTGACGTCGGCAAGGTCGCCGTCACGGCACAGGACCCGGGCGACGTTCTCGCACTACTCCGTGCGACCCATCACTCCTCCTCCGGCGAGACACCGGTCGCGACAATGGCGATGGGCGAGGCAGGCCGTCACTCCCGGGTCGTCGCGCCGCTCTATGGTTCGAAAATCGGCTACGCCCCGGTCGATCCGGCCCAGGCGACCGCGCCCGGCCAGTGCGACCTCGCCACACTTGCCGACCTGATCGAACGGTTGCAGTGAAATCCACTAAGCGAACCGATAAAATAGAGTCGGAGGAGGGTGTGCATCCGCGAGCGAACCGGAGGTGAGCGAGCGGTTCAGCGCGAACGAGCGGAGCGAGTGAGCGTTTTTGATGCAGATTTTTGCTGGGCCCGCAACGAACGACCGAAGGAAGTGAGTGAGGACCCCAGGAAAAAGGTGCGTTTCTAGACGCCCTTCCCCATCAGATGACTGCGAAGGATGTCGTCTTCCTTGTTGCCCGTGGCGGTATTAAGCAAGACGAGGGTTTCCTCGCCGTCGAACTCGCCCTCGGCAGCGAGCTTCCAGGCCCCGCTCGCAGCCGCTGCACAGGTTGCGCCCATCTCGAGACCTTCCTGTTGGGCCACCGCGATCGCGCTGTCGAGGATGTCTTCATCAGGTGTTGCGACTGCCCCCCCGTCGCTCTCCTCTAGCGCTTCTAGGATCCAGGGGCTCGCGCCGGGATCGGAGACCTCGATGCCCCCACAGATCGTATCGGGCGTCTCCCAGGCGTCGTGTACCTCCTTCCCTTCCTCCCAGGCCTCGACGACCGGGGCACAGCCGGCCGACTGGGCGGCATAAAATCGGGGGATCTCCTCGCCCAGTCCCAGGCACTCGAACTCTTTTGCGGCCTTGTACATCCCGATCAGGCCAACGCCGCCGCCGGTCGGGTAGAACACGGCGTCGGGCACCTCCCACTCGAGCTGCTCTGTGATCTCGTAGTACATCGTCTTCTTGCCCTCGTGGCGGTAGGGCGTGACGAACGTCGCCGTCGAGTACCAGTCGTGCTCGGAAATCGCGTCCTCGGCGGCCGCGCCCGCGTCGCTCAGTCGCCCTTCGACGACGGTCATATCCCCTCCGTGAACGTTTACCATCGCCTTGTTGACGAAGTTCGATCTGGAAGGTAAGAAGACGTGCGAATCGATGCCTGCGCGGGCGGCATACGCCGAGGCGGCCTGGCCGGCGTTGCCCGCCGAGGCGAGCGCGACGTCGCTCGTGCCGTGCTGGGCGGCCGCCGAGACTGCGAGGGCGTGACCCCGATCCTTGAACGACCCGGTGGGATTCCGGCCTTCGTCCTTGATGTAGACCTCCGCGACGCCCAGCTCCGCGGCGAGACCGGGACACTCGATAAGGGGGGTGGTCCCTTCCTTCATCGTCACCGACGCTTCCTCCGGGAAGGGAAGGAGTTCCTCGTAGCGCCACATGCCATCGAATGGGCGCGCTTCGAGGTCCTCCTGCGAGAGGGAAATCGCCTCGTAGTCGTAGGTCGGATCGAGGATTCCTTCACATTCCGGGCAGCGATGAGTCGCTGTCTCCGCATCGAAGCGCTCCTCACAGTCCCTGCACTCGAGACCGCGGAAGGCCGGTGTCGTCTCCATACTGGTGCTCGGAGGCTGAGCGACTAATCCCTGTCCATCCACGCAACCCAGTGACATATGCGCCACAAGAGCGCCCCCTCATTCGGTGCCAGCAGAACCCTCCAGGCGCTACTTCGATCGTGGTTGTACCCTTCGGTCGGCGCTCTCTTCGGCGGTACAGGGTTCCGGTGACACAGAGTTTCGGCGGCACGGGTCGCCTTCGAGCGCTGTGGCGGACGGGGACGTACCGTCCGGAGTGTCGAGCGAGGAGCGCCACCCACCGAGGGCTGCCAGTCACGGTGAACCCGGCAGTGAGACGCCGCCTCGTCAGTCGAGCTGGAACGAATAGGAGCGGATCTCCTTCACTCCTCGAATTCAGAGAAATTATTTTATATCCGCTACCGTTAATACCATGTTATCATGAACGATTGCGGCGATGATGAATACGTAGAGATAACCCCGGATCTGGAGGTCGTCTTCAGCCCCGCGTTGATAGGACACTATTTCGAGGACGCCGAAGCCGTCCGCTTCTACTACAACGGCGACGAGAATTTCATCGGATTCAAAATCATCGAAACCGAGACCGACGTGCGAAATTACGATCTACGCATCAAGGACGGACGAAAGAACACGGGAACGGAAAAATCAAACGTCGCGTATTTCCTCGAACGGGTCGGGATAGACGTAGAGGAGTACGGACGATACGAGGTCGATGACATCGAAGAGGACATGCTGGTAATCCGACTCGACAAGTGAGGTCTCTTGGAGGGCCAGGCGTTCAATGCTGTCCGGCTCGGTCGTTTCGCTGCCTTGCATGGTCCTCACTCGCCTGTCTGATCCCGTCTGCTCGTGGCTGCTCGTCGAGATCCTCCTTCCCATAGGCCGTCGAGAACGGTGATCTCGATGCCTCTCTCGACTGCTACTTGACCGATGCGACGCTCCCAACCGGATGTGACCCTTCCGAGTTGCTAGACGTTTTGTAGCCAGCGATGTCACTGGTCGTATGACCGATGTCGTCGTCGCAGGTGCCGGCCTCGCTGGCCTAACCGCGGCCCGTTACCTCGCCGATAGCGGACTGGACGTCGAGGTGCTCGAAAAGCGGGGGGAGGTCGGTGGTCGGGTTCGCTCCGGAACCCAGGACGGGTTCGTCCTCGATCGTGGCTTTCAGGTGCTTTTCACCGCTTACCCGGCCGCGCGGCGCGAACTCGACTTCGAGGCGCTCTCCCTTCGGGGATTCACCCCCGGCGCGACGATCGCCCGGCCCGGGAGCAGGTCCATCCTCGCCGATCCGCTGCGAGCCCCCCGCTCGCTGCCCGCGACGCTCTCGAACCCCACTGTCAGGTTCGGCGACGCCCTGCGTGTACTCCGCCTCCAGCGCGAACTCGCCCGGAAGACCCATAGTGAAATCCTCGCCGGTGCGGAGAGCGAGGAGGACTGTTCTATCGGGACCTACCTGGCCGAGCGGGGCTTCTCGAAACGCTTCGTCGAGCGCTTCTTTGCGCCCTTCTATGGAGGGATCACGCTCGATCGGTCGCTGTCGGGTTCGAAGGCCGTCTTCGAGTACACCTTCAAGACCCTCGCGGAGGGCGAGATCGTCGTCCCGGCGGGCGGTATGGGCGCGATAACCGACCAGCTCGCCGAGCGCGCGCGGGCCGCCGGCGCGTCGATCGCGCTCGACAGCGCCGTCGAGGAAGTGGACGCGAGCGGCGAGGGCGCAACGATTTCACTCGGCGACGAGACGCTTTCGGCCGACGCTGCCGTGGTGGCGACCGATCCTCGAATGGCTCGCGATCTCCTCGCTTCTGGGGGAGTCGAAGGGATCCCGGCCGAAGCACGGGGCTGTATCACCCAGTACTACTCGCTGCCGGCGAGCCAACACCCGAAGACCGGCAAACGCTTGTTGCTCAACGCTCGGAACGCCTTCCCGAACGAGGTAGTGCCCCTCTCTACGGTCGCCCCGGCTTACGCTCCCGATGGATGGGAGTTACTCAGCGCGACGTTCCTGCCCGAACGGGAGGGTTCCAATGGGGACGAGGAGGAAGACGACGCCGTCTTCGAGGCGAGCGACGCTGATCTGGCCGGCGCGACCCGACGGGCGCTCGCGGCGTGGTATCCCAAGCGTCGCTTCGATCGCCTCGAGGCGATCCACACCGATCGACTTCCCTTCGCGCAGTTCGCCCAGCCGCCCGGTTTCCGGGCCTCGCTGCCCGGGGTAGAGGCTCCGGAGGGACGAGCGTACCTCGCGGGGGAGTACACCGGCTGGTCCTCGATCGATGCCGCCCTCCAGAGCGGCCGTCGAGCCGCCACAGCCACGATCGCCGATCTGTGAGTCTTCTACTCCTCGTCGCTCAGTTGCTCCGCTAAGGTTGCTGGGCTGCCGGGACCGCTTACACCGCTACAGCATCGACCGGAACTCCGCCAGCGGCGGGAACCACAGCGCCTCCTCGCTTTCTTCGTCGTAGACGATCGGGCGAAACTCCCCCAGGTCGGTGAGGAGCGGCGACTGGAGTTCCCGCGCGTGGAGCCCGTTAATCTCGACGCCGCCGGCCAGCCGAGTGAAGGCGGGCAACATCAACACGTCCGCGCCCTCGTGCGCGCCGGGGCCGTAGAGATAGCAGGGTCGACGCTGGCCCTCGATCTCGATCGCCGGGTGGTCGTGGCCGATAACGTAGGTGCCGGCCTCCATTTCTGGTAGCTCGTGACCGTGAGTAACGACGATCGTCCCGTCTCGCTTCCCCGAACGAGTGTTTCCGTTCTCTCCATTCTCACCGTTCTCACTGTTCCCGTCGTCCTCCCTGCTGTTATCCTCTCGGTTCCGCGCTCCGATTTCGAGCGTGAACTCCGCGATGCTATCGCCGCTCCAGAGCCCGCCGAGCATCGCGTCGTGGTTGCCGGGCGTGATGAGCAGTGTCGCGTCTCGGGACTCGACCAGCCGGACGACCCGATCGAAGGACTCGGCGGCTTCGCCGGGCGTGTCCGAAAAGGAATGGAGTACGTCACCCGCGAGCACGACCCTAGTGGGCCTGTACTGATCGAGGAGGTCCGCCAGTCGGCTCGTGATGTCCCGCCGTTCGCCGAGCGGGATCTGTACGGCCGAGGTCGCCTCGCGCCCGAGATGGAGATCCGCGAGGACGAGCGTCCCCGCACCCGGCAAGTAGAGCGCCCGGTCGCGGAACTCGGCGTCGATCATCGGGTCGACGTGAGCGCCGGGCCAATAAAGCCGTGACGCGAGCGTTCCGATCGATCGAGCGACCTGTGCTCAGTTCCGCTCGAACTCGAACCCGTTCGACCCACGTGGTGGCACGTACGTGTAGAGTACGCCGTCACCGAATACGAAATACGCCCCTCTATCTCGGTCCTCGATGACCCGGCGGTTCGTGTCGATCGCGAGATTGACGAGTCCGTTGAGCGAGTCGACTTCGGCCCGAGGCACGTCGAGCGTCTCTTCGGGTGGACTCGCCGTCGTGATCCAATCGTCGAACTCCTCCCGGGCACTGGTGTAGGCTAATCGCTCACGTTCGGTCTCGCTAACGTCGAGACGCCCGCGTTGACGTGCCACGAGCAGACCGACGAGAAGCGCGAGCGGAACCACGAGCAGGAGCACTGACCCGACAGCCCGAAGCGGGCCGAACTCGTTGGCGACGCGCACCCGTTCGGTCGATCGACTTCGGTTGCTTACCGACCCCGGATCGAGCACGCGATACTGCCCCTCTTCCAGTTCGATCGGCAGGCGGTACGTGCGAGTGCCCGACACCGACTGTCCCTCGACCTGCCCGTCGAACCGGACCCGGGCGGTGAGGAGTGCCTCTATGGTTCCCCCCGAGTCGCCGATCCGCTCCTCGATCCGGTCGCTGAGATTTTGGGTCGCGTTCATATCCCGCGAGAACGAGGTTCGAAGGGTCTCTCCCGGGGCGAGCGAGGATGCTCGGTCGGTACCGAGTCGACGGGTGACGCGCCAGTACTCGACGG
>PXRJ01000051.1:24258-70292 GCA_003021705.1 Halobacteriales archaeon QS_3_64_16
CATCGAGCACGGGCGATACCGACGTGAAGTAGACTGATCGGTTCGAGAGCACCTGCCCCTCCGGGAACGCCGCACTCTCGTTGGTCACCGTCGCCGAGTACCGGAAGTCGCCGGTCGCCTCCCAGGACCCTGTGGTTCGTTCCTCGACGTGCGTTCCCGGCGAGACGTGCGTCGTGTACGCGAGCCATCCCCCGAGAAGGGTAAGCACGACCAACGCGACGACCAAGAGGGTGAACGAGTCGGCGAGTAGTCGTCGGAGTCGGAGTTCGGTGTCTGGCATTTCGATGATTCCTTATCTCGATCTCTGTGTTCGCTCGATTATTAAGTAAAGATCACCTTAGCATTCGACGAAGACGTGCCGACCACGATCGACGTTGCGGTCGGGTCCGCGATCGGACCCGGCCCGTTCCGACGAGCGTGATCCCGAGTAGATAGAAGCCGCCGCCGAGCAGTGCGTCGATGACGACGATCGGTGTCCAGGGATGAACGCCGTAGAGCGCCTGGATAACCGGCACCGGTAGCACGGCGAGATAGCGGTACTCGACGAGGAACCGGCGGTAGTACCCGGTCTCCGGCGGTGCAGAAAGCGTCACTGTCGCATTGACCTGGTCGCGGCTCCCTACGGCTGTCTCGCGGGGCCGAACGTCGATACCCTCGCTCGCGGGTTCGAGGAACACCTGGACGGGGATTAATCCGCTGTTGGGCACGATGTACGTTCTGGATTTCGACTCGCCTGCTGGGATGATGTCCGGGCGCTCGGAGTCGAACTCCGCGCTCACGACTCCGAACTCGTGTGTGCCAGCCGGTGCGACCATGCTCGCGGTGGCCGCGACGACCAGCAGGGCGGCGAACGCGCCGACGATCAAGCGTACGTCCGTACCGGTGTCGCGCGAGTGGCCGCGGTCACGCCGTCTTCGTCCGCGGTTGCGCAGTGCGTCGACTACGTAGACGACGATCGTGAACGCGAAAATCAGGTACGCGAGCCCTTGGACGCCGAGTAACGCACTCGTTCCGAGCAGCGATGCGAGGGTGGCCTGGACGGTCCGAAGCACGTCCTGGGTGCCGGTGACGACGATCCCGAGGCCCGGGATCACGACGACCTCGCCGCCGACCTGGAGAACTTTCGCGACGATCTGTGCGTCCTTGACCGGTGGCTCGTCGCCGTCCTGATCGGTAAAGGGGTTCGCGTCGCCCCTGGTGACGTATCCCTCGTCGGTTTCGCCGACAACGCGGTGGGTTGTCAAGCCGCCGCCCTGGACCTCCTCGGCGCGATAGGTAATCACGTCGCCCTCCTCGATGGGACCGGCGACCGCCGCCGGGATCGCGACGAACCCCTCGCCGGGCTCTAGCGTCGGCTGCATACTCCCGGTCTCGACGTAGCTAAGGAGAACTGGCTGGCCGAGCACCGCCCCCAATACGAGGAGGCCGACGACGGCGACCAGAGCCCCGGTGAGCAGGTTCGCGAGTGCGCTGCGCGCCTCCATGAGTGAACGGACTCGAGCGTTAGTCGTACTGTTTCGGGATTTCACTTAAACATAGACTCCCATACAGTGCTTAAGCAGGCTTTTCGATCGGATGGTACGCGATGGACACGTCTAATACGTTGCCCGTTCAAGACATCTCAGTCCGACGTCAGCCAACCCGACCGGCCGTGACTCGTCGTTAGCAACGACCCCAAAGAGAATATACGACTGGAGGGACCGAAGCCCAGCTATCGGTCAGTACGTCCGGCAGATTACGCCCACTCGTGAGCGTCCCAGCCCTCGTAGTGTTTGAGCCGACTCCTGATTTCGAACGGTTCCCACCGACAGTCGTGATAGAGGACATCGGCCAACGCGCCGAATTCGCTGCTGTCGAGTTCGATGCCTCGATTTCCCCTGTTCGTGATGTACGTCGCGCTCCGAAGGGTCTCGAACACCTCACGAGCGTCGGGGAAGTCGTTCGGCTCGATAGCCGAAATCGCGAGCAGATGTTCGCGGTCGATCGGCGACCCCCACTTGTGTTTCGCGATCATCGCAGCGAGGAGGGCACATTCAACCGATGGTTTCCGCATATACGGCTGCATACGAGCGAGGGTAAATGAGTGGTGTCAACTGGCGTTACCACTAATGAAAACACATATACTCGTGAAGGTGCGTAGTGCGATTCAGAACCGGCATGGGTCAGACCACGTCATCACCGAGTGCGGAGGATATCGACACCAAGGAGGCACGCCTCGCCCATCCGAGCGGGTGGTTGTACCTCACACAACACGACAGCGTCCCGGTCCTCGTCGACGCGCTGCTCGATCTCCCGCCCGGGCGGGAGTTCAACAAAACCGAGTTCGCCGACCACGCCGGCGTTACGCGCCAGACGGTCGGGAACTACATCGACCTTCTCGTCAAGACGGACGTCGTCGAACGGGTGCCGAACACGTCGCCGACCCGCTACCGAGTGGCGCACAGTGACGTCGTCGCGGAACTGTTCGCGCTAAACGGCGCGCTGAACGCAATCGACGGGTAGCCGTCGTCCGTCGTGATTCGCTGCTGACGAGCTATCGGCGTCGTCCGCCATCGTGCCAGCCGGCGACCGTCCGCGGGGCGACGACTTCGGCTCACGCGAGAGCGTTTAGAGCAAATCAAGCATCGTCCGGAGCTAGAAGGACAGCTCCCCAGAATCGAAGCGATTCTCGCCGCCCCGCACGAGGTGGGAGAAAGCGACCAGGACGAAAGCGTCCACTCTACTACAAACACTACCGGGAGACGCCCGTCACCGACAAATACCTGCTTGTCGTCGTGAAGATCGGCATCGAAAGTCCGTTGATCACCACCGCGTTCTCCATGGATCGAATCAAAAGCGGCACGCCGATCACCACCGAGCACGGAGACGCTGGCAGCACCGACTGAACGTCGATACCTTCTCTCGCCGAGGCATCGCTACTGGAGTCGCCTGCTTCATTCACGACGACGCGCCCGGCATGGCGACGAACCCGAATTTTGCCTCCTCTAGTATAAGTTCTGTCGGAACATCGTGAACAGTGTCTATGAGTCTGCACCGTGGTATCCCATTGTCCAAACCACTCCTCGGTAGTTGCAACTGCGTACAGGTGCACGACAGACAGACGCAACGTCGAAAAATGGCTCGTACCGATTAGCGGCTGTGTGCAGTCGAGACCGCTCCTCTGTTCGTTCCGGTGAATCGATCTAACCGAGACACTGGCTTGTGAACTATGGCTTTCCAGTGAGTGCACCTGGCACATATAATTTGTAGTGGAGGGCCGTCCGGAACAGTCGGACAGCCGGACAGCGAGGATTTACTCTTGATAGTGGACAGCGAAGTTCCCCGAAGTGTTGCTCCCATCCGAGTTCAGGTTCAGCGCACTCGCATCGACCGTAACCGCAACTGTTAGTTCACTCCCTGAACCGACTGACACCGAGTTGCCGGATTCTTCGATGCTACTATTATCGTTGGTTCGTCGGTGGGTGATCGCATCGGTATCATCGGTCACCCAGACATCCATACTCTGATCACGACTATTTCTGATCCTGTAGACGTCATCAAGCGTGGACGTGCTGCTCGGGTTGAGCCTGTCGAGCACGATTGCCAGTTTCCCATCGCCGTCTATCTCCGAGTATCTGCTCGGCACGAGCTCGTAGTATGCGTTGTTGTCCTGCGCTGTTGCGAGGACCACCTGTCGATCTCCCGAGTCCATCTGTTCGACCGCTCCGGTACCCATCAGAGCCGCACCGCCTGCGGCAACCGATCCTACGCCAATCATGAACTTGCGTCGTTGCATGGTCTTGTTCCTCCGTTGTGTGCGCGCCCCGGCCGCCGACCCCCGCACCGCCAATCTCACACCGCCGACACCGGCCGGCATCATCGCCGACCACCTCGCCACCGGCAACGCGCTCGATCGACACCTCACGCTATACCCTCTTTGTATTATACTGCCAGTGATCACCGCAAACCGCCGTTGAACCCTTCAAAACGGCGTTGAACGCCGCTTGAGGGACGCCACGCGATCGGCAACGGCGGCCTGAAGCTCGACGATCGTTCTCCGAACGCCAGCAAACGGACCCTGTACACGGACAAACTGACCCTGAGCGCCGGCAAAGGCAGCCCGCAGACCGGGTAACCACGCACCCTCTCGAAACCCGGGACGTTAAACGACGCGTTAGACGCCTTTCCGGCTGTATTATACTAAGTACATGATCTCTCATGCACACGTGTATGGGTAACACGTCTTGGATCGGTGTGGTAGGAGGGAAGGGGTAGCCACATGGCGACGACGGACTCGGAGCCAGCGGTCGCGACGACGCCGGAACCGACGGATGCGTTGACGCGCGACGAGATCTTCGACGTGCTCAGCAGCCGTCGGCGTCGGTACGCGCTCCACTATCTCAGACGACAGGAGAACGAGCGCGACGGAAACGGTCGGGCTAACGAACTCGGGAGCACCGACGGAAGCAACGGAGACGGCGGGGTCGCGCTCTCGGAGTTGGCCGAGCGGGTCGCCGCCTGGGAGAACGACCGGACGATCGAGGAACTCAGCGCCGCCGAGCGAAAGCGTGCTTACACGTCGCTCCAGCAGTTCCATCTCCCCCGGCTGGACGAACAACGGATCGTCGAGTACGACCGGCGAAACGGCGTCGTCTCGCTCGGTGAGGCGATGGACGACATCGATGTCTATCTCGACGTCGTCCCGCGAAAGGACGTTCCCTGGAGCCTGTATTACCTCGGGCTCTCGGTTCTCGGTGCGGTGCTCGTCGGCGGGGTCGCACTCGGCGTTTCCCCCTTCGACCTGCTCAGTGCGGTTGCGTGGGGCACGTTCCTCGTCACGACACTGCTTGTCTCCTCGGTCGTCCATCTCTACGACAGCCGCCGGATGAAACTCGGCGCGAACGACACACCCCCGGAGATCGGGCGACCGTGACCCGCACGCGCTACCGACGCTCCGAACATCGACGTTCCACACGGCGACGGGGGCTCGTGTTCCTGGCGACAGTCGCTCTCGCACTCGCGCTCGTGGCGAGTACCGGCGCGTTCAGTGCCGCCTCGGCGGATCGAGGGATCTCGGTCGCCGTCGCCGACGACGATCGGGCGTATCTGGGCGTGCAGCTTGACGACACCGGAAACGAGAGCGTCGAGGTGACACTGACGAATCGCTTCGACAGCGACCTGAGTTCGGTCACCATCAGTACCGACACCGATACCGCCTCGCTTTCGCTCGACAGCCGCGATACTGGATCAGTTATCGTCGGGATCGACTGTGGGGACTCGAAAACGGTGACGATCGATGGGTTGGGCGAATCGGCCAGCGTGTCGCTCGAACGTCATGCGAGTGTCGGCTGCTCGTCGAACGAGTCGTCCACGAACACGACGGCCTCGACGGATCTGGCGGGTTCGAGCGATGACGTGGACAGCACGAACGATGACGATAATGAGGGAACTGAAGACGAAGGCGACGAGCAGAGGGGAGAGAGCGACGACGCTGAGGATAATGAGGCTGACGACGCCGACACTACTGAAACCGACGGAGGGACCGGAACGGAGGCCGAAACCGAGACCGAGGACGGCGCGACTGAGGACGACACGGCCGAGGACGACGATTCCGGCGGCGAGCGGTAAGATTGATAACGGCCGTCCTGAATCCGATGGGTGCCCCTACCTCGGCTTTCCCGAACTCTGCTGCCGACGCCACGTTCGGCTGTCCGTAGACCGTCGCGTCCACACTACCCTACCCGGTCCCGATACCGGCCGTCCGGAATGGAACACGCCAGCCGGTGCCACGAGACACTACATCGTTTCAGTATGCGACCCGATGTCGTCTCAGAGAGCCTGAGGGCTCTCAACGACAGCCGGAAGTACGTTTAATCAGAGGCTCAAATTGCCGAGATGACCTGAAACCGCCAAACATCGCTCGAGAGCCGGTATTGCGTGCTCACCGTCATCGTTGCTACGATCGTGGTAACTGATACTACATGGCACTTGTTGCCTACTAATAAAAATTTAATAACACAATACACTCCACTACTCGCCATGGACAACGGAACGGTGATCAACGAACCGATTATCGAGGAGATTGCCTTCCTGTCGGGATCGCGGACGCGCTTTCACGCGCTACGGGCGCTCCAGGAGGGCAATGGCCTCACCAAAGGCGACCTGCGCGACCGACTCGACGCCTCTCGGACGACTGTCGGGCGCAACTTGGAGGCGCTTTGCAAGCGAGGGCTGGTAGCGAAGGCCGGCAGTGGGTATACGATTACACGGACTGGCGAGACGATCGCGGCTGCCTTCTCCGAGTTGGTGGGGACCGTCGAGATCGCGAGCCGGCTCGAACCACTGTTGCGCTGGCTTCCCGAGGAGTTCGATGTCGACCTCCGTCAGTTGGCCGGCGCGGAGTTGATCCTTGCCGAGGAGACAAATCCCTATGCACCCGTCAATCGCCACGTCGAGGCGCTGAAGCGCGCGGAGGACGTCCGATTATTTATCGGTGTGACCGGCCAGCACGCCTGGGAGATCGCCCACCGTCGGGTGGTCGATGAAGGCGCGACCCACGAGTACGTCGTCGGGTCGCGGGTCGTCGAGACGCTACGATCCGACCCGAACTACACCGAGCCCTGCGAGGCGATGTTAGGGACCGGTCGCTTCGAACTCAGCGTCTACGACGGCGAGGTGCCCTACTACCTCGGGTTGCTCGACGAGACGATCCAGATCGGGGCCGAGGACGAGGAGGGGATGCCACGCGCGCTCGTAGAGACTGACATCAATGGTGTCGGGAAGTGGGCGAACGACACCTATAACAAACACCGGGGCCGGTCGACGCCCTTCTCGATGGAGGCCGCTCCGTGACCGCCACCGACCGTGACCCCGATCCCGATACCGGCGCTAGTACCGGTGTCGATACCGACGTCGACGCGCTCGACCGTATCGAGTTCGTCGCGCGCTCGCCAGCTCGCGTCCGGATGCTCGCTGCTCTCCGGGACGCCGAGCGGCTCACTCGAACCGATCTCAGAGCACGCCTCGAGGCCTCCCGGACGACCGTCGGGCGAAACTTGGAGGCGCTCTGCGAGCGGGGGTTGGTAGCGACGGTCGGCACCGACTACACGCTCACGCGCGCAGGCGAACTGATCGCCACCGATCTCCTCGATCTCGCCGGGACGATCGAGATCGCCCGAAAACTGGAACCGTTCCTGCGGTGGGTACCCGACGGCGCACTGGATATCGACCTCCGAGAGTTCGCTGACGCCGAGGTCATCGTGGCGAAGCCAGGCGACCCGTGGGCGATGATCAACCAGCACGTCCAGTGTCTGAAAACGATGGATCGTTGCCAAGGGTTCCTTCCGTTCACCGGCTTGCACGCTCAGGAAGCAGCCCACGAACAGGTTACCGACCACGGCGCACGAAGCGAGTTGGTTCTCACCCCCGAGATCGCGGATGTACACTTCTCCGATCCCAATTACGCGCCCCTGACCGAGGAGATAGTTGAGACAGGACGCTTCGAGTACTTCGTCTACGACGGCGACCTACCCTACGCTCTCGCCGTGATCGACGACGTGGTACAGATCGTCGTCGCCGACGGCGACCAACCGCGTGCGATGGTAGAGAGCGAATCGGCTACGGTCAGGGAATGGGCCGAGGAGAAGTACGAATCGTACAAGCGCCGATCGGAACCGATCTCGATGTAGGCGCGTTCCTGACGGGGGAGTCGCCCGATCGAAGGGGCCTGTGAGGCCGACCAGTGGCTGCACGTTGTTCGCCCCTTGCACACTGTGCAGCGGATACCCTAATGGCTCCCTCGAATGTGGCGTTCTCACACTGAGGTGGATTCGACGGTGTCATCCGATACTCGACGGGCGGGGACCGCGGGGACGAATAGAGGGACGGAGGGGTCACTCGCCTCTACCGAACCGACCGCCGAGAAAACCAGCGACACCGATACCCCACCCTCGCGCGACGACGTCTTCGACGTCCTCGCCAACCGGCGGCGACGCTACGCGCTGCATTACCTCCGTCGGCAGGGAGCGGCGGTCGCGCTGAGCGATCTCGCCGAGGTAATCGCCGCCTGGGAGACCGGGAAGACGGCCGCCGATCTCTCCTCGAACGAGCGAAAGCGGATCTACACCGCCCTCCAGCAGTTCCACCTGCCGAAGATGGATGAGAAAGGACTGCTTGTCTATGATCGCCATCGAGGTGTCGTCTCGTTGGCTGAGACGACAACCGATCTGGACGTCTACCTCGATGTGGTCCCCGCGAACGAGATCCCCTGGAGTCTCTACTATCTCGGGCTCTCGGTGCTGAACGCCGCGCTTCTGGCCGCCCTCTGGCTCAATGCCTTCCCGCTCGGAGTACTTCCCGATCTGGCGTGGATCGCGTGTTTCGCCGCGGTGTTCGTCGGCTCGGCGGTGGCTCATACCTGTTACAACCGACGGATGCGACTGGGTGCCGGCGACGCCCCGCCGGACCTTCCGTCCCGATGAGAACCGTCGTCGGACGCCGACGGCGGCCATCGTTGCCTGTTCCCGGATCTCCTGTCGTCGGTCTCAATCGGGTGTGTTCTCCGGGATCGATCGTGGCGAGGCTGCTCCTTCTCGCCGACCGATGGCCCGGCCTCCACAGCAACGCACCGCGTCGGAACACGCTCCTCGCGCTCGTTTACTTCACGCTGGTGCTGTTCTCGATGACGATTTTCGCTTTTCTATTCCGATTCGTGTTCGCCTGAGAAGGCGGTTCGGTGCGAACAGTTCGATACTCGCGGTCACTCAGTCGTCCGCCGCCGCGGCGTCGCTCGCGCCCGTGTCCCCTTCGATGCTCGGGGGATACTTCCCGCGGTCGATCGTGCAATCGGTAAGCGGGCGGGCCATACAGGTCAGTGCGTACTCCTCTGCCTCGGCTTCGGTGAACCCGCGGGCAGCCGGCTGTGTCACCTCGCCCTCGATGATTTCGGCCGAACAGGCCAGACACATCCCGACTCGACAGGAGTACTCCTGGGCGATGCCTTCCTCCAAGCAGCGACTCAGTATCGTCCGAGTCTCGGGCACCGTGATCTGCTCGCCGGTCCCCGCGAACGTGACGGTGTACTCCTCGGGCATGACCACTCCTACACGGGAGTTCGAGTAAACCCTTTGCTCTCCGTACTCGCTCTCGTGTTCCAGCCCGGCACCGATCGCTACGTTCCTCGCCCACTCACCCACTGCGATACTTCTTCGAAAGGGATAGGCCCCGAACGTCGGATCTGCCGTCTCCTCAACCGAGGAACACCGGGCTGGCGAGAACGCCGCCCTTGATCAGTAGCGACTGGATCCCGAGCAGGAAGGTAAGCACTACTGCGATCGGGACGACGAGGCGAACCCACCAGAGCCAGGCGCCCGTAAAGGCACTCCCGACCGTACTCCCTTGGCCAAGTTCGTCGGTCGAGATGTCGGCCGCAACCCAGCCGACGAAGATCACCAACAGCAGGACCACGAGAGGCAAAAGGAACTGGAAGACGATGTCGTTGTACCACCCGAGGATTCCCGTTCCCATTGCCGGCGGGATGCCGAGCAGGAAGATGACGACCCCCATCGCGACGGCGACCGTCGAGCGCTCGTAGTCGTAGTGCTGGACGACGTAGCTGACCGGTACCTCCAGTAGACTGATCGCACTTGAGAGTGCAGCGAACAACAGGACGACGAAGAACACGAACCCGATGATCGCCCCGGCGGGAAGCTGACCGAAGGCTCCGGCCAGAGCGGTAAAGGCAGTTCCCGAACCGCCTTCTTCGGGTATCTCACCGCCGATAGCGAAGAGTACGGGAAAGGCCACGAGACCCGCGAGAATAGCGACCAACGTGTTAATAATCACGATCGCGCCCCCGTCGGCGGGGAGGCTGTCGTCCTGACCGAGATACGAGGAGTAGATGATCATGACGCTGAAACCGAGCGAAAGGGTGAAGAACGCCTGCCCGACCGCCGCCGGAACGATCGTCGCGAAGTTCGTCGCGAGTTCGCCGAAATCGGGCGAGAGGTAGTAGCTATAGCCGGCTCCGGCACCCGGGAGCGTCGCCACCCAGATAGCGAGGCCGATGAGCAACAGAAAGATCGAGGGTACCATCACCTTCGTCGTCCGCTCGATACCGCCCGTAACGCCGAGGGCGACGATGCCGATGGTTATCGCCATGAAGACGGCGTGGGCCGCGATAGCAGTCGGACCCGACGCCACCGACCCGAAGTACGCCGCGGCGTCGCCGAAGTACGCGCCGGTGGCGCTCCCGACGATGTAACTCAGCACCCACCCGCCGACGACGCTATAGAAGGCAAGCGTCGCAAAGGAGGTAAACGCGCCGAGCGCACCGGCGATCGTCCACCCCCCATATCCGAGATCACTAAAGGCGTCGACGGGGTTTCGGTTCGCTCGTCGGCCGATGACGAACTCGATGAGCATCGCTGGGAACCCGATGAGAAACACTGCCACCAAATAGACGACGATGAAGGCCGCCCCGCCGTTCGAGGCGGTTTGAAAAGGGAACGACCAGATGTTTCCCAGCCCGACGGCGCTCCCGACGGCCGCAAAGATAAAGCCTATCCTGCTCGTCCAGGACTCTTGTTCTGCCATAGCGTATCGCCCACGTACAGGGAGCGGGATTATAAATAGCAGGAAGAGTCCGATACTGCCGACTCCTTCGGTGACGATCGTTGCCCCCGCTGCACTGCGCGCACGATTCGAGGAGCGAGTCGAACACCGAGTACGCCCTCGATCGCCGAGACAGGCGTCGGTAGCCGGCGATCGGGCGGTACGGTACCGAACGAAACGCTTTCTCCCCCGGGCGGAGTGGGGTCTGTATGAGTACCCAGGAGTATGACCTCGTCGTCGTCGGCGCGGGCACGTCGGGCTGTTATGCCGCGGCGACGGCCTCGAACGAAGGGCTCGACGTCGCCATCGTCGAGCGCAAATCCGAGGAAGAGGCGGGTCACATCGCTTGTGGCGACGCGCTCAAAGGAGCGGATACCTTCCCCGACGCGATTTCCCGCTCCCGGATCGAGCCCTCGATGACGAATACCGGCGTCGATCACGGCCGCTTCGAGATCCCACAGACCGACACGGTACTCGACATCCCTGTCCCCGGCGAGCTCGCGGTGATCGATCGCCTCGAGTACGGCCGCCAACTCATCGCCGGCGCGGAGGCTGCTGGCGCGGAGATCCACTACGACACCGTCGTCGCCGACGTGCGCCAGAACGGGAAAATCCAGGGCGTACGCGGGAAGTGCCGCGGCGAGGTAGTGAACTACAACGCGGAGGTCGTCCTCGATGGGGCCGGTGCGCTCTCGATTCTCCAGGACAAAGCCGACTTCGGGAGTGCTACGTTCGATACGAACGTCAGTTACTCGCAGTTCTGCTCGGCGTATCGGGAGGTCCTCGAGGTGCCCGAACCCGTCCCCTGGGACGACGCGTTGGTGTTCAAACCGACTGACCGCTCGGCGGGCTATCTCTGGTATTTCCCGCGGACCGAGACCGAGATCAACGCCGGGCTCGGCTTCCAGATGATGGACGAACCGATGCAACTGGTCGCGGCGCTACGTCGCGATCTCCGGAGCCGCCCGGAGTTCGATGGCGCACGCGTCATGGACAAGCTCGGCGCGGCCCTGCCGACCCGTCGACCCTACGATTCGGCGGTCGCACCCGGATTCCTCGCCGCGGGCGATGCGGCCGGCCACGTCAACCCTACGACCGGCGGCGGGATCGCCGGGGCGGCCTACGCCGGGAAATACGCCGCCGAACAGGCGATCGCCGCGATCTCCGATGGAAGTGTTAGCGAGGACGCCCTCTGGGAGTACAATCGTAATGTGATGGAGCACTTCGGCGCGCGGTACGCCACCCTCGATGTCTACAATATCTTCGTGAGCGCGACCGAGATCGACGATCTCACCGGGCTGTTGAGCGTGCTTCCGGGCGAGAAGCTCTCCGAAGCGCTCTATTCGGGCAGTGCTTCGATCGGGCTCGGATTGAAGCTCCGCATGGCAATGGAAAGCGTCGGCCACTGGCAGCTGATCTACGATCTCTACCGGACCAAGGACCTTGCCGACGACCTCTTCGAAATCTACGAGAACTATCCCGATAGTCCCGACGGGCTCGACGCCTGGCAGCGCGAGCGCGACCGAAAGTTAGAGGAAATCTACGAAGTAGCCAGCGCCGACGCGAAATACTAAACACGCACTTTTTTACGGCTCGGGTTATGCTCGCTCACGCTGTTCGCTCGCCCACCACTCACCGCAAAAACCTGCGCTAAAAAGACCGCTCCCTCCTTACAGTCGGTCGCGGGTGCAGCGGTGGCACTCTCCGCCACCGCACCAGCCAGCCGGACGGCTGCTCCTTTAGGCCGGATTCCGGATGTCCCTAGTGATTCACGCCTGTTCAGCCTCGGTATCCGCGGTCGGTTGTCCATCGGAGTGGGCTTGTCTGTCGGACGACCGGCCGCTCGTCGTCACGTAGATCCCGCCGAGGACGATCGCGCCGCCGACGATCGTCACCGGTGTCGGCACCTCGCTCAGCAATAAGAGAGCGAGGACGGTGCTGCCGATGGGCTCGCCGAGTAGAGAAACGCTGACGACGCTCGATTCGACGTGGGCGAGCGCCCAGTTGATCACGGTATGGCCGAACAGGCCCGGCCCGATCGCCATCCCTACGAATAGCAGCCACTCCTCGGCTGAATACCCCACGACCGGGACGCCCTCGAGGAACACGAGTGCGAGCAGTGTCAGTGCACACGCCGAATAGACCACGAGTACGTAGGGTATCAGTGGGACGTGCTGGCGCAGCGACCGACCGGCGAGGACGTAGGCTGCGGCCATCACCGCGCCGACGAGCGCGAGCGCGTTGCCGTACAGCGGGCGCGTGCCCGAAAGCGCTCCACTGGTGAGTAGCTCCCCGAGGGACATGACCGCCATGCCACCGATTGCGACGACGATCCCGATCCTCATCCGTCGGGTGACCCGCTCGTCAAGCAGCAACGCGGCTCCCCCAGCGACGAACAGCGGCTGGGCCTGGACTATGGTAACCGAAGCGGCGACGCTCGTCCACTCCAAACTCTCGAACCAGCTCGCGAAATGGGCCGCGAGGGCCATCCCTGCTAAGCTCGCGACGAGGAGATCCCGGGCAGAGAGCGATCGTATTCGCTCTCCATAGCGACCGAAGGCAAACGGGCCCAGTAAGGCAATCGTGAATAGCACGCGATAGAAGGCCTTGATCAGGCTCGGCGCGTCGCTGAAGCGTACGAGGATCGCGCTCGTACTCACCGCGATCACGGCGACGACGAGCGCGACCAGTGGCGGGGTCGCTCCTTCGAGCCATGCGGTGAGCCTATCGAGTCGGCTCCCAGCGCGGTCGCTTCTCGCCCCCGACTCGGGTTCTCGCTCCGACCCATCGTCGCTTCCCATCCGTTCGAGGACTCACTCGCGCGGGCGATTTACCGATTGTGATAACTGCGGTCATGAGGGATCGGACACGGTCGCCGAATATGACGCGACGTGTAGTCGTGCGTACCCGACACCACCGGCCTGTCCGACGATCACGGTCGTTTCTCGACTCGGTGACTCGGCGGTCTTCGGTCACTCGAGTCGTCGTTACTGGGCGTCATCGGGAACGTCGAAGTCGTGGAAGTGCTCGCCTTTCTCCTTCGTCAGGATGTTGAGTGCCGCGGCCGCGCCATCGTCCGTCGCGATCACCGCCTGCCACTCCTCCGCGCGAACCATCGCGCCGGTGGCATAGGCGTTCTCGATCGAGGTCTCCATCTCCACGTCGACATTCACGACGCCCTCCTCGGTCGACTCACAGCCCAGATCCTCGGCGAGGTCGCGTTTCGCCCCGGTCGCGAGCACCACGTAGGGCGCTTCGTACTCGCTCTCCTCGGTGCTCACGACGAACCCCTCGCCGTTCGCCGATACCTCCTCTACCCCCTCGCCCTGGTGGCGATCCGCGCCGAAGCTATCGACCTGCTCGCGCGATTGCTCGGTGAAGGCGGTGCCGTCCTCGCTCTCGATGCCGAGGTAGTTGAACAGGTGAGCCTTGTGCATCCAGGTCTCGTCGGTGTCGAATACCGTTGTACTAAGCCCTTTTTCGCAGTGAACAGTGCCGCGCTGAGGCCGGCGGGACCGCCGCCGACGACGATGACGTCAGTCATGCGCTACTTCATACCACGCCGAGTCTCATAACTGTGGCACCTACCTTGACGTCACCACGTCGGCCGCTTCCCGATCGCCGGAACCGCTATCCGTTCTCCGCGGTCGATCGAGCGGATCGACCGGTATCAACTGGGATCGACCCCGGCCGATGCGCTCAGCGGCGGCCGAACAGCCGCTTCGTCTCGCGGTGGCGATACCGGAACATCGGCTCGAACCCGATAACGGCAAAGGGTCCCGCAAGCCGGCCAACCTCGCTGCCCGGCAGCCGGTATTCGACGTGATCGCGGACCTTCGTCCCGCCGTCCTCCGCGTAGAAGTAGTGGGAATGAACCCAGTGATCGAAGGGCCCCGCGACCATCGTATCGCGGAAGAAGGCCGCTCCCTCGCCTTCCTCGCGTGCTACGATCCGGCTCGTCCAGTGCTGTGCCGGGCCAACGCCGAGGGGCCGGACGGTGACGTCGATCTCACAGCCGCTGGTCAGAACCCCTGGATCGGGTTCTTCGAGGTCGGGGGCGGGTTCGCCTTCGGGGCCCCTGATCGATTCTACACTCATGTTCATCCAGTCGGGTGTGAGTCCCGTGAGCCCGGAGATACGTGAGTGAAAGTCCCATACCCCCGCGAAAGAGCCATCGACGTGTGTCTCGCGCCCGAACGTTTCCATACCCTGCCTACTGGCGACGGGGGCAAAACCTTCGCGTTCTCCGGGCTCGCCCCGTTCGTCGGTCGCTCGATTCCGACCCCTCGGGGGCCGGGACGGTCACGGTTGATAGAGCCTCTCCCCGCTCAGGAGGCCAGTCACCGCATCGATAGCTCCGTATATAGAGGACGGGAAGGCTTTAGCCGTTGTGGCCGATACCCTGGCTATGATTTCCCGGCTGCTTTTGGGGTGCGGATCGATCGGTCACGCGATCGTCGATACCGTCGCCGAGCGGCCGGGCTCGCTGCTGGTGTTGAGCGAGGACGTCGAACGCGTCGAAGCCCTGCGGGACGGGGGGGTCGCCGCCGAACGCGCCGACCCGACGAACCCGGTCGCGATCCGCGGGATCACCCGACCGGTCGATGTCCTGTTGGTCGTCGGCGACGATCCCGAGACGAACCTCGCGGCCGCCCGCGCAGGCCGGGATGCCTACCCCGACGCGCTGGTGGTCGCCTACGCTGGCTCGGACCCCTCCGTCGAGACCACCGACCGAATCGCGGCAATCGCCGATCGGGTGCTCGATCCCGGCTCGATTCTCGCGACGGACTTACTCGAACGCAGCGGCGAGAAGGGCCTTCGCCTCCGGCGACTCAGACGCGTCCTCGGAACCATCGAGGGTACGCTCGCGGTCGTCGCCCACGACAACCCCGATCCCGACGCGATCGCGAGTGCGATCGCCCTCGCACGGATCGCAGAGGCCATCGGGCGCGACGCGGAGATATGTTACTTCGGGGACATCTCCCACCAAGAGAACCGCGCGTTCGTCAATCTACTCGACTTAGAGCTCGTGAACTTAGGTAGCGAGGCCGACCTGGGAGAGTACGGCGGGTTCGCGCTGGTCGATCACTCCCGGCCGGGGGCCAACGACGGCCTCCCCGAGGATACCCCGATCGACGTCGTGATCGATCACCACCCGCCCCGCGCGCCCGTCGAAGCCCGTTTCGTCGACCTGCGCAGTGACGTCGGCGCGACCTCGACCCTTCTCGTGGATTACCTCCGGGGGCTGGGTATCAAGCCTGATACCTCAGTCGCGACGGGACTGCTCTATGGGATCCGCGTCGATACGAAGGACTTCGCCAGGGAGGTCTCAGCGATGGATTTCGAAGCCGCGGCGTACCTCCAGCCCCGCTCGGACGGGGACATCTTAGAGCAGGTCGAAGCGCCCAGCGTGAGCGCGGAGACCGTAGAGATCATCGCCCGGGCCATCCGCAATCGCGAACTGCGGGACACGGTGCTCACGAGCAACGTCGGCCGGCTGGCCGATCGGGACGCACTCGCCCAGGCCGCCGACCAGCTGCTCGGATTGGGCGAAGTGAGTACGACGCTGATCTATGGTTTTCAGGACGGAACGATCTACGTCTCCGCCCGGGCGCGCGGGACCGAACTCGATCTGGGCGAAACTCTGAGGGATGCCTTCGAGGAGATCGGTAGTGCCGGCGGCCACGCCGGGATGGCCGGCGCACAGATCCCACTGGGTATCCTTGCCGAGGTCGAAGACGACGGGGAACCGCTCGCGGAAATCGTCCACGACGTGATTACCGCTCGGTTCTACGGGGCGCTGCGATCCCGGCCGACCTGGGACTCGGCGCTCGCCGCCGACGATACCGACGACAGCGATAGCACCGGTCGCTACGCCGACGGTGAGATCGACTCCGGCGGGAACCCGGCAGGTGATCTCGGTCGGGCTTCCGACACCGGCGAGGACGCCGACGACGGGGTGGACTCGGGCATCGGTCTCGATGTCGACGCCGGCGAGCGCGAGGGCGATAGTATCGATACCGATGTCGGCGGCCTCGAGTGAGAGCTGTGGCCGACTCGTTTTCGATTCTCCAGCGCGGGAGTTCTCGTGCTACCGTTGCCCTCGGCTCGGGCAACTGAGACGCGTGCTACAGCGAGAGCCGGCTACTGCCGGCCGGTGGGTTTTTCTCGCCGCCGGCCTCTCTCACCGGCATGGAGTCGACCGACGGCAAGCCACGCGTACTCGACTATATGACGCGTGAGGTCGCGACGGTCTCGCCGGACGACACCGTCAAAGACGTCGCCCAGCGGATCGCCGAAAGCGAGGAACACAGCGGCTTTCCTGTGACCGACGGCCGTCGGTGCGAAGGGTTCGTGACTGCCCGTGACCTGCTGCTCGCTTCCGAGGAGGAACTCATCTTCAAGGTGATGAGCGAAGAGTTGTTGGTGGCGCATCCGAAGATGAGCCTCCGGGACGCTGCCCGCGTCATTCTCCGGTCGGGCATCCAGAAACTGCCCGTCGTCGACGACGCGGGCAACCTCGTGGGGATCATCTCGAACACCGACGTGATCCGCAGCCAGATCGAACGGGCAACCCCCCAGAAAGTCGATAAGCTGACGCGCACGCTGGAAAACATCCACGACATCACCGCCAGCGATCACCACCGGAAGGTCTCGCTCGCGGAGCTGACACCCACCCAGAACCGGGTATACGCCGACGAGCTCGAGGGTCGCTCTTACGAACTCGAGAACCGGCTGGCCGAACCGCTGGTCGTGATCGACAACGACGGCGACTTGCTGTTGGCGGATGGCCACCACCGCGTGAAGGCCGCCGACGGGCTGGGGATCGAGGTGATGGACGCCTACGTGATCGTCCTCGACGAGCCCGTCGAGTTGGGCATGGCCCGCACCGCCAGTGAAGAGGATCTCGAATCCATCACGGACATCGAGGAGGTCGATTACGCCCAACATCCACTCGTCGAGACGGTCAATCGCCTCCAGGAGTTCGAATAACCCCGCTTCGCAACCGGAAGACGGGACGAGCGGCCAGCCGAGTCCGAGCGGGGGAATACTCTTTGTGGTCGGCGCGAATATCGACGTATGTTCGACGAGGACGATCTCAAGCAAATCCGCGACTCGCGCGCCGACTGGGAGGAAGAAACTCTCGATCCGGCCTTAGACGCCTACGGCGAGCGCAAGGACCGCTTCGCGACGGTCTCGAATCACGGCGTCGATCGGATCTATACCCCCGAGGACGTCGCCGACCTCGATTACAATGGTGATCTGGGCTTTCCGGGCGAGTACCCCTATACGCGGGGCGTGTACCCGACGATGTATCGCGGCCGGTCCTGGACGATGCGCCAGTTCGCCGGCTTCGGCACGGCCACGGAGACCAACGAGCGATTCCAGTACCTGATCGACCAGGGCCAGACCGGCCTGTCGACTGCCTTCGATATGCCCAGTCTTATGGGGATGGACTCGGACGACCCGATGAGCGCGGGCGAGGTAGGGAAAGAAGGCGTCGCGGTCGATACCCTACGGGATATGGAAGTCCTCTTCGAGGGCATCGACGTCGGTGACGTGTCGACGAGTTTCACGATCAACCCGTCCGCACCCGTCATTTATGCGATGTATATCGCGCTGGCCGACCAGCAAGGCGTGCCCCGCGAGGAAATCAAGGGCACTCTGCAGAACGACATGCTGAAGGAGTTCATCGCCCAGAAGGAGTGGGTTATCCCGCCCGAACCATCACTCGACTTAGTGACCGATACGATCGAGTTCGCCGCTTCCCAGACCCCGAAGGTGAGTCCCGTCTCGATCTCGGGCTATCACATCCGAGAGGCCGGTTCGACCGCCGTCCAGGAACTCGCCTTCACGCTCGCCGATGGCTTCGCCTACGTCGAGGCGACGATGGAGCGGGGCCTCGCGGTCGACGACTTCGCTCCCCAACTCTCCTTTTTTTTCAACTCGCATAACTCGCTGTTCGAGGAAGTGGCGAAGTTCCGGGCCGCTCGGCGGATCTACGCCCGGATCATGGACGAGCGCTACGACGCTGAGGAGCCGCGCTCGAAACAACTGAAATTCCACACCCAGACCGCCGGCCAGTCACTCACCGCCCAGCAACCCTTGAACAATGTCGTCCGGGTAACGATCCAGGCCTTAGCGGGGGTTCTCGGCGGGACGCAAAGCCTCCATACGAATAGCTACGACGAGGCACTGGCCCTTCCCTCCGAGGACGCGGTGCGGGTCGCGCTCCGTACCCAGCAGATCATCGCCGAGGAGTCCGGCGCGGCGGATATCGTTGATCCCTTGGGTGGAAGCTTCGCGGTCGAATCGCTCACCGACGAGGTCGAGGAAGAAGCGACCGCCTACATCGAGGAGATCGCCGAACTAGGTGATGGGTCGATCAGGGACGGGGTGCTGCGGGGAATCGAAGAGGGCTACTTCCACCGGGAGATCCAGGACGCCTCCTACGAGTACCAGGAGCGCGTCGAAACGAACGAGGAGATCGTCGTCGGGCTGAACAAGTACTCCCAAGGGGGCGAGGACGATCGCCTCGAACTACTGCACGTCGGCGAGGAAGTAGAACAGCGCCAGCACGATCGCTTAGAGGACGTGAAAGACGAGCGCGACGAGGAGAGGGTCGCGGAAGCCCTCAATACCCTCGACGAGGCGATCGAGAGCGACGAGAACGTCATGGGCCCGATTATCGAGGCGGTGAAAGCCTACGCGACGATGGGCGAGATCATGGCGGTCTTCGAGGAGGAGTATGGGGCCTACCAGGAGACGATCGGGCTGGCCTGAACGCGTTCGGGGTGCGATCGGGGTATGAAGCTCGGACCGGCGGAAGACGTTTACTTCGGTCGTGAATACCTCAACCCATGAGCCGGACCCGCTCGACCCCGCGACTCGGTTCGGAGGAGGTGCAGGTACTCCGTCATGTCCTTTCGGGGTATCCGGTTCGATTGGCCGTCGTCTTCGGCTCGGAAGTACGCGGCGATGCCCACTCGACGAGCGATATCGACCTCGCCGTCGAGTTCGAAGCGTCCCTCGAAGACTCGAACACGGACGCTCGCCTGGATCTCATCGCCGACGTGGCCTCAACACTCGGCCGGAACGCGGTCGATATAGCTGATTTAGGCACGATGCGGCCGGTAGTGGGAGAGTCCGCACTCGAAGAGGGACTCGTCCTCGTCGGTAGCGCCGAACGTGCCGAGCGCTACCGCGAGGCGTTCGAGCGACTAAGCGAGGCCCCGGATCGAACGCGAGGCGAGCGATTCGATGCCGTGCTCGACCGAACCGCAGATCTCGTCTGATGGACGAACGAACCGCCGAGCGGATCGTCGAAAAAGCCGAATACCTCCGCGATAGTCTCGAAATCCTCGCTCGGAAACAGTCACTGAATAAGGCCGCCTACCTCGCCGACAGGGAATCACGAGATGTCGTCGAGCGGCGTTTCGAGACGGCGATTAAGCGTGTACCGACATCGCAAGTCTACTCCTGAAATCGGCCGGCGAGCACGTTCCGGAAGTGTACGCCGACCGGATGCACGCACTCGTCGATATCGACGTACTATCGCCCTTGCTCGGCGATCGTATGGCGTCCACGGTCGGTTTCCGCAACGTTCTGGCTCACCGATACGGACCGGACGTAGACGAAGATGTAGTATACGAGAACTTGCAGGATCTAACCCGCTTTCATGAGTATCTCACTGCCGTCCACGATTACCTCGATAGGCGAGATGCATTGTAATTGCCCCGTCCGCCGGTCGATCCACTGGTCAGTATCCTGTGACGGCAATCCAGATATCGATTCGCCGGTCACGATCGAAGGGGAGCCAGGATGGTATCCGATGGTAGCCAACGGGCCTGTCGCGATTTTTTCGTTGATGATCGACGCCGTACGACGGGTAATCTTTATCCTCTCGGTAGACGACCGACGAACGTATGTCAAGCGACGACGGGGATCTGGAGACGAGCCTCGAGGACGCCGAGGAGTTCGACCCACCGGAAAAATTCGTCGAACAAGCCAACGCTACCGACGAGGGGATCTACGAGGAGTTCGAGGAGAACTGGCCGGAGTGTTGGGAGAACGCGGCTGAGTTACTCGACTGGGACAGCGACTACGACCAAGTCCTGGACGACTCGAACGAGCCGTTCTACGAGTGGTTCACCGGCGGGAAACTCAACGCTTCGTATAACTGCATCGATCGCCATGTCGAGGCAGGTCGGGGCGATGAGGTCGCCATCCAGTGGGTCGGCGAACCGGAAGACGAAGACGACCGCGCGGTTACCTACGACGACCTCCTCGAGGAGGTCGAGGCCTTCGCCGCTTCGCTGCAGGAGTTGGGGATCGAGGAAGGCGAAGTCCTCACGCTCCACATGCCGATGATCCCCGAGTTGCCGGTCGCGATGCTCGCCTGTGCCCGGATCGGCGTCCCCCATTCAGTAGTCTTCGCGGGCTTTTCGGCCGAGGCCCTCGCAACGCGGATGAACTCCGCGGACTCCGAATACTTGGTCACTTGCGATGGGTACTACCGCCGCGGGGATACCCTCGATCACATCGAGAAGGCAGAGGAAGCCATAGATAGCGTCGAACACGAGGTCTCCGATGCCGTCGTCGTGAACCGCCTCGGCGAAGACGGTTCCGAGGCCGATCTCGATACCGACCAGCACGACTACGAATCGCTGCTCGCCGACCACGAGGGCGCGACGGTCGAGCCCGTTGAGCGCGACGCCGAGGACATGCTATTTTTGATGTATACCTCGGGCACGACCGGCGCGCCCAAAGGCATCAAACACACTACCGGCGGGTATCTCTCCTGGGCCGCCTGGACGTCCCATGCGGTCCTCGATCTCGAGGCCGACGATACGTACTTCTGTACGGCCGATATCGGCTGGATTACCGGCCACTCCTACATCGTCTACGGACCGCTCGCGCTCGGGTCGACGACGGTGATGTACGAGGGCACGCCCGACCATCCCGACCGGGATCGCCTCTGGGAGATCGTCGAGGAGTACGAATGCGATCAGTTCTACACCGCACCGACGGCCATCCGTGCGTTCATGAAGTGGGGGTCGGAGTATCCCGAGGAGCACGATCTGTCCTCGCTGCGCCTCTTAGGTACTGTGGGCGAACCGATCAACCCCCGGCCCTGGAAGTGGTACTACCAGCACATCGGCGGCAGGGAGTGTCCGGTCGTCGATACGTGGTGGCAGACCGAGACCGGCGGGATGATGGTCACCACCCTCCCGGGCGTGAAGAAAATGAAACCCGGCGCAGCGGGCCCGGCGCTGCCCGGTCTCGACATCCGCATCGTCGACTCGGAGGGTGATCCCGTTGAGGGCGGCGACGCCGGCTATCTCACTGTCCACAAGCCCTGGCCCGGCATGCTACGCACCGTGTACGGCAACGACGAGCGCTACGTCGAGGAGTTCTGGGCGGAATACTCGGATGAAGAGGCCGACGACTGGGTCTACTTCCCCGAGGACGGTGCGGGCATCGACGAGGAGGGCTATATCACCGTACTCGGTCGGGTCGACGACACGATGAACGTCTCGGGTCATCGCATCGGGACCGCCGAGGTCGAGAACGCCGCCGTCGAAGTCCACGGCGTCGCCGAGGCCGCGGTCGTCGGCGCGGAGGACGAACAGAAGGGTGAGGCAGTGTACGTCTATACCATCACCGAGGAGGGCCAGGCCGAAACCGACGACCTCCGCCAGCAGATCGTCGCGAGCGTCGAGGACGCGATCGGTCCCTTCGCTCGGCCCCAGGAGGTCGTCTTCGCACCCGACCTACCGAAGACCCGCTCGGGCAAGATCATGCGCCGCCTGCTCGAGGACGTCGCGAACGACAACGATCTCGGCGACACTTCGACGCTTCGCAACCCCGAGATCGTCGAGGAGATCCAGGGCCAGGCCAGCGCGGACTGAGCGGTCGCCGACGCGGTCTCGATATTTTAAGCTATCGTTATAGCGCTACGAGAGAGACGAGCAGTGCCCTCCCTGACTACCGTGCTCGCGACCGAGTTACACCATCGAGCGAACCCGAATCCACTCATCTGTTTTCAGTGTTTCCCTTGATAGATAACCGTGTTAATGCGATACTTGCCAACTAGCACAAGGGTTATTACTCTGGTCCCTCGTTATCATTCATGGCAGACGACAGCGGGAGTCATAGCCGTCGTGACGTACTGAGACTGGCCGGCGCGTCCGGCTCAGTTGGTATCGCGGGATTAGCGGGCTGTGCCGGCGGTGGTGGCGGCGGTGGTGAGGGTGGTGGTGGCAACGGGAGCGGTGGCAGCGGCGAGGACTACCCCTCACTCGGGAACTTCCCTATCGAGGGTGACACCGCGACGTTCGGGTTTACGGTGCCACAGACGGGATCGTATCAGAACGAGGGCGCGACCGAACTCGACGCGTACAAACTCGCAGTCAAGCATCTGAACAACGGCGGCGGCTGGGTCGACAGCTTCAGTGATCTCGAAGGTAACGGCGTGCTCGGCAAACAGATCGACTTCGTCGAGGGCGATACGGCGACTGATCCCGATACAGCACGGAACACCGCCGGCCGAATGATCAACCGGGACGACGTGATCATGTTTACCGGCGGCTCATCGAGCGCCGTAGCGATCGCATTAGAATCGCTGGCTCAACAGGAAAAGGTGCTGTTTCAGTGTTGTCTCACGCACGCGAACGGCACGACCGGCGCGGACTGTCGCCGGTATGGATTCCGGGAGATGTTCAACGCCTACATGACCGCGCAGGCGCTGGTCCCGCCGGTCACGAAGGCCTACGGCGACAACAAGAACTTCTTTCAGCTGTACGCCGATTACAGCTGGGGACAAAGCGTCCAGGAATCGACGAAGCGGTTCTTCGAGGAGGCAGGCTGGACGGAAGTCGGCAGCGTCGCAACGCCACTCGGGACGAGTGATTTCTCCTCGTATCTCTCCCAGGCCCAGAGTTCGGGTGCTGACGTCCTGTTCCTCGACGAGTACGGGCTTGACGGCGCGAACTCGCTCAAGCAGGCCGTCAATCAGGGTCTGAAACAGGACATGGAGATCGTCGTTCCGCTCTACAATCAGTTGGTGGCGGACAACGCGAAACAGGCGATCCCGGGCGTATTCGGTACGACCGCCTGGGACCCCGGGATCGACAACGAACCCTCGAAGGCGTTCGTCGACGCCTACGAGCAAGAATACGACAGTGCGCCACCGGGCGTCGCACAGCTCGCGTACGCACAGATCTTACAGTACGCCGCGGCCGCCGAACGCGCCGGGACCTTCTATCCACCGGAGATCATCAAGCAACTGGAAGGCTACCAGTACGACAACATTGGACTCGGACAGGAGACGATGCGAAAGTGCGACCACCAGGCCCAGCGGGCGATCCCGGTCGTCCAGGGCAAGCCGGTCGCCGAGCAGAGCGGGGCCGACCTGTTGGACCTCGTCAATCTCGTTCCCAGCGACCAGGTCGGCTACGAGTGTAACAGCGGGCCGGCCGCGGAGTGCGAACTCGGCAGTATGAAGTAGCTGGTACAGTCGATCGGACTTCAGCGAACACGATAGTGATAGACGGATCCTACGATATGACATGACATACGACACCACGAGAGGAGGGACGCGCCTGATTCGACCACCGATATCTAGTATCGAAGTACTGATCGCGGGGAGCGGACGGTGAACGTTCGATGAGTCTCCTCACCGAGACGGCACGTGTTCTCCTCAACGGGCTCCAGACCGGAGCGATCTACGTACTGTTGGCGATGGGACTGTCGATCATCCTCGGCACGCTCAAGTTCGTGAACTTCGCCCACGGCGCGTTATACCTCCTCGGCCTCTATGCAGGAATCCTGATCTCCCAGTCGACGGACTTCTCACAGGGACAACTCGCGGAGTACGGGCTCGGCACGCTCGGGCTCGATTGGGGCTTTCTGGCTGCACTGCTCCTCGTGCCGTTCATCGTCTTCGTTCTGGGCATCGCGATGGAACGGTTCGTCGCACGGCCGTTTTACGATCGGCCCGATACCGACCAGATCCTCTTTACCTTCGGGCTCGCGATCGTCGTCCAGCAGGTAGTCCGGATCCTCTTCGGCGGCAACAGCGTGAACTTCACCCAACCCGGTTGGGCGTCGGGAGCGGTAGCGCTACCCCTGGTCGGCGGCTTCCCCCAGTGGCGGCTGTGGGTGATCGGGATCACCACGTTACTGGTAGCAATCGTCTACGCGCTGATCGAGTTCACTGACTTCGGGCTGGTGGTCCGTGCAGGCACCCAGGACGCGGAGATGGTCCAGTTGCTCGGCATCCGGATCACCCGGCCCTACATCGCCGTCTTCGGTATCGGGGCGGCGCTCGCGGGCGTCGCCGGCGTCGTCGGCGGCCCGCTGAGCGTCGTCAACCCTACCGTCGGCACCGACATCTTAGTGCCGGCCTTCATTACCGTCGTGATTGGCGGGCTCGGCAGCGTCCGGGGCGCGGTCGTCGGTGGATTGCTGCTCGGCATCACCGAATCGTTCCTGATCCAGTGGAGCCTCGTGATCCCCTCGCTCGGCATCGATTATGGATTCGCTCCCTGGTCGCAGGTCGGCATCTACGCGATCGCCGCGATCATCCTTCTGGTCCGTCCCCAGGGGCTGTTCGGCAGCGAGGTAGATGTCTCGTGATCCCGGTACCGACGCCGAGCCCGAACGCGAATCGAGCGATCCGTGAACTGGCCATCCCACATCGTTTATTAGTACATATGTCCTGCAGGGCGTGTATGCGGAACGCAGGGGGTGTATCCACGTGAGCGACGAGAGCGCGAACCCGGCCGATACGACCGAGACGGCAACCACCGTCGACACCGCCGACGCGGCCGACACTACCGAGACGGAAGCTGACGGCGGGGAGACGCTCGGCGGTGCTTCGGGTGCCAGTACGGTCGCCTCGCTCCAGGCACGCTGGGAGAGCGCTCGCGATCGGGAACTCACGGTTATCGGGTTGACGATCGTCGGCGTTTCTCTCTTTCCCTACCTGTTCGCACGGGCGCCAGTAGTGAGTGACCTGCTGCAAGGCTACCAGGAACTGGCCTCGTTGATGCTCGTCTGGGGCATCTTCGCCATCGGGTTCGACATCCTGCTTGGCCGCACGGGCTTGCTGTCCTTCGGGCACGCCGCCCTCTGGGGGACGGGGGCGTATGCGGCCGGCTGGGCCAGCGCCAACATTACTACCTTTCCGCTACTGCTGGTCGCGATCGGCGTTACCACCGCCGTTGTCCTCTCGGTAGTGCTCGGCTGGCTCTCGCTGCGGCGGGGTGGGATCTACTTCGCGATCCTCACGCTGGCGTTCGCACAGATGATCTACTACATGGCCTCGGCCCCCCTCTCGTTCATTACGGGTGGTGACAACGGCCTCACCGGCGTCGAGATCGGCTCGCTACTGGGGGTGTTCGATCTCGGCACCGAGTTGCCCTCGGTCGCCGGCACCCTGCTAGGGACGTGGCGCTATGCCTTCATCGGTGCTTTCCTCGTGGTGAGTGTAGCGGCTATCTACCGGATTCTGAACTCGCCGTATGGAATCGTCTTCCGGGCCATCCGCGAGAACGAACAGCGCGCGGAGTTCGTCGGTTTCAACGTCTGGCGCTACAAGCTAGCGGCGTTCGTTCTCTCCGGGACCTTCGCAGGACTGGCCGGCGCGCTCTTTACGATTCACGGCGAGTACGTCCCGTTGAGTTCGCTGTACTGGCAGACCAGTGGCGAGGTCGTCATCATGACGGTGCTCGGTGGCGTCGGGTCGCTGCTCGGGCCGCTGTTCGGTGCGGGGATCTACCTCTGGGTCGAGTACATCGTCAGTGGAGGCTATCCCTTCGACTGGATCGCGCCCTACTGGCTACTCGTGCTCGGTAGCGTCTTCGTCACCGTCGTCGTCCTCTTCCCCGAGGGGATCTGGGGGCTTATCGGCGATCTCCGCACCCGCGTCGCGACCCGACTGGAGGAGCGATAATGGCGCTGCTCGAAACTCAGGGGCTGATCAAACGATTCGGCGGGCTTACCGCAACCGACGACGTCGACCTCGCGATCGAGGAGGGCGAACGCGTAAGCGTCATCGGTCCTAATGGCGCGGGCAAGACGACACTGATCAACCAGATCACCCGCCTGCTTGACCCGACCGAGGGCGACATCCTGTTCAAAGGCGAGTCGATAATAGAAACCGATCCACACGAGGTCGTCCAGCGCGGGATCAGCAAGTCCTTCCAGACGGCTTCTATCTTTCCTGAACTCACGGTCGAACAGAACGCCGAGATCGCCGCACTCGGTTCCGAACACGGCTCCTTTCGCTTGAATTTCTTCCGACACCAGAACCGGTACAGTGGAGTGAGCGAGGCGACCCGCCGGACCTTAGAAGCCGTTGACCTCTGGGGGCAGCGCGACACACAGGCGAGCGCGCTTCCCTACGGCGACAAGCGTCGCTTAGAGATCGGCATCGCGCTGGCGAGCGAACCCGCTCTCCTCCTCATGGACGAACCGACCGCGGGGATGAGCCCCGAGGAGACGAACGCGACGGTTTCGCTCATCGAGGAGGTACAGGAGGAACTCGGGCTGACGCTCGTGTTGGTCGAACACGACATGGAGATCGTCTTCGACTTCTCCGATCGCATCGTCGTCCTCAATCGCGGCCAGGTCATCGCGGAGGGCACGCCCGAGGAGATCCAGGGCAACCCGGACGTCCAAGAGGCCTATCTCGGGGGTGTCGAGCTATGAGCCTGTTGACCCTCGAGGACATCGACGCCTACTACGGCGAGAGCCACATCCTTCGGGACCTCTCGATGGCGGTCGAGGACGGGGAGGTCTGTGCATTACTCGGTCGCAACGGTGCGGGGAAGACCACGACGCTGCGCTCGATCGTCGGCGCGAAACCGCCGACGGTTCGAAACGGGACGATCACTTTCGATGGGACGGGCGTCACTGGACGGGACAGCGAGGACGTCTCGATGGGCGGGATCTCCCTGGTCCCCGAGGAACGACGCATCTTCTCGGATCTAACCGTCGCGGAGAACCTCCATCTCGCCGACGTCGCCCGCAATCGATCGAACACGATCGGTCGGTCGGTGAGCGTCGAACGGAGCGGGATGAGTACTGAAGAGGTCTTCGACTTTTTCCCACGGCTCGAGGAGCGCGACTCCCAGAAAGCCGGCACCTTATCCGGTGGCGAACAGCAGATGCTCGCGATCGGGCGCGCGCTCAAGCAAAACACCCAGTTGCTCATGCTCGACGAGCCCTACGAGGGACTCGCCCCACAGATCATCGAAGCGGTCGAGAACGCGATCGAGCGCATCAGCGACTCGGGGACGACTTTACTCTTGGTCGAACAGAACGCCGTCGCGGCGATCGGTATCGCCGACCGGTGTTACGTTATCGATCAGGGCGAGATCGTCTTCGAGGGCGAGGCCGAGGAACTCCGCGAGGACGACGAAACACGCGAGCGATATCTCGGCGTCTGAATCCCCATATGGACGACCACGACGAACCCGATACCGTCGACACGACCGAGGAACTCGACAGCACCGACGAACTCGATACCACCGATGACACCGACGGGACCGGCGAGTGGGACTCCGACCGCGACGGCTCGGCGGCCGACCTAACGCCCGAGGAACTCCTCGAGACGCTGCTCGACGAGGAGGTCCTCACGATCGACGACCGGACGGGCACAGTGACGACGACCGCCGGCTTCGAGGACACCTACAGCGTCTACCTCGATACGTACCTCTCGGTGCCCCGGGAGGAGTTCGTCGCCTCGGTTGCCGAGACCTTCGCTCTCGACTCGGCCGAACTCGCCGCCGGTCGGATCGAGGACCTCGCCGTTACCCGCGAACAGCTCGCCGCGTACCTCTCGCTTCGCTCCGTGCTCGAGGGTGGCTACGACCCCGAGACACTGACCCGGATGGCCGTCGTCGTCGCCGACCTCGAACCCGAGACGCCGGTGCCCGATCGCTTAGAGTTACTCGAGGACGAGACGTTCGGACCCTTCGTCCGGACTCACGACCGGGCTATCCTTACCGTGTGGGCGCGTCGCTGTGCTCCCTGTGAGGCGATGAAAGACGATCTCGACGCGGTTCTCGATACAGTCCCCGAGGAGGCCGCGGTCGCCGGTATCGACGGCGATCGGGCGCGGGAGTTCTGTAGCACTCACGACGTCGACGCCGCGCCCGCCATCGTCTACTTCGAGAACGGCCATCACCGCCGGACGACCGTCGGCCGATCGACCCCGCCGGACATCGCAGCCGCTATCGAGGACGTCTACGGGTAAGCGTCGCCCCTTCGATCGCTCTCCCGGTTCGTTGGCCTTCAAGGCCCCGAGATCTACTGCTCTCGCGGTCCCGCTATGGCCGGCTTGCCCGATCGACCGCTTCGAGAGACCGGTTGCTGGCTACGAGATGGCCGCTTGCCGTTCGACCCTCCTCGATCGAGACAGAAATATCACCGCAGGGAATGTGCCGATCGCAATAATTATGAACGAACACGGGAGATGCGATGGTAGCATGGCGTGATCCAGCGCGAAACACGATACCATGGTGCCTACGAACTCGTCTCGATGGCACGCGGTGTGTAACCGACCGATCTCACAGAGGTCGTTCGGCCCCTTGCCCGTCACCGCTGAAACCGGTCACCGGGTTGATCGCATTGCGAACTATCACCGATCGACGACTGCCCGCTAGGAATACGGGCCACGGGTCGGAGGGGACTGGCCGAGTGTCGGTACGGATCGGCCGTGCCGGCGGTTCGGGCGGTTCGATCTCCGGTCGAGTTCCGCGAAGTACTACCGCACTGGTGACCATCGACGACACCGCACACGACGAACGGAACCCAAAACGAATGAACGAAGACACTCACACCGATCGAACGGAGCACAACACGGACGGGCAAGCACCCGCCCGAACCGACGGCGGGAGAGCCGAAACTGATGGCGGTACGGCCACTGGGGCTACACAAGCCTCCCGGAACCACCGGGATACCAACTACCTCGATGCGGAGGTGAACCTGCTGCGGCCGAGTACGCCGTTTATGCGCGATCACCTTCGGATCGTCTGGACGGGTTTCATTGTCTGGGCGATCATCGTTTTCGGTCCGGTAACGCTGACGGCGATCGCACCGGGCGTGATGACGACACAGATGCCAGTGATCGGCTTCCCCTTGCACTACTTCCTGGTCGCCTTCGGGGGGCCGACCGGCGCGCTCCTGCTGGCGTTTTGGTACGCCCGTCGACGCGATGCGCTCGATACGAAATACGGCATCAAGCACACCACCACCGAGGACCGAACGGAGCGTAGCGATGGAGCCGAGGACAGCGAGGAGACCGCAGTGACCGACGGCGGGGTGGACGAATGAGCGCCGCCGCTGCACTGGGCGCGCTCGGTACGTTCGGCCCGGAAGCGGCCGGCGTCTTCCTCCAGGCTGGTACCGGGTTGCTCCCCGAGGGACTGGACGTCTCGTTCAAGCTCCTCCCGGCGATCATCGTTCTGGCGATGTTGCTGTTGTTCTTAGCTATCGGCTTCGTCTTCCGGGTGGCCGATTCGGAGAACATGTGGGTCGCCGGCCGTTCGATCGGCAATCTGGAAAACGGGATGGCGATCGGCGCGAACTGGATGTCAGCCGCGTCCTATCTCGGGCTGGCGGCACTCATCGCGCTGTCGGGCTTTTATGGACTGGCCTTCGTCATCGGCTGGACGACGGGCTATTTCATCCTGCTCATCTTCCTGGCCGCACAGATGCGTCGGTTCGGGAAGTACACCGCACCGGACTTCGTCGGCGATCGGTTCAACTCGGATGCCGCCCGGTCCATCGCGGCGATCACGACCTTTCTCATCGCCTTCGTCTACGCGATCGGCAACGCCCGCGGGATGGGGCTCGTCGGCCTGTATATCTTCGGTGACATCGCGCTGCCGGGTCTCAGTGGCTACCAGTCGATGGTCGTGCTCATGATGACGATCACGGTCGGCTACCTCACCCTCTCGGGGATGCTCGGCGCGACGAAGAATCAGGCCGTTCAGTATGGCATCCTTATCGTCGCCTTCTTGACCGGCCTCTATGCAGTCGGCATCACCCAGGGGTACTCGACGGTCCTCCCGCAGATCGAGTACGGACAGCTGATCGGCACGCTCAGCAGTGAGTTCAGCCAACCCTTCGCGGGCGCGAGTTACTACCTCTGGATCGCGACGGCCTTCTCGCTCATCGTCGGGACCTGTGGGTTGCCCCACGTCCTCGTCCGCTTCTATACGGTCGAGAGCGAACGGACGGCGCGCTGGTCGACCGTTTGGGGCCTGCTTTTCATCTGTTTGCTGTTCTGGGGTGCCCCGGCCTTCGCGACCTTCGGTACCGATCTCTACGCGGAGAACGTCGGCGCAGTCTACGGCGACCCCGGGATGGGTAGTGCCGCGGGCGACGTCATCGTCGTGCTCGCCGCACAACTGGCGAACCTGCCACAGTGGTTCGTCGGCTTCGTCGCCGCGGGCGGGATCGCCGCGGCAATCGCAACGGTCTCCGGCCTCTTTATTACCGGCTCCTCGGCGATCTCACACGATATCTACACCAATATTATCAATCCCGAGGCGACCCAGCGCCAACAGGTACTGGTCGGTCGCCTGTCCATTGTTCTCTTAGGTATCATCACGACGCTGGCCGCACTCGATCCGGCCGCGCCGATCGGGGCGCTGGTCGCGTATGCCTTCTCGCTGGCCGGCACGGTGCTCTTCCCGATGTTCTTCCTCGGGATGTGGTGGGAAAACACCAATCGACAGGGCGCGCTCGCCGGGATGGGCACCGGTTTGATCATCTGGTTCATTCCGATGCTAAACGAGGTCCTGCCAGTCTACATCGCTAACGGGGAACCGTACGTCCCCTTCTTGGCACAGTGGCTACCGGCGATCGGTTCGGCGTTGATCGCCATGCCTATCGTCTTCGCGGTCACCATCGGCGTCTCGCTGGTAACCAAAAAACCGCCACTGGAGACCAAACGGGTCGTCCGCCAGTGTCACAGCCCCGAACCGATGGGCCAGCAACAGACCGCCCACGACGTCGTCGCCGCCGACGGCGGTGAAGAACAAAGCCCGGCAGACGACTGAGAGGCTATCATGTACGAACGCATCCTCGTCCCGACCGACGGCAGCGACGTCGCACAGAACGCCGTCTCCCACGCGCTCGACATCGCCGAGCAGTTCGACGCCGAGGTCCACGCGCTGTACGTGGTCGACACCGACTCGATGAGCCTCAGTATGGGGGCCGAGCAGGTCGATCGCCTCCAGCAGGGCCAGTACGAGGAGATGGACGCAGTCAGGGAGCGCGCGGAGAGAGCGACCGGTTACGTCGCCGACCACGCGCGCGACCAGGGCGTAGCGGTGGTCGAGCACGTCTCGGGCGGCCGACCGCACTCGATGATCGCCGACTACGCCGCTGGCAACGACATTGACCTCGTCGTGATGGGTTCACACGGCCGCGGTGGAATCAAACGAACCCTACTGGGGAGTGTCGCCGAGCGGACGCTCCGGACGACGACTGCCCCGGTACTGATCGTCGACATCAGGGGGACCGACGCGGAGTAGCCTCGATACCGGGGTCAGGTTCGACCGCTCTTCGAAGCTTGCCACTCGTCGTTCTCCTCTCTGTCTCTTTCTCTCACTCTCTTCACCCTACTTACTCCTCTCCGGTCGCTTGCTCGACGCTGGCGAAGAAACCGAAATAAGCGATGACGCCCGCGAGCATGAACAGGTAATAGGCCCACTGTGGGCCCTCGACGAGGGCGAAAAAGGCCTCGACGAACGTGACCCAGACGATCGCGAAGACGAGATCGGTCGCCAACCCGCGGCCGTGCTCGGCGATGGTTTCCCGAAGCCGTTCGATCGCGCTCACCGTCGCCTCCGCGGGGGGCGCTCGCATGTACTCTCGGGGGTTGATGGACTACTCGGCCGCAAAGACCCGAAGGCCAACGAACGAACGGTCATCGGGCGGCCGGACGCTCCACACCGACAAGGCTCTTCGGACGGCCGCGACCCGACGTGACTCGCCTGCCTCTGGCACGACCCCGGTAGGACGCCGAGCGGGCCGGCTATAGCGAGGTCGGTAGCGAAAGGTCTATGATCGTTTTCCGTGTGGATAGGTGCATGCACAAACCGTTGCTCGCTACTGACTTCCTCGATCGGGCACGCAGACACTACGGCGAGGAGGAGGCCGTCGTCGCGACGACCGGCGAACGCTACACCTACGCGGAGTTCGGCGACCGGGCCGATCGGTTCGCCGCGGCTTTACAGGAACAGGGCATCGAGAAGGGCGATCGAGTCGCGGTTCTCGATCCGAACACCCACTACCACTTGGAGGCGGCGTATGGCATCATGCAGCTCGGAGCGATCCACACGCCGCTCAACTACCGCCTCGTCCCCGGTGACTTCGAGTACATTTTAAATGATGCAGGGGTCGATGCGATCTTCGCCGACAGCGAGTACGCCGAGAAGGTAGAACCCATCCGCGAGGCGGTGCCGACCGACCTGTTCGTAACCGACGATCCCTCGGCGGTCGATAGCGACGAGGGGGATGAGTGGATCGCGGCCGAGGACTTTCTCGATATCGACGCCGACTACGATCGCCCGGAAATGGACGAAGACGAGATCATCACGATCAACTACACCTCCGGGACGACCGGCGACCCGAAGGGCGTCTGTCGGACCCATCGGTGTGAGTCGATTCATGCCTACCTGGTCTGTGCCCACCAGGAGGTCCGCGACGACGACGTCTACCTCTGGACGCTGCCGATGTTCCACGTCAATGGTTGGGGCCACATCTTCGCGATCACTGGGATGGGCGCGAAACACGTCTGTACTCGCGGCGCGAAGGCCGACGCGATCTTCGAGGCGATCCCCGCCGAGGACGTCTCGTATTTCTGTGCCGCACCGACAGTCCTCAAATCCCTCACCGACTACCACGCCGAACACGGGCCCCAGACGACCGGCGCGAACGACCTCCGGGCAGCGACTGCGGGAGCCGCCCCGCCGGAGGCGACCATCCGCACGCTCGAAAACGACTTCGGCTGGCGGCTCAAACACGTGTACGGCGCGACCGAGACCGGCCCGCTCATCACGACGTCGGACGCCCGACGGTATTTCGCCGCGGACGATCCCGATCGCTTCGACGTCAAGAAACGCCAGGGCCTCGGGTACCTGGGTACGGAGATCCGCGTCGTTGACGAGGACGGCGCGGACGTGCCGGCCGACGACGCCTCGATCGGCGAGATCGTCGTTCGGGGCAATCAGGTCATGGATGGCTACTGGAACAAACCCGAGGCCACCGAGGAGGCTTTCTCCGATCGGATCGAGGGCTATTATCATACCGGTGACCTCGCGGTGATCGACGAGCGGGGCATGATCTCGATCCAGGATCGCAAGAAGGACATCATTATCTCCGGCGGGGAGAACATCTCGAGTCTCGAACTCGAGGACACCCTCTTCGAGCACCCCGAGATAACCGACGTCGCGGTGATCCCCTCACCCTCCGAGGAGTGGGGCGAGACGCCGAAAGCCTACGTCGTTCCCGCGAACGGCGATCCGGATAGTCCAGGAGTCACCGTCGAAGGGATCGAAGAGTTCTGTCGCGAGCGCCTCGCAGGATACAAGATCGTTCGTCGGGTCGAGTTCGTTTCCGAACTTCCGACGACGGCGACGGGCAAGATACAGAAGTTCGAACTCCGCCAGGAGGAGTGGCAGGACGAGGAACGCATGGTCGGCGAAGGATAACCGAAGCACCTTCGCCGACGCCAGCCGACCCGTTTCAGAACGTCTCGAAACCGCCTCTCGAAGACCCCTCAGGCGGGTAGTTCGCCGGCCCGCTCGATCCACTCCTCGGCGCGGGACTCGCTTACCTCCGCGATTGACGCTACGTCCTCGGGATCGGTTCTTTCCAAATCGGCGAGCGCCTCGATGCCGTTCTCGGTGAGGCGATCCGCATACGTCGGCCCGAGTCCATCGATGCGCTGGAGTTCGATTCTCGGTTCCGTTTCTCCTTCGCGGTCGTCCCCGGCACTCGATGCCGGCTCGGCCGCTCCGCTGTCCGTCTCGTTCGTTTCACTCGCCTCGCTTTTCCGTGCCGCCGATTCCCCGCCCTGTCGAGCGATAGTTGCGACCGGATCCGACCGACCGATATCGATCGTCTCGTCGTCGGTTCCCGCTTCGCGTCCGTTTTCGCCTTCGCTTCGTTCAGTAGGGTGAGGTCGCTCCTCGTGTTGTCGCTGCTCGGCTACCACCGCGACCGGATCGAAGCCGCTCGTCCCGACCCGCTCGGTCCCGGTTTCAGTATCGGCGTCGGCGTCGATATCGGTGTTCGCTTCCGTAGTGCTTGCCGTCGTTCGGCTCCCGCTTGTCTCGCGTTCGCTCACCTCTTCCTCACTGCTTTCGGCGTCGTTGGACTCGGGGAGGAGTTCGGTTTCGGAGTCGGGGGTGGGCTCGGCTCTCGTCTCTGCGGCCGCCGCGCCGGCTAGGTCGGACGTATCGGACCTATCGCGTCCAGAGTCGGGATCCCGATTTCGCTCCTCGATCGTCGCCGTCGATACCGATCGTCCGGCACGCTCGGTGTGGTCGGCCGCCGAGAGGTCGACTCGCGCTTCGAGGCGGTCGAGTCGCTCCCGGAGGGCCGCTATCTCCTCCCGTTCTCGTTCGCCGCTCCGTTCGCGCTCCGATACCTGCTGCTCCCCATCGGTACGCTCGTCCCCAGCGGTCCGACTCTCGGTCTCCCGTCGGTGTTCCGTCTCGGTGTCCTCGGGGACGACGTATCGGAGATCACTGTTCGGGACGAACCCGATGACCTTGTTCCGCTTCCGGTCTTTCGTTAGTAGAACCCCGCTGTCGATGGCTCTGAAGTTCTCGCACTCGATCTCGGTACCGTCCGCACAGATCGCTTTCATGATATGTCTCTTCCTCCCGCGTCGGGGGGTAGGTACTGCCGCGACGAACAACTGGCTTCCGATCGGTCCGGGCTGAGGGCTTCCTTTCGGATAACGGCGGACGGTCGATTCAGGCGTACCGGCGCGAGACGAACACCACGAGTCCGAGGGCAATGCCCAGTCCAACGCCCAGTGTCACGATCCCATAGAGCGCGAGGCCGATCGGTGTCGGTGGGAGTTCGATGAGGCCGAACAGTGCCACCGGGCGCAGTCCCTCGGGACCGATCGAGCCCAGTAGATAGCCGGTCAGTCCGGTGATGCTCACGACGAGGACGTAGAGAGCGACAACGACCAGGCTCCCTCGCGGCCGAAGCCCCCCGTCCTGCTCGGTGTTTCCCGCCACGCTTTCGCTCCGTTCCCGCCGAGGATCAGCCTTTTCATGCCGCGGGATCTACGTGAACTATGTCGGAGAAGACGCTCTTTCTACTCGTCCTCGTCGGTCTCGCCCTGTTCATGTTCGCGACCGGGTTCGTCCTGGTACTGGGCTAAGCAACCTCCCGCCCCGTCTCCGATTGCCCGATCGACGCCCCGGTACCGCCCACCGATCGCGCTACGATCTCGATCGTCCGCCCGCTGTATCGCTATCGACCTCACTCCTCGGCAAAACCATTCTTCGAGGGTCCGGTAACGACAGCAGCCGACCGTCGTCGTGCCGGACGACGGAGTAGAATCGGCCCCGGGGGATCGGGGCCCCGGCGGACGTTCTACGAGCTGGCGTCCTCGGACTCGTGCGACTCCTCCGTACCTTCCGTGTCCTGGCCGCCGTCGGTCGCGAGGTCCCGCTCGCCCTCGTCGTCCGCGTCTTCCTCGCCGCTGCCGTCGGCGATCGTCGTCTTGAGGCGACGGCTGTGCCACCGCCACTCCCTCGTGTACTGGTTGGTTTCCTTCAGATCCCAGGGGTCCTCGTCGTCGAGGATCGGACCCTCGGACCAAGACTGGATGAAGTTCCAGACGTGGATCACGAAGCCGATCGCGATGAGAAAGGCCCCGAGGGTCGCGACCTGATGCAGTGCCGTGACCGGCTCGACCGGTCCGATCGAGAAGTCATACGTCGCGTACCGTCGGGGCATCCCGATATACCCCAATAGGAGCATCGCGAAGAACGTTAGTTGAGTGCCGACGAAGGTGAGCCAGAAGTGCCACTTCGCGAGCGTGCGCTGGTACATCCGACCCGTGAAGATCGGGAACCAGTAGTAAAGGCCCGCGAAGGTCATGAACCCGAGCACGCCCATGACGATGTAATGGAAGTGCCCGACCACGTAATACGTGTCGTGGAGCACGAGATCGACGGGGATCGCCGCGAGAAAGACCCCAGTGATCCCGCCAATGATGAAGTTACTGATCGTCCCGATCGAAAAGAGCATCGGGGCGGTGAGCCGAACCCGGCCGTTCCACATCGTGGTGATCCAGTTGAAGACCTTTACCGCGCTCGGAATCGCGATGGCAAGCGAGACCGCCATGAAGCTACCTCGGATGCGGGGATCGATCCCGGTCGTGAACATATGGTGAGCCCACACCCCAAAGGAAAGCACCCCGATTGCGAGCGTCGAGTAGACGACGAACTTGAAGCCAAAGAGCTTCCGACCCGCGAATTTGGGCAGGATAAGGCTAATTAGCCCGGCCGGTGGCAAGAAGAGGATATACACTTCGGGATGGCCGAAGAACCAAAAGAGGTGCTGCCAGAGGATCGGCGAGCCGCCCTCAACCGCGAAGAAGGTGGTGCCGAAGTTCCGGTCCAGGAGGAGCATGACGATCGCACTGCCGAGCAAGGGGAACGCAAAGAGGATCAGGCCCGACTGGGTGAGGATCGTCCAGCTGAAGATATCGAGGTTCGCCCACGTGCAGTCCTCCGCGCGTTCAGTGAAGATGGTCGCGATGAAGTTGATCGCACCCATCGTCGCCGAGACGCCAGTGAGATGCAAGCCGAGTAACATGAGATCGACGCCCGCACCGCTCTGCGTACCGGCACCGACGCCCGCGGACAGCGGCGTGTACATCGTCCAGGCGGTCTGAGCAGGGGCGAGCCCGGGAACGAAAAAGCCCGCCCAAATGAGTATTGCCCCTGGTGGGAGCAACCAGAAGGCGATGGCGTTGATCCGGGGGAAGGCCATGTCGTCCGCGCCGATGATCAGCGGGATGAAGTAATTCGAGAAGGCCGCGATGATCGGCGTCCCGAAGAGAAATAGCATCGTGATCCCGTGGCTCGTCAATAGTCCGTTGTAGAACGTCGACTCGATGAGCGTCGCAGCGGGGTCAAGTAGTTCGGTCCGCATGATCATCACCATCGCTCCGCCGATAGTGAAGGTCCCAAGGGCATAGGTGCCATAGAGCATCCCGATGTCCTTGTGATCGACGGTCGTGAGCCAGCGGACGAGCCCGCCGGGCTTCTCGTCGTGACCGTAGCCCGACTCCTCGGCGGTCCCGCCACCACCACTGGCCAGTGGCGTGTACGTCCGCCAGTCTTCGACTCGGGCTACGAACGCGACGACGGCGACGAGTAACGCCCCCATCAACAGCGTTAGCGCGATCTGCTCGCTTGCCATATCCTCACTTGTTTCTGCGAGCTAAAGAACCCTTAGATTTCCCCGCCCGTCGCCCGGTTCGAGCCGGCACGAAGACTCGCTCCAGGAGGCCAACTCGTCCCACGTGAAAAAGCGCCGACGACCGGCTCTCAGGTCGATCGGCTCTCCGACCGACTACTCTTCGCTTGCGCCTTCGCTCTCGCTTTCGGCCCCCTCGCTGCGCGAGCCAGTCCGCTGTGCTCTGTCGGTGTCGGCTCCCGCTGTGGCTCCGGTACCGCTGGCTTCCGTCGATGGGTGAGTGTCGCCGTCAGTGCTCTCGTCGGTGCCGTCCGCCGCTCCCTCACCGACGCCGATAGCGGTTTGGGCGACGTCCTCGGCGGTCTCGGACTCGCCGTAGCGTTCGGCCTCGGTGATCACCTTTCCGGCGAAGTAGGTCAGAATCGCGAGCGCCGCGAAGGGAATGACCAACAGCCCCATGCTGATGACCGTCGCCACGAGATCGACGCCGAAGGGCCGAAATGCTATGAATAGAACGATGAAAAAGAGGATGATGCCGAGCGGGATGACGTTGACCGTGAGGTCAAGCAAAGTCTCCCGATCGAAGATGCGGTCGGTCCCTTGAGTGCCAGTACCGTCTGCCATTGTTAGCTCGATCTTTGCCGAGGGGGATCAATAGGCTGTTGGTTGGAGTGTATCGGTGCTGCCGTCCGCTCAGTCCTACGTTCGTCGTTCGGGTCGGTCGTTGCCGCTCGGTTCGGATCGGCCGTCCGCTCAGATCGGCTCGGTTTCCATGAACCGGGCGGCACCGCCGACGCCGAGTGCGATCACGCCAGCGACAACGATCGACACGCCGCGGACGACCAGACCGTTCGATTCGAGCGTCGAGAGGACGACCCCCAGCGAGAACCCCGGCAGCTGTGAGAGCGCCAATGCCCCACCCACTACGACGAGTAGGCCCCCGAGCCCGGCAAGCAGGTTCCAGGGTCGCTCGACGTAGCCCGACTCCTGGGTAATGCCGGCGATCGAACCGACGAACAGCAATAGGCCGCCGACGGCGACGGGAACGAGGCCGAACAACACCCCGATCTCGGCGATCGGCAGTCCGAGCGCGATGAACACCGGCCACGCGCTCACCCGGCGGTATTGCTCGCTCAATCCCGGTTGCTCGTCCATATCTTCCGTACTACCCGGACGATAACAAACCCACCGGAACCGCACCGAAATCCCGCCTCGTTCGCGATCCCAATTCTCCTCTATCCAGTTCGGGTCGGGACGGTCGGTCCGGCGATCGTCTCGGAGCGGTCCCTCAGCCCTCCTCGCCGAGCAGTTCGATCTCGGCGAGAATATCTACCGGGTCGGAGCCCTTTCTGATGCCATCGAGCATGGTGAACGCGGCCGTCGGCGAGAGGAAGTGCTCGGTCACCGCCTGGCCGAGCGGCGTGGGCGAGAGGCCGTCGATAAAGCCGTACTCGAGCAAGCGCCCGACGGTCCGCTCGGTCGGCATCGCCGCGATCATCCGGTCGTCGAGTGCCTTCGCCCGACTCCCCCCGACCACGACGTTCGCGAGGGTTTCTTCGACCGCGCTCTCTTCCTCGATCCGAGCGGTCACCGGCTCCATCTCTCCCTTCAGGAGCTGGAAGGCCACCTCGTCTTCGGTGCGCCCGGTACTCGAATGATAGGTCCCGTCGGGTTCGACGAGCAGGTAGACCACGCCCCGATCGTGGTAGTCCGGTCGGCCCGCTCGCCCGAGCATCTGGTGGAACTCCTGTACCGAGAGCCACTCGATGCCCATCGCTAGCGCGTCGAAGATCACCTGCGAGGCGGGGAAATCGACCCCCGCGGCGAGCGCCGCGGTGGTGACGACGGCGGCCAGATCACCCTCGCCGAAGCGGCGTTCGATGCTCTTTCGCTCGCCGTAATCCAACCCAGCGTGGTAGGGCGCGGCGTCGTATTCGATCCGGCGGGCCAGCTCGTGACAGCGCCGCCGGGAGTTCGTGAAGACGATCGTCTGGCCCCGGTAGCCCTTCGAGGACTCCCGGTCGAACTCGGTCGTTACGAGCTGATCGGCTACGTCGGGTTTCTCCCGGCTATCCAGAAAGGTGACGTGGCGCTCGATCGGGACCGGCCGTTCCTCGAATTCGACGAGGGTCACGAGGGTCGCGCCGAACTGCTCGGCGAGCCACTCGGGGTTTCCGACCGTCGCAGACAAGTAGAGCCACTGGGTGCCGGTCGTCCCGTTGTCGGTTCCGTTCGTGGCCGTCCGTTGCTCGCAGTAGTACCGGAGCCGGGAGATCAGCCCGTCCAAGCGATTCCCGCGCTCGCCGTTCGCGATGCCATGCACTTCGTCGATCACCACAGTGCCGATCTCCCCTAAGTCCTTGCCGGTCCGCAGGGCGTGATCGATACCCTCGTAGGTGCCGACGATGACGTCTGCCTCCCGATCGAAGCGAGCGCCACTCCCTCGGATCCGACTCGCCCCGACCCTAATCGTTACGTCGACCAGATCACCGTAGTCCTCTTCGAAGTCCTCGTGCTTCTGGTTTGCGAGCGCGACCAGCGGCACGAGGAAAAGCATCTTCCCCTCGCCCCGCACTGCCCGATCGATCCCGGCGAGTTCGCCGATTAAGGTCTTTCCCGTCGCGGTCGCGCTCACGACGAGCTGGTCGCGGCCCTCGATGAGGCCCTTCTCGACGGCGAGGCTCTGGACGGGAAGCAGCGAATCGAAGCGATCGGTAAAGCGATCGGCGACCGCGGGATGGAGGTCGAGATCGGATACTTGTACCGGGTCGACGACCTCGGTGGTGGCGCTCATCTCGTCGAACTTCGTGAGATCGCCGTCGAGGTTCCCGGAGAGAAGGGCAACGATCCGATCGAAGTCCTGCACCTCGAAGAGGAGTTCTTCGAGGCGCTTGCGGGCGGCGGCGGTCAGCCCCCGATAGCCGGCCTCCCGCTCTAGCTCCCGGCGCGCACAGTCCGAACAGATGTACTCCTCGCTTCGCTCGATCGCCGTTTCGCTCGTGATCGGCGAGTACCGACCCTGCTGAGCACAGAGTCGGCAGGTCCGGACGGTCTTTACGTTCCCGTCGAGCTGGTAGCCCGCGAACATCTCACGTAATCTCGAACGACCCTCACGAGAGGTCTGCTCGGAGACTCGGATGCGATCGGCACGGCGGGCGATCTCGACGAACGTATCGGGTTGGCGGGGCCGTTCGTTCGACCCCTCTTTCACGCGGAACTTCCCTGGACGTGGCCCCGCGGCGGTCTCGTTGAGCGTAAGCACTGCCTGCAGGACGCGCTCGCCGTCACGGATCACGGCGATAGAGTACTGCCCGTCGCGTTCGTGACAGAACAGCGTATCCACCCTCGAGACCTGCTGTGACACTACTGCGAGTAGGCTGTCGAAGTATTTGAGTGGCCCGGAGTAGGGTTACAGTAGGAAGCGCTCCGGTGGCTCGAAACGCGGCACCGCTGGGACATCGAGGGGGAGCCGCTCGATTCGGCGCTCTCGAGGGCGGCCTTCGAAGCGCTTTTGAGGGAGACCGGCTGACTCGCGGCGTATGGACGTAGAGCGGGAGGCGGTGATCGAGGCCCTCGTCTCGACCGCCGCCGTCGGGGTGTTCGTCGTGCTGATCGTCGCGATCGGCGTGCTCTACCCCTCCCTCACCGGCCAGGGTGCGTTCGCGCTCGTCGGTGCTATTGTACTATTCGTTCTCACGATGGCCGCGGTGGGCTACTGGCTCTCGGGCAGGAAGTAATCGCTAGCCTTCTTAACGCTCTCAAGCTCCAGAAAGAATCGTCGCTCGATGGTTTCGGTTGGCAGGTCTTCGCGTATCGTTTTCCACCACAAAGATACGAGAGAGTTCTCTCGACCTGATTCTCCTCAGGTCGGGATCGAGCCGTAATCGAAGGTCGCGCCCTGGTCTTGGAGCTGCCCAAGGGTCTCTTTTTCCTCGTCGAGCGTCTCGCGCAGGAGCTCGGCGGCTTCCTCGTTTTCGAGTGCTTTCGCGACCTCAACGAGGCTCTCGTAGGCACTGATCTCGTAGCGTTGGGTCTTGCCCGCCGTCGTGATGTTATAGAGGTCGAGTGCGCTCGGGTCGGGGTCCTCGCCCTCGAACTCGCTGTATTCGTCGAGTAGCCCTTCGATACCGAGACACTCCTCTTCCTGTGGGGGTTCGCCCATCGTATCGAAGATCTGGACGAGGCGTTCGATCTGCTCGCCGACCTGCTCGCGGTGGGCCTCGAATAGCTCGGTCACTTCCTGGTCGTTCGTGTTCGCGGCGAACTGCTCGTAGGCATCGACCATCCGGTGTTCGGCGAAGTAGATGTCGCCCAGTTCATGCTCGAAGAGTTCCTGTAAGCTGCTTGCTCCCATAGTTAGATCCAATCACCGGAAGGAGCGCACGGAGAATAAGGATTCGGCTTGCGGAGACGGCACTGACCGATGGGGGTAGTTCAGTTCCTACTCATTCCCCGGCTTCGGCCTCCGCCTCGGCTTCGCTCTCGCGGGCTCGCCAGTCGGTGAGTGCCTCCTCGTCGGCGTCGTCCAATGCGTCCTCGTAGTAGGCCATCGGGTGGGAAATCGTCTCACAGCGGTCGTCCATGTTGACACAATCGCCATAGGATTGCATCGTCGCACAGGCCGGCGTCGAGTACTCGGTTGGACTCGTTTCCCCCTTGATGTGATCGGTCTGATACCGGGTGATCTCCTCGCCGAAGCCCGGATTCACCATGTAGAGGGAAACGATGTCGTCGGTTCCCATGCCGATATTGGAGAGAAAAGCCGTGATCGCGAACCGCGAGTGGTGTTCTAAGTGCTCGCCCTTCTGGACCTGATCAAGCAGGTACTGCATACAGGGTGGGAAGAGTTCGGGCACGACCGTATCGATGTCCCGGATCAGATCCGTCTCGGCGAGGCGCTCTCGGATGGTCGCTTCGGTGTCTTCGAGTGCCCCGCCGATCTCCTCGGGGACCGAGAGGGGCAACCCGCTCGCGACCTGCTTTCTGACCGCTTCGCCGAACAGCGCGAGGAGTTCCTCTCGTGTGAGGCTCACCCACCCCTCGGTGAGGCGGCGGTTGACCAGTCGCCACTCGTCCTCGCGGCGATCGGTCGCGAGCGGGAGGTAGGCCGAAACGGCCATCTCGTAGCCCGCGTTCGGTCCCGAAGCGCCTGTGCCGCTCGTCTCGCGAACCTTCTCGTCGAGATCGAACTCGACGAGTAGGTCCTCGATCGTGAGCCCGCTGTCGGGGGCGCTTTTGAGTTCCCGGCGGCCGAGGTCGCTTGCGAAGCGCTCGCGGGCGGCCGTGGCCTCCGCACGGGCGTAGCGATGGATGAGTACTGGTTGGTCGACCAGCGAGACGAGCACGCGCGCGATCGGGTAGGAGAGCAACTCGGTCCGAGCCTCGCGCTCGGGCTCGCCGATCGCTCCATCCGCCAGTGCGCTCTCGATCCGGTCGAGCGCGCGGTCGGTGATCGCTTCGTCGCGGGCCGCCGCCGCGAGCGAGACCTCGGCGTTTCGGACTGCCTCGCGGCTGTCCTCGAAGTACGGATACCGCGCGTGAAGCGGCCCCAGTCCCGTCGCCATCTCACGGCTTTTGTGCATCTGCGCGAATAAAAACTCCCGTGACAGCACTTCGGTACGTGCCTGTCTCGGGGACGAACGCTTACCTGCCGGGACGACGACGTTCCATCGTGGCCCTCGCTGCTCGTACACTGTGGACGCTGCGTCGGTACTGGGCCAATCGGCTCGGCGTCGATCGAGCGGCGTTCGACAGTCCTGGCGTCACAGTCGGTTCGGGTTCGGCAGAGGGCGTCGAAATCTTCGAATGCGACGACGCGCTCGCCATCGGCGCGCCGGAACCGCTCGTTGAGCCCCTCTGCGGTCGTACTGCCGACCTCGCGTCGATCAACGTTACCGATCCTGAGGCCGTCCGCGAACCCCTGGTCGATCTCGGGGCGATCGAAGCGGTCCTCGGGCCGGCCTTCTATGGCTACGTCGATCGGGAAACGTTCACTCCGATCGAGTCATCTGCGAGGACACTGACCGCCGCCGACTCATCGGCGTACGAGCGGTTCCGGGCGATCGTCCCCGACGCCGAGTGGGAGCAAGGCGGGTTGGGATTCGAACCTGGCGAGACGATCGGCCTGTTCGTCGGCGAGGATTTGGTCGCGGTCGCGGCGCACGAGGTTTGGGACGGCTTGCTCGCACACCTCGCAGTCGTTACCCATCCAGAACACCGAGGAGAGGGTTACGGCCGTGCAGTCGTCTCGCGGGCGACCGACCGCGCGCTTACTGAGGGCTTTCTGCCGCAGTACCGGACGCTCGATGTCTGGCCGTGGTCGGTCGCCTTGGCGAGGGAACTCGGATTCGAGCGGTTCGCGACGTCGATATTAGTGCTGATCGATACAGATGAGTCAACGGAGGAAGCATAACGGACCGCAGAAAGAACACGCATCCGCGAGCGAATATGATGAGCGAGCAGTTCCCCGCGAACGAGTGCCAGAGGCACGAGTGAGCGGCTTTTTGATACAGATTTTTGCGGCGAGTGGTGCCCACAGCGCCCGGAGGGCGCGAGGACACCCGAGCCGGAAGAAGGTGCGTTAGGAGCTCTGAATGCGGGGCGCGAGCATGTAGGTGACTTCCCCCTCGCCTTCGGCGACCTCGAAGTGCATCTTCGTGGGGAACTCCTCACCTAGGTCGACGGCTACCTCGCCATTAGAGGGGATTGCCCGATTCATGTCCTTCAAGTAATCGAGGCTGAACAGCGAGCGGGCGGGTCCTGCTTGCAGGTCGATCAGGTCCTCTTCTTCCAGCTCGAGATGGACGTCGTCGGTATCGCCCTCGGCTTCGACGTAGAAGACGTTCTCCTCCTCGCGAACCCCCAACGCGATGTGATCGGAGACCATATCGGCGGCCTTGACTGCCCGATTGATGTCCCGGCCCTCGACGACGACTCGTGCCGGGAGATCGAGGTCGGGGATGTCCGGTTCCTGGCGAATGGAGTCGGGATCGATGAGCGCGAGTGTGTACTCCAGTCCATCCAAGCTGATGTGCAACTTTCGAGTCTCCTCGTCGAGTTCCATGTGGACCAGTCCTCCTGAATCGGCCATCCCGGCGATGTCCTCCAGACGCGAGAGATTGACGCCGATCACGCCACCGTCGGCCTCGTAGGATTCGAAGGCCTCCGCCGCGAGCGTGAGATCGACCATGCCGACGTTCGCCGGGTCGACCGCCCGGACGGCCAGTCCCTCCTCGTTGAGGTGTAGGCGACACTCCTCGACCAACACGCTCACGGAATCGAGCGCCGTCCGGAGCGTATCGGCGCTCACGATGGCGTTGAACATATAGATCGGCTACGAAATCCCGGTTTAAAAAGACTCCCGTTACTGATCGCCGCCACGCGGCCCGTTTCCGAGCCCTTACCCGACACCTGACTGCCGAGAGGACTCACCCGGCAGGCCACCCTGGTCCCACCGATCAAGTCGTGCTCGGCGAGCGAAGGGAAACGCATATATAACGATCGTTCATCGCGTCGAATGGATACGGACGATGATCGCGAACAGCACATCTACAGACGAGGTCGTTGGACGAGAGAAGGTAGAGGGACGCCGTTTTGAGGCCGGTCGGCCGATCGGCCGCGTCAAGCGCGTAGTAACCCTCCTGGAAGCGACGTGTAGTCGAACCTCGGGATCGGGATCAGGGTCGGAGGGCGGGTCGTGAGCGCTGAGACCGATACGTTCCGACACGCGCCGGGGTGTGCATACGCCGACTGGAACGATGGCGGCGGTGGCGACGAGGAGACCGACCATGCGACCGCGAACGAACGCGACGCGCTCCGACGCCTCTCGCTCGGGCGCTCGCCGGCGGGACAGCACACTGACGTCTACTGCTGTCGTGAGTGTGCCGCGAAGGGGTCGCTCGACTGAACGAGGCGGTCTGCCGACCGTCGATCCGGAGTCGTTCTTCCCCGCCGGATCGGTGCTCCGG
>PXRJ01000052.1 GCA_003021705.1 Halobacteriales archaeon QS_3_64_16
GGGCGACAATGACGACGCTACCGACAGTACGGCAGGAACCGAGACGAACACGCCCGATCCGGTACTTCGGCGCACGGAAGCGGTGGACTACGAAACGGTCGACGCGGCCGAGGGTCTCGAAAAAGGTGTTCTGATCGGTCCCGACCACGGTGCTCCCACCTTCGCGCTGCGGCGTTTCACCCTCGATCCGGGTGCGGAGGTCCCGCGACACATAAACGAGATCGAACACGAACAGTACGTCCTCGACGGGGGGTACGTCGTCGGTATCGACGGCGAGGAATACACCGTCGAGGCTGGCGATTCGTTACTGATTCCCACCGGTGTTGTTCACTGGTATCACAACGACTCGGAGGATCAGGGGGCATTTCTCTGTGCGGTTCCGAACGGCGACGACGGGATCGAACTCCTCGAAGGGGCGTCGGGCGAGTAGTACAGTCGGTCGAACGGTCCGGTCGCGTCGGCCGGAGCGACGGCAAAGGGCGTGGCCAGCGTCAGTGCTCGCCTCGGAGGTGGATCTCCTCGTCCTCGATCGAATCGATCGCGTCCGCGCCGAGCGCGTACGTGCCGTCGTCGGTCTCGCCCCAGTTTACCTCGATGCCGTCCTCCAGGTCCACGTATAGCGTCTCGCCGTCGACGCTTTCGACGCGACCGAGCGGTCGATCGCTGGCGTCGACGACGCGTTTGCCCTCGTCCTCGCTCGTGAGATCACTCATACTACACCTTGTTCGTCCCGCCGAATACGTCTGTTGCCTGCGGGTTCCGGCCACCGGTTCCGGCCGTGATCCGTTCCCCTTCGACCCCTCGCGGTCGCGTCTCACTTCCGAGCCGGTCGCCCCGTCTCGCGCTCGGCGACGGCTTCGAGCAGCGCTGCGAGCGCCGCCGCCGCCTCCGCCAGCAGGGCTTCGCCCCGCTCGCCGTCGTTGGTAGCTTCGCTGCCGGGATCGCCGACCACGCCACTGTCGGTGAACTCCGCTGAGTCGACCGCGAGGTTCACCCCCGCGACCCACTCGCCCCACCGTTCGGCCATTCCCTGCCGGGCTTTTTCGATCCGGCCTTCCCGGACCAACTCGGGGTGAGTCCCGCGTAGTAAAGCGGTCTCTATAGGCCCGCCGTGGCCCATCTCGGAGCGATCCTCGATCGCGTCGAACCAGGTGAAAGGTAGCGCGTAGGCTCGTTCGTCCCTGGTGAGCGTGCCACAGAGCTCCGCGAGAGCGTTTAGGTTCCCGCCGTGGCCGTTGACGACGATCACCTTCTCCCAGCCCTGATAGGCGAGGCTCTCTATCACCTCGCTCACGTAGGCTCGGAAGGTTTCGGGCGAGACCCACAGCGTCCCGGCGAACTGGCGGTGTTCGGCCGCGATGCCCACCGGGACCGTCGGCGCGAGACACACCCCCGCCGAGCACGCCTCGACGCCGGCTTCCGCGACCGCGCGGGCGGTGAGCGCGTCGGTTCCCAGCGGGAGGTGTGGCCCGTGTTGTTCGGTCGAACCCACGGGCAGTACCGCGAGACCGCCGTCGTGGGCGGCCGCGTCGGTCCAACTTGCCGTGGAGAGATCGAGGGGATCCATACGGTGAGCACGTCCGCCTCCCGGTTAAGCGGCAGGCACAAGCGGTTAGTATCCCTCCCGTCTTGGACGAAGGGAGAACCATGTCCGATACGAACGACAGGGAAATGGGAATCGAACTGGGCGATCTCAACGACGACCTCGAAGCACACGACTATCCGGTTTCCTCCGAGGAACTGATCGAGGAGTACGGCGATCGCGAACTCGAGCTGCCGAAAGGATCCGAAACCTTCGCCGAGATTATGGAACCGGTCGAGGAGAAGACCTACGAGGGGGCCGATGGGGTCCGACAGGACGTCTTCAACTTCGTCGGCAGCGACGCGGTCGGCCGCGAGAACTACAGCGATCGCGGTACAGCAAGCGACGAAGTCGGGGGCGAGGACGAACCGGAGTCGCTGTAGCCGACGCCCACCGACCGCCGAAGGGACGGTCCGAACTACTACACATCGCAGCGCCGCGCTGCTGTCTTTCGTTCGGCGAGTCGAGGCTTCACGCTCCGGGTATCGAGTTTCCGATCGCTCAGTCGTCGTCGGCTTCGACTTCTATCCCGCTGGTTTCTCCGTCCCCGTCCCCGTCCGCGCCCACGTCGGTCCGGGCCCCCCGTCGAGTCGCCCGTTCGACGAACTCCTCGGGAAGCTCGTCGATCTCGCCGGCCTGAACGGCCCAGAGGTTGGCATAGAGCCCTTCGGCACTCAGCAGCTCCTCGTGGGCACCCCGCTCGACCACGCGGCCGTCCTCGAGGACGACGATCGTATCGGCGTCCTTGATAGTAGACAGACGGTGGGCGATCGCGAAGGTGGTTCTGTCCTCGGTGAGTCGGTCGATGCTGCGCTGGATGAGCATTTCCGTTTCGGTATCGACGTCGCTCGTGGCTTCGTCGAGGACGAGGATCTCGGGGTCCTGGAGTATCGCTCGGGCGATCGCGATGCGCTGGCGCTGGCCCCCAGAGAGCTTGACGCCGCGTTCGCCGACCATCGTGTCGTAGCCATCGGGGAGATTGGAGATGAACTCGTGAGCTTCTGCGGCCCGGGCGGCCTCGGCGATCGCTTCTCCCTCCGCGTCGAAGGTGCCATACGCGATGTTTTCCTTCACTGTGCCATAAAAGAGGAAAGTGTCCTGGCCGACGTAGCCGAGCTGTCGCCGGAGGCTTCGCAGGGTTACCTCCCGAAGGTCCTGGCCGTCGACCGTGATCGACCCCTCGTCGACGTCGTACATCCGCAAGAGGAGCTTGAGGACCGTGGATTTCCCTGCGCCGGTCGGCCCGACTAAGGCAATCGTCTCTCCGCCTTCGACGGTGAAAGAGACGTCCTCGACGGTCGGGCCCTCGTCGCCGCCCTGGTCGGTATCGTAGCCGAAAGTGACGTCCTCGTACTCGACGCGACCTTCGCTCACAGTCAGATCGGTCGCGGCGTCGTTCTCCGCGAGCCGGTTTGGCTGGTCCATCAGCCCGAAGATGCGCTCGGAAGAGGCCCGGGCGCGCTGGTACATGTTGATGATCTGTCCGAACTGGGCCATCGGCCAGATGAATCGCTGGGTGTAGAGCACGAAGGTGACGAAGGCTCCGGCTTCGAGCGTGCCCCGGAGCGGGCCGGGACCGCTGCCCGTAAGCACCCACAGCCCGCCGACCAGGAAGGTGAGCACGAACCCGACGCCCGAGATCACCCGCAGAGCCGGGAAGAACTTGATGCGAGTGCCGATAGCGTCCCAGTTCGCGTCGAAGTAATCGAGCGAAACGTCATCGACCCGGTCGGACTCGTAGTCCTCGGTGTTCGTCGATTTGATGACGTGAATCCCACCCAGGTTGTTCTCCAGTCGGGAGTTGACCTGCCCGACCGAGGAGCGGACCTCGGCGTATTTGGGCTGGATGATCTTGACGAACCGGTAGGTGAAAACGACGATCAATGGGATCGGGATCAGCGCGATGAGCGCGAGCTGCCAGTTCAGCACGAGCATGATCGCTGCGATCCCGACGACCATCGCCCCGAGTCGAAACAGCGAGTTCATGCCATCGTTCAGGAATCGTTCGAGCCGATTAACGTCGTTCGAGAGAATGGACATCATCTCGCCGGTTTGCTTACCGGCGAAGAAATCCATGTTCAGGCGCTGCATCTGGTCGTACGCGTCGGTTCGAACGGAGTGTTGGACGTTCTGTGCGAAGGAGTTCCAGCCCCAGTTCCGCCCGTAGTGAAAGGCCGCGCCGCCGAAGAAAGCGACCGCGATCAGGCCGACCGTGAACCAGAACTGGCCCGTTCGGGTCGCCGGGATCGCCCAGTCGGGCGCGAACGCGAGGAAGGGCTTCGAATCGAAGAAGATCGCGTCGATGGCGATGCCGAGCAACAGCGGGGGCAGCAGATCGAGCCCGCGGGCGAGGACGCTGGCGAAGAGGCCGACCGCGAACTGCGGGGCGTTCTCGCGGCCGTACTCGGCGAACAAGCGCCGCATTGGGTTCTCGGCTCGCTTCCGCTGATCCTCGAAGGGATCGTCGTCTTCCGGAGCAATACCCATTGCTACGGGTAGGCCGAGCGCGTTCAAAAGGGTTTCAGTCGTCTCACAGGAGTTCGCTGTCGGGCGGTCGGTCCGAGGTAAGCAGGGTAATCACACCCACCGCTCGTCGACCGATGCTATGAGAAACGCTGGGACCGAGTTCGAGACCGGACTCTCACTGGTTCGCCGTCGATGATCCGTTACCGTCTCGATCGATGACGATCCGGTCGCCCTCGGTGACGTTCTGTGCGGCCATCCACCCACGGGGGACTTCGAGGATCCACTTCGCGCTGCCCGTACGCTGGATGTCGTTGCCGTCCTCGTTCGGGCCGGGGGCCGGGGCCTGGACAATCTCGTCGATCCGCCCGTCCGCACCGATAAAGACGATGTCCAGCGGGTAGTCCATATCGCGCATCACGAATGTCCGGCGCTCTTCCTGTTCGTAGACGAACAGCATGCCGGTGCCATTGCGGAGCGTTCGGGTATCGCTGAGGCCGGTGTATTTCTCCTCGTAGCTCTCTGCGAGCCGGACGTCTACCGTCGCGAGGGTGCGATCGGTCCTTTGATCCCGGATCTCGACGGTCGCGCTGCCATACTCGCTCCAGTCCGGCTCCACGATGACCAGTCCCACGAGCGAGGGGAACGTACTCAAGAGGACGAGGACGGCGAGCGCGAAGGCCGTGAGCGCGAACAGACCGCTGAGCACGCGCCGTCGGTCCATGGGTTGACCACGCACGGCGAAGGCCTAAGCGTTCCGAACGACCAACTGCTCGACGCTGGCGGGGTTGGGTCGCTGGCCGGAGACGAAAGCTGTATTCGTTCTCGCGTCGTCGCTCGGTTGTCGGGTTCGTGGTCTAGTTGGTTATGACGCGGCCTTTACAAGGCCGAGATCGGTGGTTCAAATCCGCCCGAACCCATGAGCATTCTCGCGGAGCGCAGCGGAGTGAGAACGCGCAATGGAGAGGAAGGATTTGAAGCAGGGAGCGAGAGGTGAGCGAACGAGCGGCGCGAGTGAGCGAACGGAGGCGACTGTGGTTCGAATCCGCCCGAACCCATGCACCTTTTTGCACGCTCGGTCGCCTTCAGCGACCTCACGGCAAAAATCTGCACCAAAATAGCGCGTACTCCTGTCGCTCGCCGAAGGCGAGCGTTAGTCCGTGCGCGCTATCGCTCGCTCGCTATGTTCGCTCGCGGGCGCAGTGCTTGCGCCCTCAGCCTCATTTCCCGCGAAAATCCGTCGAACGAGAGTTCTGACCTATACCAAGGAAGCTCGATCCGCTCAACGCGTCTCGATCGTTCGCGGGTGAAGCACAGTAGACCGGCGCAAGCAGTCGGCTTATGATCGCTCGTGCGAACGTTTCTGGACACATACTTCACTCCCGGCGACGGGAGCGGGGAGCTTTCCGATGAGCACGAACACACGGGACCTCTCGACGTTCGGTCGAACGTTCAAAGAACAGTTCCAGGAACGGGACGTCACGTTCATCGCGGCGAGCCTGGCGTACTACGCGTTCGTCTCGCTGATTCCCCTGCTACTATTATCGCTCGTCATCGCGACGACCGTCGGCGGTCAGGACCTAGCGAACCAGATCAAAGCTCAGGTGGGAAGTTCGATGCCGGCCGGTGCGGGCCAGTTGCTCACGAGCGTGCTCTCGGGGTCGCCAGGGGCTGGTGGGGCCGCGATCGCCGGGATCGTCGCGCTGCTCTGGAGCGCGCTCAAACTCTTTCGCGGGATGGACGTCGGTTTCTCGAAGATCTACGGCGCGCCCGGCCCCGACGGGATCGCAGAGCAAATCAAAGACGGCCTGATCACCTTTCTCGCCGTTATACTCGGCGTCGGCGTCACGATCGCTATCGGAGCGACTATCACTGCCGTCCCGGTCTCGATGACGGTCGCCGGTGTCGATCTGTTCGGGTTGGTAGTCAGTATCGTCTCGATTCTCGCACTGTCGATCGCCTTGCTCCCCTTGTACTACTTCCTGCCAGCCGACGACGTCTCGATCACAGAGGCGATCCCCGGTGCGGTCTTCGCTGCCTTCGGTTGGGTCGCCCTACAGACGGTCTTCCGGATCTACGCTGCGAACTCGAGCAAGTACGCGGCGTATGGCGTCGTCGGTGCGGTCCTTCTGTTGGTCACGGTGCTGTATTTCGCCAGCGTCGTGTTGTTACTGGGAGTGCTTCTGAACGGAATCCTCGCAGACCGGATCGGCACCGGTTCCAGGGCTTAAACACCGGCCGTCGCCCCTGTTCTAATACCCAGCCCGGGTTCAGGAGGGAACGACGGTGATTTGCCGGCTCCGGTCGATCGCCTGCTCTAACTCCTCGGCGATGGCGCTGCCCCGTGAGACTTGTATCTCGTCGCCACGCGAGACCGTCGCGGTAAAGAGGTACTCGCCGTCGGCCTGGACTTCGACCGTCTCGCCGGCGTGGCCGTCGAGCCCGATCACGACGTGCCGGGAGGTAATCTCGGGCGTGACCACCTCGCCCGCCCCGCCAGCTCCACCGCCTCCACCAGCACCGCCCGAGCCGCCAGCCGACCCGCCGCCACCGCTACCACTACCGGCCCCACCGGCCGAGTTCTCCTCGTGGGTGCGGACGTCGATCTCGATGCCCAGTCGGTCCTCGACATCCGAGATCCGCCCGCCGCCCTTGCCGATCACACCCGAGATCTCGCTGTCCTCGACGTAGACCACGGCCCTGTTCGAGCCCTGGATCTCGACGTCGACGTGCCCGCGGGCGATCGAGCGGATCTCGCGTTCGACCTCCTGGCGGGCAATCCGCGAGACGCCCGACTCGCTTTCCTCGCCGCCCATCGGAACGGTGACGACCTGATTGTTGAAGGTGTAGATTTCATACGCCGGCTCGTCGGTCGCGAAGTCCCGGATCGTGATGACCGGCCGCGCTAAGTCCTCTTCCATCAACCCCTCGGGGACTTTGACCTGGGTCGTCACGTCGTAGACCGTATCGATCCGACCAGCTTCGATGTAGACCACCGTATCGACGACCTGGGGGATGATCCCGAGTTCCACTCGTCCGATGAGGCGCTGGAGGGCGTCGATCGCCCGGGTGGCGTGGACGACGCCGACCATCCCCACACCGGCGAGGCGCATATCCGAGAAGACCCCGAAGTCCTCGGTCTTGCGCACCTCGTCGTAGATGGTGTAATCCGGCCGAACCATCAATAGCGAGTCGGCGGTGTTCGCCATCGAGCCACCGAGTTCGGTGTACTGGGTCACCTCGGGGCCGACCTGGAGGTCCCGGGGTTTCTCCATGGTTTTCACCGAATAATCGCCCTCGACGAGGAATTCGGCGACCGCCTGGGCGAACGTCGACTTCCCGGCACCGGGCGCGCCCGAGATCAGTACCCCGCGCTGGCGGGCAAGCAACCGCTCTTGGAGTTCCTCGGCGTAGTCGTAGTCAGCCATCGTCGTCCGGGCGATCGGACGGACGGCGGTGATCTCGAGGCCATCCGCGAAGGGTGGGCGGGCGATCGCGATGCGGTACTCGCCCAACTGGACGATGTCCATTCCTGGTTCTTCGAGTTCGAAGAAGCCCTCCGAGGACTCGCGGGCGGCGCGTTCGATCCCCTCGATCCACTCGCCGAGGTCCTCCTCGGAAAGCACCTCTTCGCCGATCCGCTCGAAGCGCATCTCACCCACGGACCCGCGTTTGGCCATGGGCTCGACGCCGGTCTTGAGGTGGATGCTCATCGTTCCTTCGTCGAAGAACTGCTCGATGCCCAACTCGCCGACCTCGCGCTCGCAGGCCTCTCGGTACTCGACGGTGAGGTTCTTCGCGCGGGCGACTTCGGCTTGGACGCCGTCACTCGTCAGCAGCGTCGCGTCGTACTCGCCCGCGAGATCGCGAATGAGCGCGTCGATCTCACCGACGTGAGAGGCGTGGCGCTCACTCGATCCGGGCCGGCGGCCGACGTACTCGAGTTCCTCGATTTCCCCGTTATCGAAGTAGCTGGCGAGACGTTGGAGCTCTTCGAGCCCGTCCCACCCGCTCTGTTGGCCGTTGTTGGCCTGGCCTTCGAGTTCGGCCACGACGGCCTCGGGAACGTAGACCCTTGCCCCGGCGAACGTACCGTCCTCGACCCCCTCGGAGAGACGGCCGTCGACGACGGCGCTCGTATCCGGTAGGATATTCATACCGAAACTACGGCTACGAACGACTATAAGGCCCCTGAAGAGCGTCGGTAAGCTCCTGAATTCACTACGGGCTCGACGGTCTACGAGTGCGGGAAGAGTCGATTCGACCACTGGCGACGGCTACCTATTATGTCTTTCTCGCCTCTCGGTGCCATCATGATCAATCAGACCGATCACGCTCCGTCCACCGAGGGCCCCGACCGAGCCGAACTGCTCGAGCTGACCCGCGATCTCGTCTCGATCCCGAGCCACGACGACGAGACCTGCGTCGGCGAGTTCATCGAACGGTGGCTCGAAGGGCACACCGATGCTCGGGTCGCTCGCGACGATGCGGGCAACGTGATCGCCCGGCGTACGCTCTGTGAGGCCGATGGAACCGGCACGGACCCGACCTCGCTCGCGCTTGTCGGCCACCACGACGTCGTTCCACCGGACGATTCGCAGGTGATCGACGACGGCGGTGAGAGTAATGACAGCGACGACGTTCACAGCGAGTACGTCCTCACCGAGCGTGACGGCCGCCTCCACGGCCGGGGAACGGCGGACATGAAAGGTGCGCTCGCCGCCGCGATGTGTGCGTTCCAGGACGCGATCTCGAGGGGAGGTAGCGAACAGGACGACCGGAACGCTGCCGCCGACCCGGGAGCGGAGAACTCCTTCTCGATCGAGGAACTCGTCTTCGCGAGCTTCGTCGGCGAGGAACAGGGAGGGGTCGGCGCTCGCCACGCGATCGATAGGGGGTTTGCGCCCGACTACGCCATCGTCGGCGAGGGTTCGACGGGCTACTCGGCTTCAGATGTGACCGATATCGCCGTCGCCCACAAGGGTCGCCGGGCGAGTACGATCACCGCCAGCGGCGAGTCGGCCCACGCGAGCGAACCCAGTGCGGGGAGCAACGCGATCTACCGCGCCTGTGAGGCCGTCGAGGCAGTACGGGAGATAGACGCTCCGACAGTCGAGATCGCCGGGGAGAAAATCGCGGGCAGCGTCGTCGTCACCGAGATCGAGGGCGGATCGGGCTGGAACGTGATCCCCGATGTCTGTACGCTGACGATCGACGAACGGACCGTCCCGGGCGAGCGCGCGCCGCTCGGGCGAGTCGAGGGGATCGATGGCGTTTCCTGGGCCGTCGAGCAGAACCTTCCGCCGATGCGCTGTGGGTGTGAGAAATTCGCCGAGACGACACTGGTTGCGGCCACCGGGACACAGGAGAGCGACCCGGAGCTCGTGACGAAACCGCACGCGACCGATGCGGGCTGGCTTGCCGAGGCGGGCACGGCCTGTGTGATCTGTGGGCCCGCCGAACCCGGCGAAGCCCACACCGAGAACGAAAGCGTCTCGATCGATGTCCTCGAACGCTGCTACCGGATCTACCGGGCGAGCGCCGAAGCGATGCACTGACCAGCGGGAAGACAGATCGACGGGGAGACCTATCGGTCAGTCGTCGGGCGAGACACCAACGTACCCGGCGAGGTGGTTCGCGACTCGCGAGAGGAGTTCCGGTTCGAGCGTTCCCTGCTGGCGGTCGAGATCGACGTGTTTGATCGTCGTGCAGTACCACGGCGAGACGTAGCTCCGAGTGGCGTTCCGCCATCGCTCCAGTCGCCGGGATCGATACGGATACCCTTAGCGTGTGAGGTCGTCGTGAGTCCGACCGCGATGCACTCCTCGGTAGCGAACGGATGGGAGTAGTCGCTCAGCACGAGCTACGGACGATAGGCCTCGCCGTCTTTGAACAGCGCCGGTCCCCACCACACCTCGCCCCAATCGGCCGTCGCCATCAGGCGTCCTCGTGGCTCTCGTTCTCCGGGTTCCACTCCTCGGGATCTTCGGGCCCGAACCGATCGGTCATCGCTCGAGCCGTCGAGCGGGTCGCCGTGTACGTCGCGAGCGCCTCCTCCTCGCCGATCGCCCAGTAGTGCCCGCGGTGGCGGACGAGGTCGCGGTCTTCGAGCCGGGAGAGCACGGCACCGATACTATTGGAGGTAATTTCCGTCTCCGCAGCGATTTCCGTCGGCGCGAATGCCTGGTCCGCATTCGCCGCCAGGAACGAGAGGACGCGCTCTGCGTTCGTTCCTCCCCGTGTCAGCTCCTCTTTGCTCGTGGTCTCGAACGTCTCGATGTCGATCGGCACAGGTGTCGTTTGTACTCTCGTGTTATAAGCGTACTTGCTGTACGGAGTGTACTCCGACCGAAGACGTCCTTCGATCAGTGTCGGAGGCGTGGCTTTGATACCCGTTGGCGCTTCCCTACGACCATGGCGACAGACGCAACCCAGAGCGAAGCACCCGACGCCTACGCCGAGTTGATGGATCGTTACGGTCGGATTGCGAGCATTCAGGACGCCGGCGGCGTCCTCAGCTGGGATCAGCAGGTGATAATGCCCCAGGGTGGCACCCCGGCGCGTTCGAAACAGCTCTCGGCGCTCTCGGCGACGGGCCACGAACTGCTGACCGCCGAGGAGTTCGGCGACGCACTCGATAGCGCCGAAAGCGCCGCTCTCGACGCGAGCCAGGAAGCAGCGGTTCGGGAGATTCGCCGCGAGTACGAGCGTTCGGTCCGGGTCGATACCGACCTCGTCGAGCGCATCTCCCAGACTACCTCCGAAGCACTGCCCGTCTGGACCGAGGCTAAAGAAGAGGACGACTTCGAGGCCTTCGCGCCGATCTTAGAGGACCTCGTCGACCTCAAACGCGAATATGCGAACCAGATCGACCCCGATGCCGATCCCTACGCGGTGCTCTTTGCGGATTACGAGCCCTATCTCGGCCTCGATACCGCAGAGCAGGTCTTAGAGCGATTGCGCGACGAACTGGTTCCACTGATCGATGAAATCGAAGCGTCCGATACCGACCTCGCCGCTCCCTTCACGGGGACTTACCCCGAGGAAGACCAGGAAGCGCTCGCCCGGGATATCCTCGATTCAGTGGGCTACGACTGGGAACGAGGCCGTCTGGACGTCTCGGCTCATCCATTTACCTCGGGCAACCAGTTCGACGCCCGGATCACGACCCGCTTCGACGAGGAAGATCCCTTGGGGGCGCTGACGAGCACAGTGCATGAATTCGGTCACGCGACCTACGCGCTCGGGCTGCCCAACGACGCGTATGGCACGCCGCTGGGCGAAGCGCGGGACCTCACGGTCCACGAGTCCCAATCACGGCTCTGGGAGAACCACGTCGGCCGCTCGCAGCCCTTCTGGGAGCTACTCGTCCCCCAGGTCGAGAAGCGACTCGGTGTCGAGGCCAGTCCTAGAGACTTTTACGAGGCGGCAAATCGCATCTACCCCGACAATCGCATCCGGGTCGAGGCCGACGAGCTGACCTACCACATGCACATCGTGCTGCGCTTCGAGATCGAGCGCGACCTGATCTCGGGCGATCTCGCGGTCGAAGACGTTCCCCAAGAGTGGAACGGGAAGATGGAGGAGTACCTCGGGGTCGTCCCTGATAACGACGCGGAGGGCTGTCTGCAGGACATTCACTGGTCCCACGGTTCCTTCGGATATTTCCCGACGTACTCGCTGGGTAGCGTGCTCGCCGCCCAGTTATACGAAGTGGCTGACAGGGAGATCGAGGACCTCGAGGGTGACATCGAAGCCGGCGAGTTCGGAGCGTTACACGAGTGGCTCACCGCAAACGTCCACCGCCACGGGAAGCGCTACCGCACGCCCGAGCTAGTCGAGGAGGCCACCGGCGAGGAGTACTCCGCCGATGCCTTTCTGGAGCACGCGACCGAGAAGTTCACTGCGCTGTACGACCTCTGAGCGGCGTCGTCGTTGTGGATCGGGCGACCGGCTCATGGGCCGCTATCGACCGACCAACCTCACCGAACGGTTGTTTGTACCGTGCCTACCGAATAGCCCTCGGCGAAGAGTCGAATCGTAACCTCCGCACCCGACTGGGGCACCGGATCGTTGCTGCCGGCTATCGTGAGGCCGGCCCGTTCGCCACCTTCCCAGGTCGTCTCGCTCGCCCCGCTGTTGAACGGACCCGTTGGCCCGCTCTCGAAGCCCGTCGCCGAAAAGAATGGCACCGGGGGCTGGTGCTCGAGGCGCTCCCCGTCGACCGAGAGCCGTATCGTAAGCGCCCCTACGTCGAGCGTGTCGCCGGCGAGATGCGTGAGTTCGACGTAGGTCTGGCCGCTCGTCCCATTGTACGTCGCATCGGCGGCGATCGACGCTTCCGGTGGGTCGTCGAGTTCGACGCCGAAGACCATCCCGCCGACGAGCGCGGCTAACACGACGGTGATCAGCACCATCATCGTGACCCCGACGATCGGCGCGACGGCCCTCTCTGCCACCCTTCGGGATACTTTTCACCTTCTATATCAACGTCAGCCTGGTATACCAGGGGTGATTGTGGGGGCCGATCAATTCCCAGTTGCGGTCACTGTCGCGTTCGGCTCGGAACGGTTCTCGATAGGAGTCGTAGTTCCGATGCCGGTCGATGGCGCTCCGGGTGGGAGCGCGGATTCGTTTCGGAGCGGCGTCGATCCGTTCGCCGGTAGCGTCGACCTGTTCGCTGGAGGTGTCGACTCGTTCGCCGGCGTGGTCGGCTGGCTTCCGGGTGGCGAGGGTGTTCTCGCTGCGATGTCGGATCTGGCTTCCCTTTCGCCGGTCGCCAACCGGGGGTCGGCTGCGAAGCGCACCGTCGCTGTTCGCTCCCCGTTGGCCACGGTTACGTTGACGGTACCTCGAGGAGAAATCGCCCAGAGATAGCCCCTCGAATCGGTTCGACCGACAGTACGATCCCCGATCGAAACGGTAGCGTCGACCGGCTCGCCGCTCCCAGTCGCGGTGACCGAGACGTTCATCGGGCCGGTGGCGTACGTACGGTCGACTGCCACTTGAAGCCCGTCCTCGCTCGCGGTGACCGCCCCCGCGGTCGGCACGGTTCTCAGGGGTTTGGTCTGGACCTCCCGGAAGACCGTTCCCGACTCGGTATCGAGGTGGGTGCTCAGCCGTCCCTGTTGGTGAAAGAGCGTGAACCGGTAGCTGCCCGCGCCGGGACCGCCCGCCGACCGGACGCCAGTCGAGTGGTTCCACGCCCAGGGGTAGACCTCGATCACTCGACCGAGCGCCGCCGAGATGTTAGCGGGACCCTCCGGTGGGCCCCCCTCCCGTTCGGTCGGCAGGTAGGCCTCACGGACGTACCGACCGTTATCGATCGCCGCGAGCACGACCCCGGTCTCGCTCACCTCGACGTAGACCGCGACCGGGTCCGACCCGCGAAGCGCCGCGAGGACCCCCTGCCGGACGGGACTCGCGAACAGGCCGAGTTCTACCAGTCGGTCGCGCGCCCAGGAGTCGACCGAGCGGCCGTCCAGTGCCGTGCCCGGGATCGAGGCGGCGGCGGTTTCGAGGCGGGCGATCGACCCCCGGAGCTGTCGGGCACGGGTCTCGATCCGCGCGAGCGTACCGAGGAACTCCTTCGTTGAGCGCTCGCCATCGCTGTAGCTCTCGATCGCCCGGCGCTGTTCGGTTCGGAGCCGGTCGATCCGACGCTCGATCCGGGTACCCGTTCGCTGAATTACGACCCGCTTCTCGGCAGTGGTGTTCGCCCGAGAAAGTCGTTCCTCGATCGTCAACGAGAGGAGCTGGCTGTCCGTCGCCGCAGCGTCGGCCGCGAGCGTACCACCGATGTCGAGGCCGATCCCGCTCACGGTCGCGTTCGAGACGTTTTCCGGCGGAATCGCGAGATAGGCCGTGGTGTTTTCCGGTGGGGTCACCGGGGGCGCTCCGAGTGCTCCGAGCGGTTCGCTTGCGTTCGATCGCCGTTCTATCGGGGAGGCCGACGGGTCGGATACCGCCACTACCTGTGCTGTTCCGGCCGACTCGTCCGTCGGGACCGGTGCTCCGCTTGCGGCGACCGCCATCGGGGCGAGCACACAGAGCGCGGCGACGATTGCGGCCGTCCGATCCATTGCCGGACGTAGATCACCCCGAGTACTAAAATCCGTCCGTTACGCCGCTCGAAGGCGGCAAGCAGGCCGGCCGAGACCTTTTAGATCGCGTTCTAACGCTTTATTCCGGACGAAACTGTTTTGGCTGCGGGCTAACCACTCGCTGTCGTGCAGGTCTGGGTCCCTAGGGCCTTTATCGCTTTGCTGCTCGTGGTGACGACGGCGACGGCGGCGACAGCGACAGCTGGTGACGACGCGCGAGGGAGCTCCTCACCGGCCGTGGCTCCTGCGGCTACGGACAGGGCCTCGCCCCAGGTATCGCCGGCGCTCCTCGTGACCACACCACCGGAGCTGAACGGCCGGAAACTCGCGGGCGGATCACTCGTCCGGGCTCGCAAGAAGGCACCACAGGTCGATCCGGAACCGACGGGCGGAACAGCGATCGAGCCGGCACGCACCAACCTGACGATCCAGTTGCGGCCGAACGGCGACGCGCAGTGGACTGTCAGGGTGGCAGTAGAGCTCTCGGGACCCAATAGGACCCGAGCGTTCCGGGAGCTCGCGGGGCGCTACGAGGCCGGCCGTACGGAAGTCGGCCCCTCGGTCGTTCCGTTCGAGCGCGCGCTCGCGGCCACGAGTCCTGGAGTCGAGCGGGAGATGGCACTCCTCGAGCGCTCCCGATCGGCCCGGATTGAGAACGGCACCGGCTATCTCGAACTCCAGTTCGTCTGGACGAACTTCGCCGAGGCGGACGAGGGTCGACTGCAGGTCGGCGACGCCTTTCGTACTCCGCGGGGGACCTGGCTGCCCGGGCTAGCGGCGAACCAGACGCTGGTGCTTCTCGGCCCGCCGGGCTACGGTGTCAGTAGCGCGCCGATCGGGCCAAGCGGAGGGACGCTGCGATGGGACGGCCCTGAAGCGTTCGAGCCGGACTCGCTTGCGATAACCTACCGACGGGGTTTCCGGGCCACGACGACGCGGACGACGACCACCCCGCCGGCCGACACGGGCATGAACTTCGCACCGCTTGCGGGTATCGCGGCCCTTGGCGTCGGGCTGTTGCTCGTGTTGTACGTCCGTTCACAGGGGATGGTGTTGCCTGACACTGGAAGAAAGGATACCGGTAGCTCCGCTGGGGGCAACGGAGCCATCGGATCGGACGACGAGAGGAGGAAGGGGACCACTGATGCTCCGGCGGGTACGGGCGGCACCGACTCGACGGTTGGCGGGGATCCCGGAGAGGGGAGCGCAGCCGCGGGGATCGATACAGACCTCCTCTCGGACGAGGAACGCGTCGAGCACCTGCTCGATGCCAATGGTGGTCGGATGCGCCAGGCCGACATCGTCACCGAGACCCGGTGGTCGAACGCGAAGGTCTCCCAGTTGCTCTCGGCGATGGACCGGGACGACCGGGTCGAGAAACTCCGGATCGGCCGGGAGAACCTCATCTCCCTGCCCGAGGAGGACCCCAGTGACGCCGATACCGACACCGAGGAGTGACCTCCCGAACCAGGCCGGCTACTCGTCGGACCCACCCTCCCGGCCGGGTCGGATCTCGTTCTTTCACAACCGTTAACTCGGGTACGGTCCTGGGGTGCGGTATGAAAGTCCTCGTCACGGTAAAAGAGGTCGCGGAGGCCGCCGACGACTTCGAACTCGCGGAGGGCGCACTCGACATCGACGAGCGCTACCTCGAGTACGACCTGAACGAGTGGGACGAGTACGCTGTCGAGGAAGGCGTCGAGATCGCCGAGGAGAGCGAGGACGTCGAGGTCGTCTCGGTGACGATCGGCCCCGAACGCTCCGAGGAGACCATCAGGATGGCCCTCGCGAAGGGCGTCGATCGTGCGATCAGGGTCTGGGACGACACCCTCGAGGGGACTGCCTTTCTCGATGTCGAGGCCCGCGCGTCGATCCTCGAAGCCGTGGTCGCCGAAGAAGAACCCGACCTCGTCCTCACCGGCGTACAGGCCGCCGACGACGGCTTCGGCGCTACTGGCGTCGCGCTCGCGGATGCAATCGACTTCGAGTGGGCCGCCGTCGTCAACGATCTCGACCTCGACACCGGGGACGGAACGGCTCACGTCCACCGCGAACTGGAGGGTGGCGTCGAGGAGCTAACCGACGTTTCCCTCCCAGTAGTGCTTTCGATCCAGACGGGCATCAACGAGCCCCGATATGCGAGCCTGCGGGGGATTCGCCAGGCCCAATCGAAGGAGATCGCCCCCTACGGACTCGACGATCTCGGTCTCGACGCCGAGACTACCGAAAGCACCCTCTCGCTGACGAGCATGTACGAACCGGAGACCGAGAGCGACGCGACGGTCTTCGAGGGCAGTCCCGAGGAGGAAGCCGACCAGTTAGCCGAGCTGTTCGGCGAGATGGGGGTGGTCGAGGGATGACCGTGCTCGCCCTTGCCGAACACCGCCGCGGCAACATTCGACCGGTAAGCTACGAGACAGTGACGGCCGGTCGGGGACTCGCCGACGCGCTCGATACCGAGCTCCACCTCGCGGTTATCGGCGGCGAAGTCTCGGAATTCGCCGAGGATTTGAATCGCGACGGCGTCGATACGATCCACGCCGTCGCGGCGGGCGAGGAGTTCAACCACGATATCTACACCCAAGTCATCGAGAGCTTAGCGACCGATCTCGATCCCCGCGTCGTGTTGATGCCCAACTCGGTCAACGGGCTCGATTACGCTCCGGCGGTCGCGAGCCGGCTTTCCTTACCGCTCATCACGGACGTCGTCGGGTTCGACGCCGGCGATACAATGACCGCGATCCGGGAGATGTACGGCTCGAAAGTCGAGACCACGATCGAAATCGACGCCGACCGATTCTGTGTGACGATCCGGCCCAACGAGTGGCCCGCCGCGGAGGGGGCCGGCGACGCCGAGATCGAAGAACCCGACGTCGAGGTCGACGAGAGCCGTGTGGGCTCGACGGTCACGGGCTTCGAGGAGGTCGGCGGCGGTGACGTCGATATCTCCGATGCCGACGTGCTCGTGAGCGTCGGCCGCGGAATCGAGGAGGAGGAAAACATCGAGTTGATCGAGGAGTTGGCCGACGCGCTGGGGGCGACGCTATCGTCCTCCCGGCCGATCGTCGACGCCGGCTGGCTCCCCAAGAATCGGCAGGTCGGCCAGTCGGGCAAGGTCGTCACGCCCGACATCTATCTGGCGATCGGAATTTCGGGGGCGGTCCAGCACGTCGCGGGCATGAAAGGCGCGGATACCATCGTCGCGATCAACACCGATCCGAACGCGCCGATCTTCGATCTGGCGGATTACGGCATCGTCGACGACCTCTTCGAGGTCGTCCCCGAACTCACCGCGCAGTTCAGCTAACGCGTTCCGGTTCGCGTGTCGTCTCGCATGCGAGGTCGCCTCTATGGCTGTTTGCTGGTCGTGCTTGAAAGGAAAACGACCGCCAGGATAGCACAGGCGATACCGTGTCGGTGAATAGTTCGTCCTGTTATGATTCCGTCTCTGTAAGAAACACTACCCGAGGGAGGTCACCCTGTGTCGGATAGTACGGGGGTAGCTCCGCGATCATCGTAGCCAGTTCGTGAGCCCGCCGCTCGTTTTCCGGATAATAGAGAACCGTGATTTCGTAAATCTCGCTTCGTCGAGGAAATCGTCGTCCGTCAGAACTGCCCGTCCGTTTTCCCGAGCATAGACTCCGATGTCGGTGTCGTCGGCACTCAGGCTCGGGATTCCTTCGACGTGAACTGCCTCGTGACCTTCGCGCCGGAGATACTCGGCTGTCTGTTGTTCGAGGTGTTCGTTACAGATGCTACGATAGGCCATCTACTCGTTCTCGGATTTCCTCGCGGAGTTCCGAGAGAGTCTTGATCCCGCGCTCACGGGCATGTCGTTCTTGCTCCCGCCGACACCGTTGCACCTCGGCCATCTCCGCTGGGTACTCGTGGTAGTACGTCAATGCCCGATAGACGTCGGCGATATCGAGGTCGTATCGATCCGCGACAGTCTTCGCCGACAGGTCACCGTCCTCGACTCAGTCGGCGATCTGCCGAACGGCGATTCGACGACTGTCGATGCGCGGTTCGCCCCCCATCACTTCCTCGTCCCGAACGATGCGGGCGGTCCGTCGGGCCATGTCTCTATTGACGGTCGCCGGTAGTATAACCGTTGACGCACCACCGACCCCGTTGTCCGCCGCCGCGGACCGAACCGGCTCCGTTCCCTTCTCTCGAACATCGACTCGAGGGCGATCGCTACCAGTCGGCGGAGGCTTCCGATCGAGCTTTCGTCACGTACTTGCGCCGTCCGTTCGTATATTTTCGTAGATGGAGTACCTGGATCACCGTGTCGAGCTGATCGAGGAACGCGCGGTCGCGGTGCTCGACGCGGTCGAACCTACCCCTCTCGCCGAGCAGGTCCGCCACGTCGTGCTCTCGGGGGGCAAACGGGTCCGCCCGATGGTCACGCTGCTGGCTTGTGAGGCCGTTGGCGGGGAGACGGAGGACGCGCTCGATTTCGCCGTCGGGATCGAACTCGTCCACAGCGCGTCGCTGGTCGTCGACGACGTCATCGACGATTCGGATACCCGCCGAGGGACCGACAGCGCGTGGGCGGCCTTCGGCTATGGGCCGGCACTGATTGCTTCCGACGGCCTACTGGGTGAGGCGTTTTCGCTGCTGTTGGCCGACGAGCGGGCGACCGAGATCATCGCCGGGGCGATGGTCGAACTCGGGGAGGGCGAAGCGATCGAACTCGCCGCCGTCCCTGAAACCAACGAGGAGTACCTCGGTCTCGCCCGCCGGAAGACCGGGGCGCTCTTTCGCGCGGCCGCCCAGTTGGGGGCCGTCGCTGCCGACGCCGAGGAGGGGACGATCGATGCGTTCGGGGAGTACGCCGAGGACGTCGGCGTTGCCTTCCAGATCCGCGACGACGTACTCGACGCGACCGCCGACGCCGACGCGCTCGGGAAACCGGCCGGCCGCGACGCGGCGATGGACCGCCCCTCGATCGTCCAGGTCACCGACCAGTCCCTCGAGGAAGCGAACGACCAGGCCCACGAGCACGCCGACGACGCACTCGAGGCCCTTTCCTCGGTCGAGATCACGAACGACCGCGCCGAGGAGTACCTGCGGGACCTCGCGGAGTTCGTCGTCGTCAGAGAACAGTAGTGGATCGAACGATCACCTCTCGGCTGCCGACAAGTCTCCCCTCGCCGATCCGACACTGTTCCCCACACGGCACATAGCACGTGGGTTTAACCCTCTCTCGAGTCTACCCTCTGTATGCGCATCGCTACGTTGCTTCCGTCGGCAACCGAGATCGTCCACGCACTCGGCGCGGAACCCGTCGCGGTCTCCCACGAGTGTGATTACCCGCCCGAAGCCGCAGAGAAGCCCGCGTTGAATCGCTCACACGTCGATCCCGACGCCTCGAGCAGCGAGATCGATAACCAAGTTCTCGAAGCCGAACAGGGAGCGGGCGTCTACGAGATCGACCTCGACGCCCTAGAGGCGGCGGACCCGGATCTGATCGTTACCCAGGGGATCTGTGATGTCTGTGCGGTTGATTCGGTACTCGTCGAGGAGGCCGTCTCGGAACTCGAGCTCAACGCCGAAATATTAACTACTGACCCACACTCGCTCGGGGACGTCTTCACTGACATCCAGCGGATCGGCACAGCCATCGGTGAAGAGCACCGCGCGGGCGAACTCTGTACGGACCTCAGGAAACGCGTCCGAGCGGTCGAGAGCCGAGTCGAAGGGATCGATACCGACGACCGCCCCCGGGTCGCCGTGCTCGACTGGCTCGATCCCGTCATGGTCGCCGGCCACTGGGTCCCCGAGTTGGTCGAGACCGCGGGTGGGACCTACGACCTCGCCGCGCCGGGCGACCGATCGGAGCCTCGCGACTGGGCCAACGTACGCGAGTACGACCCCGAGGTGCTCGTTGCCGCGCCCTGTGGGTTCGACCTCGATCAAACCGCGGAGAACCTCGCGGATCTCACCGACCGACCGGGCTGGGAGGAACTGAGTGCCGTCCGTGATGGTCGGACGGTCGCAATCGACGGCTCGCAGTTCCTCAATCGTCCCGGTCCCCGGCTCGTCGACTCGCTCGAGCTCCTCGCTCAGGTGATCCACCCCGAGGCCTTCGAAGAGGGCGATCCGGTCGCGACCGAGGGCATGGAGCCGCTTCTCGCGCCTCCAGCCTGAGTCGAGCGGAGTGGCTACCGTGATCGACTTTTCGACCGACGCTTACGAAACGATCGTTTCCCACGCCCGCGAGGGGAATCCTGATGAAATCTGTGGCGTACTGGGTGGCGAACGTATGGAAGTAGAGCACACGGACGACGAAGGCTACGTCGAACCGGGGAGAGCGAGTCGAGTGCGGTCGGTCCATCGCGCTGCGAACGTCGCCCGAAATCCTCGGCACACGTACCTGATCGACCCCGAGGAGCAACTGGCGATCATGGAGGACGTCGAGGAAAGCGGAGCGGAGGTGCTCGGATTCTATCACTCCCATCCGACCGGTCCCGCCCAGCCGAGCGGAATCGACGAGCGGCGCGCGACGTGGGAAGGGTACTCCTACGTTATCTGTCTGCCCAGCGTGCCGTTCGTCGAGTCGTGGCGCTGGGACGGCGAGACATTCACTCAAGAAATCGTCTCGGTTCGCTAATCCAACAAAGAAAACTAAGCAAATACATATGTCCCTGAATTCATGGCTTACGTAGTCTACTAATATACTCGTGCTTGCTATCTAAGGCTACAGAGCAGTTCTTTGAAGATCTGTGTGCTGCTCTTGCACCTATCACAACTGATTAGTCGCATTTATTTTTCGAATTGTGCTCGTCTTGTGACTCGCAACCGGCACATGTAGAATAGATCGATTTCTTTTCCGCGTTCTCAAGCGTTTTTCTCCAGAATTTTTCTGGAATTGAGTTAGGTTTGCTACCAGCAGAGTACTGCGCATAGGATTCGCGTACTTCGATCTGTTGTAAGTATTCTTCTACCTGGTTCGTGTCTAATGATTTGTGTCCTCTCGGTGTATGCGCTTGGACGCCCTCGTTCAGCTCACCATCAAGGAAGACGAACTCCTCGAATGACAGCACGTCATCTGTAGTGTCTTCAACGACGAACGCGGATCGAATTACCGGAACGGAATTTACCGCGTCCCCAGGATAAACTGTGTCGAGAACTACGTGTCCAACTTGGACTTCTCTTCGAAGCGCTGCGTGACACGAGCTGTAAGTGCCATCCTCCCACCCAGGATTATTTGGATGAGCGTCCCAGTCTCGAAGCCGCCATCTATTATGGTCCTCCAGTTGGTGTTCCTTCAGCCGTTGGTGGATCGATTCCTAACCCCGGCCAGTTGCTTGTCTAGCAGGCATTGTATCTGCGCTGGATCGCTAAGGCCAAAAAGCAAGGCAGTCCGGGTAGCGTCGAACCACTTCGATTCCTGACTTGTTCGACTAGTGCATCGCTGGGAACGAGAGGCGGACACAGCGTCGGTTTGCTGTTTAGATAAGTCTGCTAGAGTCAGTCGGCCGGAATCGGACAGGTCCCCGAGTATTCGACCTCGTGGATCGACTCGATCTTGCCTTCGGTGCTGCAGACCGGACAATCAGGATTCGCCTCGTAGGGCACCTTCTCGAAGGTCATATCGAGCGCGTCGTAGAACAGCAAGGTGCCTTCGAGGGACTCGCCTTTCCCCAGGAAGTGTTTTACCGTCTCGGTGGCCTGAATACAGCCAACGGTACCGGGAAGCACCCCCAGGACGCCGGCTTCTGAACAGTCGGGGATCGTCCCTTCGGGGGGTGCTTCGGGGAACAGACATCGGTAGCAGGGCCCCCCGCCCGCCGCGACGGTCGTGATCTGGCCCTCGAACTGGTAGATCGCGCCGTGGGAAAAGGGCGTTCCCGACAGAACGCAGGCGTCGTTGACCAGGTACCTGGTTTCGAAGTTGTCGCTGCCGTCGACGACGAAGTCGTACTCGGCGATGAGGTCCTCGACGTTCTCGGCAGTGATCCGCGTGTCGTGGACCCGCACGTCGATATCAGGATTGAGATCGGAAACGAATTCGACGGCGCTGTCCGCCTTCTTCCGGCCGACGTCCGCGTCTCGATGAATCACCTGGCGCTGGAGATTCGAGCGTTCGACGATGTCGCTGTCGGCGATCCCCAAGGTACCGACACCGGCTGCGGCGAGATACTGGATGACGGGTGCGCCGAGGCCCCCCGCACCGATCACGAGCACCCGGCCGTCGAGGAGGCTCTTCTGGCCCTCGGGGCCGACCTCCTCCATGATGATGTGCCTGGAGTAGCGATCGAGCTGCGTGCCGTCGAGGCTGAGACCCGCCATGACCCCCGTTGTCGGCCGACGCGCAAAAGCGCGCCGGTGGTCGCGGTCGGTCCCCGGTCGATCCCGCAGGGGCCGGTGGGATCGAAATCGACGGTGGCCGACGATCGTAGCGAACGAGTGCTGCGATCGTCGAAGCGGTCGAGAAGCGACGATGGATTTTACCGACTGGCTGGCCCAGAGTCGATATGGTCGACGAGGTCGATTCCGAGACGCTGCACGAACGACTGGAGGCCGGCGAGGACGTACAGATCGTCGACATCCGACCGGAAGCGGAATACGAGCGGGGTCACATCCCTGGTGCGCTCAGCGTTCCGATGAGCCGTTTTGGAACCGAGATCGAGACCCAGGAGTGGGGCGAAGACGTCGTCGTCGCCTGCCCGATCGGCAAGAGTTCGATCCAGGCCGCCCGGCTGCTCCAGTCCTACGAGGGCGTGCCCGAGAACGCGAGCGTCGCGAGCCTCGAAGGCGGGTATCGGGGCTGGGAGTATGACCTGGAAACGGACTCGGACACTAACGATACCGACACTGCTGGAAGCGAGGACGACGCGAGGAACGCACAGGAAAGCGACATCGACGCCCCATTCTGAACTCCTGATGGGGTTCCGGCGAGCGACGGTCAGTGTAGCGATCCGGCTGATTCCGAGCCGAATCGACGATCGACGGAGCGCGGAAGCTTCTTTTACTGGGGGCGAAACCCACGAGACGATCACCGATGGGTCTACTACAGTCTTTACGGGAGGCCTTTAGCTCCGATAGCGCCGATGGGGCCCGCTATCGCTGTCGGAACTGCGATCGGCAGTTCACCTATGGAGTCGTCTTCGAACAACCGGACTGTCCGTACTGTGATTCGACCGATGTCGAACGACTCGATACGTAGTGCTAGCGGTGATCGCACCCACTGGATGACGGGCGACGATTGGGCGGTGGTCCCGTCCGGGATGATTAGTGATCGGTTGTTTCGAGCGCGCCGGTAGCCGACCGCCGACCACGAACGGTCGATCACTATCGGGCGCGCGCTCGATCGAACACCGTTTTGCTTCCGGCAGCGAAGGTCACCCCACGAGAGTTCGATGCCACTACTGAGTTTCGTTACCGATACCGAGCGATCGCCGAGCGAGAAACGTTCGTTCGCCGAGCAGGTCGCGGAGCTCTATGCCGAGCACATGGAAACGACGACCGGCCATATCGCCGTCGAGATCCGCGAGGTCGAGCCCGGAGGGCTGTGGCTCGGGCGGGCGGATGATCCCGACGCCGGCCACCTGTTTTGTGATGCGGACATCCGCGAGGGCCGCTCGGTCGACCAGCGACGGGCGTTCGCCCTCGCGGTCATGGATCTCGCAGTCGAGCAGTGGGCTCTCCCCGAGACGAACCTGAAGGTCGTCTTCACCGAGCACGCCGGCCCGGAGATGATGGGAATGAATCGCGTCGGTTCGGACTGGGCGTCGGAGAACACCGAGGGGTGAGTCCCCACTGCGATCGAGCGCTCTATGGCCGATACGTGGCGAATCGAGACGCGAGTCGGTCTCCGCGACCCTTTTGTACCGGTCCGCTCTCTGAACGGGCATGGTTCGGTGGCTAGCGGTCATTACGGGGTTCGTCGTCGGGTTGCTCATTAGCGTGATCGGGCTCGTGCTTCCGCCCTTCGGCCAGATCGGTGGCGGGCTGATCGGCGGGTTCGTCGCGGGCTATCTCTCCGGTCCAGGCCTCGGCCGTGGGGCCTGGCACGGGCTGCTCGCGGGCTCGCTCGGCGGGCTCATCATCGCTATCTTCATCGCCGTCGGCAGCGCCCTGCTCGGGCTTACCGGCGTCGTGGAGCCGGTCGGGGCGTTGTTCGGCGGGGCCGGGGTCATCACCGTTGTGTTGCTCCTCGGCTTCCTGCTCGCGCTCGATAGCGCGATCGGCGGGGCGATCGGCGGCGCGCTCAAGTCCTAAAACACGCACCTTTTTCTCAGGGTCCTCGTTCCCTCCCTCCGGTCGTTCACTGCGGGCCTGAGAAAAATCTGCACCAAAAACGCTCACTCGCGCCTATGGCGCCCGTTCGCGCTGAACCGCTTCGCTCGTCTTCAGCTCGCTCGCGGATACTTGCCAGTCAGCGGCTGGATAAGATCGCTACGTTTCTGCATACGGTCGCGGTACAAGCATCCATACCGCGAGTGAGCGGAGCGAACGAGCGGCTTTTTGATAACGGACGAGACCGAAGGTCTCCCTGTTGCAACAGACGCGAAGCGTTTATGGCACAGATTTCTGCTGGCTCCACAGCGAGAGATCGAACGGAGTGAGGGAGCGAGGCTGCCAGGAAAAAGGTGCGTGTTTAGGTGCGTCGGCACACAGATGCTGCTATGACAGAGAACGCGCGCCCGGATGGTGGCCGGGAACGGGCGTATACGGTCCGTCTCGAACTCGTCGACGAGCCCGGTGAGTTGCTGAACGCCCTCGAACCGATCGCGACTCAGGGAGGAAATCTACTTTCGATCTTCCACGAACGCGGCTCGCTTACCCCTCGAGGCCACATCCCCGTCGAGGTCGCCCTCGAAGCTACCCCCGAAGGGTTCGAAGGGATCGTCGACGCGCTGCGCGAGAGTGGCGTTGCGGTCGTCCAGGCCGGCTCGGAGCGCTACAGCGAACACCTTACAGTACTGCTGATCGGCCCGCTCGTCGATACCGACCTCTCCGATACCCTCTCGTGTCTCGAGGAACGCGCCGAAGCCTCGGTCACGGACGTCTCCCTGTCGGCCCCCGAGGGAACCGCCGGCACGTCGAGCGCCCGACTCCGGCTCGCGACCGCCGAGGCCGATCACACCCTTTCGATCGTCCATGAGGCAGCCGCCGAGAAGGGCTTGGACGTAATCGAGCCCCTGACACCCGGAGCCGAGCGATGAAGCTGGGAATAATCGGGGCCGGCGCGGTCGGCAGTGCGGTTGCCCGCCTCGCGCCCGAGTACGGCCACTCCGTGGTAGCGCTGGCCGATTCGGAAAGCGCAGCCATCGATCCTGATGGGCTCGATCCGGAGGCTCTCCTCGCTCGCAAGGAGGACGGCGAGGCACTGGGTGAGAGCGATCCCGACGAGGCACTCGACGCGCCGTATGACGTCCTCGTCGAAGCGACGCCGACGACGCTCGGCGACGCCGAACCCGGCTTCTCACACATCAGGCGGGCGCTCGAAGGCGATCGTCACGCCGTGCTCGCGAACAAAGGGCCGGTCGCCGAACGGTACGAGGAGGTACGAACTTTGGAGACAGGGAGCCGCGGGCAGGTACGCTTCGAGGCGACCGTCGCCGGTGCCATCCCGGCACTCTCGACGATCGCAGATCTCGGCGCGGGGAACGTCACGGCTATCCGAGGCGTGCTCAATGGGACGGCGAACTTCATTCTCAGCCGGATGGCCGCAGAGGGACTCGGTTACGAACACGTCCTCGCCGAGGCCCAAGACTTGGGTGTCGCGGAAGCCGATCCGAGCTTCGACGTTCAGGGCACCGACGCCGCGCTCAAGTGTGTGATCCTTGCGAACGTACTCGCCGAGGGCAACGGCGACGGTGACACCGCCGAAGTGGGCGTTCGGGAATCGTACACCCTCGCCGACGCGACGGTTGAGGGCATCGAACACGTTCCGCCAAGCGCGCTCGAGCTCGCCGCCGAGGACGGCCGGACGATCCGGCTGATCGGCGAGGTCTCGACGGGATCGATTCGCGTCGGCCCGCGTCTCGTCCCCGAACACGGGACGCTGGCGGTGACGGGCACCCAGAACATCCTCCAGCTAGAGGCCCGTCACGCCGGCCGTCTGAATATCAGCGGTCGAGGAGCCGGTGGACCCGAGACGGCCACCGCTGTGCTCGCGGACATCAGTCGACTGGAGGCGTGAGATCGACTCGATGCCCGGGAGAACCCGGACGACTCGGGGACTTCGGAACGACGCCGACCGCACGGCCGCCGCCGCGAACGTTTGAATCTCCTCCGTTCGAATTGGGTCCTTTCCCTCGGCGTTCACGCCCCATGTGAGAGAGGTGCAAACCGCCGGAGGGAATCCGTTTCGGCTATACGCAGTATCGAAATGGTTTTACGCGTAACTATCAAACTACTGCAACAGAGCGCATCTCGCGCGTGAAACCATAATGGCAGACAAACCGCACCAGAACTTGGCCGTGATCGGCCACGTCGACCACGGGAAGAGCACCCTCGTCGGGCGCTTGCTGTATGAGACCGGTAGCGTCCCCGAGCACGTCATCGAACAGCACAAGGAAGAAGCCGAATCCCAAGGGAAGGGCGGCTTCGAGTTCGCCTACGTCATGGACAACCTCGCCGAGGAGCGAGAGCGCGGGGTCACCATCGACATCGCCCACCAGGAGTTCGACACCGACGAGTACTACTTCACGATCGTCGACACGCCGGGCCACCGCGATTTCGTGAAGAACATGATCACCGGCGCGAGCCAGGCCGACAACGCCGTACTGGTGGTCGCCGCGGACGACGGCGTCCAGCCCCAAACCCAGGAGCACGTCTTCTTAGCTCGAACCCTCGGGATCGACGAACTCATCATCGCAGTGAACAAGATGGATCTCGTTGATTACGACGAGGACCGATATAACGAAGCCGTCGAGGAAGTCCAGCAACTCCTCAAGCAGGTCCGTTTCCAGACCGGCGACGCGAAGTTCATCCCGACTTCGGCGTTCGAGGGCGACAACGTCGCGGAGAGTTCGGATGACACGCCGTGGTACGATGGGCCGACAGTTCTAGAATCGCTGAACGACCTACCAGAGCCCCAGCCGCCGACCGATGCCCCGCTCCGACTGCCGATCCAGGACGTCTATACTATCTCGGGCATCGGTACAGTACCAGTCGGCCGGATCGAGACTGGGACGATGAACTCGGGCGATAACGTCTCCTTCCAGCCCTCCGATGCCGGCGGGGAGGTCAAGACGATCGAGATGCACCACGAGGAAGTCGATTCGGCTGGCCCGGGTGACAACGTCGGGTTCAACGTTCGCGGCGTCGGCAAGGACGACATCCGTCGGGGCGACGTCTGTGGGCCCGCCGACGACCCGCCGAAGGTCGCGAATACCTTCCAGGCCCAGGTCGTCGTGATGCAACACCCCTCGGTGATCACCGCCGGCTATACCCCTGTATTTCACGCCCACACCGCACAGGTCGCGTGTACGATCGAGTCGATCGATCAGAAGATCGACCCCGCGAGCGGCGAGGTCGACGAGGAGAACCCCGACTTCATCCAGTCGGGTGATGCGGCGGTCGTCACGGTTCGCCCCCAGAAACCGCTCTCGATCGAGCCCAGCAGCGAGATCCCCGAACTCGGCAGCTTCGCCGTTCGGGACATGGGCCAGACGATCGCGGCCGGCAAAGTGCTCAGCGTCGATCAGGCCTAAATGCAGCAAGCACGCGTCCGACTCGCCGGTACGAGCCCCGAGGACTTAGACGCCATCTGCACCGATGTCCGGGACATCGCGGAGAACACAGGTGTGAACCTTTCGGGCCCGGTTCCCCTGCCGACGAAAGAGCTGGGGATTCCGGCGCGGAAATCCCCCGATGGCGAGGGGACCGCGACGTGGGAACACTGGGAGATGCGCGTCCACAAACGCCTCATCGATCTCGACGCCGACGAACGGGCGCTCCGGCAGCTCATGCGTATCCAGGTGCCGAACGACGTCTCGATCGAAATCGTCCTCGAGGACTGAGACCGCCCTACGGATCGATCGCGACGGCCTCTTCTCGCGGCGGCGCTCACCGGTTACGCCTGTCGAGTACGGATCGCCCGTAGCCAACGCCGTTTTCTTCCCCGATCGCGAGCGTAAGGTATGGGACGGCTCGCGCGTAGCCCGACGGTAGAGACGTTAGCGCTGATCGCTATCGTCTTCTCGCTCCAGCAGTTCGCGGGCCTCGTCGGGAGTTTCGTCGGACTGGGGGGCTTCGGTATCGCTTTCTTCGCACTGGGCCCGCCGCTTGCCGTCGCTCCCTGGACGCTGGTGACGAGCGTCTACGCTCACGCGAGCCTCGCTCATCTCCTCTCGAATGCCTTTGCACTGGTGGTTGTCGGCCTGGTCGTCGAGACGGTCACGACCAGAGCGCGCTTTCACCTCTTTTTCCTCCTGACTGGGGTTCTCGCCGGTCTCACCCAGGTACTCGTCGGCGGCTTCGTGGGATCGCCGGCCGGCGTGCTCGGCGCGAGCGGGGCGATTCTCGCCCTGGTGGGCTACGTCCTCGCGGCAAACCCCCTCTCCGAGACGATCCTCGATCGGCTGCGATTGCGCCGCCGGGCACAACTCGGCGTGTTCGTCGCTCTTGCCCTCTTGGTGACGTTCGTGACAGGGACAGCAGGTGCGGCCCTGGTCGCTCATTTCACTGGTCTCCTACTCGGGTTACTTGCCGGCCGGCTCGAGGTGTTACATACCGACGGCGACGATGGCAGTAGTGGCCCTCGGAGGCCGGAGACGAGCGCCGAGCGGCTGTAAGGCAACACTCCTTCGAGCGCCGAACTATCGGCGAGCAGTGCTGTATCGAAACACAAGCTACAAATGAGCCGACCGGATAGAGTCGGTGCCGAGCGGGCTCGTAGATCAGCGGCAGATCGCTTCCTTCGCAAGGAAGAGGCCCCGGGTTCAAATCCCGGCGAGTCCACTTCTGAGCGAGTTTGCGAGCGAAGAAATGGAGAGCCGAGCGTGAGCGAAGCAAGCGCGTGGATTTGAAGCCCCGGAAGTCGCAGCACCCGAGCGAAGCGAGGGTGACCGTCTTCCTCTGGGTTCAAATCCCGGCGAGTCTACGACACGTACCTTTTTGTCAGGGTCCTCGATCCCTGTGGTCGTGATTCGAGAGGGCGTAGCTCTCTTGAATCACGAAACGGCGAAGCCGTTTCGGACGACTGCGGAGGCCAACAAAAATCTGTTCGACGAAGCGAAGTCGTAAGAAGTCGAAGATTTCCCTGATCCCAGAAACGCTTCGCGTTTCTGAGGACTTCGTCGCAGCCGCGAGAGTGGTTCGAAAGGCGCTCCGCGCCTTTCGTCAGTACGAGACCGAAGGTCTCGCTTGCAACAGGAACGCGGAGCGTTCCTGCCACATCACGAGAGAACGAAGTCCTCTCGAACGATTTCGCTTACGAGAACTTCGGCTCGCTCGATGGCGCGGATAAACGAGAGCGGCCCGCCGCAACCGCTCACGCCGGGTTTCATCGAGTCCCCGACATCATGTCAGGCGTGCTCGTCGATCCAGCGGCACCACTGCTTGAAATCGGCGGCCCCACACTGGTCGGCGATGGAGTGCAACGTCCCGATCCTTATCTCGTCGTGCATCGGCACGTCGACGTTCCGGACCTCGCCGGTTCCGGGATGTTCGTATCGTAGTCGGACGTGACTGCCCTTCCGGGAGACGGGAGCGTATCCGAAGCTCCGTAGGACGCCGATGATCTCGCGGCCGGAAAATACTGTCCGGACCATCGACTACCGCAGGAAGTCAGGGAGATCCCGACCGTCGGTGGTCTCGGTCGGCTCCAGTCCGAGTTCCTCACGCAGAAACGCGTCCGGATCGTCGATCGGCTCACCTTCTCCTTCGTGGAGTCCGAGGACTTCAGCGAGCTGGGCGAGCGCCGCGGCGCGGGTGGCGCCACCGCGGGCCAACCCAGTTTCGAGGTCTTTGGCGGTAACGCTCCCGTCGTCCTCGCGTACGAAGACGACGCCCGCCGACTCGTCGCGATCGTGGGTTGCACTCGCCATCGTCCCATAATACGGCTGACGTCGATGATAAGACTTCGGCTCGTGTGGGGGGAGTGCCGTTCGGATCAGAAGGTCCAGAGGTACTCTTCGATCACGTCACGTTTCTCATTGGTGAGATCAAACAGGTCGTAGATGATTCGACCTATTTCGGCTTTCAGTGCTTCGACGTTCCTCAGGTGCGTCCACTCGGGTTCAGATCTCGCAGCTCGGTCAGTTATCATCCGGAATCAGATACGACTCGATGTACTCCTCTAGACCTTTTCGCGTCGTTCGGACGGCGCTTTCGTCCTCGGCGGTGTGTCGGCGGACCATCGCGCCGTTGATCGTCGAGAGGACGTGTTCGGCCGCTCGATCGGCGTTTACCGCCCGGAAGATCTCCTCTTCGATTCCCTCCTCGATCAGGTCGACGATCGTCCCCTTGAGAAGGGCGTCAGCCCGAGTGAACTGCTCGCTGTAGGCCTCGTCCGAGAGCGCCTGGGAGCGGAGTTCGAGCAGCGCGATCTGTAACTCCCGCTCGTTGTCGTCGATCGTCCAGGGAAGCAGCCACTCGACGAACGTCCGGAGCTGGATGTCCGGATCATCGTCCAAGTCGACCGCTTCCTCGACCGTGAACTGATCGAGGAGATACCCCAGCAGATTGAGGAGGATCTCGTCTTTGTCGTCGTAGTGATAGTACAGCAGTGACTTGGACTTCTCGAACTCCGCGTTGATCGTATCGATCGTGAGATCGGCGTATCCGTGTTCACAGAGCGCCCGATACGTGGCCTCCATGATCGCCGTCTGTGTGTCCATTTCTCGACTCGATCCGGTCCCGGAAGCCATGTAACTAACCATTTAATCAAGATGGAAATAGCTTCCGCCCGTGGGGGTCCGACTGCGCCGCGCTTCTCGCCGCCGCTCAGCCGGCTCGTCGACCAGTCGATCGGTGGAATTCGACGGAAGGTCTATTACGATAAGCTATTAACTATTAGCATGGTACGAGAAACCACATCATCCTGGGCGGTCGAGTGCACCGACGAGTGTGGTCTCAGTCGAACGGGCCACTACGCCTGTGCGCTCGGGAGTTTCCTCGTGGCGATAGCGCTCGCCTCGATCGGCATCACGACTCTCTTCGTGCTGCTCAGCGTTCCGGAGTTACTCGCTTCCTTCGCCCTCGTCTTCGGTTTCTTCGCGCTCTGGGCCGGAACGTGGCTCACGACCGAGGCGGTCTGGAATCGCTGGATCGCGCACAACCTACGCTGAGACTCCGCCCGAAAGAGTATAGGTATATCTCCGGAGACGGAGGTGCTCGGCGTCTCCGCCCGGCGAAAAGTCCGATTCCGAGCAGGTCGATGGGTCGCCGTCGGCGTCGATCGGCGGTCGAGTGCCTCGGTGTAGCCACAGAGCGCCCTCGATACTGCTTCGCGCTCGCTACCGGGATTTGGGCGGGTGGTGGAGACGGGGAACTCACAAGGCATTTACTTGCTGAACGTTCATTCACTACCGAGTAGATGGTTACACCGACACGACACGAAAATAACATAAAAGTTACAATAATCGGTGCCGGCGGGACAGTAACGACCCGTCGTCCGACCGAGCGAGGCCGAGGGGAGTCGAGCGAATGAGTAGCGGAATCCTCTATTTCGCGAAAGGAAAAACGTTCGTCGAGGAAGCCGTACTGTCCGCCCAACAGGTCGCGAACGTGATGCCGGAGGTTCCAATAACGATCGTCACGGATCGTGAGCCGGACGCCGAGTGTTTCGAGGAGGTCCTCTTCGATACGAGCGAGTTCGCGAAGCGAAACAAACCCCAGGCGATGCGACGGACGCCCTACGACCGGACGATCTATCTCGATACCGACACGTACGTCGACGAACCGATCGACGAACTGTTCGATCTGCTTGAGGCCTTCGAGTTAGGATTGAGACGGAACAAATCCGCAATGCACGTCTCCGAGGTGGGCAACGTCGATCCCAACGCCGAGGTCCCCGAGGCGTTCCCGGAGTTCAATTCGGGCGTCATACCCTACCGAAAGACGGCCGCCGTCTGGGATCTGCTCCGCGAGTGGGAACGCCTCTGTCTGCCCGACCATGGCTGGGATCAACGTTCGCTCCGGCCCGCCCTCTATGACAGTTCAGTCCGGTTCACGTCGATTCCTAACCGCTATAACTGTATCTACAGGAACGACAACGTCGTGAGTGGTTCTATAAAGGTCTTTCACGGACCGCTCGTTACTCGGGGGCAAAACAGAGTGGCCCTCCAAGAAGCACGCGAGAAACTGAACCGATCGACCGGTAGCAGACTCCATTACGTCTACGGGAATACCCTCTTCACGAATCCCTCACCGCCACTGCTGGCTAAACCCTGGCTCCTCGCCTCCCAGGTGTGGGACCTCCTTCGCAATCGTGGCGCTCACGCGACGACGCGGCTCGTTCTCCGCAAACTGCTCGGCGGTCGCGGGACCGGCTGAGCCGCGGTCGGGGCCCCCTCGCTGCCGGCGACGACGGCGAACGACTACTAACTCCGACTCCGGACGCCGACCGCGCCCGGGACCGTTCCGGGCTATGAAAGCGTCCCGTTCGGCGGTGGTTGGCGTCAACCCCGATCGCGGTCGAGACGGTCCCGCCGATCGGACGAGTACGATGGAGGGAACGATCCACCGATCGCGTCGTCTACAGCACGCTTTCGACTCTGTTCCGTAGGTCCTGGACGAACGGCTCCGGGTCCTCGAGCGCGAGGTAATCGAAGCCCGGGTCGGTAATGAGCGATCGGGCGACGTTCCAAAGTTCGGGCCAGAAGGGTGGTTTCTCGACGAACGCGAACTCCTCGAAGAGGATGCTATGCAGGTAAGCCATCTCCCCCCGAAGGAGATGGGTCCCCTTGCCGGTCTCGTAGCTCGGATTCCGTTCGACGTCTTCGCCGCCGGCCACGCGCCAGTAGTAGTGGGGGAAATCGACCCCAGCGGGGAGATCGGAGGGGAGCGACGACCAGAACCGGGGGTTGATCTCGAGCAAATTGAACTCCCCGGTCCGCTCGTCCCGGATGAACCCGACGGAGGCGACCCCGTGCCACTCGAGCTGATCGAGCAACGCGAGTCCGGCCTCGGTGAGTTCGGGAATCGCCGTTGCCTCGTGATAGACGCTCGGCCCGCGGGCGTACTTGTACCCACGGGTCGCGCGCTTCTGACAGGTCACGACCGGCTCACCCTCGTCGTACAGCGCCCGGAAGGTGTACTCGGTGCCCGGGATATACTCCTGGACGATCGGGTCGTGGTACATCGAGGCAGTAATCCGTTCGCGGTCGGGTTCGATTCCGGGCTCGATATAGCGGGTCTTCCCGACGTCGAGGAACCCGCCGGGCGAGGGCTCCGTTCCGTGTGCCTCGGCAGGGGCCTGGCTACCGACCGATCCCGATCCGTCGCCGACCGCCGGTTCCAGTCCGGCCTGTTCGTCGGTGACCAGCGCGTATCGCGACTTGGCGATCAGCTTCCGATCCCAGTCCTGTACCTCGCTCAACAACTGGGTCTCAGGTATCGTCACTCCGGCTTCGGTCGCGGCGGCGACCAACCGAACCCGGTCGTGGGCGTCTCCCAGTACGTCGAAGGTGGGCCAGAGGGCCGCTACGTGCTCGGCGAAGGCCCCCCGATACCGCGAGAGCACGTAGATGTCGGGCTCGCGAACCGGGACGATCGTTCGGACGTCCTCGCGACGCGCCACCTCCAGTAGCGCCTCTTTGTAGGCGAGCAGGTCCTCGGCGGGGGAGGGCACTCCTATCGATTCATCGCAGTACCGCGATCGAAACGCCGGTGCGTTCGGGTTCTCCGAGACCGCGATCGTATGCACGCCTCGCCGCCCGAGCGATCGGAGACAGGTGACCGAACTCGCCGCCCCGACCGCCGGGACGACAACCGACGTCCCCGATCGTGAGTCGCTATTCATGATAGCACGCATGTCCACTGAATACATAGTTTGTCGGATTAGCTACTCCCGATCGGTTCTCGATAGGACCTCGTCGTAGTTCGCTCCTCCTCTATCCCTTCGTGCCGGAATGGAGCGAGCGAATCGGCCGGTAGGATGGGGTGAAAAGGGGCTCACAACGCTTTTGTGAACTGAATGTTTGGTTACCTACCATGGAACTGACGGCCGATCCCCTGCGGATGACCAGACATATACCCTCCTTGACCGGGCGGACGATCGTCGTTACCGGTGCGAACAGCGGTCTGGGCTACGAGGCGACCCGAGTGTTCGCCGAGAAAGGTGCGAGTGTCGTCATGGCCTGTCGGGACACCGACCGTGGCCAGGAGGCCGCCGAGCGCATCTCCCGGACGGTACCCGGGGCGTCCGTGGAGGTCTCGGAACTCGACCTCGCGGATCTCGATTCGGTTCGGGCGTTCGCCACGACATTTCAGGAGGACCACGAGGACCTCCACGTGCTGTGCAATAACGCCGGGGTGATGGCGATCCCGCGCCGCGAGACGGCCGACGGGTTCGAGACCCAGTTCGGCGTCAATCACCTGGGCCATTTCGCGCTCACGGGCTTGCTGTGTGAGACGCTCGCCGGGACCGACGGTGAGACCCGGGTCATCACCCAATCGAGTGGGGCCCACGAGAGCGGCGAGATCGATTTCGAGGACCTCCAAGGCGAGCGTTCCTACAGCAAGTGGGGCGCGTATGGCCAATCCAAACTCGCGAACGTGCTGTTCGCCTACGAACTCGACCGCCGGTTCTCGGCCGCCGGTCTCGACGCCAAGAGCGTGGCCTGTCATCCGGGCTATGCCGCCACGGAACTTCAGACCACCGGGCCCGAGATGGAAGGCTCGCTTCTCAAGCAGCGGGCGATGGCGGGGGCGAACCGCCTTCTCGCACAGAGCGCCGCGATGGGTGCGCTGCCGATGTTGTACGCTGGGACCGCGCCGACGATCGAGGGCGGGGAGTACATCGGTCCGGACGGGCCCTTCGGCGCGCGTGGCTACCCGACGAGAGCCGAATCGAGCGCACGATCACACGATCGCGTCGCCGCGGAGCGACTCTGGGCGGTCTCCGCAGAGCTCACCGGTGTCGAGTTCGACCTCGATCGCGCGGAAGCCGGACCGACGGTCCGCTGACGCTCCCGAAAATATCGGTCCACTGGTAGGCCGGCTATCACGCTATCAGGGTCGATCAGTACTCTCCGAACCGACACGACGGCAACTCGAGAGTCACCCGGTTCGTGCAGGCGGCGAGATCCGCCTCACGCCGCCGATCGGCTCGGAGTGCGTCGGTAGAGCGCCAGGAGAACGAACGCGAGTCTCTCGAGGCGCGCGACGGTCCTCACCCAGGGTTTCAGTTCGATTCCTTCGGGGACCTCGGGTGATTCGAACATGAATCGTAACGCGACGACCAGGACCTGCCTCGGGAACAGCACTTCGAGCAGTCCCACGACGCCGAGCAAAAACACGAGTATATCCGATGTGACGTCGGCCACTGAACAAATGTTCTGCTGGGTTCGGTGAGAATGAGCGGCCGCTCCACCTCATGCGGCCGGACCCCCTTCGAGGATGGCGCGCTTCAGTCGTCGGCCGATCCCTGTGCTCCTGCGTCCGTCCCGTCGAATCCCGGTACCGAAATCGGGAAGAACCGATCCCAGACGACGATCACCGAGGGCGCGACGAGCATGACCCGTCGCGATCGGTCGACGATCCACTCGTCGACGCGGTCGATGTAGCGTTGGTAGTCGAAGTCGAACATCTATGTCTGTAGCGTCCGCTGCTCAGTTCTGCCGCCGATACAGGACGTACCCGGCTCCGCCGGCGATCACCAATACGAGTACGATCAATAGCCACGGGGACCCGCCGTCGCCGCCAGTGACCGAGGAGAGCGGGCCACCGCTCGGTTCCTCGACCTCGATAGGCACCTCATAGGTGTCCGAGAGCTTCGTATCGCCGTCGGGCGTCTCGTACTGAAAGTCCATCGATAGCGGGTAGGTGCCGGGCTGCGCGTCGCCGTCCGCGCTGACCTCGAAGGTGAGATTCGCGGTCTCGCCCGGCCCGAGTTCGGAGACGAACGAGCGGTCGTCGGCGAGCGAGAGGGGATCGTTCGTGAAGGCCTGGGCTTCGATGTTTCGAATCGGAACGTCCCGGTTGTTCGTCACCGGGACCGTCACGACTTCGCTTCCACCCGGCTGTAGCGGTTCGTCGTCCCGGCCCGCACTCGCGTTCGAGGCGTCCACTCCGGCCCCGCTCCCCGCCCCGCCGCCGACGGTGAGTGCGTCCTGCTGGGGTTCGATCTCGACCTGAGCGTCCAAGCTCTCGCTCGAGCGCGACTCGCCTTCCTGGTTGTCGTACTCGACCTCGAAGGAGAACTGCTGTTGGCCGGCTTCGGCGCTCTCGCTCACCTCGACCGGGAACGAGACGGTCGCCGTCTCGCCGGCCGCGAGGGTGCCGATCGCGACCTCTTCTTGCAGGAGATTGCTGTTCTGACTACCCCCGCTCAGTTGGACGACGGCGTTTCTGGCGGCCTGTGGGCCCTCGTTGGTCACGGTGACGCTCACCCGTCCTTCCTCGCCGACCGAGAGATTAGACGTTGCGTTCCCGAGCGTGAAGGCCTGCTCGCGAAGCGGCTGCACGCCGATCGTATAGGGGCCGCCCTGGGTCCGCTGGTTGCTCGTGTCGGTGTAACTCACCGAGGTCTGGAACGGATAACTGCGCCGTTCGGTCCCGTTCGACGCCGTTACCTCGAAGGCGACAGTCCGTCGCTCGCCTTCGTTCCAGTCGCCGACGAACTGGCTCGCGTTCGCCGCCGGGCCGAGGCTGAGGTCGGCGCTCAAGGACTGCAGCGAGACCGTCGATTCGGTCGCGTTCTCCTCGTCGTTCCGAAGCGTGAGGCGTACCGTGCCCTGGTCGCCGATCGGAACGGTCGAGTTGACGTTCGTCACGGTGAAGTCGTCGGCCGACTGGCCAACCGCAGTACCGAAGGCGAAGGGTCCGGCCTGCCCGCGCTGGTTGTCGTCCGCCTCGGTGTAGGATACCGTCGCCTGCACCGGATACTCGCCCTCGGTCGCGTCCGGTGCGACGTTCGCCCCGACCTCGATCGTTCGCGTCTCGCCTTCCTCCCAGTCACCAACGAAGACGCTCGCGTTCGCTGCCTGTCCGAAGGTAATCGCGGGGGAGAGCGTCTGTAAGTTGACCGTCGCGTCGGTGAGGTCCTCGTCGTTGTTCTCTAAGGTTACTGCAACGGTATCGGACCCGCCGGGTTCGAGCTCCGAATCGACATCCGTCACGGCGAAATCGTCGTCGCTGTCACCGACCTCGACGCCGAAGGTGATCGGTCCAGCCCGTGGGGGTTGGTCGTTTTCCTCCTCGGTGTAGGCGATCGACGCCTGCACTGGGTACTCGCCTTCGGTCGCGGTCCCGGTGGCGGTCGCGCGCACCTCGATGGTCTTCGTCTCACCTGCGTCCCAGTCGCCGACGAAGACGCTCGTGTTCGCGGCCTGCCCGAAGACGATGTTCGGGCTGATCGATTGTAGTGAGACCGTCGCGTCGGTGACGCTCTCGCCTTGGTTCTCGAGGGTTACTTCGACGATTCCGGTCTCACCGGGTTCGAGTTCCGAATCGAGGTCCGTCACAGCGAAATCGGCGTTGGCCTCGTCGATCTCGACCTGGGCGTTGAGCCGTTCGCTTCCTACTGTATTACCCGCCTCGTCCTGGTACTGAACGACGAAGGGGACCTGGCGCTCGCCCGGCGGCGCGCCCTCACGAACCGCGACGGGGTAGGCGAAGTCCGTCGACTCATCGTCATCGAGGTCACCGAGAACGACCTCGGACTGTCGGGGCATGACGTCGCTGCCGTTGCCAGCGAAGACCAGCACCGCGCTCTCGGCGTCCGCGGGGCCCTCGTTGGTGATCGTCCCCGAGATAGTCCCTCGATCCCCGGCGCTGAGCGAGCTATCGACGCTATCGAGCGTGAAGCCCTGTTCGTCGCCGGGTGTTACGCCAAAGGAAACCGGCGAGGACTGGACCTGGTTCCCGTCGTCGTCCTCGTAGGCAACGCTCGCCTGCACCGGGTAGCTGCGCTGGTCGGCGCCCGGCGCGACGCTCACATCGACTTCGATGGTCCGGGTCTCGCCTTCCTCCCAGTCGCCGACGAACTGGCTCGCACTCGCCGATCCGCCGAAGGTGAGCGCGCCGTCCTGTGACTGGAGGTTCACGACCGCGTTCTCAGCGTCCTCGCCGTCGTTCTCCAGTTCGACGGTGAGCGTACCACTGGTGCCGATCGGCGCGTCGAGCGAGGAGTCGACCACGTCGAAATCCGCGTCCGACGAACCGGCCGCCCCTCCCTGCTGTCCCTGCTGGGCGCTGCTCGCGGCGGCTCCTTGACCACCGGGGGGCGCTCCACTACCTGGAGCCGCTCCACTACCGGGGGCCGCGCTGCCGCCAGCTGCTGCGCCACCGGGAGCTTGCCCGCTCTGAGCGCTACCCGGAGCCTGACCGGCAGGAGCCTGGCCACCGCTCGGCGCTTGCGCGCCGCTCGGTGCCTGGCTGCTGGATGCTTGGCTGCTGGGGGCTTGACCGCCTGCAGTCTGACCGCTCGGTGCCTGACTGCCCGGAGTCTGACCGCCGGCCGCTCCAGCACTGCCGGGCTGTGCTCCACTTGCCCCACTACCGCTCGCCCCGCCGCCGGTAGCACCAGCGGCTTGCTCGTCGCTCCTTCCTTCAGTGCCGGTCGTTCCTCCACTCGGTGCCTGGCCGGGCGTCTCTCCGCTCGGCGTTCCCTCGTTCGACGCGGTTCCGTCCTCGGGCCCGTCGCCCGCTCCGCTTTCGGTCCCGCCGGCCTCGATATCGACGCCGACGGTCTGGGGAAGCGTCGTCGTCTCCGAGGAGGTGTCGCTCTCGTTCGTGTCCCCGTCTTCGGTTCCGTCATCGCCCGAAGCGCTCGCGCCGTCCGGCGTACCCTCGCTGTCCCCGTCGCTAGCAGCTACGTCTGAGCCGCCATCCGATTCCGTCGACGAGGCCGTGGTCGTGTCGCCCTCATCTCCCTCGTCATCGTCCGCACCCACAGCCGTAGTTGTAGCCGTGGTTGTATTCTCGTCGTCTTCATCCGTACCCGCAGCCATGGTTATGTTTTCCCCCTCGTCCGCAGCCGCGGCCGTGATTCCATCTTCATTGTCTTCACCGTCCTCCGTAGTCGTGGCCGTGGTCGAGTCCTCCTCCCCCTCATCCGCAGCTATATTCGCAGTCGAGGTCGTGGTCGTCTCCTTTTCTTCCTCGTCATCTACAGCCGTGGTCGTGTTCTCCTCGTTCCCTTCGTTATCCCCAGCTGTAGTCGTGTCCTCTTCGTTCTCATTCGCTTCCGCAGCTGTCGTCGTGGTCGTGTTTTCCTCCTCGTCCGCATCTATATTCACAGTCGCAGTCGCGGTTGAATCGTTCTCGTTCCCCTCGTCCACCGAGGAATCACTCGTTCCCGATTCGTTCGTCGTCTCGCTCTCCGAATCCCCACTCCCCTCATTCGAGTCCTCGATCGTGGCGGTAGTGGCCGTAGCGTCGTCGCTCTTGCCGTCTCCGCTGGAATTGTGCGAGTCCGCGAACACCGAATCGGGGAACGCGGACTGAACGTTCGATGAGCCATCGTCCAGATACTCGGCGGTCCCCGTCCCATCCGAGCTGCCGACGACCGCGTAGGCACTTCCTTGGACGACGAGCAGTCCGACGAGCAGCACCGATAGCAACGCCGACCGATTCATCTTCGACCCGCTCTCGGACTCGCGAGCCGAACGGTGGTGGTCGTCCCGCCCGCGCTGGCTCCGACTGAAGTAGTTCGTATCCTCTCCACCGATGGAACTCCATATCGTCGCATACTGAATAAACGATCAGCCACTTAGGCGTATGAGTCTTTCGAGTCGAGGGTCCCCTCGGAGAAGTCGGCTCGAACCCGAAAGGAGC
>PXRJ01000053.1 GCA_003021705.1 Halobacteriales archaeon QS_3_64_16
AAGCCCGCAGCTTCGAGGACGCCACCGCCGCCGCGTGCGAAAAACGGGTGATAGTTGACGCTGTCGACGTTGATCGCCCCAGTTGCGATGAAGGCGACGAGCGCGAGCAACACGAGACTCACGATGGTCGCCTGGAGGCGGCCGGTCTGCTTGACGCCCAGCAGGTTCACGACCAAGAGGACGACGCCGAGACCGATCGCCACGGGTTTGGTCGGCAGCGGGGCGAAGAGCAACAGATACGCGCCGAGGCCGACGAGCGCGAACGCGCTCTTGAACAGCAAGGTGAACCACGCACCGAGACCGGCGATCGTGCCGGGGAGCGGGCCCATCGCGCGGTCGATAAAGAGGTAGGTGCCACCCGATTCCGGCATCGCCGTCGCCATCTCGGCTTTCACGAGTGCCGCCGGGAGCACGATCAGTCCGGCGAGGGGGTTACGCGAGGATCACCGCGGGGCCGGCGATCTTCGCGGCCAACCCAGGCAGGACGAAGATGCCGCTGCCGACCATCGCGCCGATGCTGATCGTGATGGTAGCGTACAGGCCGAGATCGCGTTCGAGATCTTTGGGCACTGCTGAGTGTCGCTTGGAGCGCGCGACGCTTGAACCACGGGAATGGCCCAGCCACCGCCGGTCACCCTTCCGTCGGGAACCGCTCGCTCGGCCGGGACCGGTCGAGTGACTCTTCCCCCGTCGTGCCTGCAACCCATCGAGCCTGGAACGTACCTGCTGCTCTATCGGCCTGCGATGGGGTGTAACCGACCATCCCCTCGGTTGCCGGCTCTATAATACTCCCCCTCGGTGGGTTCCGACGGCGACGGGGCGTCACCGAGAGGGGCGCTTCCTCGCCGATCGGTCGTTCGGAAGCGCCGTCGTCTACGGTGGCTTAGAGGTCCCGATCGAGGTGAGCAGCGGCCTTGAGCGCGAGCGCGGCGATCGTCAGGGTTGGATTCATCGCGCCACTGGTGGGGAAGACGCTGGAGGACGCGAGCGTGAGATTCGAGATGTCGTGGGTCCGTAACCGGGTGTCGACGACGCTCTCTCCGGGGTCGGTCCCCATCCGCGTCGTACCCATGTGGTGGTAGGCCGGACCGGTCTCTTCCGGGCCGACGCTCCAGGAGATCTCGACGCCCAACTCTTCGAGTATCGCGCGCTGGATCTCGTTGGCTCGCTTCAAGGTGCGTTTCGTCCGGCCGTCGATCGACCACTGGATATCGGGGACCGGGTTGCCCTGATCGTCGGTCCTATTCCGGTCGAGCGCGATCCGGTTCTCGGCTCGTGGGAGTTGCCCGACGAGTCCACCCATCGCGATGTGCTCGCCGTACTCCGACTGAAGCGAGGACAGTAGCTCGTCGCCCCACTGTTCGCCGCCGAGCGCGGAGCCGACCGGCGATGGTCCTGCATAATTGAGAAATTCGAGTTTGATCGGGCCGAGGTCCTCGGCTCTACTATTCCCTTTCCAGGCTGGGACCTCACCGCCAGCACCGCTCGTCCCCTCCCCGGGCTCGTCGTAGAACTGGTGGGTCTCGCTGGTCATAAATCCGATATGGTTCTGTCTGGTTTCACGGTCGAGTGTCCCGCCCATCCCCGCGAAGAGGTGATCCATGAAGTACCGTCCGACCAACCCCGAGGAATTGGCGAGTCCATTCGGATGCTGCTCCGATTCGGAGAGTAACAGTAATCGCGGGGTCTCGATTCCGCCACAGGCGACGACGAACTGCCGTGCTCTCTGAGTATGCTCGCCGTCGGGCGTCGCGTAGATCGCCCGCTCGACGCGAGTCCCTGACCGGTCGGTCGCCAGGCGCTTGACCGGCGCGCGATCGATCACCCGCGCGCCCTCTCGCTCGGCTTTCTCGGCGTGGGTGCTGGCGTCGTACTTCGCGCCGGAGGGACAGACCGGCTGGCAGGTACCATAGCCGACACAGGCCGAGCGGCCGTCGTAGCGCTCCGAATTACGGGCGTTCGGGACCGAGTGGGTCGTGACCCCGAGTCGCTCACAGGCTTCCGCGAAGATCGCGTCGCTGTAGGAGGGTGGAAACGCCGGCAGGGGAGTGGGCTCTTCTCGTGGCGGTGCAAAGGGGTTGTCCGCCGCCCCGGCGACCCCCAGTTCCTGCTCCGCGCGGGCGTAATAGGGCCGGAGATCACCATAGGAGAGGGGCCAATCGGCTCCGATCCCATCACGCGTTCGGCGCTCGAAGTCCGCTTCGTGCAGGCGCATCACCATCCCCTGCCAGCGCAGCGTCGATCCCCCTACGCCCTTCGCCCGGGCGGCGTTCAGCGGATAATACTGCTCTCCCGAGGCTGAAAAAGCGTCGCGCTCCCCGCCCATCCCCCAGACCGAATCGTTCGAGTGACTCGGCCGGATCGCCCGCTCCATGCGCTTGGGCCGGGAGTCGAAGTCGAACCGTGGGCCGGCCTCCAAGACGACCACGTCGTAGCCCGTCCCGGCGAGAACGCTTGCGATAAGTGCGCCCGCCGGCCCCGAGCCGATCACACAGACCTCAGCCGTTTGTGAGGGAGCGCGATCGACCCCACTCATGTGGAGGGTCCCTGCTGATAGCTTGCCGTCCCGCCGGGATGTCCGATCGGGTTCTCGATGCCGACGAGCCTCCCCCCGGTCGGCGAGGTGTATAGTGCATAGTGGAGTTCGTTCACGACGTGGAAACGGAGGCGTTGAGCGATCGTTCCCGACGGGTCCGGCTCGGCGATGTCGACACCGATCTCGCGAAGCAGCGTGGCTACGGTTCCCGGATCGAGATCTACCACCGAAGTGTCGTGCCAACTCGCCGCCAACTCGTCGAGTTCGCTGGCGGTCTCCCGCGTCGCCGTCCGGCGAGATTCGGTTTTCTCGCCGTCGGTCCCGAGCTGCTCGGCGACGTACGTCCGGACGAATTCCTCGATTCCAGTCAGGGTACTCGGGTAGATCGCGCGTGCGACCGCGACGAACGTCGCGAGGAGTTCCCTGTCGACTCCCTTCTTTCTCCCCGCGCCCGCTGCCGACGCGGACCCCGACGCCTCCTCCTCTGGCTCCGATCGCGTAATCGAGAGCGCCACACCGCCACCACCCACCCCGACCCCTGTACCCACTGCCGCCACTAGCGCGTCTCGCCGCGTCAGTTCCATCGGGCGGGTTTCGGCTATCCTAAACTTATACTTTGCCGATTCTTTCGCCCGACAGCGGGCGGATCAGGATGTTTACTCGAACGGGGGCTCTTCCCTTCTTTCGGCGGGTCGATCAGAGTTCGATGCGTCTCCGGAAGAGTTCCCGCCGCGTCGCGGAGGTAACGACCTGTTCGATCGTGATTGCGCCGTTTCGTCTCACCCGGAGGGCCTCAAGAGGGCCCAGCTCGACGCGCTCGTTCGCCCGGTAGGTCGATCCTGGGGGTAGGTCGCCGACCGCGTCCCGGCGCTCCCGGAGAACGCTATCGCCGCTTCCCAGTGTCGTTCGCACGGCGATGTCCCGGGCCGTCTCGCTGCCGGCGTTCGTGAGCGTCGCGCGTAACTTCCGACAGGTTCGTCCACACTTTTGCGGGGGCGCGGTCCTCAGCTCGAACTCGATCGCCCGCCCAGTCCCCGAGTTCTCGGCCACTACCTGTGCCCGGTCGGCCTGCCAGTCCTCGCCGTTCTCGAGCGCCTCGGCCCCCTCGCTGCCGTCGCGCCCACCGTCGCCTCCGTTTTCGCTCTCCACCCTACCGTTCGATCCCGTGTTCTCCTCGCTCGGGTCCCTTACCTGTTCGCTGTCCTGTGTCCCCGGTCCCTCCGTCGTGCTCGTCGCCGTCGATGCGGGTTCCCAGTCGGTCCCGCCGGCTGGCGTCTCGTCACTAGCGGCCCGGTCCTCCGACTCGCTCCCGAGACAGCCGGCCAGTCCGGCGAGCGCCGCGCACGCGAGGAACTGTCGTCTGCGCATGGGTTGCTCATTCGGGGCTCAACGATAGAAAACGTGTGGGTACAACGTTGACCGTCGGCGTATCGAGGGCCTGGTTCTCTGGACCTGCGTTCGAAAGGTATACGCTTATAATCGGTCGTGTGAAGTTCTGCTCGCTATGGTCGGACTCGGAGCCGGACTGAAACTCGCACAGAAAGGGTACAAACGCTACGGGCTCAAGGGCGCACTCGCGGCCGGTGGGATCGCACTTCTCGGTTACGTGATCGTCAAACGCGCGCTCGACGCCGCGACCGGCCCACAGGACGACCCGGAGGACGTCGAGCAGGCTATCGACGAGGACGAAGTCGAATCCGAGGTCGAGGACAGAGGTGTCGAGGCCGTCGCCGAGAAAGAGACCTTGGAGTCGGCGGTCGACGACGACCAGCTCGATTCCTCGGTCGACTTCGACGAAGTGAAATCGAAAGCCAAGGACCTGCTCGGAAACGTCGGCCAGAACCCCGACTCCTCGAACGACTGATCGCGGAACTGACCGCCGACAGCTCGCGGTTTTTAGTTCTTTCGGGACACCGTGACCGCCAACGAGAGCGCGGGACCCTCCGTCGATGAGCGCTCGGATCAGGGCACCCGCACGGAGTGGCGCAGCGTCCCGACCCCCTCGATCGCGATCCCGATTTCGTCGCCGTCGACGAGCGGCCCGACGCCTTCGGGCGTACCGGTAAGGATCACGTCGCCAGCCTCGAGGGTTAGATGGGTCGTGATCTCCGCGATTAACTCCGGGATCGAAAAAATGAGATCCGACTGCGAGCCGTCCTGGCGCAACTCCCCGTTCACCCACAGGCGGATCGCCGCGTCGGCCGGGACCTCCTCGGGAGGAGCGAGGACGGGTCCGAGCGGCGCGGCATTGTCGAAGGCCTTCCCGCGAACCCAGTTCTGCTCGACGCGTTGATCGTCGCGATTCGACAGGTCGTTCCCGCAGGTAAAGCCCGCCACGACCGTCATCGCGTCGTCCTCACTCACGTTTCGACACTGCTCGCCGATCACGACCCCGAGTTCGGCCTCGTGCTCGATGCGCTCCTTACCTGCTGGGAGTTCGATGGTCGACTCGTGGCTCGCGACCGCGTTCGGTCCCTTGAGAAAGAGGAGCGGCCGATCGGGGATCTCCGAATCGCGCTCGGCGGCGTGATCGGCGTAGTTACGCCCGATACAGACGATCTTACCCGGCTCGCAAGGCGGGAGAACGTCTATCTCCCCGGTCGAGTAGATTCGGTCGCCAAAGCGCACCCGACCGCCGGCGTCGCCGATGTCGCTGCCATCGCTTCGCTCGCGTTCGCCCTCGCTATCGTCGAGCCACTCGCCGGTTCTGATCGTTCCCGCCGGATCGCGGAACCTGACTTCTCGCATGACCGTTCGTCGGCCGAAGGGCGAATAAACGTTCCCCGGTGGTTCGCCCGCGAGATTCGGTTCCGACTACGGCCTGGGCTCCGACCTGGCGGCGACGTCCGGTACCTTTCCCGAACGTTAAGACACTCACGCGAGTACAGGGGGTGTAATGGAACTCACCTGGTACGGTCATTCGACCTGGGGCGTCGAGATCGGCGATACGAGCCTGTTGATCGATCCCTTTTTCGACAACCCACAGACCTCACTCGAACCGAGCGACGTCGAAGAGCCCGACTTCCTCTTGCTCACCCACGGCCATCCTGACCATATCTCGCATGCGAGCGAGTTCAGTAGTGCAACGGTGATCGCCACGCCCGAGATCGCCACGTACGCCGACGAGGAATTCGGTGCGGCCGAAACCGTCGGCATGAACATCGGCGGGACTACCCAGTGTGGCGAGGCCTACGTGACGATGCACCGGGCGGATCACACCAGCGGACTCGGCATGGGCTACGACCAGGAGGTCGGCATGCCCGCCGGATTCCTCGTCAGTACGGAGCAGCCGAGCCGCGATGGGTCGGGGACCTCCTTCTATCACGCCGGCGATACCGGGCTCATGAGCGAGATGAAAGACGTGATCGGTCCCCATCTCCAGCCGACGGCCGCAGCGCTACCGATCGGCGATCACTTCACGATGGGCCCCTGGCAGGCCGCCATCGCCGCGGAGTGGGTCGACGCCGAACACGTCTTCCCGATGCACTACGACACGCTCCCACCGATCGAGCAGGACCCAGAGGACTTCACTGAGGAAGTACACAACACCGGCAGCGACGCCGAGGTCCACGTTCTCGAGGGCGACGAATCCGTCGAGCTGTAGTCGGCTCCTCGCCGTTTTCGATTCGAGTCTTTTTCGTTCGACGCTTTTTCGCTGCCGGTTCGATCGGCGAGCGGATCGATGGTCGATGGCTGTGGGTCCCTCGTTTGCTGTAGGCTTATGTCGGTCGCCGACCGCGACCTGTGATATGAGTGACGGCGAGCGAACGAAGATCGCACTCGCCTGCCAGGGCGGCGGCACTCACACGGCCTACACTGCCGGCGTGCTCGCCGAACTCGCGCCCGCGATCGCCCCGCTGGGTGAGGAGAGTGGCAGGAAAGACGGGATGGAGAGCGAGCGGGACGTGAACGGGAACGAGCGTGAACCCGGCGACACGAGCGACGCCGAGCGCCGGTTCGAACTCACTGATGTAAGCGGCGCTTCGGGAGGAGCGTCGTGTGCGTTACTACTCTGGTACGGCCTGCTGACCGACGGCCCTGAGCGGGCCCAGTCCCTCCTCGAACGGTTCTGGGAGCGGACGGCCGCGCGCTCGCCGATAGACGCCCTCACCAACGATACCGTCCTCGGCGCTACCGCACTGGAAGAGAGCGGCGCTGCGCTGCCCTCCGTCAGCCCTTACGTCTCGCCCGCCGCTGTTCACGCCCGCGAGCGCCTGGGCGATCTCCTCACCGATCTAGTCGATTTCGAGGAGATCCCTGCTCTCGTCGCCCCTTCGCGCCCGACGCTCCACGTCGGAGCCGTCGACATCTTGGAGGGAAGTTTTCAAACGTTTCGCGACGAGAAGGTCACTCCCGAGGCGATCCTCGCGTCCTCGGCGCTCCCGACACTCTTTCAGGCCGTCGAGATCGGTTCGAGTGCCTACTGGGACGGCCTGTTCGCCGAGAACCCCCCACTTCTCGATCTGCTCGCCGGCCCCACGGAGCGCACGCCCAAGGAGATCTGGGTGGTGCGGATCAACCCGACGAGCCGCCCCGAGGTTCCCCGGTCGTTGCGGGAGATCGCCGATCGCCGGAACGAACTCTCGGGGAACCTCTCGCTCGAAAAGGACCTGGCGTTCGTCGAACAGGTAAACGAGTGGCTCGCCGCCGGCTACCTCCCCGAAGCGGAGTACAAACACGTCGAGGTGCGCTTCATCGATTTCGATCGGGACCTCTCGCTGGCCTCGAAGCTCGATCGCGATCCCGAGTTCATCGAGGGATTGATCGAACAGGGACACAGTGACGCCAGGGCCTTTCTCGCCGACCGGTGAACAATGGGAGCGAGCCGAGGGGCGGACTCCGATGGCTGGTTTCGTCGAACCGGGAGGATTCCATCGAGGACAACCCTGATAGCACTCCCCGCCCAGATCAGGGTATGGCAGAGCGCGAGTGGACCGACCGCATCGTCGGCGATCGCATGGCCGTCGATCGCGAGTTCACGGATCGCATCGAGGCCTCGCAGTTCTCCCGCCAGGAGTGGGGGCTGGTTATGACCGCGACCGAGTTCGAGATCGAGAATCCGGAAGACGACGAGCGGGCGCAGTTGGTCGCGAACACCGAGAAACTGCCCGCTGTGATCCCCGAACTCGATCGCATCAGCTCACAGGCCGGCGCGATGGGGGCCGGCGGCGAGGGTGCTGGCGGTGCCGGCGGTGGGGGCGGTGGCGGGGTATTGGGCTCGCTCAGGAACGCACTCGGCCTCGGGTCTGGTGGCGGTGGCGCGGACGACGAGACGATCGAGGCGGCCGACCGGCTCGCCCAGGAGTACGCAAGCGAACTCCAGCGCCGCCTCAAGGACCGCGGGAAGTGGGCCGAGATCAGAGCGATCGCGAGCGAGTAGCCGGCCGTCGCGATCGGGTGCAGAAGGGGACGCGCCGATCGAACGATCGCCTTCGTCTCAGCCGCTGTGGAACAGCGTGCGTTCCTGGGTCTCGTAGATGCTGATGAGTTCGGTGACGATCTCGTCGTAGAACTCCTCTTCGACGCGGGGCCGGTCCAGCCGATCGATCGTCTCCTCGTCGAGGTCGATGGTCGTCATAGCAGCTACGGGTTCGTCGTCTCTGCCCTTAACGTTCGTCGTTGTTAGCGCGTGGTATGCCGATACTGCTAGCTACCGTTCGTCGATTCACTTACAATCGTTCGACGATCGCCGCGGTAACCTCATCGGTGCTCGCCTCGCCGCCCAGATCGGGCGTCTGTAGTCCTGCCGAAAGCGTCTCGGTGACCGCTTCCCGTACGTCCGCGCCCGCGGCCTCGAACTCGAAGTACTCCAGTAGGTGGGCCCCACAGAGGATCGCCGCCGCCGGGTTCGCGACTCCCTGCCCGGCGATATCGGGCGCAGTGCCGTGAACCGGCTCGAACAGTGCCCGCTCGGGGCCGACGTTCGCGCTCGCGAGTAGTCCCAAGCCGCCGACGAGTCCTGCTGCTAGATCCGAGAGGACGTCGCCCGCGAGGTTCGGACATATCACGACGCCATAGTCGGTCGGGTCACGGACCAGCTCCATGGCGAGCGCATCCATTAGCGCCGTCTCGTACTCGGCGCCCAGCTCCTCGGCTACCCTTGCGACGCTTTCTAAGAACTGGCCGTCGGTCGTCTGCATGACGTTCGCCTTGTGAGCAACGGTCACCCTATAGTCGTGCTCGGCGGCGTACTCGAAGCCGTAGCGGGCGATCCGCTCGGAGGCCTCGGCGGTGATCACCCGTGTGAGCGTTGTCACGCCGGGTGCGAGTTCGGTCTCGTGGCCCGCATAGATCCCCTCGGTGTTCTCCCGGACGAAGACCAGATCGGTCTCGGGCTGGAGCGCCCCGACACCGGGATAGGCCGTAGCGGGCCGAACGTTTGCGAAGGCGTCGATCGCGCGACGCAGCGGGATGATCACCTCGGCGGCCGTCTCGCCGGCCGCGCCGAACAGCGCCGCGTCGGCTCCGATGACGAGTTCCCGGGTCTCCTCTGGCAGTGCAGTCCCCGTCCGTTCTTTCACTCCATCGCCGGCCTCACCCGCGACGAACTCGAAGTCGATTCCCTCACGCTGGTCGGCGACCGCCTCGAGTACCTGCCGGACGGCGGGGATCACTTCCCGACCGATGCCATCGCCCGGTACGACGGCGACCCGTTTTCGACTCCTCGTTCCACTCATCTCAGTCACCGCTCGCGTCGGTCGTGTCGGCCGCTTCGGTTCCCGCGTTCCGGTCTCCACTATCGCCGCCGGGAGCACCCGGCGCGCCCTCGATCGCCGAGTCCTCAATGTAGGGCAGTGACTGTGCGGTCTCGAAGATCGCTTTCCGGTTCGACTTCAGCAGCTCCGTCGTGTCCCAGACGCCCTCGAGGAGTGCGGTCCGCTGGGCCGTATCGACGGTGCCCTCTACGACGCGCTCGCCATACGAGACGGTCTCGCTCGCGATGTCGACGGTGATCTCGGTGTCGGGGTACTCTGCTACGTGATCCTGTAGCTGATTGATATCCTGGACCGGAGCGGTCACCGTCGGGATCCCGAGCGCGAGGCAGTTACCAGCGAAGATCTCGGCGAAGGACTCGCCGACGATCGCATCGATTCCCCAGCGATCGAGAGCCTGGGGGGCGTGCTCGCGCGAGGAGCCACAGCCGAAGTTCGCGTTCACGACCAGGATCGACGCGTCCTGGTATCGCTCCTCGTTGAAGGGATGGTCCGTCGGTTCGCCGTCCTGAAAGCGTTGATCGTAGAAGGCGTACTCGCCCAGCCCGTCGAAGGTGATCGCCTTGAGATACCTGGCCGGGATGATCTGGTCGGTATCGATGTCGTTCCCACGGATCGGCACCCCGGTGCCCGAGGCTGCCTCGACGGTCGGCACTCCCTCGGTATCGGCGTCGGGTTCCGATCCCGACATAGGCTCGCCGCTCATGCTGGGGCCACCTCCCGGAGCGTCCGCACGTCGGTGACCTCGCCTTCGATCGCCGCGGCGGCGACCATCACGGGGCTCATGAGCACGGTCCGGCCCTCCTTCGAGCCCTGTCGGCCCACGAAGTTCCGGTTTGAGGACGAAGCACACCGTTCGTCGCCTCGGAGTTGGTCCTCGTTCATACCGAGACACATCGAACAACCCGCCCCGCGCCACTCGAAACCAGCCTCGGTGAAAACTCGATCCAGCCCCTCGTGCTCGGCGGCTTCCTTCACCCGCTGGCTGCCGGGGACGACCAGCGCGCGCACGTCGGGGTGGACCTCCCGACCCTCGATGACCTCGGCCGCGGCCCGCAGGTCGGCCAGTCGAGCGTTCGTACACGAGCCTAAGAACGCCACGTCGATACCGTAGCCCTCCATCCGATCGCCCGGCGAGACGTCCATGTGTTCCTGGGCGCGCCGGGCGACCTCGCGGTCGCTCTCGGGGAAGTCCTCGGGATCGGGAATGGGTTCGGAGATTCCGATGCCCTGCCCTGGAGTGGTGCCCCAGGTGACGACCGGCTCGATCTCGCTCCCGTCAATCTCGACCACGTCGTCGTATTCCGCGTTCTCCTCGGACCGGATTTCCTCCCAGTAGGCCTTGTGGCGCTCGAATTTCTCGGGATCGTCCCGGAAGGCGTCGGTCTCCCGAAGCCACTCGTAGGTGGTTGCGTCGGGGTTGATATAGCCCGCACGAGCGCCGCCCTCGACGGACATGTTACAGATCGACATCCGGCCTTCCATGTCGAGTGCCTCGATGGCTTCCCCGCCGTACTCGTAGACGTGGCCCACCCCGCCGTCGGTCCCCAGCCGGCGGATGATCGTGAGAATCACGTCCTTCGCACCGACGTAGGGGCCGAGTTCGCCGGTTACCTCGACACGTCTGACGTTCTGTTTTTCCATCGCCACCGTTTGAGTAGCGAAGACGTCTCTGATCTGGCTCGTCCCGATCCCGAAAGCCAGCGCGCCGAAGGCACCGTGAGTCGAGGTATGGGAGTCCCCACAGACGATCGTCGTGCCCGGCTGGGTGAGGCCCTGCTCCGGGCCGATCACGTGGACGATCCCCTGATCGCCGGTGTCAGGGTGGTCGAACTCGATGCCCGTCCCCGCGACGTTCGCTTCGAGTTCGGCCATCATCTCCTCCGCGGCGTCGTCGGCATAGGGCCGGGACTGATCGGCGGTCGGGACGATGTGATCGACTGTCGCGTGTGTGAGTTCGGGGTAGGCGACCTCGATGTCCCGTTCGGCGAGCATCCCGAAGGCCTGGGGACTGGTCACCTCGTGGATGAGATGCAAGCCGACGAACAGCTGGGTCTGGCCCGTCGGGAGTTCGGTGACCGTGTGGCGATCCCAGACCTTGTCGTAGAGGGTGCCCGAACTCATCGCTCTTCTCGGCCCTCGCCGCCGCGCTCGTGGACGCGATTGACGGTCTCGTCGTTCGGTGGGGCGTGATCGACGTCGGACATTCGCTCGTCGGCTCCCTTGTTCTCCGCCGTGGCCTCGCTCTCCTCGCTTCCCTCGGCGGGGCCCGGCTCCCCCCCGTCGGCGACGATCGTCGGGCCGCGCTTGTAGGCGATCGCCGCGCCGAAGGGTGCGTCGGTGTGAGGGTGGGTGTGATCGACGTCCCCGATCGTCGGCCGGTAGTCCGCTTCGGGGCTGCTCTCGGTCCCGGTACCGTGACCGGTATCGTAATCGGTTGTAGTAGTGGCCGTCTGTTTCATGCGCGTACCTCCTCGCGGTCGCTCTCTTCGTCCTCGGCTTCGCTGTCTTCTTCGGCCCAGGCGAACAGCTCGCGGAGCTGTTCGCCGACCGCCTCGATCTCGTGGGCTTTCTCCTGCTGGCGGAGTTGGCGGTAGGTCGGCCGGTTCGCCTGGTTCTCGGTGATCCACTCGCGGGCGAACTGACCGTCCTGTACGTCTTCTAAGACCTGTTCCATGTTCTCACGAGCGTGATCGTCGACCACGGCCCGCCCTCGAGTGAGCCCGCCGTACTCGGCGGTATCGCTCACCGAGTCGTACATCGCGCCGATCCCGCCCTCGTACATGAGATCGACGATGAGTTTCATCTCGTTCAGACATTCGAAGTAGGCCATCTCGGGGGAGTACCCGGCATCGACGAGGGTTTCGTAGCCGGCTTTGATGAGTTCTGCAATCCCGCCACAGAGCACCGCTTGCTCGCCGAACAGATCGGTCTCGGTCTCCTCCTGAAAGGTGGTTTCGACGACGCCCGCCCGCGCACAGCCGATCGCTTGCGCGTAGGCCAGGGCTTCCTGCTTGGCCTCGCCGGTGGCGTCCCGGTAGATCGCGAGCAACCCGGGAGTCCCTTCGCGGTTCTCGTAGTTCCGCCGGACGAGATGCCCCGGCGATTTGGGTGCGATCATCGTCACGTCGACGTCCTCGGGGGGACGGATCTGGCCGTAGTGGATGTTGAAGCCGTGTGCGAACTGGAGGGTGTTCCCGGGTTCGAGCCCCTCGCGGATCGCCTCGTAGACCGCAGGTTGAACGGTATCGGGAACGAGCATCGAGACGATGTCGGCCTCGGCGGCCGCCTCCGCGGGCGTCCGTACGTCCAGGCCATCGTCCTCGGCGGCGCTCCAGGAAGAGGAATCCTCCCGGAGCCCCACGATCACGTCGACCTCGCTGTCGGCTAAGTTCTGGGCGTGGGCGTGGCCCTGACTGCCGTAGCCAAGCACTGCGACGGTTTTTTCGGCGATGTAGGAGGTGTCTGCGTCCTCGTCGTAGTAGATCGTCGCTCGTTCCGCGCCGTCCGCCGTGCCTATCGTGTCGTCGGTGGTAGTGTCTGGAGTCATGTGGTTGGTCGTATGGGTTGTATCAGTCGTCGGCTGCGCCGTTCGTTCGGCTCTCGGTTCCGGTCCCGGCCCCAGTCCTGGTTCCGTTCACGAGTCGCTCGTAGCGCTCCTCTTCGGCGTCGGTCGTCCACTCCTCGCCGCGGGCCAGTGCGGTCCCGCCGGTGCGGGCGAGCTCTCGGATGCCGAACTGCCGATAGGCGTCGATCGCGTCGTCGATCTTCCCCTCGTCGCCGATGATCTCGACGGTGATCGTCCGCGGGCCGGCATCCAGCGTCCGGCCGTCGTACATCTCGGTGATCGCCTGGACTTTTTCCGGTTCCTCGCCGTGGACCTTACAGATCACGAGCTCTCGCTGGATCGCATCCGAGCCCAACTCCCGGACCGAGATCACGGGGATGAGCTTCTCTAGTTGCTTTTCGACCTGGCGGATCCCCGGGTCGGGCTCCTCGATGACGAGGGTAATTCTGGACGTCTCGGGGTTCGTCGTCGGCCCCACGGTCAGGGACTCGATGTTGAACTGCCGGCGGCTCACGAGTCCGGTGACCGTCGCGAGCACCCCCGGATCGTTCGCCACCAGCGCGGAGATGGCCGTCCGGCGCGGGACATAGGACGCTTCGGCCTGGGGGTCGATCCTGATCCCCTGGGAACTGCGCCGGCCCTGGGGCCGTTCGCGCTCCTCGGGCCGGGGTCCCTCTAAGCCCTGTTCGTGCCGTCCCTCCTGCTGGCTGCCTGCGCCCCTATCGGCGTCGCCGCCATCGTTATCGTTACTATCGGAACTCATAGCTGGTCCTCCGAGAGGGCGAACTGGGCGTTGTCCCCGCCGCTCGCGACCATCGGGTAGACGTTCTCCGCCGGGTCGATGTGGGCGTCGACCACGGCTGGCCCGTCGTACTCGCGGGCTTCCTGTAGGGTATCGGCGACATCGTCGTATTCCTGAAGGGTGAGCCCTTTCGCGCCGAAGGCTTCCGCGAGTTTGGCGAAGTCGGGGAGCCAGGGGTACTCGGAAGCCATCCGCCGGCGCTCGAAGAAGGCGTCCTGCCACTGCCGGACCATCCCGATCGCCTCGTTGTTGAGGACGACGACGGTGATATCGAGGTTCTCACGCACTGCGACTGAGAGCCCCTGGCTGGTCATCAGGAAGGAACCGTCGCCGTCGAAACAGACGACCTCCCGGTCGGGGGCGGCGACCTTCGCGCCGATGGCCGAGGGCAACCCATAGCCCATCGTTCCCAGGCCGTGGCTCGAAATCCACGTCCGGGGATGGCGAAAGGTCCAGTACTGGCTCGCCCACATCTGGTGTTGGCCCACGCCCGAGGTGACGATCGTGTCCTCCGGGCAGGCTTCACACATCGCCTCGACGACGAACTGTGGCTTGAGCGGTGCGTCGTCGGGGGTCGGGTAGTCCATCGGGTACTCGGCTTTCCACTCGGTGCATCGTTCGCGCCAGGCCGCGTAGGCCTCGGAGGAGCTGTCCTCGGCGTCGAAGGCGTCGCCCATCGCGCCGGCTAACTGGTCGAGGACGGCCCCGGCGTCGCCCACCAGGGGATGATCGGCGTGGATGTTCTTCGAGATCTCGGCGGGATCGACGTCGACGTGGATCACCTCGGCGTCGGGCGCGAAGGTCTCGATGCCCCCGGTGAGACGGTCGTCGAAACGGGTGCCGACCGCGAGCAGACAGTCGGTGTGGGAGATGGCCATATTCGCATAGCCAGTCCCGTGCATCCCGGCCCACGACAGGCACAGGTCGTGGTCCTCGGGGAACGTACCGATACCCGGCATCGTCGTCACGACCGGAATCCCGTGTTCGGTGGCGAAGTCCCGGAGTTCCGGCGACGCCTCGCCCTTCGTGACGCCCCCGCCAGAGAGGATCAGAGGCTGTTCGGCGCTCGCGAGCGCGCGGGCAGCTTCCTCGACCGCCGCGGCGTCGGCCTCCTCGGGCACCTCGTAGTACTGGGGCAGTTCCGGACTATCGGGCTCGTGGTCGGTCTCGCCCACCGAGACGTCTTTGGGTAGATCCACCAGGGTCGGGCCCTGGCGACCGGCTTCCGCGAGCGCGAACGCCTCGCCGACCGTATCGCCGACCGTCTCGCTGTCGTCGGCGAAGTAGTTCGCTTTGGTGATCGGCCGGGTTACTCCCACAGTATCGGTTTCCTGGAAGGCGTCGTTGCCGACGAAACTCGTCGGGACTTGCCCGGTGAGCGCCAGTAGTGGATCGGAATCCATGTCGGCGTCGGCGATCCCGGTCACGAGGTTGGTCGCGCCCGGCCCCGAGGTCGCCATACACACTCCAGGCGTGCCGGTGACTTGGCCGTAGGCGTCCGCGGCGTGGGCCGCGCCCTGCTCGTGGGCCATCGTGACGTGGGTGAGCGCAGAATCGTACAGGCCGTCGTAGACGGGCATGATCGCCCCGCCCTGAACGCCGAAGACGTGTTCGACCCCTGCGCCCTCGAGCGCGTGGGCGATCGATCCCGCGCCGGTTTCGACGGCTGGTCGGTCGCTCGGGCCGTCCGCCCCGGTCTCGGGTTCGAGTTCAGCTTCGACCCTGGCTTCGGTCGTCGTCCCGGCACCCGCCTCCGATGTCGTTCCGCCGTCGGTCTCGGTAGCTTCTGTCTCTGGGTTGGCTGCCGGGTCGCCCTCGGCGTCTGCCTCGGTACTGGTCACCTGGTCCGTTCGCTCGCTCACTGGCACCACCCCCGACGAGCGTGGGCCGGTGTGGTGGTCCGTGGGCGATACCCTCGTCGTTCGCGTGCGGGCGGTCTTCGTGGTTGTCGTGTCATCGGTTGTCGTAGTCGGGAACAGCGTCCCTGATCGGTCGGGAGTCGATACGGGCGTCGGTGGGGAGAAAGTAGTATGTAGGGGCTTATGCCCCTACGATGATCGACGCGCGGACGACACCGCTCGGCATCGGCGTGCCGGTCGGCGGGTGTCGTCCCATTACCGGACAGATCCGAGCGCCATCGGTAATAAAGGTTCCGTGTCGCACGGTACTCGCGTCGTCGCGAGGTCGATGGCAGGACCGCTAAGCGTGGCTGCCGGTCGGGGGCACCTGCAGGATGCATTCAGACCTCGACCTCCGAGCGGTCGTTTTCCTCTTTGCTCTCCTGCTTTCCCTCTTCGCGGGGGATGTCGGCGTCCCGGGCGAACTCCAGTAGGACCTCGGCGGTGATCCGTCCGCTCTCCGCGCCGAAGTCCTTAACCCGGCGGGTCACTTTCTTCACCTCCTCGTCGCTCGGCTGGAAACCCGCCTCGAGCAACCGTTCACGCACCGAGTGGGTGCCGGTGTGTTTGCCCAATACTAACTCGCGTTCGGCACCGACCATCTCGGGGGTCATCACGCCCGGCTCGAAGGTATCTGAGTTCTCGATCACGCCCGCTGCGTGGATCCCGGATTCGTGGGAGAAGGCGTTCGCACCTACTACCGGCTTGTTCGCCGGGGTGGGCATCTCAGAGCACTCCTCGACGAGCCGCGAGAGTTCGGTCAGGCGCGTCGTGTCGATCCCAGTATCGACCCCATAGAGGGATTCGGCGGCCATGACGATCTCCTCGTAGGCGGCGTTGCCTGCCCGCTCGCCGATCCCGTTGACCGATACCTGCGCCTGGGCCGCCCCTGCCTCGAAGCCAGCGAGCGCGTTCGCGCTCGCGAGCCCGAAGTCGCCATGACAGTGGACGTCGATCCGGGCGTCGATGTGTTCGTCGACGAATCGAACCAACTCGCCCATCCGCGTCGGCGTGGCCACGCCACAGGTATCCGGGATGTTGAGCCAATCGATACCTGCTGCCGATACCGCTTGTAGGACTTCAGCGAGGAAGTCCTGGTGGGTGCGGGTGGCGTCCATCGGCGAGAACATCACCGGGACGCCGGCCTCTCGGACCTGCTCGATCGAGTCGACCGAGCGCTCAAGGACCTCCTCCCGGGAGGAGTGCATCGAGTCCTCGATCTGGACATCGCTGGTGCTCACGAACAGGTGGACGAGGTCGACGCCCGCGTCGAGGGCGGCCTCGATGTCGCCCTCGACGATCCGGGCCAACCCACAGGTCGTCGCCTGCGTGTTGGCAGCGATGTCCCGGACGGTCTCGAACTCAGTCCGGGAGTTGACCGGGAACCCAGCCTCGATGACGTGGGTGCCCATCTCGTCGAGCAGCCCCGCTATCTCGCGTTTGTCCTCAGGCGAGAACGAGGTTCGTGGTGACTGTTCCCCATCGCGGAGCGTGGTGTCGAAGACCCGCGCCGTCTCGATCTCAGAAGTGGTGGCTAACGTGCCCTCGAAGAACTCGACCTGCCGGGGTATCCGACGAAGCCTCCGATCGGTTTCGGTTTGACATCACCTGTTCTGGGATGTACGAGTCATATAAAGCTGTCCCTCCGTAGTCCTCGAACTGTCGAGAGTCGGAACGTACCGGTCACGTCCCCGGAAACCCGCCGGCATCAATGGCTCGAAAGAACTACCGTGACACTATATGTATCGATATCGTACTAGCGCTCTTCGGTGGCTCACTCGTCGATCGACCGTAGGAGTCCCCCGTTTCGGTGCCGGAGAGAACACTAACCGACTGGCGCGCGCCACACGATCGGGGTCGGCGAGTTACCCTGCCGTCCCGGCGAGAAAGGGATATGAGCGGGTTCGATCTCGACCTGGGGGTGGTCGAGCAGCAGATGGACGAAGACGAGGACGCCGATGCGGAGGGACGAGTCGTGTTGGGTGTCCTCGATGGGACGACTCCACCCGCCGAGTGGGTCGGGACGATAGAGGACGGCTCGGTGCTCGTGCTCTCGATCGAGGGGGATCTGAACGAACTGGCCGCCGAGTTCGCCCGCGACATCAAGGAACTGGGTGGCGGGCTCATGCACTTCCGGTCGTTCCTGATCCTGACCCCACCCGGCATCGCGATCGATACCGATCGACTATAGAGCACCCTCGACCGCGCTCTCCTCCGATTGGACGGATCCGGGAGACGGTCTTCGGTTTTCTCGTCGGCCCACCGCTCAGTCGATCGGTGATCGGCGTCGGAGTGTTTTAATCCTGGCCGGTCGAGAAGCGGGTATGCCGATGAAAGGCTCCGGTCCGGCGACCGACGTTCAGGAGATCGACCGGTTCGACGGCGGTGTCGGCTGGATCGCCTACCCCGACGAGCGGATGCACCCTGGCTGTCGACGGCGATCTCTGGCTCGTCGATCCGGTCGACGCCGAGGGGCTTGACGACTCCCTGGCCGAAGAAGGCGAGGTCCGTGGCGTCGTCGTCCTGCTCGATCGCCACGAGCGCGACGCTGCCCGCCTCGCCCGCCGGCACGACGTCTCGGTCCACCTCCCGGTCTGGATGACGGGTCTCGCGAGCGATCTCGACGCGCCGGTCGAACCCATCCGAACGGAACTCGCCGACACGGGCTATCGCCTCCAGCGCGTCCTCGATACCCCCTTCTGGAAGGAAGCGGCGCTCGTAAGCGACGAGACGCTGCTCGTCCCGGAGGCACTGGGCACGGCCGCGTACTACAGGACCGAAACCGAGCGCCTCGGCGTCCATCCGATGTTGCGTGCGTTTCCGCCCCGACGCCTCCGCGGTCTCGCACCCGATCGCGTGCTTCTCGGCCACGGGAAGGGAATCGCCACCGACGCGAGCGATGCGCTGGCCGAAGCCCTCCGCAGGTCGCGTCGGCGCGCACCTCAGCTCTACGCGCGAACCGTCCGATCACTCCTCTCCTGGTGAGCGCCCCTTTGTCGAACCACGCGAACAGTCCTGTTCGATGACGCTCTTTCGATCGTCTCTCGGTATCTCGTAGCACAATCGAGCGGCGGCCGGATACGCACCTTCTACACTCGCTCGGAAAATTTCCAGCAAAATCGTATTTGTTCCGTAGCAAAAGCAAATTATTACTAACCTCCGCTGAACGATAGCTTTTTGATCGGACCCCTATTAGAAATCTTCGCTATGATGCGGGAAGGAGTCTCACACTGGAGGGAGGGCAACGACCGATGAACCAGTCGTTCGATGCGCTGGCCGACGGGCGAGGGGTGGGTGTTAGCGATCCGATCGAGCGCCGCCAGTACGAACTCCACACTCCCGATAGCGTCGAGCCCCGTCGGGTCCCGACCGATCGGTTCGCGTTCCCGGTCGACGACGCCGTCTCGATCGAGACCGAACGACTATCGCTCCCCCAGGTCGTCGCCGCCTACGTCCGGGACGGCGACGGCGAGATGGTCGCGGAAGCCGAACACTACGCTGATATCTCCCTTCCCGCGGGCCAGTACAGCGTCGAGCTCTGCACGCCGATCAAGCTCTATCTCCGCGTCGAGAGCGCCCTCGAAGTGAGTGCGGATACCGCGGAGATGACGCTCGTGTTCGATCCGGGTACGACAGTACTGATCGGCTCGCGCTCCCATCACGAGCACCCCGCCGCGACGATCACCACCACCGACGACCCTCTCGACGTCATGACCGCGGTCTCCTACCTGGGATCGGCGCTCAAGACGACGAGCTGTGAGCGTTCCTATCCGACGCTCCGCGGGCATCCGCCGACTATCGAGGTCGGCGAGGAACTCGAGATCCCGCCCGAGTTAGAGCGCCCCGAGACGGGAATTCGGATCGAGGTGCCTACGGATCTCCCCTCGATTTTCGTCGTTGCCCCCCTTGCGTACTACCTCGGTGCGGAGGTCGTTTCCGGGAGCGTCCCGCGGATCCGTACCGACAGCGGTCTCGAGTACGTCCTGGATGGTCCCGATGGCTTCGAGGCTGAGGTCGAGCGCACGCTCAAACAGGTCTTCTTCCTGGATTGTCTTACCCGCACCGAGGGACTCTACAAGGTCGACCTCCACGAGCGCCGGGCGGTCGCGTCGGTTCTCGACCTCGATTTCGGCGATCTCTACGGCGAACGACTTGCCGAACAGCTCGAGGCATACCTGGAAGTCCCCTTCGCACTCCTCGAGGAGCACGTCCCCCAGTGGAAGCTCACGACCTACGTCGCCCCGGAGATCGGAAACGCCGAGATGCTACCGTTCGTCGTGAACGACCTCGCGGTCGTGAAGACCCCAGGGAGTATGACCGACGCCGAGTCGAGTTCGGGCACACAGGCCAGAGCCGTTGAGGAGTTCGTGCGCAGCGATGCTTCCGAATCCATGCGTGCCGGTGCGTTCACCCGGAGCGCGTCGGGCGCGACCGAGGACACGAGTACGGGTTCGGCCCCTGGCGTCGGTGCCGAGAGCGGTGTCGATACCCCGAGTCCGGCTCCGGCTTCGAGTTCGGGTCCGGCCCAGCGAAGTTCGTCCGAGACCCTCCCCGAGACCCCCTCGATCGTCGAACTCGAGGAGAGCGACTCGCTCGAACAGGCCTGGGTGGGCGAGGACGTTCCCCTGGGCGCGAGCAAGGCTACCGCGACGGCCTTCCGGAACAAGCTCGATCGCGAGGCGACCGACGGCGACATCGCGATCACGGTGATCTGTAACGACGAAGAGATGCTCGACGAGCACGACGATGTCGCGGAGGTCTATGGCAATCGCGAGGAACTCCCCTTCGACGTACGGATGTACCGTGACCTCTCTACCGACCAGCTCAGGTTCGTGCTCGAGTCCGAGACCGACTTCCTGCACTACATCGGCCACATCGACGAGCGCGGTTTCGAGTGTACCGATGGGATGCTCGATGTCGCGGATCTCGATTCGGTCGGGGTCGATACCTTCCTCCTTAATGCCTGTCGGTCCTACCGACAGGGGATGAAGCTCATCGACCGCGGGGCGATCGCCGGCGTCGTGACCTTGGAGGACATCCTCGATAGCGGCGCGCTGCGGATCGGTCGGGCGATGGCTCGCCTGCTGAACCGTGGCTTCCCGATGCGTGCCGCCTTGAATATCGCGAGCGGCCAGAGCATCATCGGTAATCAGTATCTCGTCGTCGGCTACGGGAATATGGATGTTACGCAGGCTGAAAGCGGAACTCCAGCAATCTTCGAGATCGAATCAAATGCTGATGATATGGAAGTGAGATTTCAGACATATCCTACTACTAACCGCGGCATTGGGAGTATGATATGCCCGCAGATCGAAGGAAACAATAATCACTTTTTATCGTGCGGAATGGTGGGACCGTTTACCATGGCGAAAGATGACATTAAGAAGTTTCTGTCTCTTGAAGTAGGTCCAGTTAGAGTCAATGGAGAGTTCACTTGGAGCGACCGAGTAGCCACCACCAAATTATAGCTGTATTCGTAAGAGTCTCTTAATCACAGCTCAACTAAGAGAAGTGACCACTTACTACTGAACATCATATTTCTGAAACAATCAGCCAGCTAACGACCAAAGACCTCAGAATTACTTTTCTGCTGCTTATGGACCCGAAGTCGTGCACAACCAAGCAGCCGATGTATTTCCTGCTTGACTGATTAGCAACAGCATCGTGAACAGTACGCCGGTCATTCGCGGGTTCGCCGCTAGGTAGTCCCTGAGGGTGCTTTCGGACATTGCAACCGATACTGTGTGGGATTGCAGTATAAAATTTTCTACGTAGATAGTGCAACAAACTACATCTCCGGTGTTATCCACCTTCTTTAGTAACGGGTACGTCGTGCTACTTACCGTTCAGCCTGGTATAGCAAGCCCCCTCTTTTTTAATCTACGTCAGACGCGCCGCTGACATGGGGGTTCGTAGGATCGGACGCGTTTCGATCCGGTTATCGCCTTGCCTCTCGCTCGCGAGTCGGCCTTCGAGTTCGCTGCTGAGAACTCGATGTCTAATCCACTTCTTTGGGAGAACGCTTCCCTGTCAGGAGTCGTGTCGATCGGAGACCGTCGGTCGCTGTCGGGCAGGAGCGCTCGCTATTGGAGGTAGCCCAGATCGCGCAGTTGGCTCGCGATCTCCTCGAACTCCGCTTCGGTCAGCTCGCCCCGGCGCTGGTGCTGGATGACGATGCTTCGCAGCAAGAACCGGACTAAGTCGCTCGTACTCTGGAAGCTCGTCCCCTCGATCGTCTCCTCGACGCGGTCGGCCAGGTCCTTCGGGATCGACACCGTCGTATACTCGGTCATAGAAGCACGAGGCCGGCCCGCGGAATAGACCTTCTGTCTCCGACCACCACGACCACCGGCGATCCGGGTATGCTGAGCGCGAGAACGCAGTCTTTTCCGCGGTCGGGCGTTTGCCTCCCTCAATGGCCGCACGCCCCCCACCGGACACGGACGACGAACCGGACAGCATCGAGTTCGGCATCGCCACGCTCGACGCCCGTCTCGATCGTGCTGACTTCTCCTTTCCCGCCGACAGCGAGACGATCGTCGGTGCCGTTGCGAACACCGACGTCCCCTACGACGCCGCCGGAAGCACGATTCCCCTCGCTGAGGCGATCGACCGTACTGGAACGGACCATTTCGAATCCGAACGCCAGTTACTCAACGAACTCTACCCGGTCTTCGAGGCGGAACGCCAGTCACGTTCGAGCGGTGTGTTCGGTCAGCTCCGGTCGCTACTGCCGTTCTAGCTCGCCAGGACGCCCCGTTCGGCGGGGAACGAACGGCTCGGTTCCCGGCAGGAAAGTCAGGATTCGGCATCATCCACCTCGATCCCGACCCCGTCTTGGTCGGTCGATCGCTTCACTCGTCCGCTGTGCCGCCGTCCGAAGCCGCCTCGACGTTCGCCTCCTCGTCGCTTCTCTCTCGGTTCTCCCGATTGCCCACCATCGTCGATGTTCGATCGTCCGTGAGCGTCCCGTCGCTTCTCTCGGGTCCCGAACGCGGCGATCTGCTGGTGGGTCCCGGCGAGTAGCCGGTGATCTCCTCTAAGCGTCGGGTCTGCTCGCGATTGAGCGTCACGATCATGTCCGAGAGAACGCCGAACATTAGCAGTTGAACGCCAAACAGGATGGCAAACGCAGAAACCACTGCGAACACCTCGTGGGAGATCCCTCGAGTAACGTACTCGATGCCGACGTACGCGCCGACGAGAACGCCGAAGACAGTGCTCAGCGATCCGACACTCCCGAAGTAAAACAGGGGGTTGTGCGTTTTCGCGAGCCGGTAGAGGGTAACGAGGATCTTCCCGCCGTCGCGGACGGGTCTGAGGTTCGTCTCCGAGCCGTCGGGGCGCGCTCGGTAGCTGATCGGGACGACCGCGGTCCTCACCCCGTGTTTCACGCACTCGACGGAGAGTTCGGTCTCGATCCCGAAGCCACTCGCCGAGAGGTGACACCGCTTCGCGGACTCGCGGGTAAAGGCCCGGTAGCCACTCAGTACGTCCTCCAAGTCCTGGCCGTGGATGTAGCTAAAGGCGCGGTTGATCAGCCCGTTGCCCAGACCGTTGAAGCGGGTCATCGCGCCGGCGTCCATGTCGGCATACCGGTCGCCGATCACGTGCTCGGCGACACCTGAAAGGAGGGGTTCGAGCAGGGCGTCGGCGTCCTCCGGTCGGTAGGTGCCGTCGCCGTCGACCATCAGGATGTAGGGTTTCTCGGCGAGGGAGATCCCTTCCCTCACTGCTTGGCCTTTCCCGCGGCCCCGTCCTCGGCCGGACTGTTCGACGACTCGAGCGCCAGTAGCGTGGGCGACCTCGCGGGTGCCGTCGGTCGAGTGGCCGTCGACGACCAGGATCTCCTCGAAGCCCGCCTCGCGAAACCCCTCGACGACCGCGCCGATCGTCGCCGCCTCCTCGTAAGTCGGGACGAGCACACAGACGTCCTCACGACCGGCCATTATTCGTTCTTCGTGGTTCGGCCCGCAAAAACCTTCCACTATTCGGGATCTACGCCGACGGTAGCTCCTCTCCCACACGGGGGGCACGGGCCGAGTACCCATCCTACCCGACTACCGAGACCGCCACCGGCCGAAAGCTATTCCCTCCCTGTCGGGAACGGAGTCGGCGAACTCACCGCTCGGCGCGCTCCTCGCTCAATCGCTCCCGGATCTCGACACAGCCACAGCCGTCCTCGATATCCTCGATGCCCTCGAACCAGCGTCGACAACCCAACGCCGGCCCGTTCGGATCGATCGACCCGCTCGTTCGCCGTCTCGGCCGGGTTCGATTCGGTCATCGTCTCTGCTGTCTACCGGCACTATCGCACAAGAACTCTATCCTATGCGAAACGATCTCAATTAAGTACTTGACACTTCGATCGAAAGAGTCTAGCGATGCGAGCGTTGTACCTCACCGAGGAGCCGATTCGGTTCGAAGCAGCGATGACTCGCGGTGGGGCGATCCACGTTCGGAACGTACTCGAGGGCCTCCGCGAGCGGGGTCACGACGTTCGTCTCCTCGACTGGAACCGTTCGCCCGAACGGCCCTATCAACACTCGATCGCGCCGCGATCGCGGTTCGTCGACGGTCCGCTCCGAACGTTCCGTCGAGCGGTCGCGATCGGTCGGCGAGAGTCGCTCGACGTGCTCGTCTCGAAGACCAGAAAGACCTACCTGCCGGGGTTGGCGGCCGCGCGGGTGCTCGGGGTTCCCCATGTCGTCCACGTCGGCTCGACGCTCGGTGCCGTCGGCGGCGGGCTCGGTGCCCGGATCGACGCCCACTCGGTCGAAACACGGCTGCGCGCGCCTCACGACGCCTATCTCGTCGTCTGCGAGCTGATCGCCGATCAGCTGCGAGCGCGGGGCGTCGGCGGTCGGATCTTCACTGTGGGCAACGCCGTCGATTCCGACCGGTTCCGACCGGACATCGATAGCGGGGGTTTCGAGGACCGGGTCGCCGGCTTCGAGGAGGATGAGTTGTGTCTCGGGTACATCGGCGGCCTGCACGGGTACAAGGGCGTCTTCGATCTCGCCGCCGCGATCGAGCGGTGTGGAGCGCCGGTCGGCCTGCTCGTCGCCGGGGACGGCCCGGCACGCGCGCGCCTCGAAGCACGCCTCGGCGATCGGGCACACTTCCTCGGTTCGGTGGCCTACGAGCGGATGCCCGCGGTCTACGCCGCGATGGACGTCTGTGTACTTCCCTCCCATACCGAAGGGTTGCCTCGCGTCATGCTCGAAGCCCAGGCCGCGGAAACACCCGTGATCGCGACGCGGGTCGGTGGCGTTCCGGAGGTGATCGCCGACGGCGAGACGGGGCTTCTCTGTTCGCCCCACGCACCCGCCGAACTGGCCGCCGCGATCGAGACGCTGGCCGGGGACGCCGGCGAACGGAGCCGGGCAGTCGAGACGAACCGTACCTGGGCGAACCTGTACGATCGGTACGAGCGGGCGCTGACGGCAGTCGTACAGAGAGGGTATCGAGAGAGTCGATGATAGCTCAGAGAACGAACCGAGCGCTTCGGGATACGTTACACTCAATCGAAATGTCGTGTGACCAGCACGCTCGACTTCTCAGCGGGGCGAGCGGTGGGCGCGGATGAGCCGAGATCGAAATCAAGCCGTCCGAGACATCGTAAAGGGAGCGAGTGTCGTCTCTATTGGTCTCTTCGTAGAACTCCTGATCGCCTTCATTGCACAGGTCATAGCGGCCAGATATCTCTCGGTGACTGGCTTTGGCAGCCTGATAACCGGAACCGCATTTCTTAACGTGGGGGCCATTGTCGCAGGGCTCGGCCTCGGTTCAGGCCTGACCAGATACCTCCCGCGGGTAGACGAACCGAGCAAACGTTCGATCGTAGAAGTTACCGTTGGAATCACGGCTCTCATGTCGTTCGCTCTTGGAGTCGTGTTGGCACTCCATGCGGAGTTTATCGGTACAGTAGTGTTCAATGATCCGTCGGTAGTGACGAGTATCGCAATATTCTCCGCTGCCATTCCCTTTGCGGCGCTTCTAAACGTTTCTATCGGTGGGATACGTGGCCAACAGAACTCCCGATACCGGGTATATGTCAAGAACATCCTCCAGCCCTCGCTTCGATTCGTTCTCCTGATCGTCGCTATCGCGCTGGGACTCGACCAGACCGGGATTGCAGGGGCGTACGCACTACCGTACGTCGCAAGCGCGCTCATCGCTCTCGTCTTGCTCTATCGAACGCTACCGGCCGCTCGTGGATCGTTCGACCGTGATCTCACGATCGATATGACACGCTATTCGCTTCCGTTCACTCTCTCCGATCTCGCCGGTTTCGTCTACAGAAGCATCGACGTCTTCCTCGTTCTTCGTTTTTTAGGTAGTGCAGCCGTGGGAACGTACGGTATCGCCTACGCCGCCGTGAGCTTCATGGGCGTGTTCTCGACGGCGTTCAACTACCTCGCCTCACCTGTTGCCAGCGAACTCGAAAAAAACGACACCGCCAGCGTCGTGATAGGTACGTTCCGATCGATCACTAGATGGCTCGTTATCGCGAGCGCCTGTGCGCTCATCCCTCTCGGTGTGTTCGCGAGCGAATTCATTGCCGGTATCTACGGGAGCGAGTACGTTGGTGGCAGCACGGCGCTCGTGATACTAGCGATCGGCTTCGCGATCAAGAATGTCCTGAGCGTTCACGGTCCCATATTAGAGGCGCTCGGCCGGTCGAAAGAACTCTCGTTCAATTCCGTGGTCGCCGCGGTATCGAATGTCCTCTTGAACGTCGCACTGATTCCGTCGTTCGGAATAGTCGGCGCGGCAGTTGCGACGGTCCTCGCATTTCTCGTCAGGGACGGACTCGCAGTCTGGCAGGTCTATCGCTACCTCGGTACGGTCCCCGTGACTCGCGAATCTCTCGGTCCGGCTCTCCTCGCAGTTCCGTTCCTGTTCCTGCTGGCTCTCGTCGCTGATAGCGTCCCGATCTCGTTGTTCTGGCTACTCAGTGTGACAACGGTCGCGGCACTCCTGTACGTGAGCGGTGTATTGGTACTATTCGGACTGTCCGAAACGGAGGTAATGATCGTCCGCTCCATCGAAGAGAAATACGGGCTTGATCTCGGGCCGGTAGACCCGATCATCGATCGGCTTTCCTGACTGGCTTAATAGATAGTTACTTAATCATGAAATAAGAACGATCGATATGGATCGGGATCCAGGCTACGTTCTCTCCGAAATTCGAAAAAATTTCGATTCGTTGAACTGGTGGCGAAATCGCGTATTCGTTCCGTTTGTGATAGGAACAGCCACCGAAATCCACCCCGACTACCCGGGATACGATGACGCGATACGCGTGATGGAGGAGGATTGGGACACGCTCGTCGTGCTGGACGCCTGTCGTGCTGACTTCTTTGAGGAAGTCGCCGATCTGACACAGTTCGACGAGTATGAGCGCGTCGTGAGTCTCGGTAGCCATTCCAGTGAATGGACTCGGAGAAATTTCAGCGGTCGAGAGTTCAGCGATACCGTCTACGTTTCGGCGAACCCGCATACGTCTCTGAAAGCAGGCGACGCCTTCCACAAAATAGTTGAACTCTGGGAGACAGATACCGACGAGGAAGCAGGGGTTGTTTTTCCTGACGTCGTCCAAAAGACAGCGGTGGATACACACGAGAAGTTTCCTAATAAGCGACTTGTCATCCACTTTATGCAGCCACATGGCCCATTTATTAGTAGCGATAGTTCGAAATCCAAAGACGGAGCTGAGTACAAAACCAGTGAAGAATACTGGCAGGACTATGAGAATACACTGGAATATGTATTACCTTTCGCTTTAGCTATCGCTGATACTATCTCGGGTCGAACTGTGATTACGGCTGATCACGGTCAGATCTTTCCTATGGGATATAAACAATGGCTCGGGCTTTACTCCCATCCGCCAAGACTTCGAATTCCAGCACTAGTTACAGTTCCCTGGGCGGTAATGGAAGGAAGGCGACGTCGGATACAGTCTGGAACAATCACAGAGGCAAACGGCGAAGACGTTGAGGACCGGCTTAGACAGTTCGGTTACCGGTAATTAATCACTATAAAGATCAGCATATTTGATGAGCTTACAGTTTTGCGACAAGACTTTCCCTAGATAATAATTTAAAGACTGTTAGAGTCTGCAACTACACACTTAATGAAGACAAAGCCGATTATGATGGATGCAGTAAAGGTATTTAATCAACAAAACAATTACTGTAACAATGAACCACACTGATAACGATGCTCCGTCAACCAACGAATTATATGCCCGCTGGGTGCAGGACACTGTGCCAAGCGTCATAGAGTGACCAGAAGTGGATACACCGCTACTTCTCGATGTTGGTGGAGGCCGCAATCCCGAGCCAGAGCATCTCAACGTCGATTTGCGGTCGATTCCAGAAGTCGATATCATTGCAGCCGCTGACGAACTGCCCATCTCAGATGAGACCATTGACCGAGTGCATGTCAACTCCCTCGTGCCTCATCTTAACGACTACAACCGGGCGTTCGAGGAGTGGTCACGCGTGCTGAAACCAGGCGGCGATCTGATCGTCGCAGCAACTCATGCCCACTCAACCGGGATCGTCCAAGATGCCGACCACCGATCATGGAGTTGGACGAGCGAGACGCCTGCTTACTTCGATCACGAACACCCGTTCGCTTATTATAATAAGACGGAATTGGACCTTATCGAATGTGATGTCGTTGCCTGGGCACGGCCGGATCGCAAATGGTTGTATCCCTGGTCATGGGCGTTCAGCCAGACCGTCAAGCGGATTACGCCGGAGGTAGCTGATGAATTAATGAAACTCCCATTCTCTGGGGGTCGGGTTCGTGCACGATATCGAAAGCGCGTGCTAGAGGACGATTTGGCCTGAGAGAGCACTCGAACCGACCGCCGAGCGGTCACTTGCTGTGACGCCGACGTCGGGGCACTTATATGATTGTCCCAAAGTCGAAGCCGTTGGCGTCCACATCCCCTGCTGTCTGAAACACCGCATTATCCTTGATAAGTCGCGCTACGAACCGCTCGAACCGCCGACGGAATGTCGGTCCATCGTTCTCTAAGTCGTGATACTCGGTCGCATCGTAGGGATGGAAGTACAGCGAGACGCCTGGCGAGGAAGACACGAGTGCCTGGATAGCTCGTTTACCAGAACAGAAGCGTCGGTCAGTCCGGAGTGTGTTCGCCGTCGCTGTAATCGTTCCACTGGGAAACGTCCTGAGCCACAGCCGCGACGGAAATTCGGGACGTATGTACGTCGTCGGGAGTTCCAGTAGTCCCTCTTCAAGCGCGAACGGGGTCCGCCGCCGGATCATGCTCGCTGGAAGGTACTGGCCGTAGCGGACATTAACAGAGGCATCGATATCGAACCCCAACTTCGCCAGTGCATCAAAGGTCTCTCGACTCGCGCTGTGTCTCCCTGCCCTGAATGCCGTAATCTCGTCGACCTCAAGTGAACAGGCGTCGGCCAATGCGTCGCGTGTCCGCTGGATGAGCGTCGCTTGCCGATCGAAAGGAAGCTCTGCCAACTGATCGTGGTCATGACCGAACTCCCGTGGATGGACATGCACTCCGATTTCATTGTCCGTAGCGAGCGATCCGACGAGATCAGGGCGTTCGATTGCGATACGGTGGGTCACATATACGGTACCTCGCGGGGCTACTCGATCGAACCAAAGCATCGCCTCACATACTCGCTCGAGCGTGTCGTCTTTGTTTGGCTCGAGATCAACGGAGAGTGCTGCCCACATTTATTGGATTAAGATATATTGGCTCCGAGGTATTGCGCGCCGGTAGCGGCTGTCTCAACGAGCGTCTCAACGAACGCCTCGCGGAGCCGGTCGGGATCGAACCGCTCGTCGAGCGTCGGTCGTTCGTACTCGTAGGTCACCAGTTCGGAGAGCGCCGATGGGTCGTCGTAGGTCCGGCTGGCGACCGTCCCACACTCCCCGACATCCCGGGCGAGCGACGGCAGGCCACAGGCGGTCGCTTCGAGCAGGACGTTCGGCAGCCCTTCGATCAGCGAGGGATGGACGAGCAGGTCCGCCGCTCGGTAGTAGTCGGCTATTCGGTCGTGTGGAACCCGGCCGACCGACTCGATCAGCGGCACAGCCGGTAGTTCCTCGCCCAACGGCCCGTCCCCGAGGACGTACCATCGGTAATTGATCCCGCGAGCAGCGAGTTCCCGCGCGGCCCGGAGGAGGTGGTGTGTCCCCTTCCGCCGGGTGAGCCGGCCGACCGTCAGCAGGACGCGGCTCTCATTGACGCTGGGCATACCGAGGTCGGCGCGAAGAGCGCGTCGGCGCTCGGATGTTACCCGCGAGAAGCGCTCCCGATCGACGGGCTGGGGGATCTCGTGGACGGTCGCTCCGGCGTTGCGCGACCGGATCGCCTCGCGGCCGTGTGGCCCCAGGACGATCGTCGCGTCCGCCAGGCGGACCGGGAGCCGTCCCAGAAGGTTGTTGAGAGCGAACGTTCGAGCCCGATCGGCCGGCCCGGTCGAGAGTCGGTGCTCGCGGAAGTTGTCGCCGGCCAGTCGCGTCAGCACCGGGACACCAGTCCGTCGGCCAGCGAGAACGCTCGCAACACCGTGGACAGGAAACTTTGTCACCTGTACGAAGAGGTCGACCGGCCTCGATCGGGCGTATGCCGTCGTCGCGGTGGTCAGCGTTCGGATGACGTCGACGGCGCAATCCGGGTCACCGATCCCAGGGTCGATCGTTCTATAGCCCGATATCGGCACGACGTCGTCGCTGAGGATGAGATCACAGTCGAAGTCGACCAAGGCCTCTTGGAGAAGTGTTCGAAAATTCGAGAGGAACGTTCGGACATTGCCCGGGAGTCCGGTCCCGCCGAGGACCCCAAGGTGCAACGAGTTCGGTCGCTCACTCACGATTGAGCACCTCGCCCATCTCGCCCATCCAGATGGAATCATGCTCGCCCAGCGCGGCACATAGATCCTCGAATGTACCCATCCCGTCGGCCAGTGCCATGCATGCCGGGTGGGCGAGGACGGTCGCGGCCTCGCCCCTCGAAGCGTGGCGATCGACGCTTTCGATCACCCACTCGACCCACGTCTCTACCGCAACCGACTCGCTCCCGAACGGGCCCTCGAAGCCGTCCTCGGCAACGAACTCCGGAGTACGGAAGGCATGGTAAACGTGCTCGTGGTCGGGCGGCGTGTTGATCGGGACGACTGTCACGCCCTCGTCCTCGCGCACCCGCTCGTCAGGACCGACGGCGTCGGAAAAGTGGGTGATACCGTTCTCGGAAAGTACGCCGGCAGTCTTCCCGTCGTGCCGGTAGGCGTGATCGCGCCACGAGCGCACGTCCGCACCCAGTCCATCCAAGGCCTCGACCGTCCTCCCGACCTCCCAGGACTGGAACCACGCGGGGCCGTTCCACGATCCCGTTAGCCCCCTGAACCCCTTGTGCGCCAGCGTGTCGAACGCCCAGTAGTTGTGCCCGCCCACCTCGACGTTCTCCATCGCGATCAACTCCCGTACGCTGTCGGGCTCCTCGACGGCGGTCTTCCCGGTGACGAACAGCGTCACCGGAACCCCGTGGTCGGCGGCGATCTCGGCGTATCGCAGGGCGGCCTCGGCTTCGGTCCCGTCGAGGTAGGCCTGGTCGCGGGTTTCGAGGGACGCGTGATGGACATCGCCGGTGAGACAGACCGTCACGTGCGACCCCTCATTCGAGGTAGCCCAATCCTTTGAGTCGGTTTCGTACCTCACTCCCGGCGGCCGTCCCGCCCCCCTCGAAGGGCAGCGGGTCGCGGTACTCGACGTCCCGATCCTCGAAGAGCGGCAGTACTTCGCCGTCCATATCGGTCGGCACTCGATTCCCGACGCTCGCGAGCACCGTCGGCGCGACGTCGGTTATCGAAACTCGACTCGCCGCTCCGTCGAGATCCCCTCGAACCCCTGGCCCGTCCGCGAGGAACAACCCAGTAGGGGTGTTCTCGGCCGTCCAGTGGCCCGTCCCGGTGAAGGGCGGGTTGTCCCCGATCGCGCCGCTGGTGTGGACGCCGAGGGCCTGTTCGAAGACGATTTGTGGGGCTGCCTCGACGTGGGGCCCGTCGTAGGCCTCCTCGCGGCGGAAGACCGCGCGTGCGATCGGTTCGCCGGTGATCGGGCTTTCGAGGCTCCTGAGGTCTCGACATAGCGCGTCGGTCGTCGCCTCGTCGGTCGTGTAGACGAGGCCCTGGCCGCTCGCGACCGCGCGGGTGTGCTCCCAGTCGATCTTCTCGAGCTTTCGCTCGCGCTTGAACCCCGAGTCGTCCTCGGGCATGGCACGCTTCACCCGTTCGGGCGTCAGGCGCGTCACTACGTCGTGAACGCCCAGTCGATGGGCGAGCGCCGAGATCCGCTGTTTGTCCAGCCCGACCGTCGTGGCGACGTCGCTCGCGTCGCGTTCGGTTCGCAAGTAGCCCTCGTGTTCGAGCCAGCTATTGGCGTGAAAGACCGTCTCGATCGGCCCACAGCCGTGATCCGATAGCAGTACGAGCGTCGCCTCCGGGTGTTCGTCCCGGAGGGCCCCGAGGTGGGCGTCGATCCGTTCCCACGCGCGGCGCGTCGGTTCGTCCCGCCAGAAGAAGTGCTGGAGCACGTTCGAGTAAAAGACCGTACAGTGCGCGACGTCGACCTCGCGCTCGGCGAGTAGTCCCCGAAAGGTCTCGAGTCGCTCATCGATGAGGTCGACGACTGCCGTCGCGGCCGCCCGATCGTCGCTCGAGGCGACCGGTCGTTCGGGATGGAGCCGGTAGCCCGCTGCGTCGAGCTCCGCTTCGAGCGATGGCGGGTGAGCGTAGCCCTCGGGTTCGCTTCCCGGCCCGCCTGCGATCATGAACTCATCGACGTCGAAGGGAGGATAGGTCATCGGGAGGTTCATCACTCCCATCGAATGTCCCTCGTCGTTCAGGTACTCCCAGAAGTTCGCGCTCTCGAACGATCGTGCGGTCGGCGTGGTGAGCGTTCGGCTCTCGACGTCGATTTTCTCCCACCAGAAGACGCCCAGCTTGCCGGGATTCTTGCCGGTCGAGTAACACCGCCAGTTCGGACAGGTCACCGGCGGGAGACAGCTCCGGAGATCAGCCTCGATGCCCCGCTCCCGGAGTGACCGGAGGTTCGGCAGTCGCCCTGCCGACAGCCACGGCCGAAGGAGCTCCCAGTTGGCACCGTCTAACCCCACGATTATCGTTCCGTCCATTATTTCAGCTATAATTTATTGGATAGTAAGTGTATCGCCTCGAGATGGACGAGCGATCCGCTCCGGGTCGTCCGTCGTGATCGGCGCGTCGCCGACCGCCCGTTCCCCCGTCGTCGTTTCGACCGGCCGACCGATCGACTGATCGACTACTCGGCTAGTCAGCCGATCAGCCGTCCGGCGACCGTCTTGAGGGGACCGAGATCGACGCCGAGGCGCTCCTCGATGCTCAGCACCAACATGACTTCTTCCTGTTCGATCCCGCCGAAGCGAAGCACCGCGATAGCATAACAGACGAGAAACCCCGCGAAGAGCCCGAGAACGGCGATCGTTCCCCGGGCGAAGACGACGACAGCGAACCAGTACAGCGCGCCGGCTGGGAGCACGGCGACCAGTCCGGAACGGACCAACGCGGCGCTGAAAGGTTGGATGCCGGTCGATCGGTAGAGCTGTATCGAGTACAGCAGGTTCAACAGGAGATAGGAGATCGTCGTCGTCACCGCAGCGCCCAGAAACGAGTAGCGCGGGATCAAAACGAGGTTGAGCACGGCGTTGAGCGCCACGATCGAGACGTTGTCGTAGAGGACGACCTGCGTGCGCCCGGTCGCGGTGAGCGCGTTGACGTTGAGGCCGGCGGTCGCATGCAGGAAAAAGCCGACTGCGAGCACCGATAGCGCGAGCGACCCTCCCAGATAGGCCGGTCCGAACGTAAGGTTGATCACGGTTGCCGGGAAGAAGACGAATAACAGAAAGACCGGCAGTGTCGCCACGAACACCCACTTGGTGATCACCTGGTAGATCCGGCGCATCTCCTCGTCGGCTCCATCGGCGTCGAGTTCGGAGAGCACCGGCATGAACACGAACGCGAAGGAACTCAGTGCGACGACCAGCAGTTCGGCGAGCGGGTAGACGACGTTGTAGACGCCGACGGCCCCGGTCGTCCCCAGCGCGCCGAGCATGAACGTATCTAGATCGGAAAGCAAAATCGTCATCGCCATCGAGAGCGCGAGCGGCGCGGAGAAGGCGAGTAACTCCCGGTGCATCCCTGGGGCGGGCAGGCGCTCGAACAGCGGCGTCAACCGCCGGAGGAAATAGATCCCGACCCCTGCGGCGGCGAGGTAGGCGAGCAGGTAGGCCCAGGCGACGCCCACTACGCCCAGGCCGGCCCAGATCGCGACCGCGATACCGAGAAACCGGACGACTGGCTGGCTGACGTTTCGAACGAGCACCTTGGGGAGGGCTCTCTTCGAGCCCTGGACGCCCCCGACGGCGAGTTTCATGAGCGCGGCGAAGGGCACTGCGAGGCCAAAGACCCGGAGCACAGGGGCGATCGAAGGATCGTCGAACAGTACCCGCGCGAGCAACGGTGCTCCGAGTAGTAGTACGCCGCCGGCGACGATCGAGAGGGGAAGGGCGACCCGGAGGGCCGAGACGAGCACCCCTCGCCGACGGGCGTCGCTCTCCTGTCGGGGAAGATAGCGTCCGATTCCCGTATCGAGACCCAGGAGGAGAACTGTCGAGACCAGCGTCATTGTCGTCCGACCCAGCGAGACTGCGCCGAACCCGACCCGGCCGAGCACGCGGGCAATGATTAGCGTCGCGAGAAAGGAGATCCCCAGTTCGACCACGATCCCGGCGAGAAGCACGCTCCCGCCTTTCGCCAGCGCGCGGATCGAAGCACTCGCGTCCGAACTATTCTCCTCGCTGTCCATAGCCGGAATTGTGAGTCCTCCTACCTATCCGTTGTCAACGACCAACGACTGAAGTCGTTGGCTTGTCCGTGGACTCCCGGTCTTACGGCGTAGCGCCGTGGGTGGTGTAATCACCACTCCCGTTCACCGTCCCGGACTTCAGGGCGAGCTGACCGTCGCCCAACCCATCGGGGCGTTGGCCCGATGGTAAAGTTAGCAGCTTCTTGCCGATGTTTTTCGCTGCGTTGTAGTCGCCGTCATACTCCTGCCCGCACTCTTTGCACTCGAACCAGCCTGTCGAACTGTCCCGGTTCGTGCTCGACTTGTGGCCGCACCGCGAGCACGTCTGACTGGTAAATGCAGGTGGAATCGGTTCGACGCGGATACCGTACTCGGCGGCGTTGTAGGCCACCATCTCTTGTAGTTCGCGGAACGCCCATGAGTGCATCTGTCGTTGTACGGTACGGTTCGATCCGCGCATATTCTCGCGGATGGGGGTCAGTCCTTCAATGGCGATGTACGCGCAGTCGTGGCGGTCGGCTTCCTCCACGATCCGACGAGAAGCAGTGTGCAGACGGTCCAAGACGAAGCGGTTTTCTCGCCCCGACAGTTGCCGGAGTGTCTGCGTAGTGGAACGAGTGCCTTTGTCTTGGAGGCTCCGTCGAACGCGGAAGTAGTGGTTCTGCCCCCACAGTAGCCGACCGCCATCGTAGAACGACCCCGTACTAGTTACAGCGACGTTCTTTAGGTTCAGATCGACGCCGAGAATGCGGTCGCCCGACCGCTGCTCGCTCTCTTTGAGGAGAACGATGTGCAGGTAGAACGCATCCTCGCCCTCGTCATAGTGCAGCGTTCCCATGCGGCGTTCGTACTCATCGTCGCCTAGGTACGACCGCTGGTAGTCGCCAAGGACGTACTCGACGGCGACCCGGCCAGTGACCGTCGAGAGGGTCGCTGACCGATCCTTGATCGTCACCGTCCGTTTGTCGTAGACCGCCGACGGTTCGTTGAACCGGGGAAGTAGGCAACTCTCGCCGCTTTTCCATGTTTCGACGGTGGACTTCATAGCCCCGATGGCCTTCGAGTAGGCACGAACGCAGAGGTTCGCGGGCAACTCGGTCCTGTCCCGCAAGTCGTGGTACACGCGGTCGTGGATCGTTGACTTGTTCAGGATCAGGTAGCCGTCCTCGTCCCGACCGTTCCAGCTGGTGTAGTTTGCGGCGTTCACAAGACGCGAGCGTCTTGTGAGCCCATCAGAATCGCGTACGCGATTCTGATGACGCCGTTGAACTGTGCGATGGTCGCGTGGAGGTCGTCGCGTCGCTCGTCCGGCACGTCTAACTTGACGGGGACAGTTCGCTTGACCTCCATCGATGATCTCACACGCGTCATCGTTCTTTATATGTGTTGGGGACTCAGCCGGTCATCGACGTGCCGACAGTGGTGATGTCGCTTTCTGTTGGCCTTCCTCCGCACAGCTAAAGCCGTGGGCTTCCGGCCTTACCATAGGTGTAAACCGACGATGGCCGCGAACTACAGCACCTCCTCGAGCATCCCCTCGTAATCCGCGGCCACCCGCGCCCAGTCGAAACGACTCGCGAACGCCCGCAGCGAGTGCTCCTCCTCACTGGCATCGTCCGATCGCTTTCCTGTGGCTTCGATCGCCCGGGCGACGTCGGCCGGATCGGTAGAACAGAACTCGACCAGACCCCTGAAGCGCTTCTCGGCGCGGCCGGCTAGCTGCACGACCGGCAGGCCCGCCGCGCCGTACTCCAGTATTTTGAGCGTGTGTGAGTCGTCGACCAGACAGATTCCGACGTCCGCGACGTGCAGATAGCCCGGGACTTCCTCGTGGGGGACGCTGCCGAGGAACTCGATGCTCTCGCATTCTTCCGCTGCCCGTTCGACGCGACCGGCAAGCGAGCCGTCACCGACCACCAGCAGGATCCAGTCCTCTAGGTACTGAGCGCTTCCGAGAAGCTCTTCTACGTGATAGATCGGCTCGAGCCCACCGAGGTAGATCGCGATTCGGTCCTCGGGGTCGATAGCGAGTTCCGCGAGGTGGCTCTGTGCTGCCTGAATCGCCTCGGGGGAGGGGTCGTCGAAGCGATCGAACTCTACCCCGAGGCCGGTCTTACTCACCCTTCTCGCGAAGCGCGAGGCGCGGGCCCACTCTTCAGGATAGGTATAGAGCACGCCTGCCGCGAGCGCGAAGGTCGCGTTCTCGAGCCAGCGAACGACCGCCGCGACCGGCCGGGAGGCGGTCCGCTCGAACTGAGCGATCGGATCGACGTGATCGACGATCAGCGGACACCCCTTCATTATCGAGACGAGCGCACCCGCGACCGCACCCGCCCTGGTCGTCCCGATCACCGCGTCGAAGCCCTTGCGGTCGGCGAGCACCTCCCGAAGGGTCGTCAGCGTCGTCCCCCGGAGGACGATTTCGAAGCCCAGTTCCTCGAGGTGGGCGGCGATCTGCCGACGCCCGACGCTAATGTTGGCCGGTTTGTCGGGTGTGAGCCAGCAGATGCGTGGAGCACTCATCGTTCTCTCGTCCGCCCGGGCTTCGCGCTCATCCTTCGCTCACCGCTTGCGAGAACCGCGCGTATCGCACCGCGCCGTAGACGTACCCGAACCCGACACAGGCCGTTAATACTAGTAGCGCGAGGAGTTCTTCGGCGCGCTCGAGGCTCGGTTCCCCGATCAGTCGCCGGACCCGACCGGGGAGGAATTCGGTAAGCAGCCGACCCAAAAAGGCACTCTCCTCGCCGCCCGATTCGGGGAGTAACACCGCCATCGCGCGCTTCGAGTAGCCCTGCCAGAGCGCCCGCTTCGCGAGCCAGATCGGATCGGTTCGATAGTCGAAGACCTTGTGCGCGACGAGCGCGTCAGGGTTGTACTGTACCCCGCGGCCGTACTCCGTTCGAAGTCGCGCACCGAGTTCGGTCTCGCCGCCCTGGAGGTGTGAGTCGCCCTTCCGGCCGCCGATCGCCGTGTCGAACCCCTCCAGGTTCTCGAAGACGTCGCGACGAAACGAGATGTTCGAGCCGAAGGTGTTCCTGACTTCGCGAGGACCTTCGGCGAACCCCCGATGGGTGACGCCGACGAGGAAGTAGAACTCCGCCGGCAGGAAACGCGGTTCGCCTGCGATCCACTCGGGGGTCATCCTCCCGCCGGCGGCGAGCGCGTCATGATTCTCGTAGGCCGCGTCGAGTTCAGCGAGCCACTCGAGGTCGGCGACCGCGTCGTCGTCGAGGAAGGCAACGGCCTCGCCGCTCGCGAGTTCAGTTCCCTTGTTTCGGCTCGCGAGCAGGCCGCGATTCCGATCGTTGCAGTGAACGAGTACGTCCTCGCGGTCGCCGTAGTCGCTCTCGACCCGCTCGGCGAGGTCGCGATTCCCGTCGATTACGATCACGAGTTCGCGGTCAGGGTGGGTCTGTGCGAGAACACTATCGGCCGCCTCGCGAAAGGCGTCGTACAGCGCCGGATCGTACGTACAGAGCACGACCGAGATCCGCATTGGTGCTCGAAACGACGCCCCGGATGAAGGCGTTTCCGTTCGCCGCCGGCGGGTTCGACGGATGGACCTGCCGGCCGGATGACAAGCCTTATCAGCGATTTAGGACTTCCTTTCCTCCAATGAGTCAGCGTAGGGAGCAGGGCTCCGAGCGGCTCCCGGCGTCCGAAGCCGTCCTCGATCGGATCGAGGCGTGGTACCACGTTCCGGTGCTCGCGGCGTTGCTCGCTTTTATGGCCTGGATCCGCGTGCGCAACTGGCGGGCGTTCGTGGTCGATGGCCGAGTACTCTTCTCGGGGAACGACGCTTGGTATCACTACCGGCAGGTCTCCTATTCTGTTCGGAACTGGCCGGCAACGATGCCCTTCGATCCCTGGACGAACTTCCCGACCGGCACGACCGTTGGGCAGTTCGGCACGCTGTTCGACCAGATAATCGCGACCGTCGCGCTGCTGATCGGACTGGGCAGTCCCTCCGAGCAGACGATCTCGCTCACCTTGCTCTTCGCACCCGCCGCCTTCGGAGTACTGACGGCGATCCCGGTGTATTTCATCGGTAAGCGCCTCGGCGGCCGGCTGGGGGGGGTGATCGGCGTCGCGATCCTCGCGCTCTCGCCCAGTTCCTTCCTGCGGCGTAGCCTCGTCGGTTTCTCCGATCACCACATCGCGGAGGCCTTCCTCCAGGCGTTTGCGGTTCTCGCCGTGCTTATCGCCCTCAGCATCGCCAACCGGGAGAAGCCGGTCTACGAACAGCTCGTAGACCGGGACTTCGACGGCCTCCGCCGACCGGCTGGCTGGGCAACCCTCGCCGGCGTCGCGATCGCGCTGTATATCTGGGCGTGGCCGCCGGCGGTCTTCCTCGTCGGCATCCTGGGAGCCTATTTCACGATTGCACTCACCGCCGAGTACCTGGCGGGCAATAGCCCCGAGCACCTCGCGTTCGTCGGTGCGGTGGCGCTCTCGGTCACGGGCGTGCTCGCGATCGTCCCGCTCAACCTCTTTACTTTCAGCCCGACGAACTTCTCGTTGCTCCAGCCGCTGTTGGCCTTCGCAGTCGCGGCGGGCTGTGTCTTCATGGCCTGGCTCGCGCGTCTCTGGGATGGAAGGGACCTCCCTCGAAGCGGCTACCCGGTCGCGATCAGCGGCGGGTTGGTAGTCCTGGCTGGCCTGCTCGCCGTGCTCGCGCCCGATCTCGCCGCGTTGATCCGCTCGCAGTTCCTCCGGGTCGCGGGCTTCGGGACGAGCGCGACCGCCCAGACCGTCGGGGAAGCCCAGCCGATTCCGCTCGATCAGGTCGGTTCGTACTTCTCGTTTTACTATGGGCTCGCCTACATCACCGCGGCGGCAGCGATCCTCCTCATGGGCTGGCGAATCGTCCGTGGGAGCGACGATCGCCGCGCGGAATACCTCTTCGTAATCACCTGGACGATATTCCTCTTAGCGGCGACGCTCACCCAGGTCCGGTTCAACTACTACCTCACGCTTGCGGTCGCGGTGCTGAACGCCTTCCTAATCGGCTGGGTGGTCCGTCTCGTCGATGCCGACCCTGCGGGCTCCGGGGCAAGCGACACTCGCAGCGGACGGGCGCGGAGTCGTCTCGGGAACCTCCAGACCTACCAGGTGCTCGCGGTCGTCGCCGCGTTGCTATTAGTGACTGCTCCCCTCGCCGTGCGCGGGCAGTCGCCGACCGCCGGCGAGTACGCCGATAGCAGCGCAACCCCCGGCGAGGTCACCAATTGGGAGGGCAGCCTCGAGTGGCTGCGCGAGAACACGCCCCAGGAGGGCACTTACGGCGGGGCTACTAATGACATGGCGTATTACGGTAGCTTCGAGCGCACTGGGGACTTCGACTATCCGCCCGGGGCTTATGGCGTAATGTCGTGGTGGGACTACGGTCACTACATCACCTCCATCGGCCAGCGCATCCCGGTCGCGAACCCCTTCCAGCAGGGCGCGACCAACGCGGCGAACTTCCTGCTCGCGACCAACGAGACGCGAGCTAATTCACTCTTGCCGGCCGACCAGGGCGGGCAGAACACCCGCTACGTGATGATCGATTGGAAGCTCGCCGACCCGAGTTCGGGCAAGTTCACTGCCCCGATCGTCTTCTACGACGATAACGGCTCACTGGCCGAAGCGGACGTCCTCACCCGGCTGTACGACCAGCAAGGCCAGCGCCAGATCGCGACGATCAAGCGCCAGCGCTACTACGAGTCCCTCCGGGTTCGCCTCTACAAGTTCCACGGTAGCAGTGCCTCGCCTCAGCCGATCGCCATCGATTACTCCCGGGAGCAGACCGCTTCTTCCTCCGGGCTCGGTGAAGTCAGGTACGCACTGGTGCCCCAGAGCGAGAACGGCTCCGGACAGGTAGTCCGGCAGTTCGAAAACATGTCCGCGGCGCGGGCGTTCGTCGAGCGCGAGCGATCCGCCCAGATCGGCGGCGTGCAGGGGATCCCCAGCGAGTACGTCTCTGCCTTGGAGCACTATCGGCTGGTGCACGCGAGCGAGGACACCGCGAGTCAGACCGGCACGCCCTGGGTCAAGACCTTCGAGCGGGTGCCCGGAGCCCAGGTCGAAGGCAGTGGCCCGCCGAATTCCAGGGTTACGGCGAGCGTCGAGTTGCGGATGCCCAACGCCGATGAGACGTTCACCTACACCCAGCGCGCCCGCACCGACTCCCAGGGGCAATTCACGATGACGGTGCCGTACTCGACGACGAACTACGCACGTTGGGGTACTGAGGAGGGCTATACGAACGTGAGCGTCCAGGCGACCGGACCGTACACGTTCACCGCTGGCGGGCCGAACGCCACGGTCGGACCGAGCGCGGGTGGCGCGAACGCTACCGGAGCGAACGCGACCGCGGCCGACGGGACGATCCAGCGCGCGACGGCCCCGATCCCCGAAGGAGCGGTGATCGGTGAACGTAACGCCTCGATTCAGGTTACGCTCGAAGAGCAGCCCCGGAACGCTTCGAGCGCGGCCGGCTCGGGATCGAACTCGAGCGCGTCGGCTGCTGGGACGAACGCCACTAGTGGGAACGCGAGCAGTGGTGCAAACGCCAGCACGGGAGCGAACGCCTCGAACGGGAGTCAGGGAGCGATCGGATCCAGTCCCGTCACCACCGCGTCGAACGTACCGGATCGAGCCCGCAGGAGTTCCGCAGCACCGACCGCTCTCCGAGCGCGACTCGCTGGCCTCGGTACTCTCGAGCGGGTAGCGGTCGGTGGACGATGACCGCCGAAGAGCACAGCGAGCGGACGGCTCTCTCGACGAGCGAGCGCGCCCGCGAGTGGCTCGCGGTCTTCCTCAAAGGGATGTTCATGGGCGCTGCGGACGCCGTTCCCGGAGTCTCTGGCGGTACTATCGCGCTCATCACCGGTATCTACGAGCGGCTCATCACCGCCGTCACGGACGTCGATCCCCTGGTCGTGACCCTCCTCCCGGGTATTGCGAGTGCCGCGGGTCGCAAGCGGTTCCGCGCCCGGCTCGTCGAGATGGATATTCCCTTCTTGCTCGTCCTGGGAACCGGGATCGCAACGGCACTCGCGACGGTCGCCGGGCTGGTCGAAGCCGCCGAGTCGGCCGTTCCAGCCCTCTTGTTCGCTTTCTTCTTCGGGCTGATCGCCGCGAGCGCGGTCGTGCTCCGCGATGAAGTCGATCTCTCTACTCCCGGCCGGATCGGCGCGGCGATCGCAGGCTTTACCCTCGCGTTCGTGCTCGCGGGCGGGCTGACCGGTAGTCTTCCCAACACCCTTCCGGTGCTCCTGGTCGCGGGCGCGGTCGCGATCTGTGCGATGATCCTCCCGGGGATTTCGGGAGCCTTTATTCTCCTCCTGTTAGGCCAGTACCTCTTTCTCACCGAGACGCTCTCGACCTTTTTCGACGCCCTGTTCGGGCTGCTGGGCGGCGGCTCGCTCGCGGCCGTGATCGACCCTGGTTTAGTGGTGGTCGTCTTCGGAATCGGCGCGGTGATTGGACTGTTTTCGATCTCTCATGCCGTTCGCTTCGCGCTCGATCGCTACCGGGTGGCGACGCTCACCTTCCTCGTAGCCCTGATGGTCGGCGCGCTCCGGCTGCCGGCTCGGGAGGTCTTCGCGAACGTCTCGGCCTGGACCCCGGGCCGTACCCTCGCTGTCCTCGGGGTCGCAGCCCTTGGCGCGCTCGCGGTTCTCGTCGTCGATTACTATACCGCCGACATCGACTACTGATCGCCCAGTTGTGCCGTTTCCGCTTTCGCTCGCATCTACTCGAAGCCCTTCCATCAACGGTCGGGGGCACAATACTATAGAACTGGATGGGTTCCCGATCAGCGATCACTTCGCGGATGAACTGTCGTCCGATCGGAGTCCAAGTCGAGCACGAATCCGGTTTTGTCTTGGATATCGAACCCGCAGCTCTGGTAGTATCGGTGCTTCCACTCCTCATCCGAGCCCGTCATGAGCATGATCTTGTAGCAATCCCTTCGTTCGGCTATTTCGATAGCTCCCTGCAAACACAGCCTGCCGAACCCGTTTCGCCTGTGTTCTTCGTGCGTTATCACGTTCTCGATCACCGCGAAGGGGCTCGCACCTCTGGTGAGGTTTTCGGTAATCGACAACACACACGACGACACGAGGTCCTGCTCGTGTTCTACGACGACGATGTTGAGCGATTCGTTGTCCAGCATATCGCGCCACTGATTGCGTAGTTCTTCGTCTCGTTCGAGCTTCGGATCGTCAGGATTGAGCATTCAATACAATTTCAAGAGTTCATCCAGCTCGTCCTCTCGGATCGATCGGGCTGTGGTCATTGTCGTCTATCGATCTTCGGTAGTCTATCTAAAACTAAGAGGTTCGGAAGTGTCTGTAGCTTATCACCAGCGGTTGGTTCGAATCAACTGAACGAAGCAGTTTCTTACGAACGATTCGTTTGCGGGTGGCGGCCAAGTAACTCTGCCGCGAGCGAACCGGAGGTGAGCGAGCGGTTTTTCGTGCAGATTTTTCCTGGCCCCGCAGTGAACGAACGACCGCAGGGAGTGAGCGAGCGAGGACGCCAGGAAAAAGGTGCGGCTTAATCGTCGTCGTCATCGTCACCGGTGTTCGCGTCCACGTCGGCGGTGTCGATGTCGAAGTCGATCCCGAACTCGGCAGCCCGCGAGCGCCAGAACTCCTCGTAGCCCTCCTCGCGCTGTTCGACGGTGCTCTGGCCGTCGTCGACGAGGTCGAGTTTGACGTCTACCTCCTCCATGAGTCGATTCCCAACGTCGTCGCTGAGGACGCCTCGTCGAACCGCGTCCATGAGCGCGCTTTTTTCCTGTTGGAGGACGCGGCGCTCGCCGACGAGTAACTCCTCGCGGCGGAGCTCGGGGTTCTCACGCAGCAACCGCGAGATGGCGTCGTTCAGGTCCTCCTTCTCGCGTTCGTACTCGGCAGTGAAATCCCTGTAGACGTCCCGGGGGAGGTTCCCGGCACTGTCGAGCCGGTCGACGGCCTCGAGCGCGGCGTCGACCGCCCGGGCACGGCCGACGAGGATCTGATAGAGGTCCTTCGCGTCCGACCGGGTGGCGACTCCAAGCCGATCCATGAGGCCGGGCATCGTCAGCCCCTGGACCACGAGGCTGAATGCGGCGACGCCGAAGACCATTGCCCGCAACTTTCTCGCCTGGGGAAAGCCCGGCGGCAGGCCCAGCACGAGGGCGATCGGGATCGAGCCGTGCAGCGCCCCCCAGACCATCACGTGTTGGTAAGAACGCGAGACGTCGCGGCGCTGGAGGCGATTGATGATGGCGGTGATCGGGTAGACGATCACAATTCGGACGGCGAGTACCAGTACTATGGCGGCGAGGATGACCGGGGCGTTGGCGGCCAGTGCGCCGATGGGCGTATTGATGCCAATCGCGAGGAAGACGAACGTGTTGACAATAAACGCGCCGGTGCTGAGCGTATTGAAAATCGAGATCTTCGTCCGGGGGCTCATCGCGTATTCGGTGCCGCGATTTCCGATAAACAGCCCCGCGACGACTGTCGCGATCACGCCCGAGACGTGCAGGTAGTGTTCGGCGAGCAGGAAGGAGCCATACGCAGCGATGATCGTGAGAACCGTCTCTGTCATGTGCTCGTCGAGATCGACCATCACTCGATAGACCGCATAGCCCGCGGCGATCCCGACGAGCAGGCCTCCGAGGCTCGTGACGGCAATCTCGATTGTGACCGAGGTGAGGCGCTCGACTTCGAGCAGATCGGCGGCCGTGACGGTGCCCGAGGTACCGGTGACGATCGCGAGTAGCGTCGAGAATACGACGACACCGACCCCGTCGTTGATGAGGCTCTCACCTTCGACGAGCGTCGAGAGACGTTCGGGCGCGCCGACCTCCTCGAAGAGGGCGAGTACGCTTACGGGGTCAGTAGGCAAAATCATCGCGCCGAAGAGCAACGCGAGGATGAGAGGTAGACCCAGTACATATTGGCCGATGGCTCCAAGCAGGATCACCGAGAGGACTAGTCCCGGGACCGCGAGCGCGAGAATGGTAAGCAAGTTCTCGCGGAGGGATTCGAGATCGGTGGTCGCCGCGCCCTCGAAGAGCAGCGGCGGGAGAAGTACGAGCAAGATGAGATCGTGCGTGAGCCCGACCGCAAAACGGCTTTGAAGGTCGATGCCCAGTGCCCATCCGAGCACCGAGATCCCGAGGCCTGCGAGCAACAGGGCGATCGTGTAGGGAAACCGGCCGACCTTCGCGACGAAGACCCCGACGCCCGCCGCGACGATAAAGACCGCGAGCAGCTCGATCAACTCCGCGGCGATCCCTACCTGTTCGGCTGCCATGCCCGAGGTAGGGTCGGCCGGCGGTTAAAACGGCTCGACACGCGTTCGATCGAAACCTACCGAGCCGGGTCGATCCGGTCGACGGCTGGAGAATGCCGGAAGGACACCGCTACGGCTTTGGGAGGTGATGCGATAGACGGCCCATGTTCGATCGTCTCTTGGGTCGCCTGACCGGTGGCGAATCCACGGGTGCTATGGCAAGGTCGGCTGGTTCGACCGGTTCGGAGCTGACCGTCTCGCTGTTCGTCGACGGGCCGAACGTCCTCCGTAGCGAGTTCGACATCGATCTGAACGAGGTCCGCGAGCGAGCCGCCGAGGCCGGCCGACTCGTCTGTGCCCGGCTCTACCTCGACGAGCACGCGAGTCCTGGATTGATCCAGGCCGGGGAGGCCCGCGGGTTCGAGGTTCGTGTGACGAGTGGCGACGTCGACGTGAAGTTAGCCGTGGACGCGACCGCGTTCGTCGCCGACGGCGTGGACACCCTTGCGATCGCCTCCCGCGATACTGATTTCAAACCGGTGCTCGAATTCGCGGCCACACGGGGAACGCGAACGCTCGCGATCGCGCCCGGGACACATGGCCGCTCGGATGCCCTTCGGAACGCCGCCCAGAACGCGGTAACCCTCGGGGAATGAGCGTCTCCGGTGGCGTGCAGCGCGGAACGAGGGGCTTTTCGGTCGTCTCGGCCTCGCATCGACATGGACTGCGAGCAGCCGATCCTGGACGACCATCTCCATCTCGACCCGGTAAATGGCGATCCGAGCGAGGCGGCCGCCGACTTTGCTGATAGCGGGGGCACCCACTTGCTCGTTCTGAACAAACCGTCCTGGACGCTCGGCATCGAAGTCGATGAGAGGGCGGACTTCCGAGAAGGGTTCGACCTGACTCTCGACGCCGCCCATACTGCTAACGAGATCCTCCCCGGGCAAGCCTGGACGGTGCTTGGCGTTCATCCCGGCTTGATCTCCCGGCTGGTCGACGACCGGGGCTACTCGCCGGAAGCGGCACGCGAGTTGATGCAGGCGGGCTTAGAGGTCGCCGCGGAGTACGTCGAACAGGACAGAGCGCTCGCGCTCAAATCCGGTCGCCCGCACTACCCGGTTTCGGAGGACGTGTGGGACGCCTCGAACGCGGTGCTCCGCCACGCTCTCTCGCTCGCGGGCGATCTCGGCTGTGTCCTTCAGCTTCACACCGAGGACACCGACGATCTGAGCGAGGTCGGCGAGTGGGCCGAGGACCGCGGGGTCAGTATCGAAAACGTGGTCAAACACTACGCGTCGGGTCCCGTCACCGGGGCGACAGCGAGCGTCATCTCGCGCAAAGAGGAGTTGCGGGCGGCGACGGAGAGCGACGATGCCTTCCTCATGGAGACGGATTTCCTCGACGACCCCGATCGGCCCGGCGCGGTACTGGGCCCGAAGACCGTCCCCCGGAGAGTACGCTGGCTGCGCGAAGAGGGTGCGGAGGAAGTGATGTGGGCAGCCCACGTCGAGACCCCGGAGCAGGTGTATGGCATCGATACGCGGGCAGCGCTCGATATCGAGTAGTTTCCTCCGAGTAGGACAACGAAAAGGTCTATCAACGGCGACACGCACCGTCCGTGTATGAGCCCCGCTCCCGGCGAGTTCTACACCGAGGAACGTTGGCAGAACTGGATCGAGCGGGTCCAGGCCGAAGACCTGGATCCGGAAAACGAGGACTCCGCGCGCTTGCTGCTCAACCTGCAGGACGATGCCGCGATCGCCATCGTCCGCGTCATCAGTGCCTACGAGGACGGCGAGCTCGGCGAACAGGAAGCCCGCGAGGAACTCGGGTCGATCCAGGAGATCGTTCTCGGGGACGCCGACGTCGAGGACGAGGAGAAAGCAATGTTGCTCGACGGCGTCCAGACCTCGCTCGTCTGTGTCTTCTATGCGGCCGACGAGTACGTCGCCGAGGGGCCCGCCGAGGGCGCGAGCGTCGAGGAGTACGTTACGGCCGCCCGTGACGCCGAGACAGAGGAGGACGTCGAGGCGGCGCTCGGCTACTGCGCACAAGCCGGTACCTTGCTACTCGACGACGGAGAGATGGATATGTCCGTCGCCGAGAATCTGGAGTACGGTCTCGTCGCCGAGTGGGTCAACGGACTCGATAGCCTCCAGAGCGCCACCCGCGATCCGGAAGTCATCGAAGAGGACGACGCCGAGGAGTAACACGGAATCGGGCGAGAATCGAGTAGCACCGACCTCGAGACCCACCCGACCGGTGAGAGGCGAGTGAACGGTCCACGACGGCCCGTGCCGGTCCGTCCCAGTCCGTTCGCCTGCAGTAGGTTTATCATGGGAAAAAGAACCAAGGCTTCGCATGAGTATCCGCGACGACGAGCGCGCCCAGACCGTCCAGGTCGGTGCAATCTTGCTCTTGGGCACGCTCGTCGTTGCGTTTTCGGTCTACCAGGTAACGAGCGTTCCCGGCCAGAACGGAGAGACCGAGTTCACCCACAACCAGCAGACCCAGAAACAGCTCCAGGAGGTTCGTAACGCGATTCTCGAAACCGCGGGGACCGGCCAGGGCCGTTCGGCGACGGTCGCGCTGGGAACCCAGTATCGCGATCGGATCGTCGCCGTGAACCCCGCTCCTCCCTCGGGAACGCTCGAAACGGTCGATCTCGGCAACCTAACGATCGCGAACGCCACGGCTGCAAGTGGGGGCGGTACCGCGATCGAGAGTCGCGATTTCTGGAACGGGGGTGAGAAGGAGTACGCCTCGACCGCACTGACCTACGAGCCGAACTACAACGAGTACCGCGAGGCTCCGCGAACGGTCTACGAACACACCGTGCTGGCGAACCGGTTCGAGGAAGCCAACGGAACTGATCTGCTGTTGTCGAACCAGACGTTCGTCGACGGCCGGGATATCACCCTCGTGACGCTCGATGGATCGCTCTCGGCAACCGGCAGCGACGCCGTCCCGGTCGATACTCGCCCGATAAGCGTCTCGGAGACGGTCGTTCCGATCGAGAGCTCCGGGGGACCGATCACCCTCACGCTGCCGACGACGCTGTCGGAATCACGCTGGATGGATCTTCTCGCGGGAGCGGAGTTCGCCTCGATCGAGCGCTACGACTCCGCGGCGTCCTCTAGTGAGGTGACGATCCGATTCGAGCAGGGAGAGACCTACCGGCTTCGGATGGCGAACATCGGCGTCGGCAGCGGCGCGCCCGCGACCTCGGCGGCCTATCTCACTACCGCGCCCGGGCCCACGGGGCCGATCGCCGAGAACGATTCTCGAGAGCTCCGCATCGAGGTCCGGGATCGGTACAACAACCCGATCGGGAGTGAGACAGTGAACCTCACGATCGTGGACTCCCCTGACGGGAGCCGACCCGGGACCCTAGCGCCCGACGACGAACAGCCAAAGAGCGTCACAGTCACGACCGACGAGCAGGGGCATGCGAGCGTGACCTACCGCGCGCCGCCGGACGTCGACGCCGATGCCGGCCCGGTTCCGGTGACGATCGGGGCGAACCGAACCGCGGTGATCAATGTGTCCGAGCCCTTGCCAGCTAACTCCTCGAATACCGTCCGATTCGATTTCGACGTCACGAACACCGACGGGAGTAAAACGGCCAACGAGATCGAGTGGAACCGGACGGCACTCGCGGCCCGATCGGGCATCAACTGTGGGCCGGCGGGCTGTACCTACGACCGTAGCGCCGGGACGATCGACGCCTCGGTATTCACGTCGCCGGCTACCCCGAACGTGGCCTTCGACGTCAGGAGTGCCGACCGGACGATCGCCACCGTCAGCGCCCGAGCCGACCGCACGGGACCGAACGGGACGGCAGCCGGACGGATCGACGTTCTCGGGCCGGGAACGGTCGATCTCACCGTCTCGAGTGCCGACAGTAGCGACACGCTCTCGCTGACGACCCGCAACCGAGAGCCGAGCGCGAGCGTCGAGCTCTCGCCGGGGACGCCACGCAGCGGCGAACTGGTGAGTTTCGACGCGGAGGCATCCGACTTGGACGGATCGAACGGTAGCTTGGAGTACGAGTGGGACTTCGGCGATGGCAGTAGAGGGTTCGGGCCGACGCCACAGCACGCCTACGACGAAGCGGGGACCTACGACGTAGGCCTCACCGTCACCGACGCAAACGGCGCGGAGACGACCGTGAACCGGACGATCACCGTCTCGAATCGGGCACCCGAGGCCGCGATCGAGTACGGACCGACCACGCCGCTGACCGGCCGGACAGTGAGCTTCGACGCGTCGGATTCGGTCGATCCAGACCGTAGCGACGACGCTCTCGCCTACGAGTGGGACCTCGATAGCGACGGCTCCTTCGAAGCGGAGGGCGAGCGCGCGACCCGGCAGTACGCCGACGACGGTGACCGGGAAGTGACGCTTCGAGTCACCGACGAGGGCGGCGCGACGGTCACGACGACCGCAACCGTGAGCGTGCGAAACCGAGAACCGATCGCCGAGTTCGGGTACGGTGGTGACCGGACACGAGGCGAACCGATCGGATTCGACGCGTCAGGGAGCAGCGATCGGGACGGTTCGATCGCGAGTTACGAGTGGGACTTCGGTGACGGACCGACCGCGACGGGCGTCTCGCCGAGTCACACCTACGAGGAGGCAGGTACTTACACCGTGATTCTGGAAGTCACCGATGACGACAACGTGACCGCTACCAAGCGAGAAAGCCTAACCGTCGACGATCGGAACCCGGCGGCGACCAACCAACCGCCGACAGCCGCCCTCGATTATACGCCCTCCGATCCGCGGACGAACGACAAGATCGGATTCGACGCTTCGGGAAGCAGCGATCCTAACGGCGACGAACTCACCTACCAGTGGGAACTTACCCGCCCGAACGGACGGACCAACGAAACGACTGGCGAGAGGGTTACGGCTAATCCCCTGCCGCCTGGCGAGTACCGAATGACGCTTACGGTAGCCGACGGCAACGCCACTGATACCACCAGCCGGACGTTCACGGTCACTTCCGGCGAATCGAGTCAAGGTGGCGGCCCGCCGGCAACGATCGATACACTCGAACCGACCCGAGACACCGAGGACAGTATGGCTGGATAGGAGTTCGGTCAGTGACAAACGATACTCGCATCTGACACCTCCTTGCGGTCCGAGTAGTTGTCTCGAAGATCGTGATGCCAGTGGCGCATCCGAACCGCCTCTACCGATTCGTTTCATCGATCGGATAATAGCATAATAACTTTAGCTCTATACTACACCGAAATATACACATGGATATCAGGGGCGACAGACGTGCGCAGGCCATGCAGGTCGGCGCGGTGATCCTGGTGGGTGTCGCCATCGTTGCGCTCTCGGTCTATCAGGTGACGAGCGTGCCACAGCAGAACCGACAGGTCGAGGCGGGCCACAACGCAGAACTCAGAGAGCAATTCCAAGGGGTCCGGGCGGCGATTCTGCGGACGGCCGCCACTGGTTCCATACACTCTGCGAACGTCACGCTTGGGGCGGAGTACCCCGATCGGCTGGTCGCGGTCAACCCCGCGTCGGCGGCGGGCACTCTTCGAACGACCGCTCCCGGACCAACCGCGAGCGTCTCGATTACGAACGCGACGGCGACCGTCCCCGAGACCGCCGACTACTGGAACGGGTCAGAACAAGCCTTTGCGACGCGGGGGGTCGCGTATTTCCCGAATTACAACGAGTTCGAGAACGCGCCGGTCACCGCCTACGACAACTCGCTTCTGTACGCGCTGTATGGGACCGACCTCTTGGGGCCGAACGCCGATATCGGGGGTGGGGAGGCCCTTTCGAACCAGACGCTGATCGACGGGAAGCGAATCACCGTCCTTACCGTCGATGGCTCGCTCTCCCGAACTGGCACTGGGAATTATACGCTCGAGACGCGGCCGGTGAGCGTCTCGAATACGACCGTCCCGCTGCGGAACGCGAGCGGCCAGCCCGTCGAACTCTCGGTCTCGACGCAGGCGACCAACGAGAGCTGGCAGCGCGTTCTGGCACCCGAACTCAGCACTAATGGCGGCTCCATCCAGTCCTTCGAGTGCTCGGGGCCGACTGGGGAGTCCTGTGGCACGCTTACGATCACGCTCGAACCGACCACTGGCGACGATCCCTATCTACTGCGAATGGCCGAGATCGGCGTCGGGGAAGCAGTCGAGGACCCGACCCCCAGATATCTCACGAACGCCACCGACCGGCAGGTACGTGTGCCCGAGAACCGCTCCCGGGAGCTGGTGTTCGAAGTTCGCGACCGGTACAACAATCCCGTTGCAAACGAGTCGGTGAACGCCACGATCGTCGATCGATCGGTGCTCCAGCGCTTCGGGACGGGCGGGGCGAACGTTAGCGTCGGCGAGCTACGGGCAGCGGGCGAGCGCGGTAGTGATATCGAGGTGCGCACCAACGGGACTGGCCAGGCGGTCGTCCGGTATCGCGCGCCCCGAAGTATCAATGGCAGCCGGCCGGTGAACCTGACCGTGATCGCCAACCGGACGGCCCAGCCAGATCCGACGGCAAACCCCACGGCAGCCGATACTACCGTCTTCGACGTTACCGTACGGAACGCCGACGGGAGCCCTGCCCCGCACGTCGTGCGGTGGAACGAGAGCGCCTTCGAGGCCCAACCCGGCGTCGAGTGCGGACCGAACCGGTGTATCTACGACCGCAGCGCGGGCCGGCTGACGATCCCGCTCGTCGCGAACGCAACGGCGGGCCAGCAGCCGGTGAGCGGGGTCGATGTCGCGCTCGCGAACCGCGACCCGAGCGTCGTCCGGTACGTGCGTGCGGACAATACCACCGACGAGGCGGGGATCGCAACGGCGACCGTCGAGGTCCTGGGGCCGGGCACGACGACGCTCGCGGTCGCCGGCGGGCAAAATAGCGCCGGACCGGGCGACCGGCTCAACCTCACGATCGGCAACCAGCGCCCCGACGCGGTGGGAGCCTACGTCCCACAGAACGCGACGAGCGGGACGGCGGTGCAGTTCAACGCCCGCCCCTCGAGCGATTCGGATGGGAGAGTCGTCGAGTACGAGTGGGCCTTCGGCGACGGCTCGCGGAAGTTCGGCCCGCGACCCCAGCACGTCTACAACCGGAGTGGCACCTATAACGCGACCCTGACTGTGACCGACGAGCACGGCGCGACGGCCACGACGACCGCGACCGTCGAGATCGCGAACCGGCCTCCGGAGACCGCCTTCCAGTATCCCCTTACCGTCCCGCGACCGGGCGAGGCGATCATGTTCGACGCCTCGAATTCGGTCGATCCCGATGGCGAGATCGTTCGGTACGAGTGGGACTTCGGCGACGGTAGCGAGGACCTCACGGCCGAACTGCCCACGGTCAGTCACGCCTTCGAGGAGCCGGGCACCTATGTCGTCTCCCTGCGGGTCACCGACGACGACGGGGACACCGATGTGATTCAAAAGACCGTCACCGTCGACGGCTAGTAGTGCCGTCCCAACTCGTCGCCGTTTTCCTCACGGTTCGATCCCGGTCGATAGCTTTGCCCCTCGATCCGACCCCCCCTCGTATTCGACGATCGACGATATACTGGTCGACAAACCCATATACCAGGCCATCGTGAGAGCCCCTATGACTGACGTTGGCATCGACGCGATCGAGATCCGTACCGGGAAGTTGGCGCTCGACCTCGCGGAGACCTTCGCCCCGGCGATGGACGAGGCCCCCGAGAAGTATACCAAAGGACTGGGCATCTATTCGAGTTCGCTGCCCGATGTCTACGAGGACATCGTCACGATGGGCGCGAACGCCGCTCACCGATTGATGGACCGTCAAGGACTGGAGCTGGCGGACATCGGTCGGATCGATGTCGCCACCGAGAGCGCCTTCGATAACTCCAAGCCCGTTTCGACCTACATCGCGGGCTGTCTCGAGCAGGTCTTCGAGGGCGATCTCCATCACGCCAACAAGGGCGAGCGGAAGTTCGCGTGTATCTCGGGTACCCAGAGCATCGACGACGCCTATAACTGGATTCAAGCCGGTCGGAATCGCGGCCGCGCGGCGCTCGTGATCGCGACCGACACCGCCCTGTACGCGCGCGACGACCCCGGCGAGGCCACCCAGGGCGCGGGCGCGGTCGCGATGTTGATCGACACCGACCCCGACATCGTGACCCTGAGCAAAGAACAGGGCTATGGCAGCGCCGACGAGACGGACTTCCTCAAACCTAACCAGCAGTTCCCGAGCGTCGACGGCAAGCGCTCGGTCCAGGTCTATCTCGCACGCATGCGCGAGGCCGTCGAGGACTACGAGAGCATTGCGGGCGACGTCCGCCCCGAGGACTTCCGGTTCGCACCCTTCCACACGCCTTTCCCGGGGATGGTCCGGAAGGCCGCAATGTTGGGCTATCGGCACATGATCCGGGACACCGACATCGAGGACACTCTCGCGTCCGAGATCGGCCGCCAGCCACGTCGAGAAGCCTTCGAGGACGAGGAGGCCTTCCGGGACGCGGTGCGGGAGTACATGGATTCGCTCAAGGAAACCGATCAGTATCAGGAATGGTTCGGCGACGCCATCGAGCCCACCCTCGACATCGCCCGAGAGGTCGGCAACTGGTACACCGGCTCCGTTCACGTCGCTCGCGCGAGCGCGCTGAAGAACGCCGCCGAGCGCGGCGAGGAACTGACCGGCGAGCGGCTGTTCGTCGGCTCCTATGGCTCGGGTGCCCAAGCCGAGATCCACGCCGAGACGGTCCAAGAGAACTGGCTTGAGGAGATCGAGTCACTCGATATCGACGCTCGACTAGATGAACGGTACGACCTTTCTTTCTCGGAGTACGAGGAAATCCACGACGTCCACAACCACGCGAAGACCGTCGAGGTCGAGGAACTCACCACCCCCAGCGAGGAGTTCGTCTACGACGGCCGCGGCCGCATGAACGAACGGAAATACCGGTACGTCCACTAAACCCCACTTTTTTGCCGAGGTCCTCGCTCGCGCCTACGGCGCTCGCTGCGGGCTCGGCAAAAACCGGGACTAAAAACGCTCGCTCCCCTCCAGTTCGCTCGCGCGGAGCGTGCTCGTCCGCAAGCGGCCGAACGGCCACACAACAACTGGAATCAGTGGCGGTAGGTCCTGCATCCGCGAGCGCCAGCGAGCGGTTCCCCGTGACCGAGTGAGCGCGAAGCGTGATCGAGGGAGCGGCCTTTTTAGCGTAGATTTTTGGAGGAGTGGTGGGCGAGCGAACAGCGTGAGCGAGCGCACCCGACGAGAAAAAGGTACTACCAGTCGGTAAAGCCGCCTTCGAGCAGGGTCTCTTCCTGCCGGTCGATGTAGGCGCGTTGCATGCCGTAGATCGCCTCCTCGAGCGAGTCGCCATCGTCGAGGCGCTCTCTGACTTCAGCCTTCTTCCAGTCGGCGGGTGTGACGCCCTTACGGACGCGCTGTTTGAGCGGCCAGAGGTATTTGGCGGCCTCCTCCTCGGAGAGCCCGCGGCGAGTAAGGCCGTCCTCGGCGTGGGCGAAGATGTCGTCGTAGATCGTCCGTCGGTCGGTCGTCTCGCGGCCGTCGTTCGTGATCCAGACCTGTTTCGACTCCAGGCCCTCGCCCATCGCCCGGTAGAAGTTATCGTGAGCGTCGCGCCAGTCCAGATCAGAGACGGGGTGTTCGCGGAGCGGGAGGCTCTCCATGAGGCCGGCGAACACGGCCAGGAAGGAAATCGAGTCCCGGATCGTGGGCTGGCCGGGGATCGGCCGGAACTCGATGCGGGCGTTCGCGCTCGATCGGTCCGCACCATCGAAGACCGGCCGGACCCAGCGCCAGTAGGTGCCGTGTTTGCGCCGGAGGGTATGGAAAGCGTCGTCGAAGCGATCGGAGCCCTCGGCGGGCATCGGAACGATCGTGGTGTCGCTTGCGATCCGGTCGATCACCTCCTCGACCGAATCGAGGTCCCGGGGGAAGCGGACCTTGCTCCGTCCGCCATCGGGGTTAAGGATGGATTCGAAGACGTGGATGCGGTTTTCCATCCAGGCCTCTTCGAGGATCTCTTCGGGAGTTGCGGCCTCGTCGTAGAGGTCCGGCGGGAAGAAAGGTGAGTTCACGCCCAGAGCGAGCAGCGGGCCGGCGATCCGGAGCGCGTAGGTGAAGTAATCGGGCAGGTCGTCGGCCTGGCGGAGCTGGTAGTGGGGCTGGATCGATGTAATGAGACTTTCGGGCATGACGGTCTCGGCGGCGATCGAGACGTGGGGGGCATCGACGTTCATGACGACCGCGCCCTCCTCGGTGGTGTTGCCCATCGCGTGATACCTGACTGATGCGCTCATGTTCGTCGCGATCCGGACCCCGCTGTCGTTGACGTACTCGGTGAGGTAGGTCCGAGCATCCGTGTTCTCGGGCGGGATCGTCCACATCGCGTCGCTGATGAGGCGCAGGCCCTCCCGATCGATGCTGCGAAGCGCGGTGAGCAACTGGGCGCGAACCTCCGATTCCTTCGAGTGGAGGCCGAATTCGTTGAAGGGCTGGGGGTTCGCACACATCTCGGCGTTGTGCAAGCCGAGTTCCTTCTCGAAGCCGATGAACGAAAGGAGTCGTCGAGGAACCCGGGCTAAGGCTTTGTTTGCCCCATCGACGGCGTAGAACTCGTATTCGAGCCCGAGCATCGCCTGGGGGTTATCGAAGGTCCCCGCCGCGAGTTCCTCTTTGAGGGCGGCGGTTTCCTCGTCGGCCTGGGCCTGGAACTCCGCCGGGTCGATCGCGACCGCTTCGGCGACCTGTTCGGCGAGATCCGATTCGGGCTCCGGTTCCGACCCTGACCCTGATTCCGAGTCCGACTCCAACCCCGACATACCCTGGTGGTAGCTACGGACCGACTTGAATCCCTGCTTCTCTCCCGGCGAACGAAGCTATCCCGGCGGTCTTCGAGAGCACCGCGGTACTCCGTAGTCCTCCCTGGGCGACCGTCCGGGACGCTGCACCAGGTCCTCCCGCTTCGGACCCGGGAGCCTTGAACGAGGGGGGTCTACTCGGGAGTATGACGATCCGTCACGACGATCTATCGGTGCGTTGGCTGGGCTATGCGACCGTCCGTATCGAATACGATGACTTCGTCGCCTACCTCGATCCCGGCCGCTACGGCACCCTCACCGGCGAATGGCGTGGAACAAATCATCCGCTGGGCACGGACTACGACGCGCACGACGCTGATCTGGTCTGTATCACCCACGACCATCACTACGACTCCGAGGGCATTGCCCGCGTCGCGAGCGACGACGCGACGATCGTACTCTACGACGCCGTTGACCCAGCGCGCATCGACCGGGACGTCGAGGAGATCGAGGAACTCCCCGGCGACGTCGTGCGGATCGGCGAGAACGAGGAGTACGCCCTCGAAGGCAGTAGCCTGGGTGTAGAGATCGAGACCCTGCCCGCCTACAACCACCCCGACGGCCCGAACACGAGCGGCGGCGAGCCGATCCACCCGGAGGGGTTTGGCTGTGGCTACCTGCTCGATATCGCCGGAACGCGGGTCTTCTGGCCCGGCGATTCGGACGTGCTCGACGCCCACGAGGGCCTCGATATCTCGTTGTTTCTGCCGTCGATCAGCAGTTCCTTTACGATGGATCGCCACGACGCCGCCGATCTCGCCGAAACGCTCGATCCGGATCTCGTGCTGCCGATCCACTACAACACCTTCGAAGAACTACAGGCCGACTCGGAGGCCTTTGCCGCGGACGTCGCCGGTCGCGGTGTTCCAGTCGTGCTCGACGAACGCAACTGATCGGCGACCAGTGGCTGTCGACCGGCGACCGACGACTCACACCACAAGAGTTCTGTCCAGGCGTTTCGAGTACCGACCATGGCATCGATCCCGCCGACTTCCTTACGCTCGCCGCGGCGACCTCGACCGCTTTCGCTCCCCGAGTACTCGACGGCCGGGAGCGACCGATGACTGACGGTCTACCGATCGGGAGCGAAACGAACTCGCCGCCGACGATCGCCCTACAGCAGGTCGGCCGCTACGAGACCGGCCAATTCGCCGAAGACGCCGCTGAGATCGTCGCCTACGACCCGGCTACCTGCCGACTGTTCGTCGTCAACGCAGAAGCCGGCGGCGTTGACGTCATCGATGCGAGCGACCCAACCGCCCCTGACGGCCTCGGGACGATCACCGTCGCCGACGCTTGGCCCGAGGCGGGCGAGACCACCAACGTCGCCTTCCGCGAGAACACCCTGGTAGTCGCCGTCGAAGCCGACCCGCCACAGGAACCGGGCCGCCTCGTCGTCTACAGGACCGACGGAACCGACGGAATCGAGGGCTTCGAAGCCCGCGCGACGGTCACGGTCGGCGCGATGCCCGACATGGTAACGTTTACCCCCGACGGCGAGCGGCTGCTCGTCGCCTGTGCTGGCGAACCCGACGCGAGCTACGAGACCGATCCACCTGGCGTCGTCGGCGTGGTCGATATCCGCGACGGTGTCGTAGACCTCTCAGCGTCGCTCGTCGACTGTAGTGCCTTCGACGGCCAGGAGGCCGAGCTCCGCGAGCGGGGCGTCCGGATTTACGGACCTAGTGCGAGCGTCTCGGAAGACCTGGAGTTCGAGTACCTCACGATCGGGGCCGAGGGGCACTATGCCTACGTCATCTGCCAGCCCAACAACGCGATCGCTATCTTCGACGTCGAAAACGAGGCGTTCACCGACGTCGTCGCCCTCGGCTCGAAGGACCACTCGCTGCCGGGCAACGAACTCGACGCGAGCGACCGTGGCGGGACCCATATTTGTAACTGGCCGGTACAGGGTCTCTATCAGCCCGACGCGATCGCAAGCTACGAAGCGGGTGGGATCGAGTACCTTGTGACCGCGAACGAGGGGTACTATCGTAGCTACGAGGGCTTCGAGGAGGCAGCACGCGTCCGGGACATCGATCTCGCGCCCGAGGCCTTCGATCTAGAGGCCATCGCGGGTATCGAATCCGTCGAAGAACTCGTCCGGCCCGGAAACCTCGGCAATCTCAAGGTCTCGACCGTTTCGGGCGATATCGACGGCGACGGGCGCTTCGAGGAGCTGTATGCCTTCGGCGGGCGCTCGTTTTCGGTATGGACGACCGACGGCGAACTCGTCTTCGACAGCGGGAACGACTTCGAGTTGCTCGCCGCGTTACACCATCCCCGCTACGTCAACGTCGATGGCACCGCGAACACCGCTCACGCTCGAAGCCCGGAGCACGGTCCCGAACCCGAAGGCATCGAACTCGGCGCGGTCGGCGACCGGACGTACGCTTTCGTCGGCCTCGAACGCGTCGGGGCAATCGTCGTCTACGACGTGAGCGATCCAGTCGCTCCGGAGTTCGTTCAGTACGTCCATCAGCGCGACTTCGAGGTCGAGCCCGAGACCGAGATCGCCGGGGGGGAGAAAGACGCGAGTGCCGCGGGCGACCTGGGCCCCGAAGGCCTGAAGTTCGTCTCGGCGGGCGAGAGTCCGACCGACGACCCGCTGCTCGTCGTCGCGAACGAACTCAGCGGGACGACGACCATCTATGCAGTGCGATCGATCGGCGAGTCCTAAAGCGAAGCAGTGCCGATCCGGGGACGCGACCGGACACCGGGAACCGCCGACTTTCTCTACGGCCAGTGGGTTCGTGCGCGACTCACTCCTCGCTCCGTCCCGGGTCGTCTCCCCTATGGAGCGCTCGATGGGGCGTCACCCGCAGCCCCCAGGGTCCCTGCTCGACCGTCGCCTTCACGCCGAAGACCTCCGCGAGGGTCTCCTCGGTGAGGACTTCCTCCGGCGTGCCACGAGCGTGGATCGTCCCCTCCCGCAGTGCGATCACGTGATCGGCGTACTGAGCGGCCTGCTCGACGTCGTGGAGTACGAGGACGACAGTAGTCTCGCTGTCATCCCGGAGGGTTTCGACGATTCCCATCACTTCGAGCTGGTGGTGTAGATCGAGAAACGTCGTCGGTTCGTCCAGGAGGAGGACGTCGGTGTCCTGGGCGAGTACCATCGCGATCCACACCAACTGCTTCTGGCCGCCGCTCAAGCTGCCGACCTCCCGGTCTCGCAGGTGGTCGATCCCGGCCAGCGAGACGGCACGATCGATGACCGCTCGATCCTCTTCAGTCATCGAGTCGAAAAAGCCCCGATGGGGATAGCGACCGTGACCTATGAGATCGGCGACGGTGATGCTCTCGGGCGCGACGTTCTCCTGGGAGAGCAGTCCCAGCCTGCGAGCGAGTTCTTTCGTTCCGAGCGCGTGGATCTCCTCGCCGTCGAGGCGAACGATACCCCTATCGAGGGCGAGCTGGTTCGCGAGCCCCTTCAATAGAGTACTCTTGCCGCTGCCATTGGGACCGACGAGCGCGGTTACCTCGCCCGGCGGGACGCGAATCGACTCGCCGTCGACGACCGGCTCCTCGGTCGAGCGGTAGCTGATGACGAGGTCCTCGCCGACGAACTCGCTGGCATCGGCGATGCTATCGGGACTGCCGGGACCGTTGGCCTTCTTCGCCTCGCTTCCAGCGCCGTCGTCACTCACGTCCTCGCCGTTTCGAAGCGACTCGCGGTCGAGCGTCGTTCCGGTGCCACCGTCCGTTCGAAGCGCGTCAGTATCCCGCATTAGATCTCACCCATCCGCTCCTGTTTGCGCATGAGATAGAGGAAGTACGGGCCGCCGACCAAGCCGGTGACGATGCCGACGGGGATCTGTGTGGGACTGAGCGCGAGGCGGGCCCCGACGTCGGCGGCGACCATCAGCGCCGGCCCGGCGAACACACAGCCGACGACCAACTTCCTGTAATCGCTGCCGACGATATTTCTGACGACGTGGGGGACGATGAGTCCTACAAAGCCGACGATCCCCGCGACCGCGATGCTCGCCGCCGCCGCGAGCACCGCGACCCCCGAGAGGGCGAATCGAACCTTCTCGACCGACATACCGAGCGATCTCGCCGTACTCTCGCCGAGTAAGAGGACGTTCAACTGCCGGGAACTGAGGAGTGCGAGCACCATCGCGAGAACGGTCCAAGGCAGTGCCAGCCGGACCTGCTCCCAGTCGGTGCCGGTGAGCGAGCCGGTGGTCCAAGCGATCGCGGACTGGACGACGCCGATGTCCTCGGCGAAGAAAAACAGCGCCGTCTGGAGGCTGCCGAGGACGGTGCCGACGATCACGCCCGCGAGCACCAACCTGACCGGCGAGGTCCCCCCCTGCCAGGCGATGGCGTAGACGACGAGGAAGGCGATCGCCCCCCCGACCGCGGCGATCAGCGGTAGGAACGTAGAGAGCCCCGAGAACACGACAAGCGTGAGTAAAATCAGTAGTCCCGCGCCCGAGGACACTCCCAAAATAAAGGGGCTGGCGAGTTCGTTTCTCGTCACCGCCTGGAAGATCGCGCCCGAGACGGCGAGATTCATCCCGACGAGGACGGCGACGAACACGCGCGGGAGGCGGATGTTCCAGACGATCAGACTGCGGTCTCCCATCTTCGGCATTTCGGCCCCGAGCAGGAACGCCTCCCACGCTCGTGGGTTCAGCAGTACGTCGGGATTGAACACGGCCCCCCAGGCTTCGAGCAGCGTCATGGAAAACGCCCCGAAGCTCACCTGCACGAGCCCGCCGAGGAGGACGATAAGCAGGCTCGTCACACAGAGTACGAACAGCGAGCCATATTCTCCGATCCAGCGCTCGCGGCGCGAGGCGGCGGTCGATTCCGACCCCGGTTCCGGTCCCGAGTCCAGCTCGGATTTCGTCCCCGATTCGGTATCGGTTCGGTCGGTCGTCGTCTCGCTCGCCATCAGCCCCGCGCCTCCGATGACTCGCGCTCGGCTTCGATCTCGCGGGCGCGTTCGAGAACGCGCTCGTCGTCGAGACGCCGTAGGATCGCCCGCTGGCCCGCCGCGGTGCGCGCGTCGATCGCCTCTCTATCGAGGTAGGAGGCGAGCCGCCGGTCGATCTCGGCTTCGCGGAGATCGGCGAGTCGTGTCTCCGTGGGGTCGTGGTCGTCCGGGACCCCCTCGTCGAACCGCTCGCGATAGCACTCGCGAGCGGCGTGCTCGTCGGTGAGTTCGCTCCCCTTTCGCATCCAGTCGTAGCGATCGACGATGGCCTCGGGGTAGCCCGCTTCGCGTCGAACCGCCGTGAGGACCGCGAGGCCGACGCGCGCCCCGCGACCGGCGGCGACGATCGCTTGTCGGTCCGTCTCCGCCGAGGGCGAGGCGACGTACAGTCCACGGATCAGCGTCTTGCCGTTCCGATCGGCGTACTCGCGATCGAAGACCTCACGTTCCTCGCCGTCGTATTCGATTTTCTCGAACATCCCCGTGCTCCCCCCATCGTCGCCGTCACCGCGATCGAGCGGACGGAGGTACGTGCCGTCGTAGCGCGCCACGGCGATCACCCGCCTCGCGCTGACAGGTGCCCCTTCCTGTGGCGTCACGACGAACCCGCCCCCCTCGTCGTCGTCATCCTCGTCTCTATTGCCGTCGGCGCGTTCGATCGACTCGACGAGGTCCGGACGGATGACACAGCCGGCTTCTTCGGCGTGGTCCTGGATCAACTCGTAGAAGGTCTCAACGTCGATTCCGGCGGGAAACCCGAGATAGTTCCCCAGGTACGCACACCGTTTGATCGAGGAGCGCCCCCGGTCGAAGATCATCGTATCGAGACCGTATCGAGCACAGAACACGCCCGCCGAACAGCCGGCCGGACCGCCGCCGCAGACGACGAGGTCGTAATGATAATCGGTGCCAGCGTCTCGCGAATCAGTCGTGCTCATCGACGGAACGTTCCGTCGATAACGTTCGCTCCGCTGGAATCGCCCGTCCACACACAGCCCGCGACCACTCCGCCGCCGAGGAGTGCGCCGCCGCCTTTCAGGTAGCGCCTGCGCGTCAGTGCGTCGTGGCGGTTCGGTTCGTCGGTCACAGTCAGCTGTTCCCGTTGACGATGCTCGCGACGCCCTCGCGATCGAAGAGCGGTTCGGAGCCGAAGGCGTCGGGATAGAGGTCCCTGCCGAGCCGTTCGATCAAAAAGAGGTTGATGATCGGTCCCTGGTAGAGCCCGCCCGCCCGATAGACGTCCTCGTTCCGGACGGCGCTCAGTTGGCTCGCGATCTCCTGGTTTCGAAGATAGGAGACGACCGTATTGCGGAATTCCTCGGCCGACTTCTTCTCGTGACCGAGCAGCAATAGCGCGTCGGGATCGATCTCGAGAAGCGTCTCGTAATCGACCTCTCCTCGGTCGTTGGTAAAGGCCTTCGTGTTTTTCCCGAACGCACCCTGGAGACCAAGCGTGTGCATGTGTGCGAAGGTCGTCCCCCGACCCATCGGATAGGGGAGGAACGCTTCCGGTTCGTCGACCGGCTGTGGATACACCACCGCTACCGACGGTCGCTTGCGCTTGGCTGGCAGCTGCGATCGGACGTCGTTCACGACTCCTTCGTGTACCGACGCGAACTGTCGGTAGCGATCCTGGCGGTCGAAGACCTCCGCGAGCTTACCGAAGGCCTCGTAGAGCGTGTAGTACCGATAGCTGTGCCAGGGGTACTCGCGGCTGAAGATCGTATTGCCGAAGTAAGGTGCGACCCTCTCCCGTAGTTCTGCGATGTCCGCCTGCTCCCAGCCCTTGAACCGGTTTGCGAGGAAATTCGGATCGAAGACGTGGACGTCCGAATCGAGTTCGTAGAACACCTCCTTGTCGACGCCGTCGCTGTACAACGCCGTGATCGAGGACGTATCGACCGAGACGCCGGGAAGCTCCTCGTAGTGATGGCTGTTGAACCGGTCGGGGAGCCACAGCGCGTTCGGCGCGCCGACACCGAGAGCAACGCCCATGTCGGCCCAATCACCGGTCCCGGCGATCCATTGTTTCGGCACCTGCTCGAAGGTTACCTCGCCGACCGGCGCCATCGACACTGAGTAGGATCTACTACCGCTCGATCCGTCCGTCGTCTCGGCGCTCCCGGTGTTCTCGGTGCTCTCGGTCGTGCCGGTCGTTGTTCCGTTCCCTCCCGCTGTTCCGGTGTTCTGCCCGTCCCCGCCCGAACCGTCGCCCCCGGTACAGCCGGCGAGCATTCCAGCGCCCAGCAGTGCGCCGCTCGCGAGTAATCCTCGTCTCGTCGGATCGAAGTCGCGTGCCATACTGGTTTCGGCACGCCTAAACGGAATAAGCGTTTCCATTTTTAGGTAAGCCGAAATAGCGTAGCAGTGACACGATTTCGGAGGACACCAAAAAACCGAAACCGTAGCGCTTACCGAATCGATGCCCGGCTACGATACGCCCATCGCCGAGAGCCGTTCGGGCAGGTAGGTCTCGGTCACGAAATCGAGCCCCCTCGAGGCAAGCGATTGCTGTTCGGCCTTCTTCCCGATCTCTAGCTGGAGTTCGATCTGTTCGCGCCAGTACTCGGTCTGGAAGCGCGGGTCTTCTAACTCGTTTCCCAAAGCGTTGCTATCCGAGTCCGAGAGGGGATCGGTCGGCAGGTCGTACTCGACGATGTCCGAGGGCTGGATGCCGACGAAGCGGGCCTCTGGGGTCGCTAAGTACTCCGAGAGGTGGGCGGATTTGATCGAGCCATAGGCGATCGATCCATAAATTCGGTAACTCCAGGGGTCCCCGTCAGTGAAGACCAACACTGGGAGATCGAGTTCGTCATGGAGCCGTTTGGTGATTCGCCGGGTCGCCCGGGCGGGCTGGCCCTTGAGGTGGACGACCATGGTGTTGTAATCGTCGTCGAAGCCGTTTTCGACGAGGCGATCGCGCATCCCACCCGTCTCGACACAGAGAATGAAGTCCGCGTCACAGTCCAAAAAGTCGATCGTGTCGGGATTGTTTGGAATCTGATAGCCTCCTTCGCCGACGTCTTCTTGACAATGGATCTCTCGCTCGCCGCGTCTGGTCTGTTCGCGCAGGCGCAGCGGCCCCATGAGCGTCGCGCCCGACTCCTCGGGGCGCATGTGGAAGTCCTCGCGAGTGACCGAGGAGACGATCTCTAGGTCCTCGACGAGCTGGTTCGACTCGTCTTGGTCGGCGAACTGCGCTTCCGTTTCGTCCCAGCTCTCCGAGAGGTAGTACAACTCACGCAGCGTCGAGGAGCGATCCTCTTCCAGTTGTTGGGCGAGGAAGTCGATCGTGTAGATCGCTTTCAACAGCTTGCGGGCCCCACGGACGGAGTTCGCGCTGCGGGTGCTCTCCCGGTCGCCATAGACCCAGACTTCGGCGTCCTCGTCGTACTCGATATTACCTTT